>NZ_AP024484.1:1207500-1807500 GCF_017347605.1 Prevotella herbatica
CCTCTGCAATTCAAGCCCGGGTAAGGTTCCTCGCGTATCATCGAATTAAACCACATGTTCCTCCGCTTGTGCGGGCCCCCGTCAATTCCTTTGAGTTTCACCGTTGCCGGCGTACTCCCCAGGTGGGATGCTTAATGCTTTCGCTTGGCCGCTGGCCCAGGTGGGTCAACAGCGGGCATCCATCGTTTACCGTGCGGACTACCAGGGTATCTAATCCTGTTCGATACCCGCACTTTCGAGCTTCAGCGTCAGTTGTGCTCCCGTAAGCTGCCTTCGCAATCGGAGTTCTTCGTGATATCTAAGCATTTCACCGCTACACCACGAATTCCGCCTACGTTGCGCACACTCAAGTCTGCCAGTTCGCGCTGCAATTCAGATGTTGAGCATCTACATTTCACAACACGCTTAACAGACGGCCTACGCTCCCTTTAAACCCAATAAATCCGGATAACGCCTGGACCTTCCGTATTACCGCGGCTGCTGGCACGGAATTAGCCGGTCCTTATTCATACAGTACCTGCAAATAACCACACGTGGCTAACTTTATCCCTGTATAAAAGCAGTTTACAACCCATAGGGCCGTCATCCTGCACGCTACTTGGCTGGTTCAGGCTTTCGCCCATTGACCAATATTCCTCACTGCTGCCTCCCGTAGGAGTTTGGACCGTGTCTCAGTTCCAATGTGGGGGACCTTCCTCTCAGAACCCCTACTGATCGTTGCCTTGGTGGGCCGTTACCCCGCCAACAAGCTAATCAGACGCATCCCCATCCATAACCGATAAATCTTTATTCCTAATCAGATGCCGTCAAAGGAAATTATAGAGCATTAGTCTTACTTTCGCAAGGTTATTCCCTAGTTGTGGGCAGGTTGGATACGCGTTACTCACCCGTGCGCCGGTCGTCGACAAGGAAAGCAAGCTTTCCTCTCGTTACCCCTCGACTTGCATGTGTTAAGCCTGTAGCTAGCGTTCATCCTGAGCCAGGATCAAACTCTCCATTGTAAAATATTATATATTCTATTTCTAGAATGTCTGTAATCTGTTCAGAACGAATCTCCTAAATTATTGTAGTCTAAAACCTGATTTTTTCGAAACCGAACCTAAGTCCGGTGACGGTTTGTTTCTTTTTACCCGAGTACCGAAATAAATCCCAGCACTCGCTTCTTGTACTACTTTTCTGTCTATGTAAATCTTTTCAAAGAACTCTTTCTTTTGCTGTAAGAGAAGCGTTGTTCTCAAAAGCGAATGCAAAAGTATAGGTTTTTATCCGAACCTCCAAATCTTTTTATGAAAAAGTTTCAATTATATTTCATTATTTCCGTTTTGTTGACAGAATCATGTATTTCAAAATATATACACATTATTATATATAGAAGGAACTCTTAATGCTTATAGTTATGTCTGACAAATAGCTAAACAAAGGGGATTCCTACCTGTGGAAATTCGTTTTTTCTAGCTACGAAGCTACGTAAACGGATTAACTTACTGTCATTTAGCAAGTTACGTAATATTTTACAGAAATACAGCTACGGCAGGCTACGTTCGAGCTACGGCATGGGATGGCGTTTCAACGATGAAACGGAAAAGATGGAATTATTCGGGATTACTTTTGAACCGGAAAAAGAAAACGTTTTAACGATGGAATGGAAACGTTTTAACGATACAACGGAAACGTTTGATCGATGGAATGCAAACGTTATGTCGTAGGAATGAAAACGTTATAACGATACAATAGAAACGTTTGATCGTAGAAACGGTTTGATGGATGGGTATTAATGGTCTGCCGTCAGTCTTCTAGGTTTCATTCTTCCTACATACAGTTTTCTAAAAAAAAAGCGTCGAAGTGTCGAGTCCTTGATCATCAGGAAGTTATGTTAAGAACAAGTGTCGGCAAGGTGTCGGTGAAGTGTCGGTAAAAATCAGAAATGCGCCGACACCTTACCGACACTTCACCGACACTTAAATCACAGCTAACATATTGATAGTCAGACATTCGACACTTAGACACTTATATTTCAAAAACTCCTAGTACGCGCGTACGTACA
Organism: Prevotella herbatica; assembly: GCF_017347605.1. Classification (NCBI taxonomy): domain Bacteria; kingdom Pseudomonadati; phylum Bacteroidota; class Bacteroidia; order Bacteroidales; family Prevotellaceae; genus Prevotella; species Prevotella herbatica. The sequence goes on from NZ_AP024484.1 coordinate 1,209,545, forward strand.
TAACATATATAAGCGTTTAAAAATATATCCCAGAAAGAATGTCATATTGAAATTCACCTATGATTTTGGGCTAAGACTCCAATTCTATATCAAAACACCTGATATTGGCGTAGCTTGAACGTAGCCTGACGTAGCTAACTTTCCTTGTTAAAACATTCTCCTTCCCTTTGTATAAAGGCGGTTCAGAAGATGACGTAGCTTCGTAGCTAAAAAACATAATTACATGTATAACATCCCAAGCCACATGCGTGTAAACGCTTTGACTTGGTCTGCCATTTTTATTAATGCTTCTGCGTCGATTAATAATTTGTAATTCTATATTTACTTGGAGTCATACATTTAATGCGACGAAACACACGGCAGAAATATGGGATATCATTAAAGCCCGATTTATAACAAACTTGCGATATATTAAAGTCTGTCTTTTTAAGTAATTCACATGCTTTTGCTATTCGATACTCATTTAGATAATTCACAAATGACATACCTATATTATACTTAAAAAAACGGCAAAACGAAGTACGGTTCATATTTACATGACGAGCTACATCATCAATAGTTATTGACCTATAGAAATTACATAGCACATAAGTTTTTATTAGATTAAGCTGATATTCTCTTGCATCAATTTTATTGTTATGTCCTACAATATAAATATCCTTATTATCAGACGAAACACTAAGGAGCCGTATTAGCGAAGCTAATTTCTCTGCATTATTTTCTTTCTTCATACCATTTAAAATAGATATGATTACACCAGCTTTTCTCTTACCGAATTTTACAGCATCAATATTCTCACGTATCTTCATTATCACAGCAGACATTTCAGGAAATGCTGAAGCACATTTATTCAAGAAAACATCATCAAAAGTAACAGTTATATTTGCTATATGACCATTAATATCAGTTTCAAAATCATTAAATGACCAACAATGAGGTATTTCTGGAGGTATAAGGACTACATCTCCAGAATTAAACATTTCGGTCTTATCTCCTATAGTTCGAATCCCTGAACCCACAGATACATAAGATAACTCCCATGTTGATTGCTGGTGCAAATCAATTTGATTCTTAGGAGCAATATGAATATCATGGTAAGAAAAAGAATGTAGGATGTTGTCATTCATATATAGTTGGTATTATAATACGAGATGCAAATATAAGACAATTCTAATAAACAATAATACAATTATATGTTTTTTATTTCTTATAATTTTACCGACACAAATTAAACAATCAATTATGGCATCAACTTATTTGGCATCAAAGCCACGATATGAAATACTAGATGGACTGCGCGGTGTTGCAGCAATGATCGTAGTAGCATTCCATTTGTTTGAGACTTATTCAAAAGGACCAGTTTTTCAGATATTGAATCATGGTTATCTAGCTGTAGATTTCTTTTTCGTTCTGTCAGGATTTGTTATTGGTTATGCTTATGACGACCGTTGGAACAAAATGACAACATGGGGATTTTTCAAACGACGTCTTGTACGTCTACACCCTATGGTCATAATGGGGACAGCTTTAGGGGCCTTATTGTTCTACTTCAGTGACTGCTCTGGATTTCCACTTATCAGCAAAACATCATGGCAAGAGTTGATAATGATGATGTTGTTTGCTTTCACTATGCTACCTGCCACAACGAAAATGGATATACGAGGATGGGGAGAAACAAATCCTTTGAACGGTCCAGCTTGGTCTCTTCAATGGGAGTATATAGCTAATATTCTATATGCAACTATCATACGTCATTTTTCGAAGACGATGCTAGCTATATTCTTGGTTTTTGCAGCATTCCTGACATTAAATTTAACAATGAACTGGGATGTTTTAAATGTACTTCAAACTCGCAATTATGCTGCATATACAGTAATTGGAGGATGGAGTTTAACCCCCGACAAAATATGTATAGGAGCATCTCGCCTACTATATCCAGTTTTTGCTGGTCTACTACTATCACGTATCAACAAACTGATAAAGGTAAGAGCAGGATTCTGGTGGTGTTCTTTACTCATTGCAGCGCTACTAGTGATGCCTAGAATAGGAGGCACAGACAAAATGTGGATGAATGGAATATATGAATCAACAACAATTATAGTTCTTTTCCCCTTAATTGTATCAATGGGAGCAGGCAGTAATGTGTCAGGAAGATCGGTTACCGTATGTAAGTTTTTTGGAGAAATATCATATCCATTATACATCATTCACTACCCATTAGTCTACCTACAAGTAGCATGGATGCGAAGCCACCCTGATGCCCCACTGGGAGTACATATTTTTGTAAGCATATCAGTATTTGCAATGGCTATAGCTGTAGCATACGCATGTCTCAAACTATATGATATCCCAGTACGCAACTGGTTGAAAAAGAATTGGCTTATGAAATAACGGCATATAATATTAGCAGACAAGTTCAACAAAAAACATCTGCATTATCTGTAGATAGACAAACAAAAGATAAAAAAATTACTGCATCTCATTAGATGCAGTAATTTTTTATTTATCTATAATCACCATTAATATCCAGGATTTTGCAAAACTTGTTTTTCATCATCTGAAAGAGAAACACCATTAGCCTTTGTAATAGAGTTTAAGAACGTTTGAGGAATTGGACGATAATAATGCTTCGCTGCATCAAACTTACCAACACCACGAACAGAGCCATCATTGAATGCATTCCAACGTGCCTCAAGAGTCTTTGTACGTGCAAGATCATACCAGCGTAAACTTTCTCCACACAATTCACGAGTACGCTCATCTAGTAAGAAACACAGCATTTTCTGAGCGTTCGTCGTACAACCTAAAGCTTGATATATTGGACTATCAACAACAGAGTTATATACATCACTTACACTATTTAAATGCATTGCACTCTTTGTAGATTCTGTTGTGGCACTAACATTATTAGATTCGTAATATGTATTCTCACTTGAGAAAATTGCACCATCAGCAGAATAGCCACCTCCCTTATCCTTACAATAAGCATTATTCTTATAAGCCTGACCTCCATCAACATTTACTGCACGATCTTCACCTGAAGCATATCCAGCACGGTCACGCAACATATTAATATAGGTAAGGGCATCATCATAATGACTTTCACCCTGCCTTATGTAAGCCTCAGCCACCATAAGAGCATCTTCGGCACTGCGAGCTATAATAGCGTCACGGGTACCAAACTGCGAAGCTATTGCTATACGATATCCATCACGGAACTTACTCAAAGCAACAAAACGCTTCTGCGCACCATAATACCCTTCATTACCATGAGCATCAAGCCAAGAGTTTTTTTCATCTTTAAAATAACGCACGAAAGTATGTGTTGCATCCAACACTCCATTTTTTAACACATCAGCTTCTGCCGTTCCATATTTTACATATCTGTTATCCCCTGCATTATTTACAATATATTTTGTAGCGACCTGACCTCCTACAAATCTTTTTGCATTGGCTGCAGCACCAGATGGGCAAACGCCGGCTGCGATGGCAGCAGCATTCCATGCAGGGGCATCAGAACTACTATTACAACCATAACATGTAACAAATGATTTCCAAAAACGAGAGTCGTTTACACGGTCAAAGACATCCATTGTGTAATTAGTAGAACGTGCGTAACAGAATTCACGATCTCCTGAAATATCACGTTTCGTACCAGACATATCCTGGTAAACAGCTGGATAATAAAGATGCATCTGATTTCCATAACGTCCCCATGTATTTTGATCATCAGAGAACTGTGCTGCAAGAACAACTTCGCTCACTTTTTCGTTTACATCATTAGCCTTGGTGTAATTCCATAAATCCACATAATTAGAACAAATAGGACATGCAGTAACAACCTCCTTACCATATTTTATAACAGCTTCTAGATCAGAAGATACATAGTCTTTATTCCATGAAGAGTATAATTCACTTGCACGGGCAAGATGAACAGAAGCAAGGAAATGTGCAGCAGCCCATTTCGTTATTTTTCCAGTACCATCCTGTTTTGTTGGCAACAAATTATAAGCTTGCTCTAAATCAGATATAATTTGAGCAAAACAAGCATCTTCTGAAGCACGAGTAAAATATGTCTCTACGCCTGCAGATGGTTGTAATTTTAAAGGAACTCCACCATATTGCTGTACTAATCTATAATAATAAAATCCACGGAAGAAATACCCTTCTCCAAGACGTGTATTGTAATTCGCGTCAGACTTATTATAATATTGAGGTATGTTAGCTATCATTGTATTAGCAGATTCTATACCACTGAAATAATTATCCCATATAGGGGAATTCACTTCTGTATTAGTAGAATTTAAAGTCTCACCATAATTATTATAGTCTGGTCCAGAATTATTAGCATCTGTAAATTCATCAACACCCCAATTAAAAGCCTTTATTCCCCAAGTGTAGTTAAACTGGAACTTCAATTTCTGATAAGTTCCTACAGATAACTCGTCTAGTCCTGACTGAGTCTTAAAATGATCAGTACTATATTGTGTAGTTAGCTTTTCATCCAAGAAATCACTACTACAAGATGTAGCAAGCCCTAATGTAGAAGCCGCCATAAATGCTAATAAATATATATTATTTTTCATTGTATTCTTTAATTATGAATTAGAAACTTAAATTCAAACCAAATGCCCAAGAGCGTGTAGAAACTCCTGCTCCTGAAGTAACCGTATTATTGTCATAGCTTGACAAATCTGTATCAAGATATTTAATTCGGTGATAAATCATAAAAGGATTTAATGCCTGCACATATAATTTTAGTGCACCAATGCCTAACTTATCAAGATATCTTTTAGGAACATTGTAGCCAAAACTAATATTACGCATCTTAATAAACGAACCATCATGGTAATTCATTGAAGAACTATAAGTATCGGCAGCCTCTCCATTTGAACCAGGAGCATAATACTCTGCATTTTCATTAGTATTTGCGACCCAATAATCGATTTTTCTCTGTGCATAGCGACCGTCCAAAGTCAGCCCACCAGTGCGTACCATAAATCCCCAACGCGCATACATGAAGAATGATAGTTCAAAGTCTTTGTAAGTAAATGTGTTTGTCATACCTCCACTCCATTTAGGACGTAGATAACCACGTATGCAACGATCATGCGTAGCATCAATTTTACCATCGCCATCCAAATCTTTTACTTTGATCTGTCCTGGTTTACGATTATACTTAGCAGCTTCTGTTGCTTCTGACGTTTTCCATATACCATCATAGACATAATCATAACCTACAATTCCAATTTGTCTTCCAACAAACCATCCATTATTCAAATCCTCTTTCACACCATTAGCAAGTTCACTGATTTCGCTTCTATCCATAGAATACGTGATGTTTGTCATCCAATGAAAATCCTTAGTCATGATATTAATAGTATTCAACTGAAAATCAATACCCCATCCTTTGGTCTTGCCAACATTTGCATAAGTTGAAGTATAGCCCGTGAGAGAAGGAATTGACATATCCATAAGCAGATCATTAGTTTTTGTACTATATATATCAAAACTACCAGTAATTCTATTTTTAAGGAAACTATAATCCAAACCAAAATTGTATTGTGAAGTACGCTCCCAACCTAAGTTAGAATTAGCCATTTTTGCAGGATGTGATTGTGAAGGATCAGATGCGACATAGCCAATCGAAGAATCTGTATTACCATAATTATAATAAAGAGTTGTAATAGCTCCCTTAGTTCCATAAGGAGATATTGCGGCATTACCTGTAACACCATATCCAAGACGAAGTTTCAAGCCGTCAATCCAAGTTATACCTTTCATAAAATCTTCCTGATCAATACGCCATCCAAGTGCTAGAGAAGGAAAATTAGCCCATTTATGACCTTCAGCTAACTGTGACGCACCATCACGGCGAACAGAAGCTGTGAGCAAGTATTTATCTTTATAACTATAGTTAAAACGTGCCATGTAAGATTCCAGCTGCTTCTCTGTTAGCCCTGTACCGAAAGAATTCAATTTACCTGCAGAAAACAAATTAAACCATTTTTCGTCTGTTGTTGCAGTACCTATAGCTTTCATATCCCCTAACTCATAATGATAGTCAGAAGATGATTGCAACAATGTTAGGTTTATTTTGTGATTTTGTGCAATTGTACGATCATAGTAAACCAAGTTATCCCAAGTCCAACTACGAGTTTGATTCGTATTATAACTAGCAGTATTATTACCATCACCATTTATGCCATCGGCTGCATAAGCAACACCATCACGATAATATCTAAATTCAGGTCCAAACTGCGTACGAAATCGAAGTCCTGTAAGCGGTTTCCACATTTCACCGATATTGAGTTCTGCATAGAAGCTACCATTCAATGTAAGTTGCTGACGATTATTCTCTGTATATTGCAACTCATTAATAGGATTAATGATATTGACATCGCCAGCTGCCGGATTTCGAATATATAATCCGTTATCGTCATAAGGAACAGTCCAAGGTAACATTGATTTTAAAGCTGAGTAATAATCTCCTGAACCAGTAACTGATTTAGCAAAGTTATATCCATACTGCTGATCACCAAAAGCGGCATTGATATTAGCGCCCATTTTGAACCAAGTCTGTGGAGTTGCATCTACACTTACCTTTGCTGTATAGCGTTTATACAACTGACCAGGCTGAGTACTTTCCTGACGCAAGAAGCCGAATGAACCATAAGCTTGTATCTTATCTGTACCACCAGCTACGCTAAGCGTATGTTCGGTAGATACACCAGTCTGCTTACCATATTTTGTCCAATCATAAGTAATGGCATCATCACCATTCCAAGTACTATGATCTGCGGACCACCCAGCCTCTATATTAGCCCAAGAAGCACCTATAGATCCCCAAATAGCTTTGTCTGCATTATAAGAAGGAGTGTCTGAACCATACAAGTTCTGTCCTGTTTTACTAATTTGATTCATTTTTGCCTGACGTGCATAAGCTATCCATTCTCCCGTATTCATCATGTGAGTCACGTCATACATATTTTCAACAGTAACAGATCCAGAATAACTAATGACAGCTTTACCATTACGTCCATGTTTCGTGGTTACAAGAATAACTCCATTGGCACCACGTGAACCATAAATAGCAGTAGCAGAAGCATCTTTTAATACATCAATAGACTCAATATCCTGTGGATTTAAGTTTTCAATACCTCCATTCTGAATAATCATTCCATCAACAACATACAATGGTCCCTGATCAGCATTTAATGAACGTACACCACGTATACTAATACCACCAGTTTCACCAGGGCGTTGATTTGTCGTAATATCCACACCTGCTGTTTTACCTTGCATAGCTTGTAATGCATCTTTTACTGGCATAGCATTCAATTCAGTTTGTCCGATACGAGTCAAAGCACCTGTAACATCACTTTTTTTCTGAACACCATAACCAACAACGACAACTTCTTCCAAAGTTTTTTTATCTTCAACTAAAGATACTTTTAATTCGTGACGACCATTCGTAACGATAGTTTGCGACTCATATCCTATATACGACACTACCAAAGTAGCATTCTGTGGTGCATTTAGAATAGAGAAATTACCATTTAGATCGGTAATAGAACCATTAGTCGTTCCCCGCACCACAACACTGGCACCAATAACAGGTTCCCCAGTAATATCAGTCACGACTCCTGTAATTTTATTTTGCGCAAATGCTCCTATAGCGAAGACTATAAACAAAATAAAAAACGATAACCTTTGGATATTATCCAAATGATTTTTCACAAAAATACTCACGCTTTTTTTCATGTTATTTTTTAGGTTTAATTAGATATTGTTATAATAGACTATTATTTTACAAAGATATGTTTAACATTTTTTTCTCTACACAGTTTTTTGATTTTTAAGCTATAATTTTTGATATCAGTACATAAAAAAGGAGCACTCTCGTGCTCCTTTGTAATCAAAGTATCCTTTGTTATTTTACAACATCATCACTCAATGACCATCCCATCATTGCAGATATTTGGGGAATGAGGGTCATGGCTATCTTACGTTGTCCTATGTAATTAGGATGCCAATCGGAACCTAAATCGGTATCATCAACTATAATATTAGCTAAAGAATTAGCCATGTGAACATTTTTGTCGTCAGCCACACGCTCCTTCAATAATTGCAAAGCTGCACAAAGATAGCGAGTAGCAGAGTGTGGGGTAATACATAATATTGGAACATTACCATAATGTTTGCGTAAACTTGCTATCAACTTCAAGTATTGCCCAACATATTGTTCGTCCGTAGGAATTGCGGTTGGTGAAAAATCATTAGTACCAAGATTTATCATAACAAGACTTGGTTTGTATGCAGCAAATGAATATACAGTGGTATCATGCTGATCCATCACTTTGTCATGGCGAATATACATATTAATATCTGACATCTGATTCTTATCCGCCCAATCACGCACCATGCCTTGTCCACTATGAGCAACTAGTGCATAATCCGCATCAAAATATCGGGCTATGATACATCCATACGCCTTATTGCAATTCTCTGTAGACAACTTAAAAGGTTCATTATACTTCAAGCCCTCTGCTCCATATCCACATGTATAAGAATCACCATATACTTCAATAAACCTTTTTTTAGCCGGCACTTTATAAGTTAAACCACCAGTAGCAAGATAAACCCCACATACTGTCGTCATGCCATATTGGCCCTCAGTGCATTTCTGCAAACGTAGACGATGCATGCCCTTTGAAAGATTCTCGGCAAGAACCACTGCATGAGGCTGTTTGCCATACACCTTTATTTTTTTCAAAAGCTGTCCATCAATAAATACATTATGATAACTGGTGTCAGCCTCAGATATATCAACTGCAATTGAACCACCAGTAAAGTCTGTTTGCAAATACGTACCAATCCAATCATAGCTTACATTTCCCTTTGTATCAGAGACAGTTCTACCAGTATAAGAAATACCACTATTAAAAAGTTTGTTGAAATTAATACGTGTAGCATGTGCAACACTAAATGTCGCACAAAAGATTAAAGACCATATTATTTGCTTTTTCATATTAAATTATTATAAAAATACAATTATACAACGTTTTCTTATGGATATTATTGTGAAAAAAGAAAAGGCGTACCAGCTTCACAGCTGCAATACGCCCCATACTTAAATTGACTCAAGTAAATAAAATTCTTTTATCATTCGATATGCATATAAATTATTAAAGTCTGCAATAGACATTTAAATATTTCATCTTTACAGCATAGAATGGACATTTCCACGATCATTATTCTATCATGTAATTATATATCAAAAATTATGAGTCGTTTTCAAAACAAAAAATATTGTTTCATTTATCTCTTTTGCAATCCAAAATATTGCTAAACATTTACAAGCTTTATCTTAACACTTACATTCACCTATTTTATACTTTTAGGCATCGCAAAGGTATAAAAATATATTTAAACTCCCAAACTTTATACGAATAATTATTTATTAAAAAAGGAATAAAATAGCCACATTCCTTTCAGAATGTGGCTTAAAGGGGGGTATAGCAAGTATTTAGCAGCTATATTGTAATTTTTATCAATAAATATTCAAAACAGACTTTATACTAGATAATATCTGTTCATCTGTAAGATTATTATCCATCAACAACTTATTTACATCATAACGATCATAAAGAGCCTTCTTAACTCCGAAGTTTAAAACTTTCATTGTTGTAGGACCATAGAAACGAGAAATACGTTCTCCGAATCCACCATCAAGACTTCCATCCTCAATTGTAACCACAATCTGATGATCTTTTTTAAGTCCGTCAAGCATATTCTCATCCACCCCAGACAAATAACGAGGATTGATAAGAGTTGCATCTATTCCATCATTTGCAAGAGATTGTCTGATAGCATCTCCTTTTTGGAAAAAGTTACCAACAGCAATGATCGCAACTTTCTCACCACAATGCGCCATTTTAAACTTATTCAAATCACTATAATCGGTATCATATTCTTCTGGACTATGAACAACGGGTCCTTCTGGTACACGAATTGCAATGCTGTATTTATCCTGATTGATTGCCCATTTCTCCATTGCAATAAGTTCCTCATAACTTGTTGGCGCAAGATAATGCAGATTAGGTATATGACTAATCATTGGAATATCAAAGAAACAAATATGGGTGAAATCATTCATTCCATATATTGTTGCTCCAAGAACATTAAACACTGCCGGATTACCATTCACGGCTAAATCTTGGCACAGTTGATCGTAAGTACGCTGAAAGAAGGTAGCAAAATCACTGAACACAGGATGCGCTCCTCGCTTTGCCATACCAGAAGCCAAAGCAACAGCTTCCTCTTCAGCAATACCGACATCAATAAACTGCTTACCGGCTTGTAATCTTTCTTCTTTTGTAAATCCGAAACTAGCAGGTGTACCTGCTGTAATAACAACAAGCTTCTCGTCACGTTTCATTTCATCCAACAGCCAATGACCAAGCATCGAAGAAATAGATTCTTTACTATTTATTGCCTTTAGACTTCCATCTTCAATATTAAAAGGCATACTCCAATGCCAACGTTCTTTATTCTCAACAGCTGGTTTATATCCATGTCCTTTTTCAGTATGTATATGAACTACCATTGGATGATCAATATCTTTCACCTTATTGAAGGCATCAACAAGCCTAGATATATCATTACCATCATTTACATACATATAGTCAAATCCCATTGATTTAAAGAAATTCAACTCAGCCTGACCATTGGATTCACGTAGCAGTTTCAAGTTCTTATACAATCCACCATGATTTTCAGCAATGCTCATTTCATTATCATTAACAACAACAATAATGTTAGTTCCTATTTCGCTTGCTGTATCTAAGCCCTCGAAAGCTTCACCACCAGATAACGATCCATCACCGATTACAGCAATAACATTTTCTGTTCCGCCAATTATATCACGAGCTTTCTGCAAACCAGAAGCAAGAGCTATAGATGTAGAAGTATGACCTATTTCGAAATTATCATACTCAGGATTTTCTAATGGAGAAGAATACCCAGAAATTGCATCCATATCACTAACATCAAGAAATCCTTTTGCACGACCTGTAAGCATCTTATGAGGATAGCTTTGATGACTGATATCAAAAACGAATTTATCTTCAGGAGCATTAAAAACATAATGCAGTGCAACTGTGGCCTCGGTGAAACCCAAATTAGGTCCAACATGTCCTCCATGATTACTTACACGATTAAGAACTCCTGCACGAACTTCATCAGCTACAATTTTTAGTTGTTCAATGCTAAGTCCCTTCAGATCTTTAGGACTATTAATTTTTTCTATATACATAAATTTCTATCAATTATATTCATATTCTTACGGATGCAAAGGTATTTCAAATAATTGAAATACATAATAACCAAATTACTGATTAATTTACCAAAAATACGTTTTTGCATTTTCACCTTAATTATATTACCTTTGCAGAATGGGAAACAAAATTGAGAAAGATAAAGATACGATCCAGCAGATGGTAACTTTATATTGTCGCCACAAACTAAACATGCCAAAGCCAGACGAGCAATATCAAAAATTGATATCCTATTGTTGTTTGCGTCTTGATAAATGCAAATGGGGTGAAAACAAAATGGCATGTAAGAATTGTCCAGTGCATTGCTATAAACCAGAAATGCGCGAACAAATAAGAAGAGTTATGAGATGGGCAGGACCAAGAATGCTTTTCTATAAGCCAATAGCTGCAATAAAACATCTACTAGGTAAATAAGAACTTTCTTGCAAATTTCATTTTTCTTTATTATATTTGCAGATACATATAAAATCGGATTAGGATGATAAACGACAGAGTATTACATGCATTGCATAAATGCCCTTTATTTGAAGGGATGAACGATATTAGTATTGAACTAACACTTGGCGGTTCAAACTACAAATTAGTAAAATATGCAAAACGAGATGTATACATACTCGCAGGAATGCCATGTAAATACGCAGATATCGTTATAAGCGGAAGACTTTTATGTCGATTGGTTTCATTGAGTGGAAAACAAGTTGAAGTGAGCCAACTTAAAGAGGGTGACATTATCGCCCCTGCATTTATTTTCTCACATAAAAGGGATATGCCTGTAAGCGTAGAGACAGACACGGAAGTTACGATATTACGAATGGCTCCCGAAACCTTGAAAAGACTCATTGACACTGACGAAACAATAAGAATGAATTTTATTCGTTCACTTTCGGATATAGACGTATTTCTTACTAACAAGATGAAAGTACTTAGTCTTTTTACTATCCGCGAAAAGGTAGCTTACCTCCTTTTGGAACGTGCAGGAGAAAAAGATTCTAACATCATTCACCTTCATCGCAGCCGTCAGGAAATAGCAGACTCATTTGGTATTCAAAAATTTTCACTCCTGAGAGTATTAAGTGCCTTTGAGAAAGAAGGCGCAATAAGAATTGACGGAAAAACCATAGAAATACTAAACAGAGAAATATTAAGATAATATCAAATGTTCCACAAATTCACTAATTATCCAGATACTCTACCTGTAAGATTTAACAATCCATTTTATTACGAACCTGACCAACTATGCTTAAAAGCTGTTGACGAGGTTAAAAATTGGATAGAGAATGCCGATGCAACATTTCTCTCGGAAATAGAACAAGGCAAGATGTTTGGTGTCCTAATTGTGGAAAATAAAAAAGAATTAGGATTTATAGCTGGCTATAGCGGTCAAATATGTGGGCGCAGTGACTGGAAAGGTTATGTTCCTGCCGTATTTGACTATTTGCAACCTAACGGATATTTCAAGTTGCATGAAGCTGAGATATCATCCATTAACAAAGAAATAATATCATATGAAAACAGTGTTGAAAAAAGAAATGCGGTAGAGGAATTACAATCAACATGCAATGAAGCAAAACTTGAAACAGAAAAATATAAAGAGTATATAAAAGAAGTGAAGTCTGAACGTCCTGAGAATAAACCATTGACACAGGAAATGATTCACCAATCACAATTCATGAAGGCTGAACTGCATAGGATCAAGAAAAGATATTCATCACTGATAGCTGAAAAACAAGCCGTTGTTGATAATATTAATAAGGAGATAAATACACTAAAGCAACAGCGTCGACAAAAAAGCGATTACCTGCAACGTTGGCTTTTCAAGCAATTCATGATGCTGAATGCCAATGGTGAACAAAAAGACCTTATTGACATATTCTATAATTATAACGAGCTACATACAATTCCACCAGCTGGAAGCGGAGAATGCTGTGAACCGAAAATGCTACAATATGCTTTTTCACACAATATGCGCCCTATAAGTATGGCAATGTTCTGGTGGGGCAAGAGTCCAAAAGAAGAAATACGCCATCATCTACATTTCTATCCTGCATGCAACAATAAGTGTAAGCCTATATTAAAGTGGATGCTTCAAGGCATAGACGTAGAACCTAATGCTTTAGACCGCGAAGACAGCAGAACATTAGAAATAATATACGAGGACGAAGATATTGCAATCGTGAACAAACCTGCAGGAATGCTGAGTGTTCCTGGAAAAAGTAATAGACAAAGCGTGTATAGTATAATGAGAAGCAGATATAAAGACAATGCTGATAGTCCACTTATCGTACATCGCCTAGACATGGCGACAAGCGGTCTGCTAATTATAGCACGTACGATGAATGCATATCTTGATATTCAAAGGCAGTTTAAACAGCATAAAGTTCACAAAAAATATGTGGCACGTCTAAGTACACCACATACCAATGATAAAGACGGAACAATATCTCTCCCATTGAGACCCGACATAAACGACCGTCCAAGACAACTCGTTGACCATATCAACGGAAAAGAGGCTATAACAAAATACCACTTCACTGAGACTGATCGTGTGGAGCTGTATCCACAGACTGGCAGAACACACCAGTTGCGCATGCATTGCGCTCATAATGAAGGCTTAGCAAATCCAATAAAAGGTGACGAACTATACGGGAAAAAAGACAAGCGACTATATCTGCATGCAGAAGAACTGACCTTTATACACCCTACCACAAAAAAAGAAGTTACATTCTTCTACAAGGCAGAATTTTAAGCATCGTAGGCTTCTTTTGAACAATAATACCACTTTTTGAACTATTTTTGTGTAATTAAGGACCTTAAATATCCTAATTTTGCATATATAAAATCAAAAACAATATAACATGAAAAAGATTACAGCGACAGCGCTAATCATGCTTATGTCTCTTGGTACAGCTTGTGCACAACAAAACATATTAGAGACAGCCCAGAAGGTAAACAATTATTTCATAAAAAAGTATGCTGATCCAACAGTGCCTACATTCGTGAAAAAAGAAAGAGCAAGTAGTTTATGGACACGTGCCGTATACTATGAAGGTCTTATGTCCTTATATGCAATTGACAAACAACAAAGATATCTTGACTATACAGATACTTGGGCAAACTTTCACAAATGGACTCCACGCAATGGTACAACAACAACCGATGCCGATGATCAATGCTGCGCTCAGACTTATCTTGACAGATACAAAATGGAAGGCGGCAATGAGAAACTAGACAAGGTGAAAGAAAATCTTGACAAGCAAATATCATCAGGAAAAGCCGACTATTGGACTTGGATTGACGCGATACAGATGTCTATGCCTGTTTATGCAAGAATGTATAACATCACAAAAGATAGGAAATACATCGACTATGCAATGAATGCATATAACTGGAGTCGCAACACATGTGGTGGCGGACTCTTCAATACTAAAAATGGATTATGGTGGAGAGACAAGGATTTTGTACCACCATACAAAGAAAATGACGGAAAAGACTGTTATTGGAGTCGTGGTAACGGTTGGGTATATGCAGCACTTGTAAGGGTAATGAATGAACTCTCACCTAAAGACAAATATTACAAAGAGCTTAAAAATGATTTCATAAAGATGAGTGCCGGCATAATTAGCTGCCAACACAAAGATGGTTTCTGGTATCCAAGCCTTGTGTCAACAAACTATGCAGGAAAAGAGATGACTGGTACAGCACTGTTTCTTTACGGAATGAGTTGGGGTATAAATAAGGGATACCTTAACAAGAAAGTTTATCTTCCAGCTTGCAAAAAAGCATGGAAAGCACTTGAGGAATGTGCACACGAAAATGGGTTCTTAGGTTGGAATCAAGGAACAGGAAAAGACCCTTCAGCTGGTCAGCCTGTTACATATACAAGCGTACCTGATTTTGAAGACTATGGTACAGGTTGCTTCCTGCTTGGAGCTTCTGAATATTACAAACTAAACAACAAATGAAAAGAATATTTTTATGTGTTATATGCGCTATAGCAACATTGAGCATATATTCACAATCATGGCCTAAACAGTTACCTGAATCACTTCCCGGCACACGCTGGTGGTGGTTTGGCTCTGCTGTAGACTCGACCAACCTGAAATGGAATCTAGCAGAATATGCATCACATGGATTGGGAGCTGTAGAAATAACTCCAATATATGGAGTACAGGGAAATGATAAAAACGAGTTACGCTATCTCTCTCCGGAATGGATGAAGGCTTTGCAATATACAGAATGTCAAGCAAAAGCCAATCATATAGAGGTTGATATGGCTACTGGTACAGGCTGGCCTTTCGGTGGTCCATGGGTTCCTATAAACGAAGCTGCGTGCAAGGCTGTATTTATAGACACACTCGTAAGCCTCAACACTAAAATAAAAGATATAGCCTTTGCATTACCTAGTAAGGAGAAGTCGTTTGCAACACTCCAAAAGGCAATGGCTTTCAAATCTGACATCAAAGGAAAGAAAAGAGTTATAGCACTATATATAAGCCGGACACGACAGATGGTAAAACGTGCCGCTCCTGGTGGAGAAGGATATGTGATCGATCATTTTGATAAGAATGCCGTTATGCACTATCTGGCACATATTGACAGTGCCTTTAATGCAACAAATACCCCATATCCACATACATTCTTCAATGACAGCTATGAGGTATATGGCGCAGACTGGACACCAACATTACTTGATGAATTTGCGAAACGCAGAGGATACAAACTAGAGACTTGCTTCGACAAGCTACTTGACGGAGACAGCAAGACGTTATCTGATTATCGTGAAACATTAAGTGATATGCTATTGGAGAATTTCACGAATCAATGGACAGCATGGGCACACAGCCACGGAGCTATAACACGAAATCAGGCTCATGGAAGTCCAGCAAACCTCATTGATTGTTACGCTGCAGTTGATATCCCTGAGATAGAAGGATTCGGATTGTCAGACTTCAAAATAAAAGGATTGCGTAAAGATCCAGGAATGACAAGACCTAATTTCAGTGATCTAAGTATGCTGAGATATGCTCCTTCAGCAGCCCATATCACAGGAAAGCAGTTCACATCAAGTGAAACATTCACTTGGCTTACCGAGCACTTCCGTACATCATTGAGCCAGATGAAACCAGACATGGACCTAATGTTCTGCGCAGGAGTAAATCACATGTTTTTTCATGGAACGGCATACAGTCCTAAAGATGCAGAATGGCCAGGTTGGAAATTCTATGCATCTGTAGACATGAGTCCAACTAATTCTATATGGCGTGATGCTCCTTTCCTTATGAGCTACATCACTCGTTGTCAAAGTTTTCTGCAATGGGGACAGCCTGACAACGACTTTATTGTATATCTCCCAGTAAGAGATATGTGGGCAAAAGAAAAAGGACAAAGACTTATGCAATTTGACATACACAGTATGGCAAAGAAAGCACCAGAATTCATCCATGCAATAATGAAGATAGATTCATTAGGCTATGACTGTGACTATATAAGTGATCGCTATATACTTTCAACAACTTGTGAGAACGGGACATTAAAGACAATTGGTGGAGCTAAATATAAAGCTCTGATAATACCTGGCAACAATATTATGACACCTGAAGTGAAAGCACATCTCGCTGAACTTGAAAAACAAGGTGCACATATAATATTAGGAGTTAACTCAAAGGAAATGTCACTTTGTGCCGTTCCTGAACAGATTAAACTTCAGACTGGAATGAAAATGATACGCCGAAGTGATCCAACAGGTTATCATTATTTCATGTCGAACTTAACACCAAATGATGTTGACTGCGATATGCCATTAGCAACAAAATTCAAAGATGCGGCTTGGTTTAACCCTATGAATGGAGACATTAACAAGGCAACAATAAATAATGGGAAAATAAGAATCAAACTGAGAAGTGGAGAATCTGCAATTCTGCAAACATACAGAAATGGAAATCCTAAAGAACAAATAATTAATGAGCCTGCCAAACAAAGCAGACAAGATATCGAACTCACAAAGCATAAATGGCAATTGAGTTTTATTGAAGAGGCGCCAATGGTTGCAAAAACATTTAATCTAGACTCTTTGCAATACTGGCAGAATCTTGACAGTGAAACATCTGTGACAATGGGAACAGGTGTCTATACAACTGTCGTAAAGCTCAACAACACACAAGCTAAAACACACTGGAATATCAATCTAGGCGATGTGCGTGAAAGTGCAAGAGTTTATATCAATGGAGAATTTATCGGTTGCGCTTGGGCTGTACCATATATACTAGACTGCAAGAATCTTTTGCATAAAGGTAATAATGTAATACGAATTGAAGTAACAAATCTACCAGCAAACCGCATTTCAAACCTTGACAAAAAAGGAGTGAAATGGCGCAAGATGAAAGAAATAAATATTGTAGATTTAAACTATCAAAAGACAACTTATGCAAATTGGAAGTCTGTAGATAGCGGACTTAACAATGTGACATTGACAACAGATAATTGAATTAATTTAATTCACAAATAAAGAGAGGCTCAATACTCAAGGAATTCAACTATAAGTAAATTCATTTGAGTATTGAGCCTTAAAATTTATCTTTATAAAATAGCTTCAGACCTGTCATATATTAACAAGCATCACTATCATTGCTAGCATGATAACCATCATTCTAATCTTGAAATATGCACTACATTTGTTATAAACTAAGAAACAGGAAAAGAACCTAAGCAAACATTATTTTAATAAAAAGGGAAATACGCTTTCATTTATTTAAAAAAAGCATTAACTTAGCGGCGTTAAACTTATATATAAACTATAATATTATGGCACAGAAAAAAGAAATTGATGCATACCGTATGGCTGTTTTAAAAGTTATGATGGAAGCAAAAAAAGAAAACGGGGAACCTCGGTTTGATGAAGAAGAAGCAAAAATCACATTAGACATTCTATCAGATGCTGATATTGAATTTGGAATGCCGTTCAATACTCCACAAGAAACTGCAGAGATGTTGATGGAGGATTAATAATAGGCAAAAAAAATCGGTGAAGATTTCTCTCCCCGACCACTGGTGGGCCGCCAATCGGCGCCACCGTCATTCTGTAACTAACAATCTTTAAACCTAAAACTAATAACTAAAAACCTAAAACTTTAATCCTTGTTACCCTTGACAATCTTCCTTTTTACCTTTCACTAATACCGTTTATCCTTATTGCAATCTTGCTTTTACCTTAGCTAATACCTTTATACCCTATGAATCAATCTAAGTACCTTATTACCTATTTTTTGTCTTTTGACAATGCAAAGGTAGGCAATATTCTAATACATGCAATAGCAAAGTATGTATTTTAGTAAAAACACAACGTATTTTTGATATAAATCAAGTATGTGCCCGCACACAACACGTTTTATAGCACAATTTACGGCTTATTTATTCATTTTCGCTTTTAATATTCTACGATGACTATTATCAATTTCTATTCGTTAAATATGATACAGAAATATTATTTGACGAAGAACCCTAAAAAACAATATACTTTTGCAGCTGCTAATGAGAACCAAGAAATATGCATATTAATTACTTTGTATGAATTTAATTTATTAGCGATATAAATAAAGATATAGCAGAATGTCATTATCAGGTTGCTTATATAGAAATATGTATACAGAATTAGATATTCTATAGACCATACAAATTACTAAAAATGGATAATAAGCGTGACATTTATACCATTATATATATTTTAATTTTTTTTATTTGCCGTTGCTAGGTATTTTCGTTATATTTGCATAAATATTTCAAAACAACCGTTTAAATCGGATAATCAATCTATCGACATGAACAAGAAAACAATTTTAGCTTGCCTTGCATGTTCGGCATGCGTGACTGTTGCGTTAGCACAACAACCTACTTTTACAGAATGGCATGATATGGAAGTAAATGAAGTAAATAGATTCAAACTTCATACAAACTTTTTTGCCTACAATTCTGTTGACGAGGCTCAAAAGGGCAACA
The DNA here is from genome assembly GCF_017347605.1 of Prevotella herbatica. Taxonomy (NCBI): domain Bacteria; kingdom Pseudomonadati; phylum Bacteroidota; class Bacteroidia; order Bacteroidales; family Prevotellaceae; genus Prevotella; species Prevotella herbatica. The sequence goes on from NZ_AP024484.1 coordinate 1,228,876, forward strand.
TGTATCAATCAACCAACTATCTTTCTCTTGAAGGTAAATGGAAATTCAACTGGGTTGAGAATGCCGACCAAAGACCAACAGACTTTTTCAAGGCTGATTTTAATGATTCCTCTTGGGGAAATATGATTGTTCCTGGTATATGGGAAGTCAACGGCTTTGGTGATCCTGAATATGTAAACAATGGTTTTGCTTGGCGTGGACATTTTCAAGATAACCCTCCACAGATACCAACAAAAGACAACCACGTAGGCAGTTACCGACGCATTATCAATATTCCAGACAATTGGGATGGCAAACAAGTTATTGCGCATTTCGGCTCTGTCACATCAAACATGTATCTATGGGTCAACGGTCACTACGTTGGCTACACAGAAGACAGCAAAGTCGCTGCAGAATTTGACATAACTAAATATTTGAAGAAAGGTACTAACCTTATTGCATTCCAAACATTCAGATGGAGTGATGGTTCATATTGTGAAGATCAAGATTTTTGGCGTCTTTCTGGTGTAGCAAGAGAGTGCTACTTATATGCACGTGACAATAATTTTCATGTTGAAAACATACATATTACTCCTAATCTTACAAATAATTATGAAGACGGAGAAGCTTTGGTTAAGGTTAACGCAAAGGGAAATCCGATCATTGACTTTGAAATATTCAATGCTAATGGCATAAGCATTCTTAAAACTGAATCTAATTTTAAGAACCGCAACATAGGAAGTGCCAGATTTATGCTTCGCAACGTAAAGAAATGGACTGCAGAGACACCTTATTTATATACATTGGTCGCAACTGTCATGGACAGGAAGAAAAATGTTAAGGAAGTCATTAAGCAGAACCTTGGTTTCCGCAAAGTTGAAATCAAGGGTAGCCAATTGCTTGTAAACGGACAACCAATACTTATAAAAGGTGCTGACCGCCATGAAATGGACCCGGACGGAGCTTATAATATAAGTCTTGAAAGAATGATTCAAGATATAAAGATTATGAAGCGCCTAAATATAAACGCTGTACGTACATGTCATTATCCTGATGATCCTCGCTGGTATGATCTTTGTGACAAATATGGACTTTACGTAGTTGCCGAGGCAAATCAAGAAAGTCATGGTTTCGGATATGGTCCTGATGCAATTTCAGGAACTCCACTATTTGCAAAACAGATCATGGAACGTAACCAGCATAATGTTTCTATGCAATACAATCATCCTAGCATTATCGTTTGGAGTCTTGGAAACGAGACCAAGAATAGTAAAAACTTTGTTGATGCATATAAATGGATAAAGAATTTTGACCAAAGTCGTCCTGTACAATTTGAACAGGCAGGAAAGACAGGAGAAAATACCGATATTTTCTGTCCTATGTATTATTCCGTAAGTGATTGCGAGAAATATTCAAAAGATACGACATACACTCGCCCACTAATACAATGTGAATATAATCACACAATGGGTAATTCTGGAGGAAATCTAGCTGAATACTGGCAGTTAATCCGCAAGTATCCGAAATTCCAAGGTGGATTCGATTGGGACTTTGTTGATCAGGGATTACATCGCAAACTTGATTATAAGGCTGACCGTACTCTTGCAGATTATGAGAAAATGACTGCTAACTGGTCTAAAGATACAGAATATACTTATGGTGGCGACTATAACAAATATGATCCATCAGATAATAATTTTAACTGTAACGGTATAATTGGTCCAGATCGTCAGCTTAATCCTCACGCTTATGAACTAGCATATCAGTATCAGGATATTTGGGCAAATCCAGTTGACTTAATGAACGGTAAGATTAATGTTCATAATGAATATTTCTTCCGTGATCTCAGCAACTACAAAATGGTTTGGACGTTGCTTAATGATGGTAAGACCGTAAGCAGTGGAGAAATTGACAACCTTGATGTTGCACCACAACAGACAAAAGAATTTACTCTTCCATACAAGGCAGAAGGTAATGAACTTTATTTGAATATTGATTTCAAACTTAAGGAAGCAGAACCACTTCTTGACGCTAATCAGACAGTTGCTTATCAGCAATTATTGGTTAAGAAGTCTTCTGAAAATCTAAGCGTTGCAACATACTCAGGGAAAGGCAAGCTCAATGTTAAAGACAAGAAAAACAGTCCTGTAATAACTGTAACAAATAACTACATACAAATAGCATTTGACAAGGCAACCGGACTTCTCACAAAATATAATGTTAATGGCACAGACTATCTTGGAGAGGGAGGAACCCTTAAGCCAAACTTCTGGCGTGCTGTAACTGATAATGATATGGGTGCCAACATGCAGAATAAGTTTGCTTTATGGCATAATCCAAAGATGAATCTTGTGTCTCTAAGCGCAAATGAGGTAAAGACACAAAATAGTGGTAAGGTTGCGGAAATAGCTGCAGTCTATGATATGCCTGAAGTTAAGGCGCAAGTCAAACTAAAATATGTTGTATATGCAGACGGAACAATAAACGTTAATCAGAAGCTAAACACAACAAAGGGCGCAGAGATCTCAGATATGTTCCGTTTCGGCATGGTAATGGAAATGCCTTACACTATGGACCACAGCACTTATTATGGTCGCGGACCTATCGAAAACTACAAAGATCGCAAGGACTTTGCATGTGTAGGCATTTACTCACAGACAGCAGAGCAACAGTATTACCCATATATCCGCCCTCAGGAAAATGGAACAAAGTCTGATATTCGTAACTGGATGCAGACAAATGATAAAGGTTTGGGACTGCGCATAAATAGCAATAATCTTTTCTATGCAAGTGCATTGCACTATGCGATAAACGATCTTGACGACGGTGTAGAGAAAGACCAGCGTCACAGTCCTGACGTACCTAAATCAAAATACACTAATCTTTGCATTGATGGCGACGAAATGGGTGTAGGAGGTACAAACAGTTGGGGTGCATGGCCACTTGAAAAGTATCGTCTACATTATCAGGATAGAGAATTCAACTTCTCTTTATCAGTTGTAAAATAATACAATTTAGTGTATCATAAATACAAATTATAAAATATCCACCTTATTATGATAGAAAGTCCACCTCTTCTGAGGTGGATTTTCGTATTTTTGCATCACTATTAATATATCTAAAAGCAATAACCCAAATTATGAGAAAAAACAGATTACTATCTACTATGCTTTTGTCGGCACTGGCTTCTATCGGTGTCAACGCACAGCATCAGTTCACAGTAAACACCAAGCCTGGTGCACCAGTTCAGTCAACAATGTACGGAATCTTCTTTGAAGATATAAATTTCGGTGCTGATGGCGGACTGTATTCCGAAATGGTAGAAAACCGTTCATTTGAATTTCCAGACCGACTTATGGGTTGGAATGTATTTGGTAATGTCGCTGTTAACGACATCAAGCCTGCATTTGACAGAAATCCTCATTATGTAACAGTGTCACCTTCTGGTCATCGTGAAAAACAGTCGGGATTGGAAAATCACGGTTTCTTCGGTATGGGCATAAAAGAAGGCATGAAGTATGACTTTTCTATCTACGCACGTCTTAACCTACTACAAGGTAAGAGCACTAAATTCCGTGTCGAACTTGTTGGTGAAGACGATGTACCAATATGCCAAGACACGATTGTAGTGACCAACAACCAATGGCAAAAATATACAGCTACACTATCTTCAGACAAGACGATGGAGAAGGCTTTCATGAGGATTTTCCTTATGTCTGGAGAAAGCGTTGATTTGGATCATATCAGTTTAATGCCACAAGACAACTGGCATGGAATGCGTGCAGATCTCGTAAAAGATCTTGCCGACCTTCATCCAGGCATATTCCGTTTCCCTGGTGGATGTATCGTTGAAGGTACTGACCTTGAAACTCGCTATCAATGGAAGAATACGGTAGGTGATCCAGAAAATCGCCCACTTAATGAGAATCGCTGGAACTATACATTCCCTCACCGTCTGTATCCAAACTATTACCAGACTTTGGGACTTGGCTTCTACGAATACTTCCTGCTTTCAGAAAAAATCGGCGCACAGCCTTTACCTATTTTAAGCTGCGGACTAGCATGTCAATACCAAAATAGCGACAACGACAAGAATGCCCACGTCGCTCTTGACAAATTGCAACCTTATATAGACGACGCCTTAGACCTTATTGAGTTTGCCAACGGACCAGTTACAAGCAAATGGGGAAAACTACGTGCAGACATGGGACACCCTGCGCCTTTCAATCTCAAACAAATTGGAATTGGAAACGAGCAATGGGGAGCTCTGTATCCAGAACGTTTAGAAATGTTCGTAAAGCAAATTCGTGCCAAATATCCAAATATTAAGATATGTGGTTCAGCCGGACCTTCAGCTAGTGGTAAGGAATTTGACTATGGCTGGGAACAAATGCGACGTTTAGGCGTGGACCTTGTTGACGAGCACTATTATATGAGCCCGGAATGGTTCCTTAAGAATGCCGGACGTTACGATAAATACAGCCGTAAGGGACCGAAAGTATTTGCTGGAGAATATGCGAGCCATGTTAAAGGACAAGGTGACAAGCCTACTGTTGCAATGAACAATTTTGAAGCAGCACTATCTGAAGCAGCATTCATGACTGGTCTTGAACGAAATGCAGATGTTGTACACCAAGCAACTTATGCTCCACTATTCGCACACGTAGAGGGGTGGCAATGGCGCCCAGACCTAATATGGTTTAACAATCTTGAAAGTGTACGTTCTGTAAACTGGTATGTACAAATGCTATACGGCACAAACAGAGGAACAAACGTTTTAAGCTTGCTTGAAGACGGCAAACCTATAGAAGGTGCAGACGGATTGTATGCAAGTGCTGTATATGATAAGGAAGCCAAAAATTATATCATAAAGATTGCAAATACAGGTGATGCAGACAAAGACATCAATATCACTTTCAATGGTATAAAGAACCTTGGTCCTGGCAAACTCATTACATTACACAGTAACGATCTACAGGCTACAAACACTTTGAGCAACAAAGAGAATGTAGTCCCACAGACTACAAATATCGAAGCTAAAGGTAATACGCTGTCGGTAAAAATACCAGCAAAAACATTTGCTGTCTACCGATTCTAATCAAATGGATTGATATATATTAAACTTATAAAGAGATTTTGTTGCTAAATGATAAAATGTTTGGCTGTTTCATTGCTTTTTATTACTTTTGCACCCATAATAAGGTAAAAAGTATTGAAATGGATAAATTGCCAAATGACCCAATGATTCTCTTCAGCACATTAAACATGCTGTTGCGTGATGACTACACTTCTCTTGATGAACTGTGCGATGATATGAATGTAGACCGCACACATCTTGAAAATAAGTTGGCTTCTGTCGGCTTCGAGTATAGTAGGGAAAACAACAAATTCTGGTAAAGATATTATGTGAAGGACTCTCACGCATTGTGAGGGTCCTTTTTTTGATACTGCAAACTTAATCGAATTCAATTTGAATTAACAATAAAGAACTAAAGAACAATGGCAAACTTAAGATTTGAGGCTGTAGCTGGGGCCTTTAAGAAAAGACCACTCAACGTAGAAATACCTAAGAATAGACCTTCTGAGTATTTCGCTAAGTATGTGTTCAATCGTCAGAAGATGTACGAATATCTACCTGCCGACGTTTATGAAACATTGATAGACGTGATTGACAACGGCTCACGGTTAGACCGCAGTATTGCAGATGCAGTAGCCAGCGGTATGAAGAAATGGGCAATGAAAAATGGAGTTACTCACTACACTCATTGGTTTCAGCCTCTTACAGAAGGTACAGCCGAGAAACATGATGCTTTCGTAGAGCATGATGGGAAAGGCGGAATGGTTGAAGATTTTTCAGGTAAGCTCCTTGTTCAACAAGAACCTGACGCCAGCAGTTTTCCTAATGGCGGTATCAGAAATACTTTCGAAGCCCGTGGATATAGTGCATGGGATCCTACATCTCCTGTATTCATCATGGATGATACATTGTGTATACCAACTATATTTATTTCGTATACAGGTGAGGCTCTTGACTATAAGGCACCATTACTTCGCTCACTCCATGCTGTAAATATTGCGGCAACCGAGGTATGCCACTATTTCAATGAAGATGTTAAAAAGGTAAGTGCTAATCTTGGTTGGGAGCAGGAATACTTCCTTGTTGATGAAGATTTATACTCAGTTCGCCCAGACCTCATGCTCACAGGACGCACTCTTATGGGACATGATTCAGCTAAGGATCAACAGATGGACGACCATTACTTCGGAACTATTCCCGAGCGCGTGCAGGCTTTCATGAAAGACCTTGAAATTCAAGCTCTGGAACTTGGTATTCCATGCAAGACTCGCCACAACGAAGTTGCGCCTGGACAGTTTGAACTTGCTCCTATATTTGAGGAATGCAATCTTGCAGTAGACCACAATATGCTATTGATGAGTCTTATGAGAAAGATTGCTAACAAGCATGGCTTCAGAGTTTTACTACATGAAAAACCTTTTAACGGAATAAACGGTAGTGGAAAACACAACAACTGGAGCCTTACTACAGATACAGGTATTCTTTTACATAAGTCTGGAAAAACACCAGAGGACAATCTACGTTTTGTTGTTTTCATTGTTGAGACTCTTATGGGAGTATATCGTCACAACGGATTGCTTAAAGCTAGCGTAATGAGCGCTACAAACGATCATCGTCTAGGAGCTAACGAAGCACCACCTGCAATTATTTCCAGTTTCCTTGGTAAGCAACTTAGTGTTTTACTTGATCATATCGAGAAATCAGACAAGAACGATTTGTTCACTGTAGCAGGAAAGAAAGGAATGAAACTTGATATTCCAGAGATTCCTGAACTTATGATTGACAACACCGACCGTAACCGTACATCACCATTCGCTTTCACTGGTAATCGCTTTGAGTTCCGTGCTGTAGGTAGCGAAGCCAACTGTGCAAGTGCAATGATAGTATTAAATGCAGCTGTTGCCGAGGCTCTTACTCACTTCAAGGAGCGTGTAGATGCATTAATTGCAAAGGGAGAGGAAAAGAATTCTGCAATAGTAGATATTATCCGTGAAGACATAAAGGCAACAAAGCCTATACGTTTTGACGGCAACGGATATAGTGAGGAATGGAAAGTCGAGGCTGCAAAGCGTGGACTTGACTGCGAGGCTTCATGCCCAGTCTGCTTCGATCGCTATCTTGACAACAAGAGTGTAAAGATGTTCGAGGACATGAATGTTATGAAGGACTATGAACTTAAAGCCCGTAACGAAGTAAAATGGGAGACTTATACTAAGAAGATTCAAATTGAGGCTCGCGTTCTGGGCGACCTAGTGATGAATCACATCGTACCAGTCGCCACTCATTATCAAAGTCAATTGGCTAATAACGTTCAAAGCATGTTTAATATCTTCGGCCGTGAAGAGGGACAAGTTCTCACAGCCCGCAATATTAAGATCATCAAAGAAATTGCTGAACGCACTCAAAAGATTGAAACTGGAGTTGAGGAACTTGTTGACGCACGTAGAAGTGCCAACAAGATTGACGATGCACGTGAACGTGCTATTGCATACCACGACTCTATTGCTACAAGAATGGAAGATATAAGATATCAGTGTGATAAGCTGGAGCTCATTGTTAGCGATGAACTTTGGACACTTCCAAAATATCGTGAACTCCTATTTATAAGATAATAGTTAAGTATTTTAATAACTAGCATTAAATATAAAAGTCCGTGGAAGTGAAAGCTTTCACGGACTTTTATCTCATATACGCGATATCTTAGTTTAATAAGATATCAACAAACTTTAATCGCAATTAAACTATGTCTTCAAGGGTTTCTATCATGTTAGACATCAAGTGAATAATTGTATTCCAAAGGAATAATTATCTTAACTTGGCAGCCTTTACCATTGGGATTTTCATTCAATTCATAAACCATTTTTGCCTCATTACGTTCATTCAGCATGGCAAGTGTCTCTCGAATGACTATCATTCCAGTTCCTGTGCTATCATCTTTTGCTTCAAAAGCATTTATTCCACGACCATTATCTGTAACAAGTATCTGCATTATCTTACCAATATTACGAATATTTATATCAAGTCTTGTGTCTCCTTCCAATCCACGCAACCCATGCTTTATTGCATTTTCAACAGCTGTTTGAATTATCATTGATGGAATCAAAGCATCATCGTCTACATTTTCATCTATTTCCAAGTTATATTCAAAACTATTTGACAAACCATAACGCTGTAAATCAACATAATTATCAATAAAATCCAATTCTTGACATAGCGGAACACAGATTTCATCAGACTGTTCCAAACCACTTCTTATAAGATTAACCAAACGTTTTATATCTGTTTCCTTATTACCTTGTTTTCTATTATATATTTCATAATTTAGTACGTTGAAAATGAAGTGAGGTGAAACTCTGTTTCTCAATTCCTCCATACGCAATTTCAATATACGCTTTTTGGCATCTATTACAAGACGTTTATGGCGATTTTTATTATATCTGTATATTCCCCAATAGGCTAAAACTAATAATGATATAATAAACAATGACACAGCAAGCAAGAGTTGCGATGTACGGTAATGTTCCTGACTTCTTGACAAATCAAGTTTCAGTCTCAAAGCCTTTGAATCTTGTTGATAACGAAATGCTGATTCTGCAGTGGCTAATTTCTGTGTTTCACTTTTCACAGAATCATTTATATGTGTAAGTCGTTTAAGACAAATAAGAGCATTGTGGTCGTCACCTATACGAGTATAATAGTCTACAAGATAATTATATCTCAAACAAATCTGTTGACTGATCACAGATGAATCAGTATTATTCTTCAATAATGGCCTCACTTCTTTTAATCGATTTCGCTGAAGGAGCATGGCTATATTTTGTGTTTCTAAATAATAAATAGCAGTCTTATTATTTGTTTTTAAGTAAAAATCTTTGCACTTGTTATGATATATTTCAGCCGAGTCAATCATTCCATTTCGAATATATGCATCGGCGAGATTCAACCAAGTAATGTTTCTATCGAAATCATTACCTGTCATCTTATTGAGATTGGCATTGATTATCTTAAATATTTTGAGCGTATATTTGTAATCTCCTTTATAAAAATAATAGTTTCCCAACGTGTTATAATAAAAAAAACGTTGTCTTCCATGCATATAAGGAAGTAGTTTTTTCGCACTTTTGAAGTATTTATCTGCTTCTGGATAATTAGCTAGTCCTGTATATATCTCGGCTAATCCTACAGTTGCTTGAATCTTTGCATCAATATTATTTAGGGAGTCACTAACAAGTAGTACTTTTCTAAGACATGAAGCTCCTTTAGCATAATCTGGCATAGCCAAATAACCGTCAGATATGTCCGTAAGAATAGTTGTCTTGTATAATTTATTAGTTCCTTTATCTTGGTATGAATATGCTAAATTATAATTCTTTATTGCCTCCTTGTAAACAAAGTTCATCATCGCTCTATTACCAATCAGAACATAATATTTAGCAAGCAAGTCATTGAGTTTCGGGGATAGCTTAGTAGCATCGGCATATCGCTTGCACTTCTTGAGCAATAAATCCATCCCATGCGTATCATTTTTCCACATCATAGATGATGCATGATAAAGCGTAAAATAATAATAGTCAGTACTATCTTTAGATTTACGCATACCTAGGTCAGCCAAGCTGTCTATTTTATTTCCTTCACTACCTAGGAGTGTATCTAGTTGAGCTTTTATGGAATCGGTTGCTATATTGTAATGTTTATGAGATTCTGATTTATTACAAGAGCATATTGTTATAACCAATGCTAGCACTGGTAAAAAGTTGCGTAAGGTCATTATTATTAAATATTGGGATATATTTTCCTTAAATCAATTAATTTAGCATTGCTTATTTTAATATCGTCTACCTTTTCAAAAGGAGGTTTCATTATACAATGTCCATCTTTTATAAAAGCTAACAAACGAATGTTTATTATATGTGATTTGTATGGCATCATAAAGGAGTCTGAAAAACATAATAGTTTGTCACCTTTAGTACTTCGTTTCAAAGCATATTTTTTCCCATTGCTTAAGAATGCAGTCCAATATCTAGACTTTTCATTGTATGCAAAAAAAGAAATTTCATTAGGGGATAGCATTAGTGTTTCACCCTTTGCAGTGTTAAGCATCACCTGTTCACTTTCGGTTCTTGATTCAACATTTTCCTGTTTGGCATAGCCTTCATCAAGCACTCTTCCTAATACGATAGAAAGTTCTTTTTGATCTATTGGCTTTAATAGGTAATCAAACGCCTTTTCTCGCAATGCCTTTATCAAATATTTATTATATGCAGTGAAAAAGACTACATGGCATTCTTTTTTGAGAAGACTTCTTACTGAATGCAAAAAATCAAAACCCATACAATCAGGTAGCTCTACATCAAGAAATATTAAATCAGGATTAAAGTCAAGCAATAGTATTCTACCTTCAGCTCCAGTATAGGCATTACCGCAAATATTCAGCATTGAACATTTTACTAATTCTGTTTTTAATTGTCCAGTGGCAAGTTTATCGTCATCAATGATAATAGTTTTCAATAAAGATTTCATAATCACTTAAGTGTATTTAAAGTAAGACTTTGAGAACAAACAAAAATAACAACTCCCTATAAACAAACATTGCCATTTCAATCTGCATTGTTTTCATTATAGAGAGTTTACTTTAGTCTATATTTTTGCAAAAATAAGAATATATTTCTTTTAAAGCAAGTTTTATTGATATTTTTTGTCCCTAAAATAAGAGAGTGTTCCAATCTTGTTAATCATAAATATTAACCCATTCAAAATACAAATTACCTTTATTAAAAATTAATACCAGTTCAAGCACTTATTTCATCAATTCAAGCACGAAAATGACAAGTTTGGGGCTTTTATTAGATTTCATCATTTTTATATTCGAACAGTAAGCTCTAAATTTGCAGCAGAAATACATATATAAAAAAATAATAATAAATACAAATAATAACAACTTATAGTAGATATGGAACAAACAAAATATCATCAAGTGACTCATGGCATATAAGAACGCCAACATATTAATTGGGGAAAGTTGTATGTAAATGGAGACACATTGACATTGGAAGTTGAACAAAATAATAATAGAGAGCCAAGATCTGATTATTTCACATTAAGATCAGGTAAACACACTCTTCGTGTAGATATAAAACAAAGTAACGAAAACTCATCACATAAGGCTCCGGAAACTGAGACTCAAATTTTAACAGAACCAATGGCTGAAATAATAAAAGTATGGGCTGACTACAATATATATAATAACTCCTTAAAAGGAATGAATATTCACACAAAATTTTCCACATCCGACGAAATAAGGAAAAGGATATATATGATAATCGCTTTTTATTATTCAGATAACAAGAGTAATTAAAAAAATAAAGATGGCAAAAACTTACAGTTTGAATTTGATGATATTTCACCATATCAATTTTCATTATGGCCAGATGTAAGCATTTTTGTACCATATACAGATTTAAACATGTCTTCTGGATTTAAAGGAATATTATCTTATGATATTATAATTTTAGATGAGAATAGTCATCTATTGGCAAGAAGTTAAAATCATGTTTTCGTTTATTCAAATCAGTGATATCACAATATATTTAAGTCACATTTATAAAAAGTTGTGCCCGACACATAATAGGGTATGAAAAGATGAAGAATATCTTGAAATTAGCATTATTATCTATGCTTGTTCTCATTATCCATTCTTGTAAGGACTCATCTAAAAATTCTTACAACACAAGCAATGATATAGAAGAGCAAGAACTGAGTGAAGACACTATTGCAGATAGAGAAGAGCAACCTTTAGCAGAAAAAATGGTCACATGCCCAGGATGTAATGGCAAAGGAGTAATTGAATTAGATCCTGGTAGTCTAATGGCGCCAACAGTACCTTGTTCTGCATGTAATGGGACAGGAAAGGTAAGCGAATCTACAGCAAATAAGATTATACAAATAAACCAACAATTCCATCAACAAAGCCAACAAAGAGTCAATCCTGCAGAACTTGAATACGAGTTGGAAAAAGCAAAAACTATGCTTGACCAACTTATAGAAGAACGAGAAAACTGTAGTAGTGTTACACTTCTTCCATCTTACGATAATTTAATTATGAAACAAAAAGAAAGAATTTACGAATTAGAAAATCAACTAAATGCTATAGCATATTGATATATGAATTTATTAAAGTTTAAAAAAGACGACAAGAATGAAGAATATTGCTAAAACTATATGGTCAACCTTTTTACGAGGTTTTCGCTGGTTATTTGTTTCTCAAAGTGAATCTAAGTTCGGAATCTTTGTCCGAAGAGCTTTTATTACATGTATAGCAATAATGTTGTTTGCTTTGCTTGCTCTATCCATCGTTTGCTCTTATGAAGATTTAAGAAACAAATATGCTACTAATAAAACGGAAAATGAAGTAGAAGATGGTTCAGACAATATATATATTAGTCGCCATATATATTTCTATATACCTAAGGATAGTATGGGGTATATATATAACTACTATACTAATGAGAAACTGATAGAAGATGTAGGATTTATAGCCAAACCTGTTGATGGAGATAAATTGATCTGTTTTTCAACTGGAACAAAGCGAGGATATTTCAATGCATATACTGGCAAAATAATGATTCGCCCTTGCTATGACAAGGCTTGGGTTTTCAGTGATGGTTTGGCTGCAGTACAAAAAGGTAAGGATTTATTTTTTATAAATCATAAAGGGAAACGAGCATTCAAAAAATCATTTGAGTTTTCTGACAATGCTGACGGGTATTGTTTTCATAATGGCTATTGCATAATAGCTTTAGGTGATTGCCATTTTGGCGTTATAAACAAAAAAGGAGAATGGGCTATACCTCCTATCTATGTCGATTTAAAACGTAGACTTGATGATTACTGGATTGTTAAGAATAAAGATGGATATGGACTGATGAAAGGCTTCAGAAAGATGATACTACCATGCAAATATATTTATATGGATGTTGACGATTTTGGGATTCTTGTTCAGAACAAAGATTGTACTATGCAAAGGCTGAATTTTGATCTTACAATAAAGGACAAATTTGTTTGCGAAGAAATTGAGCCACTTCTATATCGTACCCCTAAACTTAATAAGAAAGGTGGACATCTTATGGCTGTAGCTTCATGTAACAGTTATAGCGTAGGAGGTTGTAATAATGGTTATGGCTATGGTTTGATTGACTATAAAGGCAGACCACTCACTAAGCCTATTTTCTCTCAAATTGTTGCCATTAACAAAAATGTATTCCTATGTAAGCAAGAAGACAATGGTATTTTGTTAAACAATCATGGTGAAAAAATAAACAAGTAAATAAAAATAAGCAAGAAGCAGGGATCGTATGACTAATTCTATATTAGTCTATACTTTCTGCTTTTTCTTGTTTGAAAAACTTTATCTCTAAATATCCTATTATATAAATCATTCGCGTCCACTTAAAATGATTAGCTTTCAATGTAATGTATTATATAATAAATGCTTAGAGCCTAGATTTCTCCGTGACGATTTAAATTTTTGTGGATTTAGGCTGTCTCTCCAACTTTTTTTTTGTGTTTTTAGCTACAAAGCTATGGTACTTGCCCCAAAAGCCGATAAACAGAGGACTTAACGAAACGTAGTTTGCTGGATTTAGCTACGTTATTTTGTGTCATTGAAGGATGAAATATATTTTATGAGTAAATTTATCAAAGAACTGTTGACTGCATCAGAGGGACTGAGGATGTGTAAATAGATACCGTAAACAGGATCAGAATTTTCAAGCTTGTTTAAATATTCTGCTGAATTCCGCTGAATTCTCGGCAAAGATACTGCTAAATTTTTGCCCATGCAATCAGATTTAGGTTAGCCTGTTAGCCAAAGTTATAATTAGATACACATTATGGTACATGTACGCACACGCACTGTGAATTTTTCAGCAAAAGAAATGTCGAAGTGTCTATCCATTGAGCATCAACTTGTTAGGACTCTTTTCGAGTAGAATAAAATGGAGGTTATTCGTCGATAAAATATGGGGACAAATTTTCATCATTTTGCATTGCACTTTACGAAGTAATTTGATGCGCTTTTTGATATTTTCCAGTGCTTTTCTTCGTAAAACGCACTGCGTTTTACGAAGAAATAGGAGGTAAAACATCGTAGAAACGTTTGCGTTTCTATATAGAAACGCATGCAAAACTTAAAATTTGACGGCCAGATCATCGACGCTTTTATTAGTAGAATTCGTCGGTAAAATATTGGCATTCATTATGTTAACACTTCGACGCTTATATTTTGGAAACTCCTAAGTTCGCGCGTGCCTGCACGTACATTATATATATATAGAAATAGATAACATAGCTAAATCGACCTAACTACGTATCGTCACTTCTTAAATAAATTCACCATTTATTTTGTATTATGTTCGGCTTGCACTATCTTTGCATAAGATAAGGCTGCACTCGACAAAACATATAAGTAAACTTTATGATTTTGTTCTCGTTGGCACTATCTTTGCATAAGATAAGGCGGCACTCGACAAAACATATAAGTAAACTTTATGATTTTGTTCTCGTTTGCACTATCTTTGCATAAGAAAATATTAAAACAATGGAAAATCCTTATATCAAGCAGTTTCCCGAACTTATGGCGGGAAAAAAGATTATGTATGTTCACGGTTTCCTTTCTTCAGCACAAAGCGGAACAGTGAAGATGCTTCAGGAAATGATGCCCGAAGCTAAAATCATAGCAGAAGATATTCCTGTACACCCAGAAGAAGCAATGCAATTATTAAAGTCTATGGCAGAAAACGAGAAACCAGACTTGATTATCGGTACTTCCATGGGGGGTATGTTAACAGAAATGCTACACGGCTTTGACAGAATACTTGTTAATCCTGCTTTCCAAATGGGTGACACTATGAGCAGTATGACTGGACGACAGGAATTTCAGAATCCACGTAAAGACGGAGTAAACGAAATTATAGTTAACAAGTCACTGATTAAAGAATATAAGGATTTAACAACGAAAAGTTTCACAGATATCAGTGATGATGATAGACACAGAGTCATCGGTATGTTTGGAGACAACGATCCTGTTGTACACACTTTCGATATTTTTAGGAATCACTATCCAAATGCAATATATTTCCATGGTGAGCACAGACTAATTGATAAGGTTGCACATCACTATCTCATTCCTATCATAAGATGGATTGACGACAGACAACAAGCAAAGGAACGCCCAATTGTCTATATCAACTATGACGCCATGCATGACAGCTACGGGAAACCAGCAAGTAGCATGCATAAGGCTTATGAAATGCTGATAGAAAACTATAACGTATATATAGTGGCAGAGGCACCAACAAACAATCACGAATATACAGAAAAAGTTCAGAATTGGGTTGAGGAATACATATCCGCACCAGCATACAACCACATCATATTCACAAACCAGAAACATCTGCTTTATGGAGACTATATGGTTGATTTATTTCCCGATGAGAATTTCATGGGTACCGCAATTGAGTACGGTAGTGAGGAATTTAAGACATGGGAAGAGGTAATAACATTTTTTGAAAGACTTGGAGGACAATAATTTATGGATACAGAAATAGTTTATGGTTTCGCTGAATGTAAATTCGGAACAATTGTAGTAGCATGCAGGTCGAAGGCTATCTGCGACTTACAGTTTTTAGGATATAATAAAATGGAGGTTATCCACGAACTCGCTTCTCACTGGGGCGTGTACACTCCTACTACCCAAGATGATATGATGGCTGATACCGTAAAGAGGATTATCTTTGACGGATACGACCAAAAAATAGACATAAACCTTCATGGGACGGAATTCCAACTTAAAGTTTGGAAAGAAGTTATGAAAGTACAAAAAGGTGAGACTATTTCTTATCAGGAACTGGCAGAACGTATTGGCGAACCTAAGGCTGTAAGAGCTGTCGCCAGTGCCGTAGCTCAGAATCCTATTGCAATGCTTGTGCCTTGTCACCGCATCATACATAAAGACGGAACTCTAGGGGAATACCATTGGGGAAAAGAACTGAAGAAGCAACTTCTTGATTGGGAAAAGAGTACAGATGTCTAATTTCATATCAAGCAATGAACTCTTTGACCGCATCCTTGATATTATTCGCGCGGATGAAGGCTCACCTATAAACAAGATGCTTCATGAGACTCTTGTTCTGGCATGCAGTCAGGGGCTGACAGGCAACATCCTTGCTTTCGGTAACTTATTTTCTCAGGTAGACTTTCTTTGTAAGAAACATCATGTAGCAACGAATGATGCGATTGCCATTCAACGAATGAGACGTAACAGTAATCATGCACAAACTATTGACAAAAGCGATTTTATGTATGATTGCCGTGCATTAGCTATATTCATCTCAGCAGTTTTTGATACAGATATTCCTTCTTCGTTGGTAGGATTATTACCTGTCGAAGATAAACCACAGCAAGAATATCGCCATATAGACTATCGTTATATACGATGCATCGTAAAAAGCTTTGAAGATAAATATCTCACTGCCGAAATTGATCAAGATTCTACAAACCGTGAAATCAGCATACATCTAAAAGAAGAACAGGCATATCTTAACAATATACTGAAAGAAGGTATGCAGATAAATCTTATAGACGTTACTTCTCCTTTGGAAGAGTACGAAGGAAAAAGTGAAGCTTCTATAATTGTGATTGAGCCAGACTTTCTTATAGATATAAGTAGCATTGCAAGATGCTTCACCGAATATGGACATAATCCCTTGTCATATACAGTAAACAGTATGTCTGCTGTAGCCAACAGTCAAGCTATACTAATAGGTAATTTTGCAGGAAGCGCTCTTGACGACATCATAAACAGTAAGGCGAATTATGACTGGACGGAAACATTTAAGAAGAATTTCAAAGAGAAAGCTTTGGAATATTGCACGTGTCCTGATTTAAACAAGAAGGAGGATTTCCGCTTGGCATCAATAAGACAGACTAAAAACATTCTGCAAATTGTTGATTACATTAGGAATAACTATATATCTCCTGAAAGTAAAAGCAGTGCAATACTTGAGCCGTCTTTTATATGCGAGCAACTTGGAATACAGGGACGTGCTGACCTTATGACGAATGATTTTTCTCTACTTGTTGAGCAAAAATCAGGAAGCAACTACAATATTCAGATTAATCAACCAAATGAATACGGAAGTTTTCAGAAAGAAGACCACTATGTACAGTTGTTATTGTATTATGGTGTACTTAAACAGAATTTCCACGTAGGCAGCAACAAAACTGATATAAGACTACTCTATTCTAGATATCCACTTCCAGGGGGACTTGTTGTTGTGAATTTCTACCAAAAGCTGTTTCGTGAAGCTATTAAATTCAGAAATCAACTAGTGGCAAATGAATTCAGCTTCGCCATAAATGGTTTTGATGGAGTTATAGAAGAACTCACTCCCGAAACGTTGAATGAAAATCAACTTAGCAACAGCTTTTTCAACAATTGGATATTGCCAAGATTCGATGAACTGCTAACGCCTTTACACAAGCTATCAAGTTTGGAAAAGTCATACTTCAACCGAATGATGACATTTGTATACAGAGAGCAGTTGGCTAGTAAGGTCGGTTCACAGGAAGGCGTAGGCAACAGCATTGCAGACTTGTGGAATATGCCTTTAGCAGAGAAGAAGGAAACAGGAAACATCTATACCAATTTAAGAATAGTAAACAAGGAGAAGAGTAATGACTTTAATGGTTACGACACAATAACCTTTAATGTTCCAGACCAAGGCGCAGACTTTCTTCCAAACTTCAGGATTGGCGACATGATATATATGTACGCATATAAGGAAGACGCTGAACCTGATGTAAGAAAGACCATATTATTTAAGGGTAACATCACTGATATACATTCAAATAGTATTGCTGTGCATTTAACTGATGGACAGCAAAATTCGTCTGTGTTTACCGACACTACTTATGCAATAGAACATAGTGGTAGTGATGCATCTACAACTTCCGCTATCCGTTCGCTTCATAAGTTTATCACATCCCGACAAAGTTTCAAAGACTTACTTTTGGCTCAACGTCAACCACGCAAGGATGAAAGTATACAATTAAGCCGCAGTTATAATCCGTCTTATGATGAGATTATACTTAAAGCCAAACAGGCACTTGATTATTTTTTACTTGTAGGTCCTCCGGGGACGGGTAAAACAAGTATGGCTCTACAATATATGGTGAAAGAATCTATAAGTTCCGACCAATCTATTTTACTTATGAGCTATACCAACAGAGCTGTTGATGAAATATGTGGAATGCTGAGTGACAACGATATAGATTATATACGTATAGGCAACGAGTTTACTTGTGATACAAAATACAGACAACATCTATTATCACAGATAATAGAAAACTGTCCGAAATTAAATGTCATAAGGCAAAAGATTTTAGATTGCAAAGTAATCGTTGGTACAACATCCACAATTCAAGGCAAGTCTTACCTGTTCAATTTAAAGCACTTCTCTACTGTTATTGTTGATGAGTCAAGCCAGATTCTAGAGCCGAATATCATCGGACTATTGGCTCAAGCTGATTCCAAGTTCGTTCTTATTGGCGACTATAAGCAGTTACCAGCAGTCGTTCAGCAAGATTCTGCCGTTTCATCTGTAAATGATGTAAGCCTTAACAACATTTCCCTAGACAACTGTCGAAACTCATTGTTTGAAAGACTTATACATATTGAGAATACCAATAACAGAAATGAGTTTACTGGTGTTCTAAGACGTCAAGGACGCATGCATCCTGACATTGCGGAATTTCCAAACAAGATGTTTTATTATAAGGAAAATCTACAACCAGTTCCTCTTGAACATCAGACAAAAAAGCAACTTGAATATTCATTGGAATCAATTGATTATCTTGATGATGCATTAAAAGCTCACCGAATGGTATTCATTCCTTCAAGATTCTGCAAGGAACCTAATATATCAGACAAGGTAAATTCAGAAGAAGCTAAAATAGTGACAGATATACTAAGACGCATATACAGATTCTATGGAGTTAAGTTCAATGCAGACAAAACTGTAGGGGTGATAGTACCCTATCGCAATCAGATTTCAATGATAAGAAAGGAAATTGAGAAACTTGGTATTCCAGAACTAGAAGATATAAGTATAGATACTGTTGAGAGATATCAAGGAAGTCAACGAGATGTAATAATATACTCGTTCACCATCCAAAATCGTTATCAGTTAGACTTCCTTACAAGTAATTGTTTTGAGGAAGATGATCATATTATTGACCGCAAATTAAATGTCGCAATTACAAGAGCTAGAAAACAAATGATTCTCACTGGTAACGCAGAGATACTTAATAATGATATCATATTTAAAAGCCTCATTGAGCACGTAAAGTCCAAAGGCGGATATATTGCATACGAATAATAATAGGTAGCAACGAATCTTATTTGAAAATATCACTAAGCTTAAACTCGTTTTTTGGCTTTCATAGCGGCAATTCAATCTAATATTTAATTCAAGAAAAATTTGGAACTAAATAAATATATATATATCTTTGTAATGACTAATTAATATTAGAGAGTTGCTTCCACAGAGGGAGCGAAATTAATATAAATATAAAACATTATGAAAAAGATTTTATTCGCAGCAATGTTGATGTTTGCTTCAACATCCTTTGCACAACATGCTATCGGTTCATTAACTATTCAACCAAAGGTTGGTTTAAGCATAGCAAACATTACGAAGGGTGACAACAACGATCCACGATGGAGTGGCGTCGCTGGTGCAGAGTTTGAGTATCAGGCTACGGACATGTTCTCGATAAGTGCCGGTGCTCTTTATTCTATGCAAGGTGCTAAAAACAGTGGGACAACAGTAAAGTTAGATTATATCAATGTCCCAATTCTTGCAAATGTTTATGTAGCAAAAGGTCTTGCCATTAAACTTGGTATCCAACCTGGTTTTAATGTAAACAGCAAGGTCTCTGGAAATGAAGGAATTTTTACTTATTCTAGCAGCTTTGACGCAAAGACTCTTGATCTTTCAATTCCAGTAGGTATTTCTTATGAATACAATAACTTTGTCATTGACGGTCGCTACAATTGGGGTACAACCAAGATTATTGATGGTTCAGACTCAAAAAACAGCGTATTTCAGGTTACACTTGGTTACAAATTTGAGTTGTAATCAACAATAAATACGTATAAAAAATTAAACCGCCATCAGGTTTCACAATCTAATGACGGTTTTTTCATACACTAAAATGATTATTTTGAGGTTTGGCTATTGGTTTTCACCATAGCCGAGTAATTATTTTATATTAAATCTGCCAATGCAGAGTATTTTTTTATCGAATTTGATTCACTTAGCAGCCTATAAAACTCGCGTGCACTGTTTTTAACATACGCATTTTTCAAAAGATGAACACATCCTTCCATGTTATCATTGACTCCATCAAGAGGTATACCTATCAATTTCTCTTCATCATGAATAGTCGTTTCCGCAAGTACAGTGACATAACTAGTTTCTCTAATTAGCTTCAGTAAGATGCTAACATCATTAAGTTCTATTCTGACATTATATTCATGATCGGTATTCGAACATATATCATCAAATGTATTGCGTGCCTGAAGTCCTAAAGTCGGTAAGGCAATATCGTAACGTTCAAGTTCAGAAAGAGAGACTGATTTATGACCAGCTAGTGGATGGCTTTCATTAACCACAACATTAAGCCTATTATTAAAAAGCACATGACTCTCTATATGTTCATATCTTCGTGTAGGTTTGAAAGCTAACACAAAATCAACTTCTCTCTGTTGCAACATATCCATAAGTTCAGTCATTGGCTTATAGTATATATTAAGTTTCACCTTCGGATAACTCTTCATAAATTCAAGAAGGGAATCCGTTAACAACGGGCTGAACGTATATGTTACACCAATGTTCAGAGTTCCACCGATCATTTCTTTCAAGTCGTTCATGCTTTCTACGCATGTATCGGCGTCTATAATTGTCTTTCTTGCATAAGGAAGCAGATGCTCACCATTTTCTGTAAGCAGCACCTCATGACTATTACGCTGGAACAAAGACACTCCCAGTTCACGCTCCAACTGTCTGATCTGCTGCGAAAGCGTACTCTGCGTTATAAAAAGTTCTTTAGAAGCTTCCGAAAAGTTCAGTGTTTCTGCTGCCTTAAGGAAATATCTCAACTGTCTTAATTCCATAAATTTGTTCAATTATTGTATCGTGTAACTCTGAATGAAAACTTCTTAAATATGAAAATCGGAACTGTGACTCCCAATACCATACCCAAGATATCAAATGAACAAGTAAATCCATTCGATGCACAAAGATACAAATAATGATTGAATAATTCTTCTTTTTGAGCTGACAAACAGAAAACTAATCCTTCTATAGTATGATAAGCATATATTCCAGGAATCATTGGAAGAAGAGACGGAAAAGAAAAAGTCTCTGGTGGACATTTAGCATAACTTGACAGCAATACAGCCAAACAACCTATAACAAGAGCAGCTATAAAACTTGCATTAATTATCCCCCAATGAAGACTACTATTCATTAGTATAAATCGTGTTGCATGTCCCATACCAGCAATCAAAGCACAGTATTTATATGCCTGTTTTGGAGGATTACTTATACTAGCAAATCCTATTCCTGCAAGAGCGCCAAAGAATGCATCCTGAAAAATTTCTAAGAAAAACATCTATATCTATATTTTGTATGCTAAAACTTTTTCCTATAAACAACCATCAATCCGTCTGCTAGAATATCTTCAAATTCATCAATAGCATTCCTGCAGCAAGTCCACATGACAGGCAGAAGGTCAGCATTGCAGCTCCCATAAATCTACTAAAAGACACTAGATAATGTCCATCAAGCATATCGCTCAACGAATTGATATATGGTATACCTGGTACAAGATATAAAACGCTTGTTCCAACGGCCAGTTCTGGGGTAGTTCCAATATGGAATACATATCCTGCCGAGCCTATAACTGCTGAGAAAAAAGAACAGACTAAGAATACTACTCTGTCATCAAAGCCATCCTCAAGCATCATTTGCTTCAATCTAAATCCAGCGAATGTTGCGACAAAGACTATAAGCATAGCTATTGGATCACCACCAAATAAACGGCAAAAAGACATATTGGCTAGAGAAGTGAGTACCAGCACAAGCCATTTATTTGTATACGGTGCAGCTATAATTTTATCAAAGCGTTCACGTGCTTCTTCAAAGCTTACCTTTGCGTCAGTTATCGCCCAACTTAGCTCGCTAAGTCGTGTGTTTTTATAGAAGCTAATACCCGTCTTTGGCTTTCGCTTCAAATAAATAAACGATTGCTTTGTATCATTATCAAAAACACTCAGATGCACAGAACTAGGCATGATTGTAATCTCTGTTTTGAGATTCCAGGCCTCAGCTATTCGTGTAACATTCTTGGTTATCCTAATACATGTTGCGCCACATCCTAACAACCATGCTGCATATTCTGCAAGGAACACATAAGCATCACGTACATCAACAGGGGTGTTATTAGAGCACGTCATCTTCTGAGCCGTATATTGAGTAATCGTCCCCAATCTCAATAATATCATGATGATTTATTGAATTATGAAACTTGTTGATTATCCTTAAACAAAACATCAATAACAAGACAGCTACGACAACACTCCACATTATAACCTGATTATTCATATCGAAATACTTATTTTATCGAAATACTTATTTATAAATTCGATGCAAAGGTAATACCATATAGTTACTCACGGAAGCAACGATAAGTGTTTATTACGATAACGGCTATTGGTTTTTTCGATAGCAACAACTATCTATTACATCGACAGTCATAAAACAAAAAAAGGGACTCCGCTGAGTCCCACCTTTGTTAACCTTAAATCTAATACTATGAAAAACACGTTGCAAAGATATTCCAAATATCCATTAGTATCAAGCTATTGAGACTGGAATTATATTTTTATTTAGGTTTTCATGATATAAATCAAGCCTGTGTGCGATAACAGCCCGTATTTTGCGTTATTATATAATATAAATATCTCTTAAAAACTTGTTTAATTCAAATATAATCTCTAACTTTGCAAAAAGAAAGATAAAACATAGCGAGTATATTATAGGATACAGAATTCCGACACCACATGATGTCGGAATTCTTTATTTTATTGTCCTCGCCATAACTTCGTAATATTAATTAATAATAAATTAAAACATTATGGCTTACATGTCACAAGAAGGCTACGATACATTAGTAGCAGATCTTAAAAGGCTCCAATCAGTAGAGCGCCCTAAGGCATCAGCCGCAATTGCTGAAGCCCGCGACAAAGGTGATTTAAGTGAAAATTCTGAGTATGATGCCGCTAAAGAGGCACAGGCTCATCTCGAAGATAAAATAAACAAGATAAAGATTGCTATAGCTGAGGCTAAGATTGTTGATACATCTCGCCTCAGCACTGACGCCGTGCAGATTATGTCTAAGGTAGAGATGACTAACATGGCAACGAAATCAAAGATGACCTACTCTATCGTCAGCGAGAGCGAGGCCAACCTCAAGCTAGGCAAAATAAGCATCAAGACACCTATTGCACAAGGACTACTTAATCATAAGGTAGGCGATGTCGTTGAGGTAAAAATTCCACGTGGCGTAATAAAGCTGCGCATTGACAAAATCACGATAGAATAATCATTGCTTTATTCCTTAACTTTTAATTCAAAAAAGATGAGCACTATATTTTCAAAGATTGCAGCAGGAGAAATTCCAAGCTATAAATGCGCAGAAAGTGATAAGTTCTACGCTTTTCTTGATATCGACCCAGTAACAAAGGGACACACTTTAGTTGTTCCACGCAAGGAAGTTGACTATATCTTTGATATGGAAGATACTGAATTGGCTGAATTTGAGGTCTTTGCGAAAAAAGTAGCAAAGGCTATCAAAGCAGCGTTTCCTTGTAAGAAAGTAGCTCAAGTCGTACTTGGTCTTGAAGTGAACCATGCACACATCCATTTGCTGCCAATGAACAGCGAAGCTGATGTTGACTTTAAGCATCACGTAAAACTAACAGAAACTGAGTTTGAGAAAACCGCTGACAAGATTTACAAAGAATTTCAAAAATTGTAAACGCCAATAAACAAAGAAGGTAAGAATAAAGTAACACACGACTTATTCTTACCTTTTTTATTTTTATATTATCACATTAGATAAATTTATCACCTTTCTTCATTTGCACCTCAGTAACGTATTTTCTTACAAGGGCTGAAGAATCCTCTTTCTTGCAAATCAACAGAACATTATCTTTTTCTGCTACTATATAACCATCAAGCCCATTAATAACAGCAAGTTTATCCTTTGGAAGTTTAATCACATTACTATGGGAATTCTCCAAAATCACATCAGAATTTATAACAACATTATCATTCTCGCTCTTTTGCATAGACTCATATATCCCGTGCCATGTTCCTAAATCAGCCCAACCGAAGTCGCATTTTTTTAAAAACACATTGTCTGACTTTTCCAATACTCCGAAGTCAATTGACAGATTAGGATATAAAGGGAAATTCTCCTTGACGAACAAATTTTCATCCTCCATTTTCCAGTCTTCATTATCCTGATCCAACTTACGCAATACCACAGGCAACAACTTACAAAGACTATCTGCAAGATATCTCACATTAGAGAGAAATATTCCTGTGTTCCAATACCATTCACCGTTCTCCATAAATACACGGGCGAATTCACGTTCAGGTTTTTCTATAAACGACTTAACTTTATATATATCATCGAAATCAGTATTATCACCAATCTGCACATATCCGTAACCTGGTTCTGGGCGAGTCGGCTTCACGCCCATTGTGAGTAAGCAGTTATTTTTTTCTACAAATTCAAAGCCTTCTATCACATTATCTTTAAATGCATCCTCATTGATTACGGTTTGATCAGAAGGCGAAACTATTAAGTTTGCCTCCGGACATATTTTCAATATTCTATGTGCAGCCCATGCTACACTCGGAGCGGTGTTACGATATATAGGTTCAGCCATGATTCTGCTTTCAGGAACATTTGGTAACTGTTCCTTGACTATATCTATATATGCCTCGTTAGTATTTATAAAAATATTTTCTTGGGGAATAATCTTTGCAAAACGTTCATAAGTCTGCTGTAATTGAGTTTTCCCAGAACCGAAGAAGTCAATAAACTGTTTTGGATAGCTTTCACGGCTGCAAGGCCATAATCTTCGACCTTTACCACCAGCTAATATCACGCAAAAATTGTTATTTGGTGTTTTGTTCATAGTCATTTCTTTATTTTGGTACGAAATTAAATATTAAAAACGAAATTGCAAAGTATTTTTTGTTTTTTAATCAAACCTTATCCTTATTGAACACTTTTCTCGTAAAAACTTTGCACATTCAAAATTATTATGTACCTTTGCACCGTCTTAATAAAAGACGTCTCGCCCAGATGGCGGAATTGGTAGACGCGCTGGTCTCAAACACCAGTGGAGCAATTCATCCCGGTTCGAGCCCGGGTCTGGGTACAAAAATCCTGTAAATCTTTGATTTACAGGATTTTTACTTTTTATCAGTGTGAGAGTTATGTACTTTAATAAAGATTCTATTTTATTCACCACATTAAATCAAAACGGCAAATCTAAATTGCAGAATTATTTAGTTCCATTTCCTTAAATTTTTGGAGTTCTTTCTTATCTTGCATTATATTTAATAAGATAGAGTCTCTGTCAACCTTCGTCTTTCCACACATATCTTTCCGTATTAATAACATGACATCTAAAAAGCTATCCACCTGCCTATTAAGATCAAATTCTGTAAGGGAACTTAAATATTTGTTCAAAGCGAAAACTACATCATCGGTCCCATACATAATAAGTTCTTTTTTAGCATCGATAAGACTATTACGCATATCAGTATCATCCAAATTTTGGCTATTTTTTCTTTTCTTTTTTGCCTTAAACATTTCATAAAAAAAATCATAAAGTTTAGCATAAGCAGAATATCTTTTTTCAGAAAGTTGTCCTTCCATAATTTTTATTCTTTCTGTTTTACGATGAAGTTGATTTCCTAACCAAACACATGCCAATGTTGCAATGGCACTAATAAATCCTAATAACAAATTAACTACCATATTGTATTCTTATAATTTAAGTTGTTGTTTTTCTATTATTATCTTATTGTTTATCGAGTAGGAGTAATACTATAACCAGATGCATCATTCTCACTTTTGTCATAAGCGTTATTAATATATTTTTGGGGATTAGATAGAAAATCGTCCTCATTTATATACTCAATGTAAGATCCATTTAGCCAATCATAAGTTTTACAACTAGGGCAATGCCATTGAGGTGGATCTGAATTAAAATGATTTTTATATATAATTGGGTACAAATAATCATTTCTATAATTGATAACAAAGGCACCATGACAATTAATAAAATGATTGGTGAACCAATCATATCCACCATTAAATTTCATAATAACTCCAACAACACCATTTGTATGAGATGTTCTTTCTTTTCTTGTTATATTTTTTAGACAATACTCTATTTCCCAATCGATCCATTTACTTTCTTTCATGTGAGGAGATATTATGACTATAGTAACAGATGTATCAAACATCATATCACAAAGATTTTTTTTAATATTACTAGTTGAAGTGTCTTTCAAATCAGGGGAATCCGAAGTCTCACCCTTGTAATATTGAGCATCATCGCCCAAAGCTTTAATAATATCATCTCGCAAATCTTGTGCTTCACTATATTTGTAAGATATAAATGTTTTATGTGCCATAATTATTTTATTTTATTAATTAACCTAATTATTATTTCAATTAGTTCATCCAATGTTTTTGACTCATTACCTAAATCTTCAAATTCAGACCGATAGATGTCAAAGGAGCAATCATCTTTTTTCTCTTTCATTAATTCTGCCCATAATTCTTTCGAAATATATCCAGTTCTACCTACTGGAATTAGAAAATTTCCTTGGTCCTTTGATATTTCATATTCAGAGCGCATACCATTAGAAGAAACGACAGAACCTTTCTCTATTTTATTGCCTAATAAAAAAATAGATATTCCACTATACGATATCATATCTTGTCTATACTTTCCCCACAAAGCTCTAGCATCGTCGCCTTGAGGAAAAGGACGTAAAATTAGTTGATCGTTGAGCGACTTTTTCTGTTTATAATAGATTTCAGAAAGAGCACCACTAATTATTGCACTTCCAACCCCTAACCCATAGCCAGAAACGATTTTATAACCTTCTTTTATTAGTTGACTACTCAACTTGCTAAGAAATATTTCATAAGATTCTTTTCCGTCTGGATTATATTCAGCAGCAGCGCCAGATATGTACACAGTCTTATTATTATATCTTCTCTTTATATTCTGTAATATTTCGGTGATTTCGGAATAATCAGCAATCAATACTGTTCTTATATTGAAGCGTTCAAGATCATTAATGAAGTAAGATAATTTTTTTTGCGCATATTTGTAGTCATCTGAATTCTCATAATCAGCTTCCATATTATTCTTTAAAAAGCAATAATGTTCTCGCATATTTGTTTTTAGATGAGTCCTCAAATGAGAACATATATACGAAAAATTAGGATCCGAAAAACTAAATCCTATAAAGAGGAATGTTTTTGTCATTAAATCACCTGATAAAGTATTTATAAATGGAGTTTTTTCATGATAATACGACTCATAATCATCTCTTGTTAAAACAGAATTCTCAGGGTGATCCACATCACCATGCATTTTATAAATGACGGCATTTCTACCTTTCAATGTAGTAGTAAGATTCTCGCAACTAGATTTTACATCACAAATTTTACCATTATTTTCAAGTGTCTGTTCTATCAGCTTATCATAATTTGTTGTCCAATAAGTCGAAATTGGCAAGTGAGCTAAAAGATCATGATTCTTATTTGGGGTTTTCCCATTTTGGAATTCATCCCTGATTATTTGGTTTAATTTTGTACGATTACCTCCATTTGTGTTACAATAATATTGAGCAATTGCAACTAGATCTGACTCTTTTTGGATATCTAATTCCAACTCAATTGCTATGTCTTTCAATAAGTTCTTCCAATTAACATGCCCACTTGAGACAGACAAACCTGCCCCTGCAAAAATTGCAGCATCACCATTATTTAGTGCTGCAAGATAGTTCTTTATAAAGACTTCTTTATTCATAAGTAAAATCTTGATTTATTTAGGATACTGATTTCGAATTCTAATAGCTTCTTCAACCCAATCTTCAATATTTTGCTTAATATAAGAATATACATATTCACTACTGAGAAAAGGAGCATCGTAAGTTTTACAAACTTTGCCTAAGTTTATTTCATTAGAGTCAGATGCTGAAGATTTTTGTGCAATATAGTTGAATGTTATATCAATATAGAAAAGCCTAAATGGATTTTCCCCTTTTAACGATTGCTGACTTAATGCATTTTTAAGCCCATGAATGTAAATGCCAACAATACCTTTACCTTCCTTCCAAGCTTTCTCGATTTCATATCTACACCAAGGTCTATTTGAGGTTTCCTCACCAATAAGCACAATGATACAAGAACGATAATTCATATTATCATGAATCCATTTTTTGATAGCATACTCTCCTTTCCGCTTTACTTCTTCCCAATCGTTTGAAGATACTGGTGCATTACCTTCTATCGCACCAATGTTCCTTACTTGTCCAGCGCGCCAACTGTCATTTTTGAAATGAAAGCTGTAAAAAACTTGTCTTTTTTTCATATAATAAACCGTTATAAATTATTATACCATTTTAAGTAATAGGATTAACTCCCGAATAATTAGTGCCAAATTTATAGAACCAGATAACAATGCTATAGTTTTAACCCACACACCAGAAACAATAACCTCCGCCTATATATTTTTGTATAGGAATTGTAAATAATGGTATTAGACCATCATCTTTAACTACATCATTATAAACTCCTCTAAATTATGTTTTGCTATAAATAGTACGAACCTAAAATCCAAAGCAATAAAGTCGAAGCTATTGCAACAAAATAAATGCAACATTGTTACTATCAGCATACAGTGTTAATAGGGCCAACATAATAGTTATTGCCTATTTTTTATTTTGAATGAGTTTGAGTTCATTCGTGTAGTTACGCTTTTAATAAATTCTAAATGCTTGAATTGTTCCGATGTCATAATGTAATTTTATATAATTTATCTAATGCTTCCATCCCAGTTGTGTTAGTTGCTTTCCACTGATTAAGAGTATCATTGTTTATAACTTTAAAATGTCCAATGTTTAAAGGATACTGTACTTTCAATGGCTCATTAGCATCTTGAGCCTTTTCTAATATTTGGTCATAAGAAAAGGATCTAAGAATTGGTCGTTTTGGTCTTCTTTTTTGTATGGTTCTTGTTATCTCAATTTCGCCATATATCCAAGGCGACAATGTTTTATTGCCTATATCTTTAAACAAAACAGAATTTTCTGTATCCAAAAAGAAAACACACTCTGTTTTATCAATCATCTTATTTAATGCTGTCATAAGCATCATATGGACGTGACTTGTAGAGCAATTACGCTTACCATAGTCATACACATCTTTGGTTGCTTTCCAACAATACTTATCATCTATCTTCTTCAATAGTTCATTAGCATATCCCCATACACAAGAGTCAACAAAAGCGACAAGTTCGAAGGTATCATATAACCAACAAGCTAAGTTAATAGCTAACTGTTCGTCATTGTGAGAATGAGAAATAAAAATATCTGCTTTGACTTCAGGGAACCAATCTTCTTGTATCAGATGTCCATCAATCACCCCATCTTTTGTAATGTATTTATCTAGGGCTGAACGTATTTCAGTTTTTTGTTCCTCAAATAGAGACTTCCAGCCTTTTTTAGATATAGCATTATTGCCAATAATTATACCTTTTAAATTAAATCCTGTGTACATAATATTAATTTATTGAGAGTTTAGAAAGTAGAAGCATTTACCATCCAAGGACTTGTCCTAAGGCAAGTTTAATCAGAAGGTAAAACTTCATTATTAAATTTGTTGTATTTTCAATCGCTAATATTTCTCCATCATATTGAACAATAGTTATCTTATTACTATTACGACATGTAACAGCCCCATAACCATATTGTTGTGATTGTACAATTTTACATAAAGACAGATTTGTATCTATAGTGTTCGCAGTGGAAGAAATAAACTTCTTCTCAATACTGAGTCCTAGAAGATTATTTACTTCAAGAGCTTTATTCCTCACATCTATTAATTGGATGTAATGACCGAGTCTTTTATAATTATCTTTATTCATCATTGTATCTCTTTGTTTGAAGATAGTGCAAAATGCAACACGCATTTTTTGCGTATTACTGAGGGCAAGAAGTCGCTAGATTATGATATCAAGTTTATCTTAAAAAGGAGCGGGCATAAAATGCACGCTGGTTGGAGTATATATTATGCTTTATCATTTAATTCCATAGCTTAACTCTTAAATAAATTAAGTACTTTCAGCTTGCTCTCTTTTTCCTATTTCAGTAAATTAAAGAGTTCGACTTACAGTGTTTTCATCTTTGTGTTATATAAGAATATTCACGACATCCTTTCGATAATCTGTGATTTATAATAATTTAGTGCCTAATGATGCAAAGATAATAAAATTATGACAAAAAAATATATTTGCCCCAATTAATTTTAATAAGTAAATTACCATTTCTAGAAAACACACTATAACCAATTCAAATAAAGATAACAACAAGGTATCTTGCACACATCATGAATTTCATTTCAGAGTCTATAATGTAACCATATTGTAACATTACATTTTATTTTGTGTGTGTTGAGCACCTGTTTCCTACATGTTTTGACTTAACAACATATTAATCAACACGTTAGACCATGTATAAGAACTCAATCTCCTACACTAAACGGAGTGATTAGGGCCTAATCACTCTGTTGTTCTACATGCTTTATTGAGTGATAAGGCCCATATCACTCAACAGCGTAACGAAAAAGGTGATTTGATAATCGTTGCGCTGATTGATTATTATGGTATAATAAACTATGTTCATATATCTGGCCAGTGTAGGATCGATGTAGGAAACATGTAGGATAAGGGACTCATATACACGAACAAACGAACTGTATATCAACAACTTGCGCAGTTAGTGTATATAATGTAGGTAATTTTTCTTTTTTTCTGGGATTATTTTTTAAAATACCTCATTTTCAGTGAAAAAGCCATCATAATCATGCACACAATACAAGTATTTAAAGAAAAAAGAACTTATTCAGCCCATACTATATATCGAGTAATTTGGGATTTATAATACTAAATAAATTAAGAAAGAATATAAATTCAAAATCTGCTTTCATTTCTTTTCGCCACTTTAAACTTATTATCTCTATCTTACTGTAGATAAATGAACTACACCACCTATTAACAAGAACTATATTTCACAACAATTGACTATAATGTTTGGCTATAAATTTGAAAATATGTAACTTTGCCACGTCAAAATTAATAACAATGACTAGTAAAACTAAAAAAACAGTGTTGACAATCGTGGCATTGTTGACATTAATGCCATGTATGTCACAGGAAGAAGGACAAAAGAAATGGGGACTGCAAGTGGAATTCGGACAGACGACATTGCAAAATGACGATGAAGCAACACATGACTTTTATCCATCTGACGATCAAGGTAATACTTTCGCTATTACTGCAGACTATTATTTAAAGCCCAGACTTGCCTTGATTGGCGGAGTGTATTTTGAACAAAACGGAATACTTACTGATTATTCAGGCGGAATTGGCCTGGCAAAGGTAAATCAAATGGGGCTTCAAGCTGGAGCTAAATTTTATTTCTTTCCTAAGAAATGGATTTTCCAACCACATATCGGAGCAAGTATATATACTAACTTCGTGAACTGGGACAGAAAAGGCAATGGAGATTATCGACTTACAGAAGGATACCCTGACAGTCATTTACATGTAGACTGGAACGTGAAATGCTCACCAATAAGTATTGTTCCTAGATTTGGATTTGACATTCGTCTTATCAGTACGCTTTCATTGACATGTGGTTGGGATCTACGCTTTCCATTAGGAGGCAGCACTAAATACAACGCTCACTTTACAGACGGGCCGATGGTTGGTCAAAAGACATTCGTGAAAGAATCATTACGCCAAGGTGTTTCTATAGGTATAAAAATGGATTTCCCTGCAAAAGCTATAACAAGTAAAACAACAAATAGCTTGCTTATGCTTCTAGGTAGCTGGATTTCATATAAAGCCGGCAGATATTAAGGATTATGTTTCTTTGTTACAAAGAAAAAGGAATAGAGATACATACAGCAATAAAAAAATAGCCTGGCGAATTCGTCAGGCTATTTATATTTTAATCCATGTGAAACAACTCTTCCAGCGGTATGCTTACAGGAGAGTTATCCTTGTTGGTATCCATAATATCCGCCATCATATCCCACCACTTCTGTGTTATAGGGTCTACGTTGTCAGTGTCTTGACTATTGGTTTCCTTTGAACACTCCTGATAGGCAAACAATAAATTAGTTTCCTTATCCCAGAAAATGCTGTAATTGCTCACACCAGAATCCTTAATCATTTGTTTCAGTTCCGGCCAAATAGCAGCATGTCTGCGTGCATATTCTTTTTCACAACCGGGTTTAAGGTACATTTTAAATGCAAATCTCTTCATAATTAAACTATTATTATTAGGTTTATTTTATTTTCTTGCCGTTAATAACTACATTCTTGACAAATGTATTATCAATTAAGCTTTTTGAAAATTCATTAGCCTCATCTGTAACATTCACATTTACAAAAGAAAATGATAACAGATGATACTTGTCACTTGTACCAACATCAAAGAAGTTACGACAAGTTGCTTTTACGTTGCGAACAGTGATGTTATTGCATTCAGACAACGGCATATCATCACGCTTCTGTGGATTGAAGAATTGAGACCAAGGACGAACAACAATATAGCTGCCTACGTTTCCACTCACGTTATCTACTGTTACATACTCATAATGCTGTGGGGTATCGGGACGCATTTTAAGCCATAACACACGATTTGCATTATCAGCGATGCAGTTGCGCAAGATGATATTACGATCGTTCACACTCTCAGAACCAAGTGTAAGGCAACCATGAACCGTTCCGTAACGACAATTCTGTATTAAGATACGCTCACAAGGTCCGTTAGTAGAGTCCTTATCAGCGAAAGTACCCTTTCCACCTTTCAGTACAACAGCATCATCATTAACGTTCATATAGCATCCGTTTACAATTAGATCTGTGCATGCATCTATATCTATCGCATCGCTACTTGGAGCTTTCACCCCTGTTGTAGGAGCAAATATATAACAATTTAAGTAGCGTACGTGACTGCTCTTGTAAACATGATTTGTCCAAAACGGACTGTTTATCAATCTCACATCCTGAACAGTAACATTCTTGCAATTAGAGATATATGTGAGTCGTGGACGCTGTGCATCCTTATTCGTACATTGACGGTTCCAGTCACGTCTGATCCAGAATTCACGCCAATAGTTATATCCATTTCCGTTTATCGTTCCGTGTCCAGTTATTGTAAATCCATCAACATGATCTGCATTTACCAACGCTGCAAAATATCTACAAGTCTCGCCTTCAATACGAGTATTAACGATACTAAAGTCGGCTATGCGGTCAGAACCTTTCAAGACACCGTTTACATGAAGATGCGTATTTGGTTTGAAAAACAGCGAACCACTAAGAAATGTACCATGTGGTATTACGATAACTCCACCACCATTAGAGGCTGCTAGATCTATTACCTTTTGTATTGCTTCTGTCTGAATAACATTACTGTCATTAACAACTCCGTAATCGGTAATAACATACTGTTTGCCAAGTTTGGCTACATCAACATGAGAAGTGTCACTAAACCATTTATCCATTTGCGAACCATCAGGCCATTTGTCAGCCATCGCATTTCCGGCAAGCATACCTAAAACAACCACAAGCACAGTCTTTCTTATACTCTTTACTACATTCATTGATTTATTTTTGTTTGTTCGATTAATAATACTTTTGCAAATATACATAAATTTATTTATACTATTTTATTGACTGCAGAAAATCAACTTCCACGATTCTCAGTTTTACATCGTCTTTCTTTGATGAAGCGAAGTCAAGTTCATTCGTCTTTCCTCCAGCAAGTTCCTTAATCTCTCCATATTGAGAACTGTCTATGGCAGGACCAAGCATTTTAATCGTTATATTACTGCTTTTCTGAGGACGTGGAATGTTTATATGTACATACCCCAGTGTAGCATATGTGCTACCTTGCCATACCTTTTTATTACCTTCATATACAGCCAGTGGATAGCACTTGCTGCGCCAACCAGTAAGCTTTATTGTTATTTCATCAATAGCAACTTTATTAGTAAAGTTATAGGTGATCCAAGCATTCTCACGCTTTCCGTCACTACTCCATTCAGAAAGTTCGTTATCATCAAAACTCTTTTTCACGCTGTCCGAATTACTTCCGGCATTGGCTGAAACGATATCTATTTCCTTCTTCAAATCCTTATAAGAAGGAGTCAATGGAGTTTCACCACGATCAAGATGTCCACTTAACATCAATGAAGGTATGTATTTACTCAAACCATTCATATTGTCAACAGGAAGAGTCTTCAAAGTATCGCTTACCATAGGCAATCCGGTTGCCCCAACACATAAATAAATGTTACCAGCATTGACAGTACTGCGTACAAGTACACGTTCCACGCCACATTCAACAGGAATATTTATCTGATGTATATAGTTACCATCCTTTGTAGAAGTTGCAATACCACCAATCCATTCACCTTCACCATATTGATTCCAATGAATCATTCTATTGTCAAGCGGGCAACGTCTGCCAACACTATCCACAACCTCAACCTGAATAAGAGCCATATCAGCACCATCAGCCTTGAAGCCCAATGGATTCTTTATAGTCGTAAGTTTCAGATGATGAGGTTTACCAACGGTCTCAACAGAATATCTTGATAATTCATGTCGATTAGAATCATAGCTTACAGCCTCAAGCTTTCCAGGTTCATAGGCAAGATGATCAAAGGTAAACAGATAGCGATAACTATTTATTCCTGTTGCAATCTTCTTGCCATTAAGCAGTAAGTCAACACTTGTGCCATTGCTGATAACATAAACAGGCTTAACAGTACCAGCATTATAATTCCAATGTCCAACAATATAAGTATGATTATTTTCTGGAGTAACCCAGCCGTCCCACATCACTTGCATTGCATAAAATGCATCTTTAGGTATGCGCATCGCATCAGTAACACCACTTGTGCGGAAATTTGCTTCGCCACGCCAATGGGTATTGGTATCAGAGAATACGATCTTCGCTCCACCTGCATTAACACGACTACCAGTTCCAGGGCGTTCAAGATAATAATCATACCAAGACTTTACCTGTCCTACGGCAAACATATCCATATTGTGATTATAGTCAGGAGCTGCAGCGTTGCGATAAAGCGGACCATCTCCCTCCTTGTGATAAGGATAGCTGTATTCATCCCAATACTTGCGCAATCCCTCGTCACGATAATATTCCATCATCCACATAGGATGCTTGCGGCTCTTGTTAACATATAACATTTCACCGCCATACTCAGCCTCATCAATATCCAGCATCTCACGACTACCCATAGCACGACCACCATAAGAATCATACTCATCACGAATAGCTTTCAGCTCAATCATGTGTTCACGACTTATGCTTTCATTACCTCCTTCATAAAAAAGGATGCTTGGATTATTACGATTATATATGATAGCGTCACGCATGAGCATGCTGCGCTGTTCCCATTTTCTGCCAGTAACATCATGTTCTGCGTCTCCGGCAGGCATAGACTCGATCAAGCCTACACGGTCACAACTTTCAACATCCTGTTTCCAAGGTGTTACATGCATCCATCTTACAAGATTTCCACCACTCTCTACTTGCAATTTATTGCTATAATCGCTAAGCCATGCTGGCACACTCATCCCTACTCCAGGCCATTCATTACTTGTGCGCTGAGCATAACCATGCATTGATATCACACGATCATTAAGCCATATTTTCCCCTCGGCAAAGCGTGTCTTGCGAAATCCTGTACGTGTTACAACATCATCAATCTTGCTTCCATCATCAGACTTCAATAGACTATTTACAGTGTAAAGATAGCCATATCCCCAACTCCAGAAATGAGCATTGCTGATATTTCCACTAACTTTCACTATACGAGTTTCTCCAGGTTGCAAAATATAGCGTTCACCTTCGAAATTTCCCACTTGGTTTCCTTCACGGTCAAGCACATTTGCAAAGAAACGAAACGAGCGTGGAACATTATCGTCATTGCAAACCTGACTTTCAACATTCACCTTCACCTTATGTCCCGCAATATCATAATCAGAACCATATATGTAAGTGCCGATAGTATTCAGATTACTGTATAAAGGGAGTGTCTGATAAAGTAAGTCCGAAGAATAAAGAAATACATTCTTAGGTATACCGCCATAATTGGCATTGAAATTCTTATCATTCCACTGGTAGCGTTGATTTGTTGCACGTTCACGATAGTTCCAACTATTATCTACACGAACTGCAATAACATTATCACCCGACTTCACATAAGGAGAAAGATCAAAGCCAAAAGCCATAACGCCATTCTCAGATATGCCCAACTTATGACCATTTAGATAAACATCGGCAGCCCATTTCACACCTTCAAATTCGATAAAAAACTTGCGACGACTGATGTTATTAAGATTAAAATGCTTGCGATACCATACCACGGAATCAGAAAGATCATGGCATGCTAGGCGAAAAGCCTCGTCTTCATTCCAAGCACGAGGAAGAGATACTGATGCCCAACGGCTATCATCAGCTCCAACAAGTTCAGAGCCTGTAGCATCCCCTAACTTTAACAGCCAACCTTCATTGAAATTAAACTTCTCACGAGCAGACAACACATCACAACATGAGAGAATTATCACAGTCAACGTTAATACTCGGTTTAAAAGAGGTTTCATTAGTAATTTGTTATTTGATTGTTAAGTGCAAAGTAAGCTATATTAATTGGTTCGTGAAATGCAATATAATTCAATTCTCGGTATTTTTGTACAGTTATCGTTTTTTTTTAGTATTTTTGCACCCAACTACAATACTAGACAACAAAACAATATGATAGCAAGACTATTAGCTAATTTAACATTTTTATGCCTACCTGCACTATTAACGAACGCCAATGCTGAAAATACCGAAAACAGATACAAAGCTAAGAGTATCTCTACAACAAACGGATTGCCTGGCAATACGATAAAGGCAATGCTACAAGACCCTTATGGATTCATCTGGGTTGGTGGAACCAGCGGGCTTACAAGATATGACGGTTATAGATTCGTAAACTTCAACGGATTTGGCAAAAACGGATATAAGAGCCTTACACAGCACATAGGACAATTATATATCGACAAAAAGAACAACCTGCTATGGGTTGGAACTTCTACATATACGCATGCTTGTTTTGACTTAAAACAAAACAAGTTTGTTGACTATACTGGTATTGGTGATACAGAACGTCCATATCGTAAGATAAGACATTATGGAAATAACACATGGATGTTTAATAACACTTCCGGAATAAGACACATCACATGCTATAATGGAAAATTTTCTGTAACAGACTACGCTGCAGAAAACCATAAAATTAACAGCAACGACATTAGAGAACTTTGCGAAGACAACAAACATGCGATTTGGGCTGCATCAACTAAGGGTATGGTTAACATTTCACCCAATGGAAAAGCACAAACATTAGAAGGCAATATTGATTTTTTGGGATGCATAACATACAAAGATAAGATATTAGCATTTTCGAAAAAGAACCAAACTGCCTACATATTCAATTCTAACGGTAAACTTACCAACAAATGCGTATTGGCTTCCGTAATGGGGCGAATAGGAGCTATCAAAGGTTCTATCGTATGGCATGGAAAATGGATTATATTCACCAATGATGCAACCTTCTCTCTTGATATAAACGCAGGTATGTTTGAGAAAGACAGTAGTCTGCAAGTACCTGCTGGAGCACAACAGGGATATATTGACGGCTATCAATTCGTAGGCAACAAGAGCGGTAACCTCTGGATTTTCCCACCAAAGGGAGATTTCAGAATATTGAGGATGATACCAAACCTTCAAACTACTAACGAGAAAAACGGTATCTTTAAAATTGTCAGGGCTAAAAGCGGTTTGTTCTATATAGCAACATACGGTGGAGGATTATTCACCTATAACTATGCCACAGGCGAGATGCAGCGTTTCACTGCCGAAGACAAAAACCCGATAATACATTCCAATTTCCTTTTGGACATTATGACCGACAGTACAGACTGCATCTGGGTAAGTGCGGAAAATGCGGGATTGAGCAGAATAACTCCTGCTGACAATAATGCAGCCTACTACATGATTGACTATAAGCAAAAAGGTGACTGGACAAACTACATGAAAAACATTTTCATGGAAAAGGGCGGAAATGTAATCGTCTCTACCATGTGCAACAATCTATACACCTTTAATGAAAAGACAAAGACTTTCTCTTTCAAGCATAAGATGAAAGCCGGCATATACGATTACCTGATTGATTCTAAGGGCAACGAATGGCTTGCCACACGTGGTGACGGCATTTATCTGAACGGAAAGAAAATGATTTTGCGAGCAGATGGCAAACATGTTGACGCAAATGATTTCTTTAGTGTAGAAGAAGACAAATACGGCAGAATATGGATTGGCAGTTGGGGATATGGTATCTATATGACAAGATATAGTAATACCGGAATTCTTAACGCAAAAAACTTACTCACTGGAGAATTCAATGAGAACCGAATCCACGACATGAAAATTACGCCTCAGGGCAAAATGTATATAGCTACATTCAACGGACTGTATTATGCAAATATCAATAAACGCAACATAAGCAATAATGACTTTTATGCATACAACGTTATAAACGGCAAATTCCCAGTTGATGAGGTTAACTGTATTATGCCAGACCGCAACAATGTTGTTTGGGCTGGAACTGTAGGTGGCGGCTTGGTGAGATGCGACTTTTCAAAAGGACCACACAGGATGACATTCAGGATGATTTCTAAAACGGAAGGACTGTCAAACAACAACGTACGTTCATTAGTAAAAGACCGTTTCGGCTATATCTGGGCAGGAACAGATGAAGGATTATCGAGAGTAGATACAAGAGACAACTACGTGAGGAAGTATATTCTTACCAACAACGTACAAAGCAACAGCTGTGCCGATAATAGTGCAATGGTGCTAAGTAATGGTAATATCGCTTTCGGAACTTGTTACGGATTAGTTGTTCTGAATCCTGCAAATGAAAAAGATGTCAAGGATAAGAAGTCAGCATCCAAGGTTTATATAAGTGACATTCATGTAAACGGTAATTCTATCTACGATGGACTAGACTCGGCAAGTGATTTGAATTCAGCACTTGACGCTACAGGTCGCATGACACTTGAACATACACAGAACTCACTGACATTATATTTTTCAAACTTTGCCTATCAGGATATAGAATCGCAGTTATACCAATACTATCTTGAAGGATTGGATAAAACTTGGAGACGTGCCACAAGTGATTCGCATGTGGAATACTCTAATCTTTCACCAGGTAAATATATATTCCATATAAAGGCATTAGCGAAAAATGTATGGGGTAGCGAAACACAACTTGTTATCGTCATTAACCAGCCTTGGTATAACACGTGGTTAGCTTGGATCATATATCTGTCAATAATATTCATAGCAGGATATGCTTTCTATAGAAACGCTAAAGAAAAACTAAAACTCAGTCAGAAAATACGAGTTGAGAAGGAACTGGCTGATTTCAGAATTAACTTCTTCACCCACATAACTCATGAGTTCCGCACTCCTTTGGCTATCATACAGAATGCCATCGACAAATTAGCACAACCCGGCGTACCTACAAGAAGTAATATTCAGACAGCGAAACGAGGCACTCATAGACTATTGAGATTGGTAAATCAATTCATGGAATTCAGAAAGATTGATACTGGGAACGTGAAACTTAATGTTGAAAAAGATGATATCATTGCTTTCATACATGAGATATACCAAGATTTATGGAGCGTAGCAAACCAGAAAGATATAAGTTACAGTTTCCTTCCTTTCAAAAAAAGCTACGAAATGCTCTTTGACCATCAGATTGTTGAGACAATGGTTTATAATCTGCTTTCAAATGCAGTGAAATATACAACAGAAAACGGAAATGTGCAAGTACGTGTAAGGCACGATGAAGAAAATGACAAACTATTTATTGAGGTTGAAGACAACGGAGTTGGCATAAGTCCAGAACAGCAGGCAACACTATTCGAACCATTTATGCACGGATATGTATCAAAAGGTGGAATGGGTATCGGACTATATACAGCCCACATGATGGCACAACAGCATTATGGAGATCTTACATATAAGTCAACTTCACCGAAAGGCGGTTCTCTGTTTACAATAACTCTTCCTACAGATGAAGACATATTCCAACCAGAGGACTATTGCGCAGACACCGCAATAAACACTGACTACAAAGATGACGAACGCAGTATTCAGTTGATAAAGGAAATGGCTCCTGAAGCTCTAAACAATCAAAAGATTGTGATTATAGAGGATGATCCCGACATGATGGAACAAATCAAGGGAGAGGTCGGTATTTATTTCAACGCCATAGGCTTCTGTAACGGAAAAACCGGATACGAAGGTGCCATAAAAGAACATCCAGACCTTATACTATGCGACATCATGTTGCCGGATATGAACGGATATGAAATCGTAAAGAAACTCAAAGAGCACAATGAATTCAAGCATACACCAGTGATAATGCTTACAGCCCTTGACGATGAAAACCATCAGATAAAAGGGTATCAAGCCGGAGCTGACGACTATATGATAAAGCCTTGTAATTTCAATCTTCTTATCGCACGTATGATTCAACTTATAAAGTGGAATACAACATGTGGCGAAGTAGAAAGTACGCCTACTGAAAATAATGCAACTGTAGCTGACGCACCTATACTAACCAATAAGGCTGATAAGATTTTCCGCCAACAGGTGGCTTCAATCATCAGTCAGCATATCGGTGACGCTGATTTCAACGTAGACAGACTGGCACAGATAATGTGCATGGGACGAACTAAGTTCTATGGAAAGATGAAAGAAGTATATGGCGTGTCGCCAAACAGATATCTAATTAACGAGCGTATGGAATATGCCGCAAAACTAATACTTGAAGGAAAGTACACGATATCAGAAATCAGTTATAAGGTCGGCATTCTGGATTCTTCCTATTTCAACAAATGCTTCAAGGCTAGATACGGCATCGTACCAAGCAAATATCAAGGATAGAAATTACTTTCCGTTGATATGACTTTGCAGGGCTGAAGGTTCCAATATCTTCACCTTGCTTTCGTCTAGTTTTGTCTTGTCAAGGTTAAACACTTTTATAAAGAAGTCATAATTGGCTTGACGCTTGTTGATTCCAAAGTCGTGGCGTTCATTCGGCAGATGCACATTCGTTACTTTATCTTCTGCACCATAAAAGCCATAAATACGTTTCAGGAACGGGAATTCCAGTTCTGGCACGCTTGATGTCCAGTCGCCACCATCACTAACAATAAGCAAAGGACGTGGCGCAAAGAATGATATTAGTTCAGGATTGCATGTACCACCGCCTGCCAATTGGATAGGTTTGCCGCTTTCGCAAGGACATCCTCCGTCGAAATGACTAGCTAGATTAACAGTAGGGGCAGCAGCCGTAATGCGATTATCAAGAACCGTGAGCAGAATGGTATGAGTGCCGCCGCCGCTACCGCCGTTTACGCCGATACGTTTTTTGTCAACATCTTTTCTGTTATTCCACATGTAATCAAGCAATACTTCCGCATTCAAAGCCTGTATCACATGGGCACGATCTGTCTGGTGACTATCTTTACCATATTCCATTTCGCTTTCTCCCCATCCATATAGGTCAAAGTCCACACATATTGCACCCATTCTTGCAAGAGTGCCAAGACGTTGCTGTTCGTCTTTGCGATAACGCCCACCATTAAAATGTCCGTCTGGACAGATGATAAGCGGGTGTTTTCCCTTTGTAGCAGGACTATATATACTTCCAAACAGATGTTCGCCCGGTAAAGTCTCTATACAGATGTTCTGTACTGTATATCCGTCATTCTTTATGATCTTACCAAGTATTGCCTTATGATGTACAAGACTGTCTTTGTATTTATCTATCTCTAGTAGTTTTCTTACCTCTCGTCTCACGCTGTCACGGCGCATTTCAAACTGTTCTTTATTCGAGTACAGACCACTGAGATACTTCAACATCTGTTCACCCTCCTGCACATGACGACGCGGATACTCATAAGGTTTTATCTTATATATATTATTCGACTGCTTCCAATAATTAAAATCAAACTGAGCGAGAATATTTCTCAACGACTCTTCCAAAGAATAAGCACGCACTCTGAAATCGGCATAAGTCAATTTCAAACCAGTTGTGTCTACATTGTACTTAAACTTAACCTTAAAGCGTTTTTCCAAACCATTCATTACGGTGCTTAATGGTTTCTCATATTTTGTAGAATATGTCTGTGCCTGAATTGGAGATTGATGTATAAACATCAAAAGTGCCAATGCCAATATTGATTTAATCTTTTGCATGATCAGTTTGTTTTATATATTAGAGTTACTTCAATATATCCTTAACGATTATTCTACCGAGTTTATTGCTATTAGCGGCCTTCTTTCCGTCAACGAATATCGTCATGCCCCGTCCGATATGGTATCTACCGCCATTCTCATCCCATACAATACATACGTTATGACCATGATAAAGGATGTTATCGAGACAGAACCACTTCCATTTCCCATTTGGTAACAATGGATTTATTTCAAGGGTATTGTCCTGACGTGGACGTAGTCCGCACAATCCAGTGATGACAAGATCAGCAAAAGTACTGTGGTTGTAATATCTGCTTCGCTCCTGATCACCTTTCAACCAATATCCAGTTGTCTCATCAAGATATTCACCGATATATGGTTTACCACGATAGTTCTGACTCTGTACATATTTCTCAAGTTCAGTGAAATATACTTT
The DNA here is from genome assembly GCF_017347605.1 of Prevotella herbatica. Taxonomy (NCBI): domain Bacteria; kingdom Pseudomonadati; phylum Bacteroidota; class Bacteroidia; order Bacteroidales; family Prevotellaceae; genus Prevotella; species Prevotella herbatica. The sequence continues at coordinate 1,272,245 of NZ_AP024484.1, forward strand.
GTGCCACGAATCATCATTATCGCCATCTTTATTTATGATAGGTAGATGGATGTAATCATTCAGAAGATTAGCCATTGAAGTAAGCGTCTGACTAGTAGCAAAAGGCCATACGGCACCGTCCCATTCACATTTACCGACTCCATGACTACGGAATCCTGGATGTCGACGTTCTGCAGTAGTCAATCCAAATGGAGCGGAAAAGCCTTTCTCGTCTGTCACCTGAAGCCATGCCTGAGAAAAGTCACTATTGTCTGTCGGCAGATTGAAATACCATGGCAGAAAACCTATTTCCTCACGAACAGCGGCAAACTTATTATTTGGATATTTCACTTCAAAGAACTTTGCACTGTCGTTCCACAACTTAGTTTCTACCAAATTTCTGATAGTGTCAGCCTTGAGATTATATAGTGTGGCAACATCATTCTTCCCTGCAAGACCTGCTATATTAGCAATGGCACGATCGTTTCCATACATATAACTATTAATGCTAGGACGGGCATTCTTCTCTTTTCGTCCTCCACTTATCGTTTCTTCCATCGCGTCTCTCACGTCATATTGCCAATATAGAGACGGTTTGTTCTCATTTATCCAACGATGACTATCCCACAGTTTATTTTCCCAGACCAAATCATTCAGCAATGCTGTTGCATTATCCTTGCGATGATCAACGAGATAACGGTTCCATATACTTGACGCAATCCATGAACTATAGAAATTTATCTTCTTCATCGGTTTTCCGTCGTTGCCTCGAAACCATGTATTGATGATCTGGTCAAGATATATTGGATTGCGCAACCATCTACTTTCATTAATATGATGCCCTACAGCAGACGCAATCAAGTTATACTTATCAGCATAATTGCGTTTTACTAGAAATTCCGTCATCGCATATCCTTCAGGAGTCTTCTCAATATGCTTGCGAAGTGTCCACCAACGATAATACCATGTCTGTTCAAAGTCTTTCTGCGGACAGTCAAACAACGGGATGTTACTTTGCATCCACTGCCATGCACTGTCGTTAGGAATAGCCTGAACGATATTCTCGTCTTCCATATTATTGAAGTAATCAACATAATGGCGATAATCAGATGGTTTTAATACAGCAGCTCCAGCATTTGCATCATCACTTTCCGTCTTGAAATTTGCTATACGATATTCAGCAAGAGAATCTGTACCGCCAGCATTATCAAGTGTTCCATTCCAATCGGCAGGAGAATCAACATCAGGACTTGTACGCTGAATACCTGTACGCATCATTATCCGCTCTATTTCATGCACTGGAGCATAGAAAATTCTCGTTCCTGCATTTTTTCCGTCAACAAAGAATTCTGCCATGCGGTGATCCACACTAAGATGTACCTTAATATGATATACATGATTGGGCACATAATCACAAATTTTGCCATATCGTGCCCCACTCTTCACACGCATAATGCCTTCATTGGTTAGTTCTATACGAGATGCTGCTATTCCTTTATCATCAAGAAATTCTATCTGTAATATTCCATTATGATTTTGCATTGCCTGCAAATCAAAGTCTACTGTCAACTCGCGTGTTGCAGGTATCTTGCGCTCTACACGTGCATAGTCGAAAGGATCTTCATCTTTCAATGTAAGCCATTTGTCACTTATTCCAACTGGCGCCATTAAAGGAGAATATATATTCCACATGGTAAGTTGTGACAATGATGAATAATGCGAGAAGTCATCGTCTGCCTGACTATGTGAATCTGTCTGTACAGGTACAGGTATGCGTGCCACCCAAATGTCTTCCTTATTCATTGAGTAACTAACCCACATGTTTCCGTCTTGCGGTTTTCCATTCCCTTCAAGTATTCCCCTTACATATTGTGGTCCAAAACTTTTATAGTTACCCCCATATCTCATTGGAGGAACTTCTCCGCATACAAGATTGAGAGTTGTGTAATTAAGTCCGTCTGCTGACAATGATATGCCAAGTGGCCATCTGTATTCAGAAGGGTTATATACTGTTGCGTAACTGCCGTCTGACAATCGCTGTCCCCAAATCTTTGCATTACTATTTACAAACCCCGCCGCACGTTCCACTGGTTGACTCCACGTATTTCCACCATCTGCGGATATTGATGTAAGAGCGTGTTTCCACAAAGCAACTAGGCGACCATCCGGCAACGTATAGTCATTATAAGCCTTATAAGGTTTGTCTAGCGGAATGAGCTTGTCATTTCTGTCAGCCTCTTCCACCCATTGCATACGATAACGAGGGTTAGCAAGAATCTCTTTTGCAGCCTTTACAAGGTGTCTATCAGCATGAGTGAAATATGGATAATCAGTATTCGACTCATTAAAAGAGTGATTATAATATATAAAGTATATCTTTCCGAAACGACCGTCAGCCTTCACTTCTCTTATCACACGTCCGATACCGTTACCATCGTTTGGATCATCCTTGGGATCTAGTGCAACTCCATAATTTCCTAAAGCATACAGACGGTTTTCACTGCTAATATACCAACCCACACGTTGATGCATTACGGCAATCAAATTATGGGCTTTTATGTTGTTACCAACTTTAGTATAACCTTCTGGCACACGATATTCGGGAAATATCGCAACGGGTGAAGTCCAGTGGTATCCGTCTAGTGACGTTTGCAGATTGGTATGCGAAGGTGGAATATGCTCATCCGAAGGATCAGAAAGATAGTGTACATAAAACTTGCCTTTCCAATAAGCAATCATCGGCTGATGATTATATGTCCACCCATTTCCGTTCTGCAAAGAAGGGTGCTCACGATTGGCACGAAGAATTTGTATATTATGCACTCCAACAACAGGCGAGAGTCCTCCGTCATGACGGTTTGGATCACTTAGTTGACTTCCTGAGTAATGTACTAGCTGCGCATTCATTGGCGAAGCTAGCATGCAAAATGCTATTGTAGCGAAAAACAGTTTCTTCATTTTATCAATTTATTTACCAAGCGTTTTGGAACTTTGAAAATTGTACCGTGCTTATGCAGACTAGGTATTCTTATTTCAGACGTAATGTCTGTAAAGTGTATGAAATCACGTGTCTTCATTGCACCAAAGTCGTGCTTCTGATAACGGTCATAATATATAATATAGTCTTTACCCAACTTAACAGTAGTAGGACCTTCAACAAAGTTCTCTGTAAATGTCTCTGATGGTTTTGTCCAAGGGCCATGGGGATCATGAGCAAAAGAAATACGGAGATTGCGATTTTGGCGCGTGTTATCTTTTACCACCATTACATAATCGTCTTTACCACGCTTTAATATCGTGGCGTCGATAGCACTGAAATGGGTGTCAACAAGCAACTTTGTAGGAGAGAATGTCGCAAAATCCTTTGTTGTTGTATAGTAAAGTCTATGATTATTGTTCTCCTCTTCCTGTCCCTTATCAAATTTATATGGAACACATGAAGCCCACACAATCATCATTTCTTTACGTGCATCATCATAAAAAAGTTCGGGTGCCCATACATTAACAGTTGTCGTATCTGGCATAACCTCTATGAATCTTTCTTTGCTCCAATGCACGAGGTCACGAGAAGATGCATATCCAAAACCACGGTCGCCGCGCCAACTACTAGTCCATACCATGTGAAAAACGCCATCAGGTGTTGACTGTATTGAAGGATCTCTCATCACGTGTTGCTTTCCAACTTTCGGAGAAAGCCATATTCCACGTATAGAGTCCCAATGAATGCCATCACGACTCCAAAGATAGCGCAATCCGTCTGTAGCAGGTTCATGGAAACTGCTATACATATATACGTCACTACTGCATGATACTAAAAATGTTGTAATTATCAGGAATATTATATTGAAAGCTCTTTTCATCATTACGGATGTATAGGGTCGTTTTTCTATTTAAGACGATATTATCCTAATTTTGTAATCACAAAAAGCGAAACGTGATTTTGCATATTGTAAATGAATTGTAAAGATTACGATTCAGACTCTTAATAGAATGTTTACAAATTCTTAACGTGTAAACCATAACTTTGCACCTGAAATTAAAAACAAGATAAACATGAAGCATGTATACAAGGTACTAACGGTTATTTTATTTTACACATCATTATGTAACGGAATGTTTGCCGAGCAAGGTGCAGACTTTAAAGCCAACGGAACAGTAAAAGGGAGAATAACAGACTCGTCTAAACAAACATTGCCAGGAGCAACTGTTATTGTTGAAAGTATTCATACTGGTGTGACCAGTGATGCAAATGGATATTACACTTTGTCTAATCTAAGGCCAGGAATTTATGATGTAAAGGTATCTTATGTTGGATACACTCCAAAGGTAATAAAGATAAAAGTAATTAATGGTAAAACTTTAGAAGAGAATATTACTCTTGATGAAGGTGCAACCTTGCATGAGATAAATATAACAGGTGCATTCTCTGGACAAAGACGTGCATTACAACAGCAAAAGAGTAAAATGGGAATTGTAAATGTCGTTCCAGCAGATCAAGTGGGCAAGTTCCCTGATTCAAATATTGGTGATGCTCTAAAAAGAATTAGCGGTGTTAACGTCCAATATGACCAAGGTGAGGCGAGGTATGGTCAGGTTCGTGGAACTTCTGCCGATTATACTTCGGTAACTATCGATGGAGACAGACTACCTTCTGCCAGTGGAGACACACGTAACATTCAATTGGATTTGATTCCTGCAGATATGATACAAACCATAGAACTTAACAAGGTTGTTACTTCAGATATGGATGGTGATGCGATTGGCGGAGAGATAAACCTTATTACAAAGAGTACTCCTAGCCATAGAGTACTTAATGCCACTGTAGGTAGTGGATATAACTGGATTAGTGACAAACCTCAACTTAACCTTGGACTCACCTATGGTAACAGATTCTTTAAAAACAAACTAGGCATAATGCTTGCGGCTTCATATCAGTATGCTCCAGGAGGTTCTGATAACACAGAATTTACTTACGTAAACGACGGGAAAAATAATATTATTCTGAATAAAGCAGAAGTAAGACAATACTATGTCACCCGTGAACGCCAAAGCTATTCAGCAGCTTTTGACTATAAATTCAATCCTGCTAATAAAATATGGTTTAAAGCTATATACAATAAGAGAAATGACTGGGAAAATCGTTATAGAATAACATACAAAAAATTAGATAGTAGCGACAAAAAACAGTCGGTAGTTCTTCAAACTAAAGGTGGAGATAACGGTGATGATAAGAATGCCAGATTAGAACGACAGCAAACATACGATTTCAACTTAGGAGGAGAGCATGAATTAAGTGCTTTAGCAATTAATTGGGGAGTATCTTATTCCAGAGCTTCAGAAGATAAGCCTAATGAAAGATATTTCGGTATTTCACTGAAATCACCTTTCAGTAGTTCTTTTCAAGACGTATCAGGACGCCAACCTTATTCAAATATTAAAATTCCAGATATAGAAGGAAATAATTGGACTATCGACGAACTAACTAATTCAAATAGACATATTTACGAAAATGAATGGAAAGGTAAACTGGATTTTACTTTGCCGATAGGTAATGGAGGAGAATACGGCAAATTGAAATTCGGTGGAAAATTTGCGTCAAAGGTGAAAGACCGTGATACAAAAAATTATGAATATAAAGATGTGATAGGTGATGAATGGAAAAATCACCTGACTACTGAAGTCAGAAATGGTTTTATGCCTGGCAATCAATACCCTATTGGTACCGATTTTGTAAGCAAAAAATATCTTGGAAGCATTGACTTTAACAAACTTACAGGAACTGAAGTATTAGAAGATGCAGCAGGAAATTATCATGCTAATGAGAATATTAAAAGTGGATATGTAAGATACGATAGACAATTGGGTAAAAAATCAGATTTGATTATTGGATTTCGTGTTGAAAATACAAACTTGAAATATAGTGGTTTTAATCTAATTGCCGACAATGATGGAAATCAAAGTATAACAGCTACAGGATCTTTAAAAAATCATTATACAAATTTACTACCAAGTGTGTTGTATAAGTATAATGTTGACGATAACTGTAAACTGAGAGCTTCATTCACAAAGACACTTGCAAGACCCAAATACACAGATCTAATACCTAATGTTAATTATAATGTTCAAGATGCAACCGCTGAAATAGGAAATGAGAAATTGCGTCCCACTACTTGCAATAATTTTGATCTCAGCAGCGAATACTATTTCAAGAGCGTTGGACTTGTAAGCGTTGGAGTATTTTATAAGGACCTGCATAATGTAATCGTTACAGAGAAATGGGTTGGTTCCGCAAAAGAGCTACCATCAAACATTGGAAGTGCTGACTATGTTATCGAGAAACCAAATAACGCATACGATGGAGGAATTTTCGGAACAGAATTGGCTTATGAAAGAGACTTTGGTTTCATAACTCCAGCTTTAAAATGCATCGGTTTCTATGGTACATATACTTATACGCATAGTACCACTCGAAATTATAATTTTGAACATCGTGTGGTAGCAAATGGTGAGAAAATTAAGATGCAAGGAACTCCAGAACATACTGCTAATGCATCAATTTACTTTGAAAAGAGTGGCGTTAATATTAGATTATCTTATAATACAGCCTCTAGCTTTATTGATGAAATGGGTACAGAAGCTGCACTTGATAGATATTATGATCACGTAAATTATTTGGATTTGAACGCTAGCTTCACATTCGGAAAAAAATTCAAAACAACAATCTACGCCGATGCAACAAATCTATTGAACCAACCGTTAAGATATTATCAAGGAACAAAAGAAAGAACGATGCAAGTTGAATACTACGGCGCAAGAATTAATTGTGGAATTAAAATAAACTTATAAATAATATGAAAAATATCAGAAATTTTATACAGACAACTTTAGTTGTATCATCACTATTACTATTCAGTAGTTTTGTTAAAGCACAGACTCCTAATGAATGGAAAAAATTAAAAGATGATATCAATGTGTTCATGGTAAACGATATGGGCAGAAACGGATATTATGATCAAAAACCAATAGCAGAACTCATGGGAGAAATGGGAGAAACAATCGGACCTAAATGTATTATCGCTGCCGGAGACATCCATCATTTCAACGGAGTAGCATCAGTCAATGATCCATTATGGATGACAAATTTTGAACTGATATATTCTCATCCTGAACTTATGATAGATTGGTTCCCAGTCTTGGGAAATCATGAATATAGAGGTAATACCCAAGCTGTACTGGATTACGGAAAAATAAGTAGGAGATGGGTAATGCCAGCAAGATATTATACCAAAGTACTTCGTTCGGGAAATGCAACTTTAAGAATTCTATTCCTTGATACAACACCACTTATTAGCAGATATAGAAACGAAAGCGAAATATACCCCGATGCAAGCAAACAAGATCGACAGGCAGAACTTGATTGGATAGATGAAACGCTTAAAAACGCTAAAGAAGATTGGGTAATATGCGTGGGGCATCATCCAATATATGCAGACACAGGAAAGGATACAGAAGAACGTACCGATATGCAGAAATATTTGCTACCAGTTCTTCATAAATATGGAAATGTTGCTATTTACGCATGTGGACATATACATAACTTTCAACACATTAAAAAAACAGGTGATAATATTGATTATGTTGTAAACTCATCTGCATCATTATCTCGCAAAAAAGTATCCAACATAGATGGTACTGTTTTCTGTAGCAACGATGATGGATTCTCAATAATAGCCGCATCGAAAAATGAGCTTAAAATGTATATGATTGACAAAAAGGGTGAAGTGATTCATACAATTACTAAGAGCAAATAAGCTTTCCTTTTTATAATGTGCAGGTTTATCGCTTCCACAGACTATTATTGTATGAATTGCGAAAACACAAAAAACAATAATACATAATATCAGGATGTTCTGATCTATAATAGTCAAGTAATGGCAAATACAACCTTTAAACACTAACAAAAAAACTTTTTTTGTTCAAAATCGCAAAATATCCTCCACACATAGCTTAAGCTATTATAAATCAGAACTTTAGCAGTGGAGGATAACCTCCACTATCATCCACTAACCTCCACTTATTTCTGAATAAATCACATATTAGAACAAGGAATGCCATTTTACATGGCGTTTCTACGATACAAAGTTTGCGTTTCTACGACATAAAGTTTCCATTTCTACGATCAAACGTTTGCGTTTCTACGATCAAACGTTTCCGTTCTATCGATCAAACGGAGTCTATTTCTACGTAAAACAGATGGAGTTTCTTTGAATTAATTAAAATCGCAGTAAGTATAATGTCTTTCATTCAAATATGGATATATCATACTTTGTTCTAGTTTCTAAAGTATTATAATATCTACAAAAGTAAGGAATGATAAATACTTCAAGGAGTTTATGTAAACATATATTATCTTTTATTATTTTCAACAATTCATATTTATGCTTAGCACCAGCTATATATTTCTTATTGCTTTACAAAAAGGTGGAGGATAGTGGAGGTTAGTGGAAGATAACCTCCACTCTTAACATATTGCATATCAGATTATATCACTATGCGTGGAGGTTTTTAGGCAGTTTTAAACTCTTGGGTGATTTTTATATTTCAACGAATTTATTGCGTAAGGAAAAATCATCTATAAAAAAGAACATAAAGCACGTTGTTCGTTAATGAATCGTTATAACATTCCATTACAATAGTCCATTTCTTCTAGTTCAGCCCAACCTGCATCCTTTATTTCCCGTAGAAATAATTGGGCACACATGTTAGCATCATCTCCAGCCCGGTGATGAGTACCATAAGGGATTTCAAACTGGTCACATAGGTAATCTAACTTATTGCACCCGAAATCGTAGAGATGGCGAGCTGCACGCAATGAACAATAATATGTGATATCAGGATGTGCCAATCCATAATATTCTAAGGATTTACGAATGCAACTGATGTCGAAAGCGGCATTGTGGGCAACGAGTACAGGACAATCATTAAGGTATTGTCCTATTTCATTCCACACATCAGGAAATTCGGGAGCATCTTCTGTGTCTTGGGGATGTATGCCATGAATCTGTATGTTCCAGAAGCTATATTGATTGTCTTCAGGACGTACCAACCATGATTTAGTTTCAACCACTTTGCTATCTTTCACAACACAGATACCAGCTTCGCAAATGGAAGTACGCTTACCTGTAGCGGTTTCAAAATCTATTGCTATAAAATCTATTCCTTGCATTCCTTACTTATATTTCTTTATAATACGATGTCTCGTATTTCAAATGTAGGATACAAAAATAATAAAAACATAACTAATCACGACACAAAACATCAAAAATAACACTTTGTTAAAATTATATCTGCTAACATTAATTATAATCAAAGATAATATCACTAAACGACTATTTATATATCTTTGCGTATTAGAAATAATCTACAAATAACAATAGCATGAAACTAAAACAAAACTTATTAATGACGATGTTTATCTTATGTCCATTTGCGATGAACGCAACAGACTACTACACCGCACCTAATGCTACAGGAGACGGTACCAGTGCAGATTCTCCAATGACATTAACTACTGCGATAGACAAGCTCGTTGCTGGCGACAACCTGTATCTGCTTGACGGACAATACGACTTAACCTCCACTATTAGAATAAATAAATCAGGAACGGAAAACAACATGATATTCATAGGCGCATACAAAAACAGCAAACCTATTCTGGATTTCAGGAAGGAAACTTATGGAAGTCATGGTGTTGATCTTAATGCAGACTATGTACATATAAAAGGAATAATAGTGAGATATGCCGGCAAACAAGGATTCCAGAACAATGGTTCATATAACATGATGGAATTAATGGATGTATATGGTAACAGCGATACTGGAATACAACAAAAAGGAGGCAAAAGCAACGTTATACAGAACTGTGACTCACATGATAACTTTGACTATGAAAAAGGTGGCATCATGGCTGCAGACTTTGGAGGTAATGCTGACGGATTTGGAGACAAGCAATACGAGGCATCTCCAGGAAACACGTATATTGGATGCAGATCATGGAATAATTCTGATGACGGATGGGACTTCTATCAACGTATTGGAGGAACGACTGTATTCATAAACTGTATCTGTTTTCAAAACGGTCCTGCTACTTTCGACTTGAGTAATTTCCCCAGACTGGAGAAAGACGCAGCATGGTTTAATCAGTTTACCGGAGACGGAATAACGATTACCGATGACAATGATAAAACCCACAAATGCTCATTAAAGGAATATTACAACAACGGAAATGGAAACGGATTCAAAATTGGCGGAGCGAATACAAAGCATGATGTATTGCTGTTCCGTTGCCTTTCTATTGGAAACTCTGTAAAAGGTTTCGACCAGAACAGTGACGGTGGCAAGATACAGATATACAACTGCACATCATACGCTAACGGAAACAATGGCGGAAGTAACTATGGTTTCTACAATGACAATGGTTATAGCCTTGATATAGAAAACTGTATTAGTCTTGATTCAAAGGGGACTAACTCGTTTAAATGCAGCAACCTTGTGAATGAGAACAACACATGGAACTCTGGATTCAGTGTAAGTAATTCTGATTTTGCAAGTATAGACACATCAAAGGTGCTTGCCTCACGCAATAGCGACGGAAGTATTGCCGAGAGTTCATTGCTTCATCTAAGTCCTGGTTCACAACTTATTGGCGCAGGAGCAGACCTTACTGCAAAACTTACAGAGGTGACTGTCAGGGGATATCGTATTGGCAACACAAAAGACATTGGCTACATTGAATATAGTTCTACTGCTGCCGTGGATAATATAAAAGGAGATGATGCAAATGGCAACATTGCAGCCATATATACTATCAACGGAATGCGTACCAACAGCATACAGAAAAGAGGACTCTATATAATTAGATATAATACTGGGAAGACAAGTAAGGCTGTTGAATGATGTTTTGTACAAAACCAGATGTTTCACTTAAAAAAACAACCTGTTGACTGAATTATTTTTGAATTATTGAAACGAGGGCATATATTTGCATAAAGTTTAAAAATCAAACAATCGTAAAATCAACAAAAAGAGAATTATGAAAAAGATTATGTTAACAATGATTGCCGCAATGACTATGTCACTGGCAATGGCTCAAAATCCTTCAGACGGTAGACCTAAAAATCACCCAGAGCCAATGACTGTGGAACAGATAACAACACTGATGCAAAACAAACTTGGGCTTACAGATGAACAGTATGCTAAGGTTAAGGCTTTGAACGATAAATACGCCGACATACTCAAAGGTCATCAAGGAATGAGAGGTCAGCGTCCTCCTAGAATGGGGAATATTGATAATAGCGAGTTTCCGCAGATGACAGAAGAGATGAAGAAGATGATAGAAGAACATCGCGCAAAGAAGCAGGCTTATGAAAATGAATTGAAGGCAATTTTATCTTCAAGTCAATATACAACATACCAAAGCATGATGCCACAGCGCAGACACAGAGGACCAGCCGAAGGAAACGACAAATAGATTATTTCACTAAATATCAAATACCCCCGAGAGTATGACAATTAACTTTCGGGGGTATTTTAATATCTATATTCGATTACTTTTTATTTTCAGCTATGATTTTCCCAATCTCAGCTATAATATTATAGTTCGTGTCAGAAGTCTCTTTAGAATCTTTAATAAATATAGCATAGGCTACGGCCTTTTTATTTGGGAAGACCATTATGCCAACATCATTATTAACAGCAGTTCCATTCTTTATATTTGGAGCAGATCCCGTTTTATGTATAACAGCAATTCCTTTTGGCAGTTTATTTTTAATAGAGCCAGTAGCTGTCTTTTTCATTGTCTCCCACAAAAAATTCTGAGTAGCAGGTTTCAACAAACTATGTTTATAGAACATTGTTAGCAAATTTATAGCCTCATTAGGAGTTGTCCAATTTTGAACTTGTTTATCAGGCTTTGCTTGTTGTTCCGCCTCGTTTATCTTAATTGTCATATTTTCAATTCCGATAGACCTTAAATAATGATTAACAGATGAAGCACCTCCATTGTTTTTCAGAAGGACGTCACACCCAATATTATCACTGATAGCTACCATATAATAGATGATATCAGAAAGTGCCATTTTAATATTTCCATTTGGATATTTCTCTTGTATAGTACTCCATGTTTTTTTCTTTAATTCTGCAGAACTAATAAATATTGAGTCACTAAGTTTTATCTTATCATTGTCAACATCATTTAAAACTTTTAGAGCTATCGGAAATTTGAATACACTCTGCATCGGGAAATGCTCTTCACCATTAATAACAACAGACTCGTTGCTATTAAGGTCTAATATTGCTACCCCTATTCCTGCATTCTTATTATTGATAACATTGTTTATCTTATCTTTAATAGTACTTATCTGTGAAAAAGAACTGATGGAGATTAACACGAGTAAAAATGAAAGTTTAAATCTTCTCATATATTTATTTTATATAATTATCTATTCTGATTGCAAAGATAAACGCATTAAGTTAAAGTTGATACATTTACAAATTAATTTTTAAATATAATTCTAACCTTTAGCTTTACTTAACCACAGAATTTGCGTTTATCTTATTAAAAAAGCTGAGAGTGAAATATTCATTCTCAGCTTTTTATATTTAAGTTGAACAACTATGTCCTGAAGAATACCGAATTATTCGCTAAGCCCGAAATCAAGCTGTTTTCTTTCAAGATTGGCTTTTGCAACTTTAATCTTAATAGGGTCACCAAGCTGGTATGTATGGTGATGACGACGACCACGCAAACAGAAATTACGCTCGTCAAAATCATAATAGTCATCATCCAAATCACGCATAGGTATCATTCCCTCGCAATGGTTTTCGTCTATTTCTGCATAGACTCCATAACTTGTGATACCACTGATATGAGCATCAAAGACTTCTCCAAGTTTATCACTCATAAACTCTACCATCTTATATTTTATAGAATCTCGTTCGGCATTCTGAGAGATAATTTCCATATCAGAACAATGCTCACAAAGTTCCTCGTAATGCTTCTCGTTTGCACTTCGTCCACCTTCTGCATATCTTGTAAGAAGACGATGTACCATTGTGTCAGGATATCTACGTATAGGACTCGTGAAATGAGTGTAATAGTCGAAAGCCAATCCAAAGTGTCCGATATTGTGAACACTATATTTTGCCTTCATCATTGCACGCAAGGCAACAGACTGAATCATCTTCTGTTCTGGTTTTCCATCACAGTCATCCATCAACTTGTTAAGACTACGTGCAGTAGCGCCCTTAGTTCCTTCTGTCTTTACCCTATATCCGAATTTAACGATAAACTGGCGCAGTGTTTCCAACTTCTGTGGATCAGGATTGTCATGAATACGATAAGGAAGCGTCTTTGCCTTTGCACCATTCTTCACCTTGCCGATACTCTCAGCAACAGTTCGGTTGGCAAGAAGCATGAATTCCTCAACAAGTTTGTTAGCATCTTTTGAACGCTTGAAATAGCAACGTGTAGGTTTGCCTGTCTCATCAATATCGAAATGAAGTTCCTCACGATCAAACTTAACAGCACCATTCTTAAAGCGTTTAGCACGAAACATCTTTGCAATTCTGTCGAGCATAATCAACTGATCAGCATTCTCGCCCTTATATCCTCCAACTGGAGCTACAGGAGCTGGTTCGCCAGTACCGTCTACGACGCCATTATCCTCAAGCAGTTGCTGAACCTCTTCGTAAGCATATCTTCTATTGCTTCGGATTATAGTATGAACTACTCTCCAACTCTTTATGTTAGCCTCTTCATCAATATTGAATATAACGCTATACGTAAGTTTATCCTCATCTGGTCGTAAAGAGCAGATAAAATTGCACAAGCGTTCAGGTAACATCGGTATCGTGCGGTCTACAAGATAAATACTTGTGGCACGTTTTACAGCCTCCTTATCTATGATAGAACCCTCAGTTACATAATGGCTTACATCAGCAATATGAACACCGACCTGCCATAAACCTTTATCAAGCAATTTAATTGAAAGAGCATCATCAAAGTCCTTTGCGTCTTTAGGGTCAATAGTACAAGTGAACACATCACGGAAATCTTCACGTTCAGCCTCATCCTGTTTTGTGATTTCACCCGTAATGCTGTTAGCGGCATCTTCCACTACTTTAGGATATTTATAGGGTAGTCCATATTGTGCGAGAATAGTATTCATCTCCACATCATTGTCGCCAGTCTGTCCCAACACATCAATAACTTCACCTATAAGGTTCTTATGCTCAGCATCAGGCCATTGAGTAATCTTTACAATAGCCTTGTCATCACTTTGTCCACCTTTAAGTTTACTCTTCGGGATGATGATGTCATGAACAAACGTGTTTTCAGGAGTTACAAGATAAGCAAGACTCTTGTCTACACGAAGCCTACCAACAAACTGATCTTTCTTTCTTTCAAGAATTTCTATCACCTGTGCTTCCTTGATATGTTTCTCACGACGAGCCATGAAACTTACTTTCACGCGATCACCATTAAGCGCCCACATTGAGTTGCGTTCAGAAACAAATATAGGGGAACCCCCATCCTCAGGCAAGAATGAATTTTTACCATTAGACTTTCTGAGAAAAGTACCTTCCTGCAGCTGTCCCTTTGTATTCAAAGTATATGAACTATCTGTAACCTTCGTAATAAAATCATCCCAGACCATTTCTTCCATTATATCAATGGCAAGCATCTTTAGTGGATGAGTGTCTAATCTTAGGGTACGGAATATCTCCTTAAAACTCAGCGTTTTACCTGGCTGAGAAGAGAAGAAACCTTGCAATTGTTCGCTCAGCTGCTTCTTTGTCATGCGTTTACCGCCTTTTTTCCCTTTTCCCATATTTATATGTTCTTAATTATTTTTCTTTCCACAAAGTAACAAAAAAGAAATGACAAAAACAATATTTATTAGGTTTTATTTTATTATTGTAAGCAATGTTACACCGCAAAAAGAATTTGAAACATAATCATTGGCTAAAATAAAAAATAATATTGTATATTTGCACATATTAAATAAAGACATTGAATTAATATTATTTTTAAAATATATCATGATATTTAGAAAACTATTTCTGATAGGGTTTATAGGCATTGCCTTAACCACAACAGCAAAAAACGAAGTGGAATTTACCACTAAGTCATGCGACATCAAGGTGGAGTTCTACACTCCGTCTATCGTGAGGATTGTAAAGGTCCCCAAGGGTCACACTTTCAACAAGAAAAGTCTTGTTGTTATTGCCAATCCGTTAGATGTGGCAATAACTAGAAATGGCAACAAGATTACAAGTGATTCTTTAAGCATAACTGTTGACAATCTGGGTAGAATTACTTTCAAAAACAAAAAAGGAAAGCTACTTTTGAAAGAAAAAAACAGTAATTTTGTTTTACGTACAGATGGCGCTGATAAAGGAGCATACAAAGTTAGTCAGACTTTCTCATTGGAAAAAGACGAACCGGTATATGGTCTTGGAACAATACAAAACGGCATTCTCAGCCGCCGAAACACTCACAAACTTATGGAACAGTCTAATTTGGAAGACTTTCAGAATGTTGTGCAGTCAATAAAAGGTTGGGGACTATACTGGGACAACTATTCACCGACGAACTATGACGACGACGCAAATGGAATGTCATTATCATCAGAAGTGGGAGACGGAATGGATTATTATTTCATGTACGGCAAGAATGCCGACGGAGTGATATCACAGATGAGACATCTTTCAGGTAAGGTTCCGATGTTCCCTTTATGGACTTTCGGATATTGGCAGAGCAAGGAGAGATACAAGAGCAGCAAGGAAGTTGTTGACGTAGTAGATAAATACAGAGAACTGCATGTTCCTCTTGACGGAATAATACAGGACTGGCAATATTGGGGAAGCAACTATAACTGGAACGCAATGGAATTTCTTGCCGACGATTATCTTGATGGAGCAAAGATGATTGAAAAGGTACACAGCAAGAACGCACATTTCATGATATCTATATGGGCAAGTTTCGGACCTATGACAAAAGCATACAAACAACTAAACGAGAAAGGACTGTTGTTTGATTTCCAAACTTGGCCACAAAGTGGACTCACCCCTTGGCCACCCCGTATGGACTATCCATCAGGAGTGTGTGTATATGATGCTTTCAGCCAAGACGCACGTGATATATATTGGCAAAACCTAAAGCGTCTTTTTAATCTAGGCGTTGATGCTTGGTGGATGGACTCTACAGATCCTGACTTCTTCAATCCAACAGAACATGACTATGAACATAAAGCTGGCAACGGAACATGGCGTAGCCTAAGAAACGCATTCCCACTATGTACAGTTGGTGGAGTTTATGACAGCCAGCGCAAAGAAAATAGTAATAAGCGTGTGTTTATCATGACACGCTCTGCCTTTGCAGGTCAACAAAGATATGGTTCAAATATGTGGAGCGGTGATGTGGCTTCGTCATGGGATATGCTGAGAAAGCAGATTCCTGCTGGACTTAACTTCTCTCTTACTGGTGACCCTAACTTCAACACAGACATAGGCGGTTTCTTCTGTGGCTCATATAATAACCATGGTAGCGGTTCTGCCACTCATAACCCACAATACCAAGAACTATATGTACGTTGGTTGCAATATGGTTTGTTCTGTCCTGTATTCAGAAGTCATGGAACAGACGCACCACGTGAAATTTATCAGTTTGGTAAGAAGGGCGAACCTATATACGACGCCATAGAGAAGATGATTAATCTTCGCTACCGACTGCTACCTTATATATATTCAACAGCATGGCAAGTAACCAGCAAAGACTACAGTTATATGCGCCCGCTATTTTCTGATTTTGCATCAGACCGCAAAGTATGGAATATGCCAGATGAATTCATGTTTGGAAGTTCTATCCTCGCAGCCCCAATAGTAGAAGCAAAATACACACAGGAAAAGATAATAAAAGAAAACGCTATGACTGGCTGGGACAGCAAAGAGGTCAAAGCGCAACCCGAGAGCACTGCGGCAAACTTCAATGAAAATAAGACCACACGTAAATATCTTCCTGCTGGAACGAAATGGTTTGACTTCTGGACAGGCAAGCAATACAACGGAGGTCAATATGTAAACATAAGCACATCTCTATCTGAGGTACCAATGTTTATGCGTGCAGGAAGCATTATTCCACTTGCGCCAGAAATGGAATATACTGGCGAAAAGAAATGGGACAACTTGGAAATAAGAATCTACCCTGGTGCAGACGGCAACTTTACGTTGTATGAAGACGAGGGTGATAATTATAATTACGAGAAAGGAATGTATGCCACTATAAATTTCCATTGGGACAATGCCAACAAAATCCTAACAATAGGTAAGCAAAAAGGCAACTATCCTGGAATAATAAAAGATAGGCAATTTAATATCGTAACGCCAAACGGTAAAAAGTATCACATTAATTACAACGGAAGCGAAATAAAGGCACATATTTAATAAAAAAAACTGCCATGTTACATAACAAAAAGTTTATGAAACATGGCAGTTTTCTTTGCATTATAAAAAGTTGTATTTTTGCGGGAACTAATATAATATTTGATATGATCCGTAATCGCTTTTTACTTTTTTTATTTCTTACATTGGCTGCATCCACTTGTTTTGGAAAGAACCAGAAAGAGAGTAGTAACATCACTAGTCGTCAATTCACAAATCCTGTGATTTGGGCAGATGCTCCAGACCCAGATGTGATAAGGGTTGGGGATTATTTTTATATGGTGACCACAACGATGCATCTTATGCCCGGAGCACCAATCATGCGATCTAAGGACTTAGTGAACTGGGAAACAGTTAACTACGTATTTGACAAACTTACGGATTCGCCAAAATACGACATGAAAGAGGGAACAGTATATGGTCGTGGGCAATGGGCTACATCACTTAAATATCATAAGGGCAGATTCTATGTTCTGTTTGCACCAAATGATAATCCTGGAGGCGATACATATATATATACTGCAAAGAATCCTACAGACAAATGGACTCTAGTTTCAAGAATGAAACATTTCCATGATGCCACACTATTTTTTGACGATGACGATCGTGCTTATGTTGTATATGGCACAGGACAGATGTGTGAGCTTACACCTGATTTGAAAGGTGTGAAAGAAGGCAGCGATGTGAAACTATTCAATCGTGAAGCTGACGAAACAGGACTTCTTGAGGGTAGCCGTATGATAAAGCATAACGGAAAATACTATCTGTTAATGATTTCATGGCCTGCTGGTAAGGCTCGCCACGAGGTATGCTATCGCTCAGAAAACATTCATGGTCCATTTGAGAAAAAGACTATTTTGGAAACTCCATTCGGAGGTTTTTCATACGTAGGTCAGGGTACAATCGTTGATGCAAAAGACGGGAAATGGTATGGAATAATTTTTCAGGATCGCGGTGGAGTCGGTCGTGTGTTGACTCTTGAACCATGTAAATGGATTAACGAATGGCCTATTCTCGGTGACGAAAAGGGGCACGTACCTGAGATCATGGACAAACCTATACAGGGATGTAAGACTACTGATATTGTAGGAAGCGATGACTTCAACAGTAAAAAACTAAATATGTATTGGCAATGGAATCACAACCCTATTGACAATGCGTGGTCATTATCAGAACGAAGTGGCTATCTTAGACTTAAAACTAGTCGCATATCAAATAGCATATTTGACGCACCCAACACTATATCACAGCGCATGAAGGGACCAAAGAGCAGTGCTATTATAAGTCTTGACATCAGCAAGATGAAAGATGGTGATAAGACTGGGGTCGCAGCTTTCAATGGTGATTCTGGTATCCTAACAATAAGCAAGACTGGTAAAAAGAATGTATTAACAATGAGTGAAGAGTCTGTTAGTCTCAGCGACCGTGCAAAAGCCATTACAGGAGTTAAGAAAAACGTAAAAGACAGTGTGGAGATTAAATCAAACAAGATTTATCTACGCATAGATGTAGACTTCAATCCAGGTAAGGACATTGCAAAGTTCTATTACAGCCTTAACAACAAGAATTGGAACAGAATAGGAAGCGATTACAAAATGATTTTCGACTATCGCCGTTTCTTTATGGGTACAAGATTTGCAATCTTCAATTATGCGACAAAACAAGCAGGCGGTTATGTTGATATGGACTTCTTTAAATTCAAAATGATGAAATAATAGTTTGATCAAACTATAAAAAAATCAAAGAAGGAACGATATCAACATAAGAGCCAAACTCTTTACTTCTCAGGAATAACTTCCAACATATAGATTGCATCAAGACTCCAAAGAGCAGCATCATTTGTTGAGAAGTTATCTATATCCTTAAGCAGGCTATTCCAAGCAGCGTTTCGCAGAACCTTATCGTTAAGCGAATAAGCTGCGAAAGCCTGCAGTCGTCTTACAGGGAAATGGTTATGATTCTTCGCAGCCATGAATTGATATCTACGAGCAAAATCAAGCCATGTATGTTCAAATTCAGGGACAGTTATCATCTGGCGCAGTTCATTCATTACTTCGAAACCGCCCATAATAGTCATTAAGTGATTTGTCTTCTTCATATTAACGTCACCCTCATAACTAATTATACCAGTTGCAGGATCATATCCTTTAGCAAGATTTCCTGTGAATATTCCGTCAGGAAGCGAAGAAATACTCTTCAGACCAGCAATAATCTTATTACGATATTTGGTATTACCCGTTCTCTCCCACTCTGTCATCCAGTTTCCTGCATAAGCAAGCCAGTCTGGACCAAAACGCAAACGAGCTGGCGCAGTACATGGATACTCAGAAATCGGCTCAGCAAGTCGCATCGGATCAATATGATATAACATCATATCAGCATCGGTTTCATCATGCATAATATCACCAAGTCGTTCGTCAGATGTTAGATAATATAGGAATCTATCAAAAGCTGACTGCGAGATTCTTGCCTCTTTAGCTCCGCATCCCCAATGACTTACATTATGGCGACTTCCTAGTCCTTTCATATCACCTAGATGGTATACATCTACTTCAGAGTTATGCCTTGTCATAGCCTCTGCCATCTTCCATATATCGGCACGTCCTGTACGAAGGAAACTATACCATAGCCAATCAGGACTTGCTAATTCTGTATTGTCCCACGCATATCCACCAACATCATAACGCCATTCTGAACGTTCTGGGGAATATGCATGCATGAAATCTCCATAATTCCAGAAGCCAAACCAATGATAATCTGCTACGGCTTTTTTATATGTTTCTATCCACCAATTAAGTTTATTCTCAACAACAGATGTTACCGAATCAGTACTTTGACGTGGCAACGACCAAATACCAAAAGCTTTCTTATCATGTAGATATTCAGCTGTAGGAAGTAGACGAGCATCGTCTGCTGAAACAATTGCATCTTGTTTCAAACGGAGTGTTCCCGGAACAGAAGAATATGGACGAAGCGTGATAATACTTGTACGCCCTACTCCATAAGGTTCACTCATACCTTTCTGAACATCCTCGTAACTAGACTCAAGTCCATGTGCCCTGACATCATAATGGCGCAAGTCCATAGGTTCAGCTTCAGGACTCCACAACCAAATAGTCATACGCCCCATATTTGTTCGTGCGCTATCTATCTGAAGTGTTGATGGATAACTTTGCCAGAAATCTTTTAATGTAGCAGAGATACCACCACTGACATCACCAACGTAAGCAAGTCCACATGATCTTGTGCCAGTAAAGGTTCCTATCCAAGGAGACTTACCTGTAGCACGTTTGCGAATGGTAAACGAACCATCATTAAGTTGTGACAGACGGAAACCATCCCAAGAAGCCCAATCATCCAGAAGGGTTTTCTGTTCATCATCAAAGGTTGAATATTCTGGTATGCGCAATCCTTTCATCTGGTCAGAAAGATAATTATGCTCTCTATCTAATTCGCGCCTACCATCAAGAGGCTGCACTGATTCTGTCCACACGCTATCCTCGCTAAAAGAAAATGCAACATGACGATTATAAACGGTTTCACGAAAAGGAACATTAAACTGAAGTCCCAAGCTCTTAATGAAATCATTATTCTGATTCCCGTCATAAACAAAGCTGTGTTGAATTTTGATTTGTTCACTTCCATAATATAGATAAAAGCGAAGTGTAAAAGGTAATGTCATGCTTGACCCTTTATCACCTATCAGGTGACCATTAACACGTACTACCGCCCTAATATTACCACAGTTCTCTATATAGGAAGTATCTATGACAGACTTATATGATGATAAAGATGTTGACGCTACGACATGTCCTTTGTCAGCTACCTTTATACCCTTATATATGATATAATCCATAAAACTATTCCCATGTCTTGGGAACAGCACTTTCATATTACCAGTATTTACAATAATTCCGTTTTTGGAAATGTCAACAAGTTTATGCTTTACATGCTGTCCATAACCAGCCTTTAATGTGGTAGCATTTACTCTTTTAGGTATTAAAGCAGAGAATGCAGCCCATTTAACACTTCCATCTTGCCAACGTGCATTTATCCAACTATCAACTGGAATATTGCTAATTCCATAATTACGTAATGACTTATCAGTAACTTCGCCCTTTGCAAAAGGCACACCGAATGTTACAGGCATAGCTACATCAGGAACATTTCCGACCCAATGGAGTGAAACGTCAGATAAGCTACTTCTATATGTGTGAAAATTAGCTATACGAGTATGTGAAAGGGTTGTGCGAAAACCAAACCAGCCCCGTTCAAGAGGCTTTGCATCAATATAATCGACGATGCATTCGCCATCAAAAAAATATCTTATTCTGTTTCCGACCTTCTCGATCTTGATATGATACCAATGATTTGCTTTAAGAAGATGTGAAGCATCTTTATATTCTCTAATTACAGGAGGTTGACCATTTCCTGTATAACGTCGGAAACGTGTGGTTGTATTATAGTTACCTCCATAACCTAGATAATACATCTGTAAAGCAGTCTGTCTACTAAAAACTCCACCTCTAGCAGCCATATTGGTCCAAATATTCTTGGCTTTTGGATCTGAAGCCATAAAGAAAGAGTTGAGGTCACTAAGTCTGTCATTTGGACCAGCCATTACAACTTGTGCATCAAACTCAACTGTGACATCACCATGAAGAGGGCTTACATTCCATAATGTAAGCCCTTTTGGGGAAACTATTTCCAAAGTATCACCACCATTCTGTATAACCTTATATTGTGATGATTCAGATTCAACACGCCATTTCTTCTGCCATGACTGCGCATTAGAGACTATACATACAGTCAGCAATAACAATGAAAACAGTTTCTTCATAAACATTTATTTTAAATAACTAGCAAGTTTACTATGTATAGCTTTCAGACCCTTAGCAATATTGTTTGCGTTTGTCTTAGCACCCAAAAGTGAAGAGTGGGTGTGGTCATGATTATAATACTTATCTGCCTTTTCTTTACTTCCACATTTCTTATCAAGATAATCAGCCATAATGTTATGCAGGTCAACAAACTCAACTCCAGTCTGGCTGACAACCTCACGATACCACTTTCCATAAGTATCGTTACGGCGTTCTATCTTTCCATTGCTCCATTCATTACGTGGTGTGAGAGAAACAAGGATTGGTGTTGCACCCTTCTCACGAACATCATCAATAAACTTCTTCAGATACCAACCAAAGCTATAAACCAATTCATAAGTACCATCCTTAGCTGATTTATATACATGACATGTATCAGCAGCTCCAGGAATTACACCACGTTCTTTATCCTTGTCTATACCACCAATATCATTATGACCAAATTGTATAAACACGAAGTCTCCAGGTTCCAGTGCATTATACACCTTATCCCAACGACCCTCATTCAGATATGTACGTGTAGAGCGTCCTGCTTGAGCGGCATTATAACATGTTATTTTCTTTTTATCGAATACGGTATAAGCCTGAGAACCTAGTCCCCACATACCATTTTTGTCCTTATCAGTATTCTTAACAGTACTGTCTCCTGTAAACCATACAACAGGTTTACCCTTCTCTCGCTGAACTTTATACGCTGGAAGTTCTACAGTAAGCATCATATTCTGAAGCGGTTTCAATGCTGGATTATCACTCATGGCAATACCTTCCGCTGCGCTTCGGGCATTCATCATTGCACCAAAACGGCTACCATGAATATGATCTCCATAGAAGAAGTACTTTTCTTTCCATTTACTGTAACCATCAAGTTGCTCTCCTGAGATTTCATTGAGGTCAATAAAAGGAACTCCTTCTTCGGCAGCAACCTGCATCAGCCACTGTGTGTGTATTTTCCTAACAATCTTTCCAGTTTTCTCGTCATAAGCATCACGTGGAGTAAGACTCATCAGAATAGGCTTTGCACCTACAGCACGACAATCACGAATGAAACGACGCATATATTCACCATAAGTATAAACAGTTTCTTTCACTCCTGTTTCCTTTATAGTAACATTCAGAGAATCATAACCAACTCCTGGAATACTAGCACGAGCACGTCCACTGTCATAAGGACCATTATCATTATGACCAATAGAGATTATAACCCAGTCACCAGGCTTAAGAGCTTTTCTTACATCTGGCCACAACTTGTTATAAAATGTTCGGCTGCTTGTTCCACCCAAAGCTTGATTCTCAACGGTTATCTTATTCTCGTCAAAAAACGAATGGGCAAAAAATCCCCAGCCCCACTGTCCATTACTACCATTGCCTAAAGTTCCATTACGCATTGTAGAATTACCGACAAGAAACAATACAGGATTGTTTCCTTTACGGCTACTTCCAGCAGGAATACGTGCAGTCTCAGCTTTATTGAGACTGTCAAGAGTTAAATCAACTACATGATTGACATCTGCCAAAGGTTTTGGCACATTATTCTGAGCCATTGAAGGCAATGCCAACATACAAAGTGCTGTGATAAATAATTTTGTTTTGATTATCATCGTTCTATTATCAAATATTTTAATTTCCATCAGGTTTTATAGTATCACTAACAGGAGCAGGATACCATACAAATTTATTATAATCATCTGGAGAAGAAGGATCATAATCTTTCCAATCATTACGAAGATAATTAACCATAGGAAGATTAAGTTGCTTCATCCCCATAATAACCATTTTGGCTACTTCGTAAGCACCATAAGGGTTAAAATGAGTATTATCGGCAAGAGCCTTGTCCTGTCCTTTGAAAGTTCCAGCAGGATAATGCACTAGAGCCTTCTTGCTATTTTCAAATCCCAAGGTTTCGAAAAAAGTACGAGTCATATTATGAAGTTCGATCACTGGTACATTTTCACGATGAGCTACAGCACGCATTGCATCTGGATAATCGCCATGAGTTTCTTGTATGCGAACTTTTGCGGCATCGAAGCTACGTCTTTGGGTTGGAGTTACAAAGATGATATTACCACCTTTAGCACGAACTTCATCAATAAACTTTTTCAGATTATATGAGAAATTATACCAAGCTCCTGCACCAGGTCCTTTCTCTTTCTGATCATTATGTCCAAATTCACACATGACATAATCACCTTTCTTCATCATACATAATATCTTATCAAGACGGTTTCCAGCCAAGAAACTACCAGCTGTCAATCCACTTTCTGCATGATTGCTAATTGAGACATTTGGTCCAAACCAACGCGGTATCATCTGTCCCCAACTAGCCCAAGGCTCTTTGCTTTGATCAACAACCGTCGAATTACCACATAAGAATACAGTAAGAGCTGTTGTATCTGGTTGTATCTTTATGCTCTTCACACATGGATTAACACCATTAAACTCAAGAGTAAGACTATCATCCCAATCAAGATAAGATTTTTCTCTTTCTTTTAGAATAACCTTCTTGGTGTCACTGATTCTTGGAGAACGCTTGTTTACGATGAACTCATAAGTTTTGAATTGTCCTTTTAACGTTGGGCAATTCTCTACCATTAGTCTTCGTGACTCTGCACGCACGGTAGTTATAGCCTTCTTTTTACGTGATCCAAGTGTAACAGTTACCTTATAATTACCGTCAGGCACCTTTACTGAAAAGTAAAACGGTGTTTCAGACTGCTTTGATAATTTAAAATTCATTTCTTGTGCAACAGCAGATACTGTCATCGCAAAGATAATGAATAATGAGAATAAACGCTTTGATATTTTCATATTTCTAGAATTTAGATTCCGCACCAAAATAAAAGCCTGTCTCTGGTGGTTGATTATAACCAGAGTTTTCTGCAGCTACACCAAGTCTATAAGGAACATCCTCCTCAAGACAATTTATACGATGGGTAGTAGGTATCGTTGAAACATAAAGTCGAAGTTCGCTGCTAGCTACATCACGTGTAAGTATTTCTTCACGCCAGTCACCTAGTATATCAGCACTCAGACATGGATTTGACTTTGTTCCGTTATTAAACTTACAGAATTTAAGCTGCTGCAACGTATATGTTCGTCCAGCTTTCCAATCATATTTAAGCACACGCTCATGGTCAAGCAATTCACGTAGCAGATCTCCATCCCACCAAATTCCAAAGTTAGTAGAACGAACTCTTCCATTAAGAATTTCACCTTTTACATTACGCAGACCTTTACTGTCGGCACTCCACATTTCCAATCCAGGATTAGTAGGGTCAATATCAGCAGCCATACAACGACCGACATCTTCATTACTCGGTATTTGGAATTTTACTTTACCTGTAGCTGCATCGCGGAAATCACTTCCGTCACGACGGTTTTCATGACAATCCCATACTTGCAGTTTGTCTGAGTTTGGATAAAAAGCTGTAAGATGAATGGCATCACCATGTCCCATGTGAGTATTATATAAGCCAGTACCATCATTATCAATAGCAACAGAACCCAATGTTATTTCGTCACAACCATCACCGTCAACATCTGCAACTCTTATGTTGTGATTGCCATTTCCTCCATAATCTTTCCATTTAGGATTATTTGTATCAAAAACCCAATGCTGTTTAAGTTCTTTCCCATCCCAATCCCATGCTGCAACTACGGTACGGGTATAATATCCTCTTATGAATATAGCACTTGCATGCACGCCATCAAGATATCCAACTCCTGCTAGATAACGTTCAGATCGATTAGCATGGTCATCTCCCCAGTCTTCAACTTTACCACGCGAAGGTACATAATTGACAGTAGAAAGAGCTTTTCCGGTCAATCCGTCAAAAACTGTAAGATATTCATTGCCATGCTTTATTATGCCCCTCCATTTATTCTCTGCTGTCTCACGCCAATCTACATTTGGATCACCGATAACATTTCCTAATCCATCTACAGTTCCATCGCAAGTTCTCATCATAACTTCTGCCTTGCCATCACCGTCAAAGTCGTAAACCATAAACGGAGTATAATGAGCACCAGAACGAATATTCTTGCCCAAATCAATACGCCACAATTGCTTTCCTTCCAATGTGTAACAATCAAGATATGTATTGCCAGTGTATCCACTCTGAGAGTTATCATGAGAATTTGTAGGATCCCATTTTAGAATAATTTCATATTGTCCGTCCCCATCAACATCGCCGATACTTGCATCATTTGCAGTATAGTCATATCTCTGTCCATCAGGAGTTATTCCACCTTCCGGTTTGTTGATCTTTATTGGAATATAATCATTTGGAGAATTAGCTTTCAACAAATATTTTCCATCAACACTTCCTCCTTTTACCGTATACTCGACATTACCATTAACACGAGCGGTATCAGTGAAGAATGTTGCACCTGTTATCTTCTTTTTATTTATTTTAATACCATTACGATATAAATCAAAACCACATTTGCTATTATCTTCACGCAGCATGCGCCACGCTACAGCTACATCTCCATTACTTTGGCGAATTGCGACCAATCCACGATTAAGATTTTCGTGTATCATCTTCCCCCAAATATATCGTGGCTGAGCATAAGCGCCAGCCACGATAAGTAGAGATAGTAAAGATAATAATATTTTTTTATTCATATTATTCATTATAAGTCAAATCTATTTCCATCCAGGATTCTGTGTAAGGTTGCCATTCTTAAGAATTTCTGTCTGTGGTATCGGGAAAAGATACATTTTGTCATCCCACTGACGAGTCACTGTGTTAGGAGTATAAGAAATAGATCCATCAGCATTCTTCGTAAGTTTCATTTCCTTTATTTCCTTGAAATACTTGTCTGCTTCCTTCCAACGACGTACATCCCAAAAACGATGTCCTTCAAAGGCTAGCTCAACAAAACGCTCATTGGTGTATTTTGCCCAGAAAGCATCATTGCCCATACCTATAGGGAATTGTGGCATTCCTGCACGAACACGAGTCTTACTTGCTGCTTCTCGTGCCGACATTGGGAATTCTGCAGATGTAGCATCAGCACTACCAAGATACTTAAATACAGCTTCAGCATAGTTTAGATAGAATTCTCCCAAACGGAAAGTAACCCAAGTATGATAATCAACTGAATATTTACTATTTGCAGTAAGATTAATTGCCCCGTGACACAATTTCTTCACATAATAACCTGTTAAAGTTCCACCAGAAATAGGCTGTGCGTTTACACCACCATAAAAAGTTTCAAGTTTAGCTTTTTGATATGTTGGCCATACATCACCGTTCTTAGCAACCGTAGCATCCAATCGTGGATCACGACCAGCATAAGGATTTGACTCTACATAACCACTTCCTGTATCATGAATTCCAAGTCCGGTAGCCTTCATGTCATAAGCATCAACTAGATTCTGAGTAGGACAGTTTCCGCCATTTCCACCTTCTATACCAATAGGATAGTTGCGACTTTCAAATGTATTTGAAGCACCATTTGAACCAGAACCATATATACGTCGTCCAAAAATAATCTCCTTTGTTATATTTGCATCTTTCCAATTAGCAGTAGACCACAAATCAGCATAATTAGCTGTAAGATCCATGCCCCTTTGCTTGCATTCATCAAGAAGCTGCTTCGTATATAGCGCAGCTGTATGATAACGCTCCTTATCACCTTGTGGATTAAATAAAGGACTAGCCCAATACAATGCAGCACGTGCCTTTAATGCCAAAACTGTAATGCGACTAGCACGACCATTATCATTTTCTGAAGGCAAGTTGAAATCTGAAGGATTCTTAACAATACTATCTTGTACAAGATTACACTCATCAATAATAAATTTGAATGTTTCGTCAGATGTTGCTCTTGAAGTTTTATTTGTAACATCAGTAGACTGTACTTTTGTTATCAATGGTACACCACCATACTGCTTTGCAAGATTAAAATAGAAATATGCACGCCAGAAACGAGCCTCCCATTTATAATTCTTATAACGTGCCATCTGTTCATCATAATCAGAGTTCATCTCATAATCTGGGAAAGTAAGTCCAACAAACTTTTCCATAACCTGATTACAAATATTGATACCCTTATACATGCTACCCCATACAGAATTCTTTGCATTGGTAGCACTCCATGCTCCATTAAAGAAGTCATCAATAGAAGTTCCACTCACAGAAAATTCAGATTCATCAGTAGTACTACCCATGATAGCACTTCCGTAGCTACCATAATCATAATCGATAGTATTATATATATCTGTCATAAAGCCACCAACATTGTTGAATGTCTTTGATACATAATCCTTATCATAAATATTGTACTCGTTATAGTCCATCTTGTCATTGCATGAAACAAGAGCAAGAACAGCAAGCGAAGAACAAAGTATATTATTTAGTTTCATATTTTCACTCGTTTTTATTTATTAGAATGTAACTGAAAGACCTGCAACAATGCTTCTTGTCAATGGATTTGTCGCACCATAAGACTCTGGATCTGAAACATCCATATGGTCAAGACTGAACAAGTCTGTTCCACGAACGTAAACCTTAGCTCCATTAACGAAACCTGTTTTTTCAAGCAGAGACTTAGGCAAGTTATAATAAAGTTCGATGTTACGAAGTTTAAAGAAAGAACGGTTTACCAACCATAAAGTACTTGTCTGATAATTATTTGCATTATTCTCATTACTTAAACGAGGGAACTTTGCGTCCTGATTGGCTGGAGTCCAACGATTATCGTAATAATACTGTGATATTGTCGTATTATTTATAAGAGGCCAATACATACTCTTTGTATTGAGTACGCCTGAATAAAGACCCGTCCCCTGGAAAAGACAATAGAAACCAAAGCCTTTATATTCAGCACCTAGATGCAATGAATAATACATACCAGGAGTCGTACTATGACCGATTGCACACTTATCATTGGCATCGATAACATTATCACCATTTACATCAAGATATTTGATATCACCAGGCTGAACAGTAGAGAAATTCTGCTTAGGGCTTGCTGCTATATCAGCAGCGTCTTTAAATAATCCTATAGCCTTCAAACCATATATCTGACCAAGTTGATGACCAGTCTGTACAAGGTTACTGTAAAGACGAGGCTCTTCATATTGTTCCTGAATCTTATTATGGTTATAGTTGAAGTTACCACCAATGTTAAACGTCACCTCACTGATTGTCTTATTGTAATCAAGTCCGATTTCAAAACCAGAATTATCAACAATTCCACCATTTTCATAAGGAGCATCCTGACCAATAACATCAGTATATTTACCGTCAGAAGATACCCATATATTATTATGACGTGTAAAATAACCTTCTAAAGTTACATCTAACCCGTGGAAAAGAGTAGCCTCAATACCTACATTATACTTATAAGCTTTTTCATGAGAAGGATGCTCTGTAGCATATCTATCAAGACTTGTACGACCAAAAGAAGACTGCCATGTTTCATTAAAAGGATATGTCCCGCCTGTCATAGTATACTGCTGAGTATAATATGTCCATGTGTTGTTTGGCAAAAAGTCCGCATTAATGATACCAGCAGAAGCACGTAGCTTCAAGAAGTCTACCCAAGAAATATTCTTCATGAATTTTTCCTTTGATATAATCCAAGCTGCAGACAAAGTTGGAGAGAAGTTCCATTTTGTACTTGGTGCAAGTCTACTTGATCCAGATTCCACAAGAGCTAAATCTGCAAAATAACGATTTTTAAAACCATAATGAGTGTACCAAGACGCATCCTGACGATAAATTACTGTATTTATACCGTTTGTTTCCTCATACTCATAATCCCATTTTAGTTGAGAATATACAGAATGATTGCCAAACGTATTATTATAGTTAAATCCACCATCAAAGTGGAAACGCTTGCTGAAACTATTTGTTGTGGCACCATCGCCCATAGCAGTATCAGCACCTCCAGTAAATAAATTACCAGGTGTTGCTGTTCCATCAGTTGCCCAAGTTGCACTATTCATTCCATATACATAACCTTTGCTGTGGTTTTCCAATATATTTGAAGTATTATCATAAGATACTCTTAATGTTGCAGCTAAACCATCCAACCAATCAGATAGATTCTGAGTAAGAGTAGCATCTGAGAAAAGAGTTTTTGAATGATTTTTCGCGTATGCTGCGCCTGCACTTTGAGCAACAGGATTTACAGTTCCATCCCATGTAGAGTTACCACCCCAAATACCGTTATCATTCTTTATTGGGAACGCTGCTGATGGAACAGAATAGATCATATCCCAAATATTTGCAGAATTACCAGGACGGCTAGCTTCAGCTAAAACGCCAAGGAGATTTACGTTAAATTTTGTTGTTTCCGAGAGGTCTATATCCAAATTTGTACGAAGATTACCCTTCACATATTTATTCTGTGTTGAATAACCATCATTCATATCAAAATTCTTAATGAATCCCTTATCTGAAATAAGATCAATCATTGTATAGTAGCGGAATTTCTTCGCACCACCACGGAACTCAATATTGAATTTATTAGTTACGCCAGTATTGCGGAATGCTTCATCAACCCAATTTACATTAGGATACATTGTTGGGTATGTACCATTTTGAAATGCAGCAATTTCAGCATCAGAATATTTGGCAGCTAATCCATCATTACCACGTGCCTCATTTACGGCCTGTGCGTAAGTAGATGCATCAACAAACTTAGGCTTGTTTGCCATAAAGTTCCACAAATGATCATAAGTAAACTTTATTTCCTGTGAATTGTACTTACCATGTTTTGTTTTTATCAAAACAGCGCCATTTGTACCCTTATATCCGTACAATGCAACAGCAGCTGCATCTTTCAATATCTGTATAGATTCAACTTCTTCTGCAGTTATATCATTAATATCACGCTCTATACCATCAACAAGTATTAATGGTGAGCTACCAGATAGACTTTGCAATCCACGAACGTAAAACGTTGGATTATATGCAGCATAATTACCTGAATTCTGCAAAGATATAAGACCAAGTCCCTGTCCTATAATTGAATTACCGATATTCTTATCACTACGCTTATCTACTGTTTTATTGGTAATAATAGAAACAGCAGCCGTAGACTGTTCACGTGAAAAATTCACGTTGGCACCAACATCAACTAATTGGTCCTTGAATACAGTTGTATCTTTCTGTGCAGCAGCCGGCAAGCCAAGGCTTGCCAACATTGCCAACACTAATATATTATTCTTATTCATTATAGCTATTAACTTATTAAATGTTAACAATTAACTTTAAATTACCAACCAGGATTTTGAGTTAAGCCATATCCCTTGTTAACTTCTGTCTGAGGGAATGGCTCAAGATACCATTTTGGATCATAACCAGACCACCATGTACGAGATTGTCGTGACTCAAACTTTTCGTAATCAAAGTGTGTAGGCTCGTAGAAACCAGGGTTAAGATTACTACCCTTATCTGTCTTCTTATCACCATTCCACCATTGTGTATTGGCATTTTTTATATCATTCACATGAACCCATTTTCCATCAACCTTTCTTAATCGATACATTTTTAGACCATGTAACTTCTGTGAAAGAACTTGTTGTCCGAGTTTATACCTCTTAATATCAAAATAACGAGAATTACTCATACCAAGTTCACAAACACGTTCACGAAGGATCTCACTTAACAAGTTTTCCTTGTTTGAAGTCAAGTCCTCACCAGGATTACATTCAGCCAATCCCTTGAGACCTACACGTGAACGAATTTTGTCAACATATTGCAAAGCACCAGTAAAATTATCATCTGCTTGTAACAATGCTTCCGCATAAGTAAGATAGAAATCATTCAAACTTAGTACAACCCACTGAGGTTGAGCACGTAAATATACATTATTTGTACCTGTGATATATTTGTTGTTACCATATCCAGTAGCGAAATAACCACTTTCTGTAGAAGGACCGTTCAACGCACGTGAACCACCATCCCACAACTCGAAATTATTACCACTCATTGTTCCTGAGTTCAAAGAAGATGTTTCAAGGTCACCATTCACCATTACCGTTTCATAAAGACGTGGATCACGAGTATATGTACGATGCTGCAGTTCCTGTTTTGTTGCGATAGTATCACCCTTAACAAACATTTGATCTAATTTTCCTGCATTTTCAGTCGCAGTCCAATTAAATGGTTTTCCGTCTGCCCAAGGGAACATTTCAACATATTCCTGCGTTGGAGCATAAGAATAACGTTCATTCAATCCACCACCAAGCTGTGTCCACATAAATTTCGTGTCTTTACCAAAAGAAGATACACGTGTTGCAAATATCACTTCAGGACTATTCTGATTTACGTAACCATAGCGGAATGCATAGCGATACCCCTCAATAGTCTTTGAAGCTGGTTGAACAAGAGAATAACCTCCATTTGCATTCAACTGCTGCAAGAATTCCTCACATGCAGTCTTGCAGCGTGTCCAACGATCTTTACTATAGTTTCCATACCAAACTGGACTACTGTCAGTTATTGAATAAGTTGAACCATAATATGGTTTATCAGAATTGAACAAAGGTGAAGCCGCGAATTGCAGAATCTGACATTTCATAGCCATAGCTGCTGCTTTTGTCCATCTACCTGTTTCCGAAGTAGGGTCTTCGGGTGTCCAAGGTAAAACTTTAGAAGCCTCATCAAGTAAACCAACCATAAAGTTTACAGTCTCTTCAACAGATGCACGTGGCAAATCATAAGAAGTCTCACCAACGTTAAAACTGCGTTTTACGATAGGAAGACCACCGTACATTCTAAACAGATTAAAATATGTAGAAGCAATAAGGCATTTAGCCTCTGCTTTCATCTGCGTTTTTTCAGTTTCCTCCATGTTTGGAGTCCTACCAATATTCTCCTGAAGCAAATAAGCAGAGCGTATCAGTTCCCAACAATTCTCATTCAAATAACCAAAAACAGAAGAACTACCAGAGGTAGCATTCAACTGTCCTGAATAATATGTTTGAAAAACTGATGATTGAGTGAAATGCAATTGCCAACAGTCTGTTAGAGCATCAAACTTACCATTCCAATAACTCGCAGAGCTATGAGAACTTGTATATGGCAAACCATAATATTGCAGAGCATAAGCACCGACAAGGAACTGTCGCGTATATTCAGCATTATTAAATACAGTATCTTTTGTTGCATCAGTACCAGGAGCCTTGCCAAGGAATTTATTACCAAAGGCAATATCATCTGTACAAGAACCAAATCCTAAGGCTAAAGACAAAGTCAGGAATGCTCCAATAAATGTCTTATTATTTAGTTTCATAATTAATTTGCGTTATTTATTATTTTAGGCAAAATCATTTTTTGCATTAGAATCCCACCTTTAAAGAGAATGTATATGTCTTTTGAAGTGGATAAGAAGGAGAGCCACTAGCTCTTGCTTCAGGATCTCCCCATTTATATGGAGTAAAAGTCAAGAGATTATAACCACTGAAGGAAAGTTGAAGCTGATTTAGTCCAAGTTTCTTCATAAATGCCAAATGAAAATCGTAAGCTACCTGCAAAGTTTTCAGACGCAGATACTTAGCATCTTTTTCATATAATGTAGATGTAGCATAGTTATTAACAGCATTGTCCAAAGTTGCACGTGGGTACTCATAATTCTGACCAGGATTTTCCGCATTCCAAGTATGATCGATATGGTATTGAAGCAAACCACCTTCAGTATTGCCAGTACGATTTTTAAATGGCTCACGGAATACATCATCAAGCATTCGGCTCACGTTCCACGCACCAGTCCACTGAGTACTGATAGAAATATTCTTAAATGAAAAACCAAAATTGACACCCATTACATATTCAGGATCTTCAGTATAGCCGTAATCACGACTCATATCATTTTGGTCAATTATACCATTATGATCAAGGTCTACATAAACAGCATCACCTGGTTTCAAATCAACACCTGCAAGCTGAGTAGGGAACTTTTCACCAAATTTTTTTTCATAAAGAGCGGGAGTTTCTGCATCGTAGAAACGATAGAACTTATACTCAGAGCGTGCTCCAAGACGATGTCCCTTTGAATACTGATACAGATTATTGTAAGGAGCTTCCTTAGCTTCCTTTACTTCATTCTGATTGTAACTAAGGTTTAAACCAGCCCAATAAATGAAATCTTTTCCAATTTTATCATTCCATTTAAGAGACAATTCGTAACCCCAACTATCAACAACACCAAGATTCTCTGCAGGAGTTGTAAAACCAAGAATTGAAGGTGCTGTGTCATCATGAAGTAGAATATCTGTACGATGTTCCTTGTAATAATCAACAGTAGCACGAAGTTTATCTTTTATAAAGTAGATATCAGCACCATAATCTTGTTTAAATGCTTTTTCCCATGTAACGTTAGGATTGTTTCTTGACATTTCGTAAGCACCCTTTGATACCGTGTTATTTTCTATACCAAAGTTATAACCACGACCACCACGAGAATAAATTCCAGAATTGTTCACATTGTATGGATCATCAAGATACATAAAACGACTACCACCAATTTTATCATTACCTACAAGACCGTAACTTACACGAAATTTAAGGAAACTAACAACTTTCTTCAATGGTTTCCAGAAAGACTCGTCACTGATTACCCAACCTAAAGAACCTGCAGGGAATGTACCATAACGTCTGCTAGGTGCAAAGTTTTCAGAACCGTTATAACCAATGTTGAACTCTGCCATATATCGGTTGTTCCAGTCGTATGTCAAACGACCTACAACACCAGCATATCCTTGTGGAATATCAGAGAATGTTGAAGGATAATAGTTCTTACTTTGGTTAAGCAACAACAAAGCACCTACATTATTCAATCCGAAAGAACGATTATATGTAAGAGATGTCTCAAAATACCAATCACGATCCCGACCTGTTGATTCAGAATAAGCTATCTGACCTGTCTGACCAGCCATCTTATATCCAATTGAACCATCCTTTTTTAATACTGGATAATATGAAGCCATGGCACGTGAACCTTCCTTAGTAACACCAAACAAACTATTGTATGAACCTTTGATCTTAAAAGAAAGACCTTTAGTTATCATGTCAAGTTTCTGGTTCAACTGTGCATCCAACTGAAGTTTATTATTACTATATTGGAAAAAACCGCCATTAACACCAGCATTACCATAATAAGTAATACCACTTCCACCAACGAATGGCAATCTCAAATCTGAATAATCAGTTGTTGTTTCAATATATTTACCATCAATAATACCTGGACTAGAGAACGGAGTTGCCTGATAAAGAGCCTGAACCATTCCACTTGTACCCTGTCCCGTATGTGGCTTATTTGAGTTATCAACACTACCAGCAATGTTAAATGATAATGTTGTCGTTTTAGTTACATCTAAGTCTAAGTTAGCACGATAGTTGAAACGATTATATTGATAGCCAAATTTATAATCTTGTCCAAATTCCTTAAAAAGTCCACCTTGGGTATACATACCAGCATTGACAAAGTAGCGCATTTTGCTAGTACCACCACTAATGCTGACATTTGTCTTTGTCTGCATTGTAGACTTCTTCATGATATAGTCATCCCACTTAATACTTGGGAAACGAATCGGATCACTTCCTGTACGGAATTTTTCAACGATAGCGTCTGAAAATTTATGTTCTTTACCATCATTGTCATTCATCTGATTATAGAATGTAGCGTATCCGTAAGAATCAGCCTGCTCAACCATCTTGGTTGGAGTCAATATAGAGAATGAAGTATTGGCTGTAACAGAAGCCTTACCTTCTTTACCACGTTTAGTTGTGATAAGGACAACGCCGTTTGCACCACGTACACCAAACACAGCTGTAGCAGAAGCATCTTTCAAAACTGTAATACTTTCAATTTCCTCAGGATCAATATCTCCCATGCTGCGCTCTACACCATCAACCTGAACAAGAGGTTCCGCATTGTTGAATGTTGCCTGGCCACGTACAAACACCTTTGCGGCATCACTTCCAGGCTCACCAGAATATTGTACTGTAGTTACACCACTTAACTGACCTGCTAGGACATTGTTAACTGAACTTACCGGAGTACGAACAAGGTCTTCACCTTTTATACTTGAAAGAGCACCAGTAACGGTAACTTTTTTCTGCACACCATAGGCAACAACCTCAACTGTTTGCAAGTTGTTTGTGTTTTCCTTCAGTGTGACTTTCATTCCGTTCTTGGCAATTACGATCATTGGGTCGTAACCCACAAAAGAGATTTTTAACTTTGCACCTGATTTTACATTCAGGTTAAAGTTACCATCAAGATCTGTCACAGTTCCATTAGAACCAGGACCAACAACCATTACGGTCGCACCGATTACAGTTTCACCATGTTCATCAACAACGGTTCCGCGAACAATGTTTTGTCCTACCTGCTGGGTATTGGCAAACGCATGTTGCACACCAATCGCTGGTGTAAAAGTCATAGCCGCACTAATCACAGCTACTGGTAATACTGTACCTTTTAACAATTTTCTACGATTCATTTAATTATTATTTAGGCTTAGTTTGTTAATTCGTCGCAAATATACATATACTTAATTAACGCAAAACGGTATTTTCGTACGTTTGTTGGTAAAAACGTGCGAAAATACAAATAAACACTAAATTCTTTTATTTTAAGTATAATGTTATGGTCTTTGTCTTATATCCTTGTCCGCTAACCTTAAGTTTCACTTTCCCTGATTTCTTACCAGAACGAAGTATGACCATAGCAGAACCATTATAAAGTCTCCGAGAGTTACCTACTGTCAATTCTTCACTAGAAATATCACCATTGCATACGCCAATGATATCAGCATCACTAGAAACATCAAACATTAATTTGCTGTTTGCCATAGGTGAGCGT
Organism: Prevotella herbatica; assembly: GCF_017347605.1. Taxonomy (NCBI): domain Bacteria; kingdom Pseudomonadati; phylum Bacteroidota; class Bacteroidia; order Bacteroidales; family Prevotellaceae; genus Prevotella; species Prevotella herbatica. Next base: position 1,309,432 of record NZ_AP024484.1, read on the forward strand.
AATCCTTTATGATCAACAGCCAATATGCGTACATGCATCAAATCATTGCCATCAGCTTTCCAATTTTCAACATCTGGGATTAGTTGAAGTTCCTTTGGCTTTCCGGCAGTTTCTATCTTATGACGTGCTACTATTTTACCATTGGTCCTTGCTACTGCTTCAAGTGTACCCTTTTGATACTCCACGTCTGTCCACTTTATCTTATTACGTGTCTTTGGATCAAAAGAGTTTTTCTTTATCCCAAGACTTCTTCCGTTAAGATATAATTCAACCTCATCAGCATTTGTATATGTATATACAGTATATTTATTTCCAGGCTTACGATTCCAATGATCTGAAATACGATCTCCATCAAACTTTACACCATTCCACATTTCTGCATCATCCTTTGAATCGGCAATGCCTATATGTACAACTGGTTTATCTGAGAATATAGATTTCAGGAAATAAGCTTGCGGTTTTGGTTCCAACGATATATCAAAGACACCATTATCCCAACCTTTCTTTGGCCATCCAAGACTTTCTCCAAGATAATCTATCATTCCCCAATAAGCAAGTCCCACAACTTTATCAAGATTCATCTCATAATAGTTTGGTCCCATCATCGGCATATTCGCCTCACTCTGATAGAATATCATATTTGGAAAACGACGTCCATCACCAGGAAAATACATATATCGATAATTGTATGCCTGAATATCTGTTATCATTGCCAAGTCACATGGTAGCGAATCGGTTTCCCAATTTCGACCTCTTGGATGCATCGCCACAGTTGTAAGACGTGTACTGTCATAACGGTTAAGCAACGTCTTCAACAAACGATATGGCGTTACACCCCAATCATTAAAAGGCAAATCTGGATATGTCTGCAATTCGTTTCCAAGACTCCATAATATCACAGAAGGGTGATTTCTATCTCTCTCTATCCATTCAGGAATATCATACTGCCAATGGTTAGACCAAGATTCTCTTCCACCAGAATATTGTGTAAGCCATTTATCATAGACCTCATCAACAACAAGTATTCCATATTTATCACATAGTTGATAAAGTTCTTCACTATATGGATTATGTGAACAACGAATATGGTTAAAACCAAATTCCTTCAAAAGTTTGATTCTTTTTTCAATAGCACGAGGATATGCGGCTGATCCCAATGCTCCTAGGCTATTATGATTGGCAATACCTTTCAGCATAACTTTCTTACCATTAAGCTTAAAACCAAAAGCAGGTGAAAACTCAATAGTACGTATACCAAACTGTTCTGTAACCTTATCTGTAATCTTTCCATTTTCATCATATACAGAAACTTCTGCCATATATAAATAAGGTGAATCTATATCCCACAGATTAGCGTTTGAAATATGTATAGGTTCCAATTTATATTCAGCATCACGGCTATGTTGTGAGAATCTCACGTCGTTGTCTTTCTCTGCTACCAAATTTCCTTTGGCATCAAGAATGCGTACTTTCACATTACCATTTTTCTGCTTATTAAAACGAAATATCTCAGCTTTAATATTTACGGTGTTATTATCCTTCGTAGTAATATAAAGCGGATGGCGTGAAAAATAGAGTTGTTTGTCTGTCAATATCAATTTTACAGTTCTGAACAATCCACCACCAGTATACCATCTTGAATTGTTTTCTTTTCGTGTGTCGGCTTTTACAACGAGAATATTCTCACTACCATATTTTATCTTATCAGTAATATCTATACCAAATCCGATATATCCGTATTCTGTTCCGCCTATGCGTTCACCATTTAGATAGACATCACCGACAAGCATGATACCACCAAATTCCAACATAGCGCGTTTTCCTTTCCAGTCTTTTCCTGGAGTGAACGACTTACGATACCACCCTATCCCCATTTCCTTAAAGCCACGTGCTGACAAACGACTTTTCACATTAGCAGCCTGATCAGAATTGTCGGCATGTTCTTCTTTAGAAGGAGCCACCCATGGTTGCTCAATCTGAAAGTCATGAGGAATTATTACGTTTTTCCAAGTACCATGCTGTTGTGTAGCATCAACGGCGTTTAGCGAACTCCTGCTAAACTGCCAACTGTCTATTGTTATAGTATCACGCTGTGCAAAAGCGTTTTCACTCACACAAAGCATCATTGAGGCGATGCCATAAATTAGTTTTTGCTTGTTCATGTTTAGGTACAACGAATTTGTAATTATATGTTGCAAAATTACGACATAGAACAGAATTTGCAATAAACATTTGTACGCAAATCAGTAATTTAGTACTATTTTATTGCTCTTCCGAAAACCAAGTATATAAGTTATTGTAGAAAAAGGGCTTACGTGTATTGTCTACTAGTTTACATAGACAGCTCCCTACTTTTTTGTTTTTTAGCTACAGCATATATTTCTCTATATATAAGGTACGCATACACGCACGCGCACTACAGACTTTTTGAAATACTAGCGTCAAAGTATCGATTGACTGAATATCAATGTGTTAGGTATCATTTCTACTGATAACAAGTGTTGATGAAAGTGTCGGTAAAATATAAAGCCAATCCATGTTGTTTTACCGAGTGATTAGGCCCATATCACTCGGTAAAACAACGCAAAACGCATGCCAACACTTCGTAAAACGGATAGCGTTTCTACGTGAAAACGTGACACAAAACTTCAATTATCATGCATTTTCTCCGACACGTAATTATTACCAAAATGCAAAGTAACTTACTAGTAATCAGCAACTAGTCACTCCGACACTTATATTTTGAAAAGCCTGTAGTACGCGTGCGTGTATGCGTACCTTATATATAGAGAAATATATGCCATAGCTAAAAAAACATTGGAGAGCCACAGCCATAATAAAGGCAAGGACTCTCCAATCTTCAATTATATTAATAAAGGCAGTTGCTATGCCAGAAACATTATAATCATTTGAGCTATAATAACCCTGACAAACATACCAAGTGGATATACAGATGCATAACTTATACTTGCACTATCTGTTTTCAATGAATCATTAGCGTAGCCCAATGCCATAGGATTTGCCATACTTCCACAAAGTATTCCACAGATCGTTCCGAAATCAAACTTATGTGTCTTTAATGCAATAAGTCCGATGATAATAATCGGCACAACAGTTATAAGAAAACCTATTCCCACCCAAGCAATACCTTCAGGTCGGACAACCGTAGCGAAAAAGTCTTTTCCTGCGTCAAGTCCCAAGCATGCAAGATACAAGCTAAGTCCCAACTTGCGTAACATCAGCGACGCAGATCGAGTGGTGTATGATATAAAATGAAGTTTCGGGCCTAGAGCACCGATAATAATACCCATGATAATAGGACCACCTGCAATGCCTAGACGTACAGGACTAGCCATTCCCGGTAAAGATATAGGAATGCATCCTAGTCCCAAACCTAGGATTATACCAAATAATATGCTGCCGATATTAGGCTCGTTCAAAGTCTTAACGGAGTTACCAAAATATCCCTGCATATTATTCACAGAATCATGCTGACCAACAACCGTAATTCTGTCGCCATATTGCAATCGCAAATCGTCTGTAGCAAGAAGTTTTATATCACCACGTGTGACACGACTCACGTTGACTCCATAAGAAGTACGTAGATGCAGTTCGCCCAGTCTCTTTCCATTGAGTTCTGTTCTTGTAAGAACCAAGACACGACTCTCAACCTTTGAGTCTATAGCATTCCAGTCAATCTTCTCTCCGTTCCAATCTTTATTAACTCTCTTCCCGAAAAGAATTTCCATAGCAGCCTCATCTTCACGATTGGTAATAACAAGCAAGCTGTCATTTTCCATAAGTTTTGTCTCAACCATAGGAACAATAACTTCCTTGCCTCTCCAGATACGTGATATAATAAAACGAAGATGAGTCATTCGTGATACATCAGAAATAGACTTTCCGGCAACAGCAGGATTTACTACTTCAAACTGAGCTATATATGTATGATCCTCCTCATTTATCTTTTTAACAGCCAAATCTTCAGGCTTTACAAAGACTTTACGCAGGAACAGCATCGCAAATATGACACCAAGCACACCAAGGGGATATGTCACGGCTGTAGCCAAGGCTGTGCTACCACTGCCCATTCCAAGATGATTTATAGCCTGAGTGGCTGCACCAAGAGCAGGAGTATTTGTTGTAGCACCACAAAGCAAACCTACCATATTAGGCAGACTTACTCCTGTTAAAGGAATAAGCAACAAGGCAAAGACAGTACCAAAGATGATAACAGCCAAGCTCCAAAGATTCTGCGCCATGCCTTCATGCCGCAATGATCCAAAGAAATTAGGCCCTACATGAAGTCCCAGGCAATAAACAAACATTGATAGTCCGAATGTCTCAATATAATCCAATAAGACTGGATTTATTGTAAAACCAAGGTGTCCGGCAAAGATACCAACGAAAAATACAAAGGCTACTCCAAGTGATATTCCCATCACCCTGACTTTGCCAAGAGCCAGACCACAGGCGATAATTAAAGAAAGAATAACTAAGGTCTGTATTGAAGAATGAATGTTAAATAAACTATTAATCCAGTCCATTTTAATTATAAAATGTTCAGATACTGTTCCAAGGGTATTCCCCTGTTTTTATCTATATTGTCTTTATTCAGGTCAATAAGTTTGTAGACTCCGTCCATAGCCTTTCTGGTTGAATCTTTCAACGACTCACCGTCAAGCAGATGCCCGATAAGTATAGCCGAGAAAATATCTCCTGTACCAGGAAAATGAACAGGAATCTCATCATAGCATAATTTGAAATACTCGTTATGTATGTTATTGTATCCAACAACTGAAGGTTGTCCGTCAACAGTGATACTTGTTATGAGAACAGACTTTGATCCTATCTTGCGCAAATGTTCAAGAAGGTTATGAGCCTCATCTTTTGTAACGCCTTCAGCTTTATATTCGCGTCCGGTAAGATAGCATGCTTCTGTATAGTTTGGATAACATAAATGAGCAACACTCAACATCTCACGCATACTTTTTACCGCTGCAGGAGTTACCCCATTATACAGTTTGCCCTCATCGCCCATGATAGGATCAACAAAAATTGTTGTTCCAGTTGACGCTTGTTCCAAGCAATAACGCGACACTATGTCGGCTTGACGCTCGCTGGCTATAAATCCTGTGGCGATGGCATCAAAAGAGAATCCAAGTTCCTTCCATACGGGAAACACGCCTTTTATATAGTCTGTGGTATCAAGTAGATTAAACTTTCCGTAGTCAAGTGTATTAGACACTAAGGCTGTGGGAAGATTATATGTGGGATGTCCAAAATAAGACAATATCGGAAGCATTGCTGCCGTGGCTACTTTGCCATATCCCGCCATATCATTTATCAGAAGAATTTGCTTCTTATTCATCCTTAAATTAATATTTCGGGGCAAAGGTAGTAAAAAGTTAAGATATGAAAGGTGTTTATACTAATAATTTCATTATATTTGCATAAAAATCTACCTAACTTCTAATGAAAAAATATTATTACTGATAACGTTACTTAATGCATGGCTTGACCAGACGGCTGGAAGCATAAATAGAAGAACTGTAATCACACGAAGAACGGCACATGTAAGCACTGCAGATACGCTATCATTATTCACTATAGGAAATGTAGATTTGCTGTTACAACTATGATAATGTAAAAATGGTTGGAATATCCGTAATATATATAACTCAGTGTTGCCTGATTATTCTTATCTTTGCAACCATAAAATTATAATCAAGTAAATATGGCAGAGAATGATGTTGTTATTATAGACTCCATTGACAAGTACAATGAGATGATGGGACTCGAGACAAAGCACCCACTAATTGCTGTTGTAGACATGTCAGAGGCTAATTATCAAAATGCCAAAAAAGAAAAGACTTTAGAATATGAAGTCTATTCGGTTTGGCTTAAACAGACCATGTGTGGCGACATCACATACGGACGCCAGCCCTACGACTATCAGGAAGGCACGGTGACATCTTTCGCACCTGGACAAGTGGTACATTTCAAACCAGCAAAAGATTATAAGCCACAGGCACTTGGGCTTATCTTTCATCCCGACCTTATACGTGGAACATCTCTTGGGCACGACATCAAGCAATACGCTTTTTTCGACTATTCTTCACGTGAGGCATTGCACTTGAGCGAAGATGAAAAGGCTATATTCAAAGACAGCCTTAACAGAATTAAACTGGAACTTGACCATCCGATAGACAATCACAGCAAAAAACTAATTTGCAGAAACATAGAGTTACTGCTTGATTATTGCATGCGATTCTATGAAAGACAATTTGTAACCCGTAAAGCAGCAAACCGTGATGTTCTTGATAAGTTTGAAAAGCTGCTTAACAATTACTTCACTGGAGACAGAGCATTACATGATGGTCTGCCATCTGTAAAATACTTCGCCGAGGAATGTTTTTTATCACCTAACTACTTCGGTGATTTGGTAAAAAAAGAAACAGGAAAAGCTCCACAGGATCACATACAAAGCAAAATTATAGACCTTGCCAAAGAAGAACTTGCAAGTTCACAGGATACTATCAACGAAATAGCATATCATCTTGGATTTCAATATAGCCAGCATTTCAATCGTTACTTCAAGAGAAACGTTGGCGTAACGCCAAGCCAATTCAGAAAACAAATGGCTGAAGCCTAAGAGCTTTTATCAAAAATATTAAGATTATTCTGATGGGTAACCATTACAAAGATATAAATACGGTGTGCAACTGCAATAAACTGTTCAACGCAAAAACTCTTCATCCACTCGTTAGCATAATAAATTTATCTGGGAAATATGAGGAAGAGGAAATAAAACTGAACACTTATTCAGTACTGATACAGGAACATCCGCTACTCGGAAGTGGCGGAAGAAAGCCCTATGATTTCAATGCTGCTACCATATTCTTCAGATCACCAGATAAAACGATTAACATTGCCGGGGAGAAAGATTGTCTGCAATCAGGTAAACTGCTGATTTTTGATACTGACCTTCTATGTGGAACAACTTTAGGCAAACAAATCAAAAACTACACTTTCTTCAAATATAAGCCAGAAAATGAATCTTTGCACGTTTCAGCTGCTGAACTTAAGACGATATACGACTGCATTGACAACATTAATCGCGAACTACGATGGGGTATTGACAAATTCAGTTCAACGATCATAAGCAACAAGATTGAGTTGCTACTAAATTACTGTTGCCGTTTTTACGAAAGGCAGTTTATCACACGTCATGATGCATTTGATGAAACATACAACACGATACGTAATGAGATAGATGATTATATGCTAAATGGCAAGATACATAAAATGGGTATGCCATGCACATGTTGTTTTAGTAGAAAACTAAACTTATCAAGTGCATACATCAATGATCTTATAAAGCATGAGAGTGGAAAAGACTTTGCCAGCTATTTACAGATAAGGCGTATTGACATAGCAAAACAAATGATTATTGAGAATAAGAAAAGTGATGCATATATAGCATTAGCACTAGGCTTCGGCGGAATTGCAAACTTTACGAAACTGTTCATGCAGATTACAGGAATGACAACAGAAGAATACCGCAGATAAGACTTTTTTATCTAAATAAATTAGTAGAAATTATATATAGTAATAGCGAGAAAAAAGCAGTTACAAAAACTTAAACGCAATAATTAGTTTTTGATTACGAATTATTTTTGTAACTTTGCAGAAATTAAACAACGATAATGAAAGATATTTGCTGCATTGGACATATAACTCTGGATAAAATCATCACTCCTAAAGATACCGTCTTTATGGCTGGAGGTACATCCTTTTATATGTCTTATGGTATGAATCGGCTTCCAAATGACGTTTCATATCAACTTGTCACAAAAGTAGGAAAGGAATCTCTTGACGAAGTTGAGAATATGAGGAAACTCGGCATAGACGTGGAATGTCATCAAAGTAATAAGAGCGTTTTCTTTGAAAACAAATATGGCGACAATACAAACAACCGCACACAGCGTGTTTTAGCTAAAGCTGATCCATTCACAGTTGACGAGATGAAAGGTATTGACGCACGTGTATATCATCTGGGAAGCCTGCTTGCCGATGACTTCTCACCAGAAGTTGTTGAATACCTCTCAACAAAAGGACTTATCTCTATTGATGTTCAGGGATATCTGCGTGAAGTTAGAGGAGAAAATGTATTCGCTACAGATTGGAAAGACAAAGAGAGAATACTTGAATGCACTGATATCATAAAACTAAACGAGCATGAAATGGAAGTTATCACAAATTCAAAAAATCCACGTACTGTAGCTATTAAACTAGCAGAAATGGGAGTACGTGAGGTCGTGATAACGCTCGGCAGTTATGGCAGCGTAATATATGCAGAAGGCAAATTCTATGAGATTCCTGCTTACAAACCAAATGTAGTTGTTGACGCAACAGGATGTGGTGACACATATTCTGCAGGATATCTTTATATGAGAAGTTTAGGTGCTGGCTATTCTGATGCAGGAAAATTCGCAGCTGCCATGTGCACACTTAAACTTGAACATAGCGGCCCCTTTGACAAAAATATAGAAGATATTAAGAATATTATAAAATAATCAATAGTTATATTGAAACATGATAGTTTATGATTTAATCTTAACTATCATGTTTTTTTTATCAAACTCTATACTGTCCCGTTCGATATAATTTCCTAAAGTGCCATCTGATGACAATTCACGAGGTGTTCCTATACACATTTTATCATCATTCATAAGCCACAGTTTGTCAGCTAACTGTAAAGCCTGCTCTACATCATGTGTGGATAGCAATATTGTCTTACCAAACTGATGTGAAAGATTCTGCAATAGCTTCATCATTTCTATCTTACTTGGAAAATCCAGAAAGGCAGTTGGCTCATCAAGAAAAATCATTTGAGTATGCTGAGCAAGTGCTTTCGCAATCATTGTCTTCTGTCGTTCTCCATCACTTAGCGTCTGAACCATACGGCTTTTCAATTTTAAGACTCCAACCATATCCAAAGACTCATCAATAATTCTCTCGTCATCCTTATTCAATATCCCCCAAAATCCAGTAAAAGGGTATCGCCCCATGCCAACCAACTCTCCTACAGAAATGTTTTCCACTCCTGGTTTTCCTGTAAGCACAACACTTATCTTTTGTGCCAGCTTTGCCGAAGAATAATCATTGATATTAGTATTGTCAATGATAACATTACCAGCAAGTGGTTTAATAAATCCTGATATCGTTTTAAGCAGTGTTGACTTCCCTACTCCATTTGATCCCAGCAGACATGTAAATTCACCGCTGCAAAGCGAAGCATTGATCTCTTCACCCACTTTTTTATCCTTATATCCGATAGACAAACCATGCAAAACAACTGATTCCATATCACAAAGATACAGCAAGTAAAACACAATACAAAATAAAAAAGACGTTTTTTGTTTTTATTATTAAGACGCTGTCTTTTGTTCAACGTTAGTTAAAGATACTCCAAACAAGTGGAAAATCAAAGGAAAAGGAAAATTTTTAGTAACTTTGCACTCGATATGAATCAACAGACATCACCAATACAAGAACTACAAAGACAGAAGATGCTCTTAGAAATAGAGTATCATTCAGAAAAAGAAGCTTTTCGCAAACAAACAGAATCAACAGGACTAATGCGTAAGGTAAAGAAGGGAGAAGCATGGTTTCCTCTAAATATAGGAAAAAGTTACTATAACTCTCTAAACCAGATGGCAATAGAGGTAACAAGAAATACGGATACGGATACAGAACATAACTTTGAATTCGGAAGACCTGTAGCATTCTTTAAAACAGACGGAAAATCATTACATTACTTTAATTTCACAGGTACAGTCTCTTTTGCCGATGGCAACAGAATGGTCGTGATTATTCCTGATGGAGGACATGCCATAGATCTTCAAGGATGCACAGAAAAGATAGGAATACAACTGTTTTTTGACGAGACAAGCTACAAGCTGATGTTTGAAGCTCTTGACAGAGTGATCAAAGCAAAGGGAAACAGACTGGCATATTTGCGAGATTTATTTTATTCACATCAGAAAGCAGAACATTTCTCTTTTACGGCACAACGCTTTCCTTGGCTCAATCCTACTCAGGAGAAGGCCGTAAACGAGGTACTTTGGGCTAAAGATGTTGAAGTTGTGCATGGCCCTCCAGGAACAGGAAAGACAACAACTCTTGTTGAAGCTATCAACGAGACGCTTATGCGAGAGAATCAAGTTTTGGTATGCGCACAAAGCAACATGGCTATTGACTGGATTTGCGAGAAGTTAGTAGACAGAGGAATAAACGTGTTGAGAATAGGAAATCCAACCAAGGTGAACGATAAAATGCTTGGATTTACTTACGAGCGGAAGTTTGAGGGTCATCCCGAATATTCTCAACTATGGGCTATAAGAAGAGCTATACGAGATTTGAGAAGTCACAGAAAAGAACGTGACGAAAAATATCATCAGAAATTGGAACATCTGAAAGCACGCGCCACAGAAATAGAGATTCGAATTAATTCTGAATTACTTGGTGAGGCTAGAGTAATAGCATCTACACTTGTTGGTTCGGCAAACAGACTTCTTGAAGGACAGAAATTTGGAACATTGTTTATTGACGAAGCAGCACAGGCTCTTGAAGCTGCATGCTGGATTCCAATAAAACGAGCAACAAGAGTAATCTTGGCAGGAGACCACTGCCAACTTCCACCTACAATAAAAAGTATTGCCGCACTTAAGGCAGGACTAGGCAAGACTCTGATGGAACGCATTGTAGAAAACAAGCCAGAAGTTGTTACGTTGTTGAAGATACAGTATAGAATGAACGAAAAAATCATGCGTTTCTCCAGCGACTGGTTCTACCACGGCCAAGTGGAAAGTGCTCCACAGATTAAATTCCGTGGTATACTTGACTATGACACACCTATAGAATGGACAGAAACAGCACCAGTAACAAATGACAAAGATAACACTAAAGCCGCAAGTGGTGAAGGCAGAGACGGAGAATCAATAATTAATAAGGAAGAGGCTCGCATAACTCTTGAAAAACTTGAAGATTATTTCACGAAAATTGGCAAGCAAAAGATTCTTGAAGAACAAATAGATGTGGGAGTGATATCTCCATACAGGGCACAAGTGCAATACATGCGCAAACTGATAAAGAAAAAAGAATTCTTTAAACCATATAGGCATCTAATAAGCATCAACACTGTGGATGGTTTCCAAGGGCAGGAACGTGATGTGATATTGATTTCTTTGGTAAGAAGTAATACTGATGGTCAAATAGGATTCCTCCATGACCTTAGGCGAATGAATGTCGCTATAACACGTGCAAGGATGAAACTAATAATAATAGGCGACAAAGATACGCTGTGCCGTCACCCATTCTATAATAAACTATGGGAATATATTAACGAAGAAGATTGATGGCTAACACTAATGATATGACAATAGGGTCTCCTGTAAGAGACATCCTGAAATTTTCTATTCCACTGATACTAGGATATATACTGCAACAGATGTATCTTATCATTGACGCGGCAATTGTAGGAAGGTGGATTGGTGTAGATGCTCTTGCGGCAGTGGGAACATCAAGCAGCATTATGTTCCTTATTATGGGATTCTGCAATGGCTCTTGTGCGGGCTTCGCCATTCCTATTGCTCAAGCTTTCGGAGCAAAGGACTACAAGAAGATGCGGTCATACGTGAGTAACGCTATGCGCATTGCAATAGTAATGGCTATAGTGATAACATTGATGAGCTGTATATTCTGTGGAAGGGTTCTAAAGATCGTAAACACTCCTACTGACATATTCGATAACGCCTACATATTTCTGTTCCTGCAATTTCTAGCCATACCATTTACAATCGCATACAATCTTCTTTCTGGATTCATACGCGCTATAGGCAACAGTAAACAACCGTTTTATTTTCTTATAGCATCTTCGTTTATCAACATCATACTTGACGTAATTCTCATTCTAATTCTCGGAATGGGCGTAGAAGGTGCAGGAATAGCCACACTGATATCACAATGCTGTGCATCGTTGATGTGCTGGGTATATATCAAAAGGAAACTGCAACTGCTGATACCAAAGGGAGAGGAAACACATTTCGACAACAAATTAATAAATATATTGCTCAACAACGGCATGCCAATGGGAATGCAATTCTCTATCACTGCCGTTGGAATCATTATGCTGCAAAGTGCCAACAATGCGTTAGGTACCACCTATGTAGCAGCTTTCACGGCAAGCATACGTATAAAATATCTATTCACATGTGTATTTGAGAACATCGGAGTTGCCATGGCTACCTATTGCGGACAAAATATTGGCGCAAGAAAAATTAATCGCATAAAGACAGGAATATACGCTGCCATAAAAATTATGCTTGTGTATTTCATCATCACGTTTATCGTTATATATCCTTTTGCCGACTACATGATGATGCTTTTTGTAGATGGTAGCGAAAAGGATGTAGTAAGCAACGCAGCAATGTTTATGCGCATTGCAAACTACTTCTACCCTGCACTGGGACTGCTCACCATATTCCGCTATAGTATTCAGGGACTTGGATACAGCAACCTAAGCATGATGAGCGGAGTTATGGAGATGATTGCACGATGTGGCGTAAGCCTTTGGATTGTACCCGCCCTGAAGTTTACGGGTGTATGTTATGGCGATCCTGTGGCATGGATAATGGCTGATATGTTCCTTATACCTGCCTTTATCTGGCTATATGGTCATATCAAAAGGAAGACGCCTCTATGCGTCTCTTAACAAAGAACTTGCCGGCAAACATGAAGAACAGTAAAACTCCAAATGCATTTTCAATGGCTACCATCCAGAAAGCAGCTTTGTAACCAACCATTTCGGAAACTACTCCACCAAGAAGTATTCCTATACCAAAGCCCAAATCCCATGAAGTTAGTATTGATGAATTGGCTGTACCCCGTTCATCATGATGAGCCACAGATATAAACATATTAAGAAATGCAGGATACATGTGACCGTTACCTAATCCTATAAGGAATGCCGACAGATAATAACCTACTGGATTTATCCAGGCAACAAACATAATATAACCAATAAGAGCAATACACATCCCGTATGCGGCATTATGAGTGAGACGACCTTCACGTAAAGCTTTAGCTCCCTCAATACGAGAACTAAACAGTCCTATTGAAAGTAATGCAAAATATGTGCCTGTTCCTCCAGTAATTCCAAGTTCCTGTTTGCTGTAGATTGCAAGATAATTGCTTAATACTCCAAAACAAAAACCAAACATAGCTATATTAATTGCAAGCAACCATGCACGTGTAAGGAAAAATCTGTCAAGAGAAAGTTTTCCATTATTCTTCACAATAGAATTAGCTAGTATCTTCACCGTTCCGTCAACAAGTAAGCCCACAAAAGCTACGACAAGGGCTATCCAGAACAACACGCTGAAATCGTCCAACAACTTATATAAGTATATTCCTATTGAAGGAGCGATAGCCATTGCAAGATTATTGCTTAGTCCATAATATCCTAAGCCTTCATTTCTACGACTTGATGGAAGTACATCTATAGCAACTGTACTATTAGCTACTGTAGCAGCACCGAAAGGTCCTCCGTGTAATGTTCTAACTATAGCAAACATAAGGAGTGTGCTTGCTGCTATATATCCGACGAAAAATACAAAAAACGAGAAAAGACAAATAACAAGTACCTTTTTGCGGTTGAAACTATCTACAACAAAACCACTGAACGGACGTATTATCAATGACGCAATAGTATACCCCGAAAGTACAAGTCCGATGACATCATTCGTCGCTCCGAATCTCTCACTCAGATATATAGGGAGTAATGGGGTAAGTATATAAAAGGCAAAATACATCATAAAATTAGCTGTCATCACCTTTATATACTTTGCATTCCAAAGTTTTTCTTTTGTATTCATTGTCATTTGCCCCAATCTTTAAATTCTAGCTCCAACTGTATCCATTCAGGTGTAGGAAGTTCGTCATCTGCCCCCGGATTTGAAACCGACAATCCCAAGAGTCTTATGGGATGATCGGCACTATATGCGATCAGTTTAAGCAATTTCTTTGCCAAAGGCAGAATATCATCTTTGGTCTTCAATATCCTGTTACCAGTAATACTACGTGTTATCTGCTGAAAATCACCATATTTAATTTTCAAAGTAAGTGTCTTTCCTTCGAAATCATCTTTTGATATCCGCTCACAAAGTTCCAACACGGAGTGATAAAGTTCAATTAACACCGCCGACTTCATACTTATATCCTGAAGGAATGTCTGCTCGCATCCCACAGATTTCCTTATACGCTCAACAACCACAGGACGATCGTCAATACCCCTTGCAAAGTTATAAAAAACTGGTCCAGCCTTTCCAAACACTTCAGATAGATGTTTTAATGAACATTCCCTAAGCTGAGCACCGTTGAATATTCCAATATGGTGCATGCGCCTTGCCGTTTTAGGTCCAACTCCCCAGAAACTTTCAATCGGTAATTTGCCGATAAAGTCAAGAGCCATATCGGGATGTATTGTACATATACCATCTGGTTTACGGTATTCAGACGCTATCTTCGCAAGAAATTTATTGTATGATATTCCTGCAGAAGCAGTCAGGTTTAACTCATTTTTTATGCGTTGCTTTATTTCCTTTGCTATATCTATAGCAAGATCTATTCCGAGTTTGTTTTCTGTAACATCAAGGAAAGCCTCATCTATGGATAAAGGTTCTATGACATCTGTATAGTCTTTAAATATAGCATGTATCTGCGACGAAACTTCACTATAATGTTCATGACTACCCCTAACAACAATCAACTGGGGACAAAGGCGCTTAGCAACAATCATAGACATTGCAGAATGCACACCATATTTACGGGCCTCATAGCTAGCTGTAGACACGACACCACGTTCACCGTCATAACCCACAGCAACTGGCTTGCCACGTAAATCAGGATTATCACGTTGTTCAACGCTAGCAAAAAATGCGTCCATGTCAATATGTATTATCTTGCGGTCTAAGCTATCCATAAAGTAATTGCAAAGATACGCAATTTACCGCAAACGTGGATAATGACTATATCATTATCTTCAAACAAATAATATCTCTTTTTATTTTGTAGGTTCGTAAAAATACCATAATTTTGTAATAACATTGACTATATTTAATTATAATAACAGCAACTATTATTGCAAAACAAGGAAAGAAATATGACATCGATAAAGGATTTAATGAATAAGGTAAGTTTCAATGAGGTAAGTGAAATCTTAAAGGAACTACATCCTCTAGAGACAGAAGATATAAAGGAATTTGAAAATACATTCAATTCTCTGCGTACGATCAAACCAACATTTGACTATTTCGACATGATAATTGAAGTGAAAGAAAATAACGGCAAAATATACGTAAGCAACACTCACCTTGGTAGTCTTGCAGACCTTGCCGGCCGTAGATATAAAAAACAAGAAAACATTACTGATAATGCATTTGCAGCCCACTGCTTATATCAAATAGCTGTTCACACATACGAAACAGAGCGCTACAAAGATCATCTTGACGAATGGGATGACGATATGATGAATCCACAAAAGGCACGTATCGTAAGATAGCATGCCTCTTGATGATTTTTTTATCCAACGTCAAGCAGTTCTATTTCAAATATTAAAGTAGAACAACTTGGAATTCCAGGTTGTGCGAATTTTCCATATCCCATATCAGAAGAAAGGTATACCTCCCACTTGTCGCCCACATGCATTTTCTGCATAGCGATAACCCAGCCTTCTATAACGTCTGAAAGACGTATTGCCAAAGGTACGCCACCAATACTACTATCGAAAATATTTCCGTCTATAGTACGCCCAGTATAGTGAGTAGTAACTATGCTGCGAGCAGATGGTTGCTTACCATTCACGTTTCCCGAAGATATAACCTTATATGATACACCTTTCACTATAGTGAACACTCCATCTTCGCATGATTTATCAATAAGCCACTTTTTATTTTTATTAATATATTCCCTATTTGCCATATTGTTTAAGTTAGATAAATAATAATAACGCCACAAAGTTACGTCTTTTTTCACAAAAGAAAGATTTATTTCAGTAAGATTCATCATAGATATCTTTAGGCTATCCTTTTTCTATGTTCAATAGCTTTTATCATAAAGCCTATAAGAGTCTTATATTTTTGATTAAACAATAAGCCCGGATAGGTAAAAAAGTTTCCTGTCCGGGCTTATCTGTACTGTATCAGAATTTATTCTATTCTGAAAAAGCAGCAGACTCTGCGGCTTCTATTATGCTTTCACGACTTTGTGGGCGTGAACTTATGTCGCTCAAATCAAAATCTTCATCTTCTGTATTATGATTTTCTGGTTCTGCAACTTCGGCATTTTTAACCTCATTATCGCTTCTATACATAGGAGAACGACGAGACATTTTACTGCTCTTATCTTCGAAGACTTCTTCCTTGAATGCTGTTACACGTTTTTTATCTTCAGGTTCCTCAATATCATGCTTGATAATAAAACCATCATTAACATCTGTACTCGGAACGTCCTCAACTGGTTCTTCCTCCATTTTTGTACGACTAGCTTTAACAGCAAACACCTCGTCAATGAATTTAGGTTCCTTACGTAACTTATCAAGAGTCAGCTTGCTAGCTAGCTGCTGACTTTCTTTCTTG
Organism: Prevotella herbatica; assembly: GCF_017347605.1. Taxonomy (NCBI): domain Bacteria; kingdom Pseudomonadati; phylum Bacteroidota; class Bacteroidia; order Bacteroidales; family Prevotellaceae; genus Prevotella; species Prevotella herbatica. Next base: position 1,326,132 of record NZ_AP024484.1, read on the forward strand.
CTGTATCCACCACCTGAACATCCATCAACACCTTCAATGCAAACCTTATAGTTAAACATTGGGCTGCCATTTTCATCCTTCTTCTGTTCAAGCATTTCGAAAGTTAGCTTCACACGATTCTTCTGTCCCCATTCAATGAGTTTGCTTTTAAAATTTACTTCTTTATAAGCAACCTTATCAATATTGATCATCTGTGATAATATACGCTCTTCCATAAAGTGCATACATGCATTATAACCTCTGTCAAGATACATTGCACCAACAAGTGCCTCGAAAGCATTTCCTCCCATATAACTATTATGAGAAGAACTGCGTCCGTTGCTTAGTATTAACTTATTGATGCCCATTTCATTGGCAAGCTTGTTAAGAGTGTCTCTCTGTACAAGCTTTGAACGAGTGTTTGTAAGGAATCCCTCACGCTTACCAGGAAAATGTCTATAGACAATATCTCCTACGATTGCATCAAGAATAGCATCGCCCAAAAATTCTAAGCGCTCATTGTTTACAGGTTTTCCCTTTGCATTACGCTTCATAACGCTCTTATGCATCAATGCTAACTTATAGTAACTGATGTCATGTGGGTAAAAACCTAGAATAGCGTGTAAAGAAGAATAAAGTTCCTTTTCCTTACGGAAAGGAAGCTTTATTCTGTCTATGAAGTTATTCAGCATATTTCTTGAAAATGACACAACAATTATGACCTCCAAATCCGAAGGTATTGCTAAGTGCTGCACGCACTTCACGCTTTTGAGCCTTGTTGAAAGTAAAATTCATGTTGTAATCCAAATCGGGATCATTATCATCTTCCGCATGGTTGATGGTAGGAGGTACGATATCATTCTTAACACTAAGTACACACGCCATAGCCTCTATCGCACCAGCAGCACCAAGCAGGTGACCAGTCATACTCTTTGTAGAGCTGATATTCAGTTTGTAAGCGTGCTCACCAAATACGTCCTTAATAGCCAAAGCTTCAGAAAGATCGCCTATATGAGTAGATGTTCCGTGGACATTGATATAATCTATATCTTCTGGCTTCATGCCTGCATCCTCAAGTGCATTTCTCATAACGAGTTTTGCACCTAGTCCCTCTGGGTGAGAAGCTGTAATATGATAAGCATCAGCACTTGCGCCTTCGCCAACCATTTCGGCATAAATTTTTGCTCCACGAGCTTTAGCATGTTCCAATTCCTCAAGGATAAGACAACCTGCACCTTCGCCCATGATGAATCCATCACGACTTGCGCTGAATGGGCGACTTGCATGTTCAGGATCGTCATTGCGAGTAGAAAGAGCTTTAATGGCATTAAAACCACCAACACCACTTTCACAAATGGCAGCTTCGGCACCACCTCCGACGATGACATTAGCCTTTCCTAAACGGATAAGGTTGAAAGCATCAGCAAGAGCGTTACTTGAAGAAGCACATGCACTAGTTGTTGTATAGTTTGGACCGCGAAAACCAAAATGAATACTAATTTGACCTGAAGCGATATCCGCAATCATCTTAGGAATGAAGAATGGACTAAATTTAGGTCCTTCTTCCTTGTGCAGAGCATAATATGAAACTTCCTCCTCGAATGTCTTGATACCACCGATACCAACACCAAAGACAACGCCAATACGGTTTTTGTCTTCTTTCTCAAGGTCGAGACCTGAATCATTCACACCTTGCATTGCTGCAATCATGGCAAGTTGAGTATATCTATCCAACTTGCGGGCTTCTTTACGATCAAGATAATCATTCACATTAAGGTCTTTAACCTCACATGCGAATTTAGTCTTGAAATTTGTCGTATCGAAATGTGTAATAGGAGCGGCACCACTCTTGCCTGCAAGAAAATTATTCCAAGTTTCCTCAGGATTATTTCCGACAGGAGTCACTGCACCAAGACCCGTTACTACTACTCTCTTTAATTCCATGTGTGTATATATAAAAAATGACTAGGAATTAGGGATTAGTGATTGAAAATACATTTAATGACGTTTTCAATCCTTAATCACTAATCCCTAATCGTATAAATTTGCAAAAATAATTATAGACTATTATTTTGCGTTTTCCTCGATGTACTTGATAGCGTCACCTACAGACTGGATTGTCTCAGCCTTGTCGTCTGGGATAGAAATACCGAATTCTTTCTCAAATTCCATGATAAGTTCTACAGTATCCAGTGAATCAGCACCAAGATCATTTGTGAAGCTTGCCTCTGGCTTAACTTCAGCCTCGTCTACACCAAGTTTGTCTACGATAATAGCCTTTACCTTGCTTTCAATTTCTGACATAATTGTAACTTTTTAAAATGTTTATAAATAATTTCTAATTAAAAATCGGGTGCAAAGGAACGAATTTATTTTTAATTTCGCAAATATTTTATCCAAAAAAGCACTTAGGGTTGCACAAACACCCCATTAGTGTGCATTATTTTGGACTTTTATTCGTGTAATTCACGAAATATCAATTAGTTTCACTTTGTTTGTAATATTCGTTCTATATGTTCTACAACAACTTCCGGACTGATATTATGCATACAAGCCCAATCGCCACGCAGGCATGGTTTGTTTCCATAGATACTACATGGACGACATGGCAAATCAGCTTGCACAACATTATCCATACTCTGATTCCATCCCATGAAACCTGCAAATGGATGCGTTGAGCCCCAGATGCTCACGACCTGTGTATTAACAAGCGAAGCCAAATGCATATTGGCACTATCCATACTCACCATTACATCTAAATGACTCATCAGAATCAACTCCTGCTGCAGTCCATTCATCAATCGTGACGCATTTATTATCTGTTTACTCTCTGAAGATATTTCATCGAGTAGTTTCATTTCTTCATTTCCTCCACCAAAGAGGAATACTCTGCACGAAGGATGTTTATTAACAAGCATCCTTATGACATTCTTCATTAATGGCAACGGATACATCTTACCTTCATGTGCAGCAAACGGAGCTATACCTATCCATTGTTGAAACGGGCGTTTATCTCCAATTTTATCTGAAAGTAATCTAAGATTACCTCCTTCTGGCGGGAAAAGTGAATTGAATTCCAGTTTCACCGGATAACCCAACTTTTCTAACACATCGGCATAGTTTTGAAAAGATGTAGGCTGCTGTATCAATTCTTTATTATGTTCTGCTATGAGTTTGCTTTTCCCACTTCTGTGCTTGTCAATACTCTCAACACGGTAATGGTCGAAGTTAAATCTCATACGCAGATAATCAGAACGCAACACACTGTGAAAATCGGCAACAGCAGTAAAATTCTTTGCAGCCAATCTCCTATAAAGTGCGTTCAGCCCTCTAACCCCATGATATTCTTTTTTAATATCTGCAGCCATAAAGCCTACATTTGGAGCTATATTCTCAAAGAAAGGGCGAGCAAAAGGTTTGCTCAACATCGTTATGCGTAGATTTGGATATTGGCTTGCCAATGAATAAACCACAGGAACAGTCATCGCCACATCACCCAAAGCCGAGAAGCGCATTATAAGCAAATGCTCAGTATTCATTTATTTCTTATACAAAATTGGATTCGTGTCTACGTCATTATACATTTTCATCTGACGATATACCTTCATGTATTTACGACCTGCTTCTATATCTTCTATCAACTGATCTATTGCAGTCCCAAGATCCTTCTGCTGTTCAAGCAGAACTCCTAGCTTAGCGTTGCATTTTGCAATATGAGACTCATCGGCATCCTTACGTTCAGCTTCCTCTTTCATATGAAATATTTTGAGAGATAAAATACTGAGACGGTCTACAGCCCAAGCCGGACTCTCTGTATTTATTCGTGCATCATCAAGAACTTTCACATTTTTATATTTATCTAGAAAATATGAGTCTATTTGTTCAACCAAATCAGTACGGTCTTGGTTGCTCTTATCAATACGTCGCTTTAGGGTAAGCGCACCTGCTGGGTCTATTTCCGGATCACGGATAATATCCTCAAAATGCCACTGCACTGTGTCTATCCAACATTTCAGATACAATTTGTTTTCAATAGTCCCTTTTTCGAATGGATTATTAATAGGGGTATCTATATTGTCATAAACATGGTAATCATCGATTGCCTTATTAAAAATCTCATTACAATGCTGTGTAAAAGACATATTTATAATATTATTTTAAGTTTATTCTGCAAAAATAGGTAATTATTTTTAAAGTCACAAATATTTATTAGTTAAATGAAGTCTGATGATGCTTTATGAGCACAATGTATTTTATTTAAGTTAATAATCTCAGTATATATTATATTTATGTGACAAATCAGTTGAACCACTTTTCGTAAATATAGCCATGTCGAATTAAATAAATAGTCGATTTTTTTTTGTAACAAAATAATAGAATATCCTCTACCGACGCTGTAAAATATTGTTGTTTTGTTTATTAAATGCTAGAGGAGACCTCTATTCACCAAGTGATTAGGAGCTAATCACTAATTTCGCACTGAAAAAGGCGATATTACCATAGCTACGCTTCTGCAGCAAACAATAACCATGTGTATTTGAATAACGCTCTGCCAGAAAAAGTTTTTTTAATGCCACTAATGTCATAATATCACAAATCCTTTGTTTATCGGGCTTCAGCCAGTGACATTAAGTGACATTATCGGGGTAAAAGTGACATTAAACTCTAAATCATACCTGTTTTTGGCGATTATTTGCAAAATATACAGCACATGTATAGACACTTTTTCGTTTATGATGGTCTGTACTTGCCATTGCGTGTACTATACTTCGCAATATGTTTAATTCTCATCCCAGAACCCAACTGTAATAATAGCGATATTTATCATCAATTCTATTCTTGTCGTCTTATTGATAATCATTCGTTTACCTACGCCTAGTAATATACTTTTTCACGTTAGGTAATTCAATTGCTTAACGTGGGTAATTGAGTTATTCACGTTAGGTAACCCGATTACACACGTTGGGTAATCGGATTACACATGTGCTAAGGTAATCTTATTACACACACGCTGATGTAATCGAATTACCCAAAAGCTGAGACAATTTAGGTAATAGTTTGTGCAATCTATTTCTATATTTATTTGCATCCTTCAAAATCATTCTCTCATATTTACATATATGTATAGAGTCGATTTTTAAATTATTCATGCTGTTTAGGAAGCCCCGCCCTTATGTTCTATAAAACTTAATAAGCACAAACATGTATTATGAAAATAGCATAATTGCGAAAAAAACGCAAAAAACAGGTATGATTTGGAGTTTAATGCCACTTTTACCCCGATAATGTCACTTAATGTCACTGGCTGAAGCCCGATAAATAAAGGGTTTGTGACATTATAACATTAGTGACATTAAAAAAACTTTTTCTGGTAAAGTCCCCCTTTATGGAGGATGTTACCCCAAAAAATAACGGAGCCCCCTTTATGGGGATTGTTCTTGAACTTTAGATCGAAATATGATGGTTTATCCTACACATAGAATAAACAAATATTATTATGAACAACAATTATAACTTCACTTAATTGATTTAGATTAAGAATATAGTGATTTTTTAATAGAAATGATGCATTTTCTTTGGTGTGTGCGCAAACAGCAGTATCTTTGCAGTGAAAATAAAAGGATAATAAAAAACGAACGGATACCAAACGGGTACCGAAATAATTAAAAGAAAAAAATTATGGTAACATTAATGATTGTTTTAGCAGTAGTCGCAGCATCTATTTCACTCGCAGTGAATGTAAACGACAAAATCTCTATGGGTTTATAAACCCTTAAGGGATTTACTTTAAAAGGAAGTTTTAAAAATTTAGATATTAAAAAACCAGATATACAAATATGTATATCTGGTTTTTTATTTTATTATTTTAATTGAGATTCCATTGGATTAGCTAACCCTTTCATTCCTACAAGAAAAGCCTTTGCCGAACCGAATTTAAGAAACATATCCAATCTTATTGGGACATGATTCTCATCATCACTCACATAGAAATCAACAATATTCTTATATTTTCCATCATCTAATTCCAAATATGAAAGTTGCAAACAGCGATACTTCGCTCCATTATCAGCCTTTATCACCGTCTTACCTTTATATCTAAGTTGCGCTGGAGTACGTCCGTTGCCATCAGCAATAGGGAACTTCACAACAAATCCCTCTTTCCAACTCTTTGGATTAAAAGATCTTGCACGCAAAAATATGCTCATCATATCATAAACACAATCTTCATACGTATGTCTTTCCCAAGAGTGTGTTCCATCAGCATGCTGTCGATGCATTTTAACGCTACAATTTCCGTTAGGATATGTATAAAAAACCTCGTCAACAGTATATCGACTACCTTCATGTGCTCCCTTACGATAATAGAGCGGAGCCAGCTCTAACGTATTATAGCATAATAATGTATCACGTAGCACGAACATGTTGTCAACCTTGCTGTTACCACGAGTTGTAAGACTAGCCCTATAAGCTGGCTTACCAGCAAAGCGGCTTTCTACAGTATACATGGCTGCCGTTCCTGCTTTAACCCAAACGAATTTCCAATTATAATACAAGTTATAAGAGAGAAATTCGCCAGACTTGAAAGCTGTGTTACGGAATGAGCACTGCGCATTCGATGCTAGTGCGAAGCATGTCAGTGCCACAGTCATTATCCATTTCCTTAGTTGTCTCATATTGTTAATTATTAGTTTTTACACTTTACAAATCAACCACCTGTCGGTATATATTCTATGCCAAACTTCTTTGCTCTGTCAGCATTGCGTCTTTTTACAGTTTTCTGTTTATCGACTTTCTGTTTTGTAATTTCTCTTGGTTTCTGCAAATATAGCGGTTTATCTATAGGGTTCCAAGATTCTCGAACATCCCACTTAGCCTTACACTCAATCTTACCAGGATAGTAATACACCTCCTCTGGCTGAATGTTTTTTTCAAAATCACCAGTATCCCAGATGCCATTATTATTACGATCCACAAACATTCTTAGATAATAATCGTCTGCCGCAAGATAGAAAAATTCAGCCTGTCCTTTTTCTGCCTCCAATTCCTTCACAACGTTATCACTTTTATCCAAAAGTTGCAGAATGCAATGTTTATTATCCATACCAATTAAAGATATGGTGAGAGTGCCATATTCGTCATTGCTCTTTACTTTAAAACCATACTTTCCCTTTCCTGACACCTTTCCGTATATGTCAACAAAAGCCATACTATCCATTTCAAGACTATACTCCTGCCCAGGACGCCATTCACCGACTAGTTCATAATCCATTCCATACTTCAACGTGTCGCTGCGAACAAACTTTCCATTAGCATCCCGATGTGCCAATGGCCTAAATGCATATTTTGCTTTATACCAAAGAGTATCGATCTTTGTATATAAATGTATCTTTGATGTATCTACTTGTTCAAGTGGTGCGTCAACACTTATCGGTATATTTTTGTCAGGGTCAAGCTCAGTAGGAACGTTAACGATAAGTTTCATATTATCTCTAGGTTTAACCATTTCATAATGGTCACCCTTTTTCTTAGCTTTTTCCTGTGCTTTCTGCCATTTTTCCAACTCTTTTTGAGCAGTTTTCATCCTCTTCTCATACGGTTGTTTTGAAAGAACTTCCATTGTATCATTTTGTACCACGAGATGTCCTAGAGAATCTGTTTTCTGATAATTAATCTCCATGCGTAGCGTGTCTTGATTGACAAGAGCTGAATCACGCAACCAATATGATATAGTATCCCTTTTTACATTAGGAATAACCACAAAAGCATTTTTCTCATTAAAGTTCAGACCTTTGATTCTTGGTAATTCTTTGTTTCCATAACTAAAATTAGCCACAAAATGATTAGCTTCTTTTCTTGTCACACTAAGCAGATATCTGTCTGTCTGCAATTCGGTGAATGCAGATAATGTAACATCATCTGGCAAAAAGTGCGTATAGTCATGTCGTTTAATATCTGCAATATGTAGAGAATCCGTCCAAAGTGTATCTTGTCTTATATCAGCTTTAGATGATGTAGTTATCAAATCATGTGAAAAAGCTATTTTTTCACTTTTTTGATTGAACATATAATTACCATCAACATCCTGCAAAGCATATATACGATATGAGCCTTTTTTCACTCCTTTTATTATGAAGTGTCCCCTACTATCAGTGCGGCTTACCCTAAGCATAGGTGTCTTTTGAAACGCAGAATCAGCCTGATTACTGTATAATCCAACAAGGATACCTTTTACTGGTTCAAGATTATCAGCAGCTAAAACATAACCAGAAACCTCCATTGTATCTATCTCTGCACCTGTAGAGAAACTATAAGTATAGTTGCCCAAAGGGTTTCCTTCGTTATTGTCTGAAATAGCATCACTAAAGTCAATCGTATAAGTAGTATTTGCTTTCAAAGGATCAAGAAGTTTCACATCTATACTTTTGCCCGCAGCCTTTATTTCTGGCGCCTCCAATTGTGGCGGTGACACAATAACATTCTCTGTGGCATTATCAACCTTAACATATTCGTCGAAGTTGATTTTTACGTTTCTACTTTTAACTCCGACCCCTCTATCTGCAGGAGACGCTCCAATAACCTTTGGTGGAGTTTCATCAAACCAGCCTCCATCAGGATTACCCATACGAGCGCAACTTGCAAAGAGCGTAATTGCGAGTATATATAATAGAGTATATTTCTTCTTTATTTTCATATTTATTATAATCATGCTTGGCTTAAGAGTTCCAGCAATTCATCTAAGTTTTTTCGGCTATTGCTCAAACGGGGTATCTTGTGCTGTCCACCTAGTTTACCCTTAGCTTTAAGCCAATCATTGAATAGCCCGGCACGTGCCTTCACTACTTCTAAATGTTGAAGCGTAACATCATGAAAACGTTTTGCTTCATAATCACTATTTAGCTCCTGCAATTTTTTATCTAGGATAGTAGCAAACTGATTAATATCTGCTGGCTCTTTTGCAAATTCTATCAGCCATTGATGTCTACATTTGGCTTTACTATCCATATATACAGGGGCAGCAGTATATTCACTAACTTCAGCACCAGTAAGTTTACATGCATAATCTAAACCATTCTCAGCATTATCCATGATAAGTTCTTCCCCAAAGGCATTAATGAAATATTTTGTACGCCCTGTTATCACAAACTTATACGGATTTTTGCTTGTAAAACTCACGGTATCACCAATCATATATCGCCACAAGCCACAACTTGTTGTTATTAACATTGCGTAGTTTTTTCCTACTTCAATTCCCTCCAGAGGAACTATTGTCGGGTTATCATTACCAAACTCATCCATCGGAATAAACTCATAAAACACGTCATAATCCAACATAAGCAGCATGCTCTTGTCTATCGTATCATTTTGGATACCAAAGAACCCTTCGCTGGCATTATATGTTTCCATATAGTGCATATTTGAATTCGTTATCAGTTGTTCATATTGTGAACGGTAAGGCGTGAAAGCAATACCGCCATGAAAAAAGACTTCTAGATTTGGCCAAACATCTTGAAGGTGTTTCTTTCCAGAGATTTCCATAACCCTTACCAACACACTAAGCATCCAACTTGGAACTCCGGAGATATTAGTCACATTCTGTTTAACACACTCACGAGCAATTCTGTCACGTTTTATATCAAAATCACTCAACAATGCAGTTTGCTTTTTAGGCACGCGAACCAAATTTGCAAGAGGATTTATATTCTCAATAAGTATTGCACTGAGGTCACCAACAAGAGAATTAGCTACATTGTAATTAGGAGAATGGCTGCCTCCCAAAATCAAGCCCTTACCATCAAACATTTTGCTACCAGGATTCATCATCAAATACAAGGCAACAACATCTTTACCACCTTGGTAATGAATATGATTCAATCCATCTTGTGAAACTGGAATAAACTTACTTTTGTCATTCGTAGTACCAGAAGACTTAGCATACCATTTTACCTGTCCACGCCACAAAACATTTTCATCACCATGTCTCATACGGTCTATATCGCCTTTTAACTCCTCATAAGTATTCACTGAGACGTTAGAAACAAAGTCTTCATATGAATTCACATTACTAAGCAAATGTTTTCTTCCATATTCGGTATTTTTACCTCGCTCTATAAGTTTTTTCAGCACTTCATGCTGCAGTTCTTCACCGTGACTTAAATATGATTCAAGTTGTTTCTGCCTTGGTAGGAATAATTTTCCCACAATGCTAGTTATATTCATTGTTGCGTATTATCAGTTTAAACTGCAAATTTAGTCCAAACTTTTGTAATAGGGTAAAATTTCACGAATTTTAATATAACGAGGCATCTTCATTACAAAACATAACGCATGCAATATCTTACGGATAATAAATTTTGTGTGAGAATACATGGCATTTAATGAATATCATATCACTCAAAATTTAAGAATGACTAAAAATAATCTTCATCATGTTTTTTTAATAAAATTAAATAGTCGTTTCTTTCATATTTAGTTTAATTCTGCTATCTTTGCAAAAGTTTTAAAACAGATTTACAATATTAATAATAACGATTTTACTATTTTATGGATAAAGTAAGTTACGCTCTCGGCATAGGTATTGGCCGTCAGCTAGCGCAGATGGGCGCAGCTAAATTGAATATAGATGATTTTGCGCAAGCAATTAAAGATGTCATTTCTAATAACGATTTAAAAGTTTCTGACAAAGAGGCACAAGAACTTGTACAGAACTTCTTTGCAGAGCAAGAAGCTAAGCAACATGCCGAAGCTGAAGAGCTTGGTAAAGTTGCAAAGAATGAGGGAGAGAACTTCCTCGCCGAAAATGGCAAAAAAGAGGGTGTTATAACAACAGCTTCTGGCTTGCAATACCAAATTTTGCGCGAAGGTAACGGAAAGACTCCTAAAGCTACTGATCAGGTAGAATGCCACTATGAAGGAACACTTATCAATGGAACAAAGTTTGATAGTAGCTATGACCGTGGTCAAACAGCAACATTCCCACTCAACGGTGTAATAGCAGGTTGGACTGAAGGTCTACAACTAATGAAAGAAGGCGCTAAATATCGTTTCTTTATCCCTTACAAGCTCGGTTATGGTGAGCGTGGTGCTGGAGCATCTATCCCTCCATACGCAGCATTGGTATTCGATGTAGAATTAGTAGCAGTAAAATAATTAATCCTTAAATACAAATAATGAAGAAAATCATTTTGGTAGCGCTTGTTGCTATTGCAGCCGCTACATTTATGTCATGTGGAAACTCCACTCCTAAGGCTGACCTTAAGAGTGATGTTGATTCTATGAGTTATGCAATGGGTATGTCGCAGACTCAAGGTTTGAAAGAGTTTTTAGTAGGTCGCATGAAGGTTGACACAACTTACATGGATGAATTTATAAAAGGTCTTAACGACGGTGCTAATGCTGGTGATGACAAAAAGAAGTCTGCTTACTATGCAGGAATTCAGATTGGTCAACAGATTGCAAACCAAATGATAAAAGGTATCAACACAGAAGTTTACGGTCAAGACTCTACAAAGAGTATCTCTCTTAAAAACTTTATGGCTGGTTTCGTTGCAGGAACAACAGGTAAAACTGGCGATATAAAGATGACCATCGCTCAGGCACAGATGATTGCCCAGAGTAAGATGATGCTTATTAAGAGCAAGAACATGGAAAAGCAGTATGGTCCTAATAAGGAAGCTGGTGAGAAATGGCTTGCAGCAAACAAGACCAAAGCTGGAGTAAAGACTCTTCCTTCTGGTGTTCAGTATAAAGTTATCAAAGTTGGCAACGGTCCTCTTCCAAAAGATACATCTACCGTAAAGGTAAATTATGAAGGTCGCACTATTGACGGAAAGGTCTTTGACAGTTCTTACAAGCGCGGTCAGCCTATTACTCTTCGTGCAAATCAAGTTATCAAAGGTTGGACAGAAGCACTTGTTCACATGCCAGCTGGTTCTGTTTGGGAAGTTTATATTCCACAGAATCTTGCCTATGGAGATCGCGAGCAGGGTCAAATCAAACCTTTTTCAACTCTAATCTTCAAGATAGAGCTTCTAAGTGCAGGAAAATAAACCATCATTTATATCGTAAATGAAAAAGAAATACATTATTGCGCTCGTCATCATGACGAGCGCTACTTTTAGTTTAGTTCAGGCTAAAGACAAAAAAGACAAGAAAACTAAGCCTGTAACTGTTGAGCAGGATGCTCCGATTAAACTAGTCAGCCCTTCTGATTCTATTAGTTTTGCTGCCGGTATGGCTGCAACAGACGGACTTATTCCTTATCTTAAGCAGCAGCTTGGCGTTGACACTGCTAACATGGCTGAATTTGTGAAGGGCTTTAAGGAAGCACAGCTTCGCGTAAAAGATCCAGCTTTTAAGGCTTATGCAGCAGGTATGCAGATTGCAGGCATGGTTAACGACCGTATAATGCCTAACATGAAGACAGACTTTGTGGGGTCAAATGATTCTATCAACAGCGTAACCTTCAATGAAGGTTTTATTGCTGCGTTAAAAAATGACACCACACTGTTTACACAAAAGGCTGCAAGTAAGATGTTCAGCGACAAACGTACAGCCATTCGTGACAGTAAGAATGCCGTATACAAAAAAGAGAACGAAGATTGGCTAAAGACAAATGCCAATAAGGAAGGCATGAAGACTACAGCTTCAGGTTTACAGTATAAAGTCCTTATTGCAGGTAAAGGTGCCACTCCAAAAGCAACAGACAAAGTTACAGTGAAATATGAAGGTAGAATGATTGATGGAACTGTTTTCGACAGTAGCTACAAGCGCAATCCACAAACTACATCATTCCATTGTAATGAAGTTATAAAGGGATGGACAGAAGCATTAACGATGATGCCTGTAGGCAGCAAATGGGAGATATGTATCCCTCAAGACCTTGCTTACGGTTCTCGTCAAGCAGGTCAAATCAAACCTTATTCTACTCTTGTATTTACCGTTGAGTTGATTAGCATTGATAAATAATTTGTCATCAAATAATTGAAAATGCGCGATTATCGAAAGATTTTCGCGCATTTTATTGCTTGATTTAATATTTATTTCTATATTTGCTAACACAATGATAAACCTTTTGATAAAACAATAATAACAAAAAATAATAAAAGAAATGGATAAGATTGATAATCTTGATAAAAAGATACTGAGTATTCTATCTAAGAATGCCCGTATTCCCTTTAAAGACGTAGCTGCTGAGTGCGGAGTCTCTCGTGCAGCGATTCATCAGCGTGTGCAGCATTTGATGGAAAATGGTATAATTACAGGTAGTGGATTTGACGTAAATCCAAAGAGTTTAGGTTACTCGACATGCACTTATGTAGGACTAAATCTTGAAAGAGGTAGTATGTATAAGAATGTAGTCCAGCGACTAATCAACATTCCTGAAATCATTGAGTGCCACTTCACCACTGGTCCTTACACTATGCTTTTAAAGCTTTACGCACAGGACAACGAACAATTAATGGATTTGCTTAACAACAAATTGCAAAGTATTCCAGGAGTTGTATCAACAGAAACCCTAATTTCACTTGAACAAAGCATTAAGCGTGAGATACCAGTTAATATCGACGCAGAATAATGACAAGACAATTTGATCTGAAATCATATCTCGATGAGATATATTCAGAATTTCCAGAGTCCAATCATCAACCGATTATTGGACTCACTGCTAATTATAGTGACTTAGATGCCACTATACGTAGTGCATATTATAAACAAATAGTAAAAGCTGGCGGAACTCCTCTTATTATTCCACCGATAGCAGACAAAAATGTTATAATAAACACCCTAGAACATATTGATGCTCTTGTGCTCACTGGTGGTGCTGATTACAATCCGTTGTGGGCTGGAGAACAGCCGATAAAGGAACTACATAATATAAATAAGGAACGCGATTTAGCGGAACTCATCATAACACGATTAGCTTACAATCGCCAAATACCGATGCTTGGAATATGTCGTGGCATACAAACGCTTGCCATGGCTCTTGATGGAAGAGTTGAACAAGACATAGAAAATCCTTTGGTGAATGAAGATAAATCACTTAAAAAACATATAAAACATTCACAGGATGCAGATAGGTCTGAACCTACACATGTCGTAAATATACAAGACAACAGTGTGCTTTCTGATATATATGGAAACAGTGCGTTTGTTAACACATTTCACCATCAAGCTGTTGCTGCTCCTGGTAACAAATTCCATGTTGTCGCAACTTCTCCAGATGGAGTTATTGAGGCTATTGAAAGTTGTGAATACAAATCCATAATAGGTGTTCAATGGCATCCAGAGTGGCTTGGCGATGAAGGATTAAAGTTGTTTGATTGGCTTGTAAAACGCGGTGATGAATTTAATAGAGCAAAACAACTGCATAACAAGATTCTTACTCTTGACTCTCATTGCGACACTCCAATGTTTTTCCCTCAGGGTGTAAAATTCGACCATCGCGACCCACGCATACTTTATGATCTTCATAAAATGTATGAGGGACATCAAGATGCCGTAACAATGGTTGCATATTTACCACAAAAGCCAAAACCAGGAGAAATTCCAGCAGGGATGTCTCCAAAACAATACGCAGATAGCATATTCAATCAGATTGACGATATAATAGCAGCAAAGAGCAATTACGTTTCATTAGCTCGTACTTCTGATGATCTTTATCGTAACAAGGCTGAAGGTCGCAAGAGTATAATGATTGGTATAGAAAATGGTTTGGCTATTGAAAACAACATAGAGAATATTGAACATTTTGCAAAACGAGGTGTTACTTATATAACATTGTGCCACAATGGAGACAATGACATTTGTGATAGCGCACGTGGCAAAAACACTCATGGTGGCGTAAGTGAATTCGGAGAAAAGGTAATAAAAGAAATGAACCGACTAGGTGTCATGGTAGACCTAAGCCATGGTGGTGAAAAAAGCTTCTATGATGCACTCGAGATCAGTTCAATGCCTATTGTTTGTAGCCATAGCAACAGCAAAGCATTATGTGATGTGCCAAGAAATCTTACCGACGACCAGATGCGTGCCTTGGCAGCAAAAGGAGGAGTAGCACAAGTCACTATGTATCATGGTTTCTTGCGTAAAGAAGGTGAGGCTAGTATTCTTGATGCAATAGCGCATCTTGAACACGCTATTGATATAATGGGAATTGAACACGTAGGTATTGGTACAGATTTCGATGGTGACGGTGGAATAGCAGGTTTGGCAGATGCTTCCGAACTAATCAATTTCACGACAATGCTACTACGCCGCAAATACAAAGAAGAAGACATACGAAGTATATGGGGGAGCAACTGGCTTAGAGTAATGGATATAGTTCAGCAACATAAATAACAAATGCCCGCATATTAACATTATTATATTATGAGAAAATATATGAAAATCGCGATAGGATTGGCTGTTGCAGCCGCTTTAGGAGGCAGTGCTTACTATTATAAGAGCGCTAACAATCAAATTTCAGACATTAATACGACTGAGGAAATAGAGAAAGTACAACCTGTTGGTCCATCATTCAATGCTGATAGCGCATATGCATATACTAAAGCACAGTGTGATTTCGGAACCAGAAACATGAATAGTGAAGGACATGATCGTTGCGCAAAATGGATTATAGCTAAATTTAAACAATATGGCTGTAAGGTTGAAAGTCAAAAAGCTAATCTTAAAGGCTATGATGGCACAACGCTTAAAAGTCAGAATATCATTGCGAAGATAAATCCAGAAGCTACTACACGTATTCTAATCTGCGCTCATTGGGATAGTCGACCTTGGGCTGATAATGATCCAGACAAGGCTAACTGGAAGAAACCAATTATGGCAGCGAACGATGCTGCAAGCGGTGTTGCTGTAATGATAGAATTAGCACGCTTATTAGATAGTCAGAAAGGCAAGAAAGGAGCACTTAATTCACAATTCGGAATCGATTTCGTATGCTTTGATGCTGAAGACTGGGGAACTCCTCAATGGGCTGATGTTAAAGATGACGGCAGTAGCTGGGCTCTTGGTGCACAATACTGGAGCAAGAACTTACCACAAGGTTATGAAGCACGTTATGGCATTCTGTTAGATATGGTCGGCGGCGTAGGTGCACAGTTCTATCAAGAAGGCATGTCAAAGCAATATGCTCCTGAGATTGTTAATAAGGTTTGGAAGGCCGCACGCCAAGTTGGTTTCGGCTCATCCTTCCCAAATAGTGATGGAGGTATGATTACTGATGACCACATTCCTGTAAATCAAGATGCAAAGATTCCTACAATAGATATTATTCCATATTATCCAAATTGCCAACAAAGCAGTTTTGGACCTACATGGCACACTTTGGCTGATAATATGGATAATATTGACAAAAACACATTGAAGGCTGTTGGACAAACTCTAGTCCAAGTACTTTGGTCTGAACGTTAAAGTTGTCCAGCCTCAACCATTAATACGACTCTTTCGGTTAGCCTGTCTACTCCGTTAGGGTCGTATTTTTTTGCAAGACTAGCACCGAATGTCCACGCAAAAGCCTGATAGAATCCTGCACGCACAGGACCAAGAATAGCCTGAAGTGCACCGTAAGCAGAACTTCCACATTCACGATAAACAAGTTTTATCAATAACTTACCTTGTGCATAAGTAAGCTTTTTCATTCTTGGAGAATATTCTTTCTTTATACTTTCCTCAACATATTTAAGATGCTTGTCACGAGCTTTTTTATTTGGAAGAGTCTGTAAATACTCGTATGTTTCAACAATAATTTGGTTCACCTCCTTTGCTATAGGCAACACTTTCTTGACATTCATAACAAGAATATTGTATGCAGCACGTTGTTTAGGGTCATTAAAAACAGGCTGTGGAAAAACATATATATTATTTAACTCCACATATTGTATTGAATCGCCTCCCATAAGCACTTTACCGACCTTCACCATTGGCACAAAAGTTGGATTATCCATGTCTACCTTCATATCTTCAGGGTTAACATGTCCAGGTCTGTCATTGCCTATTTGGGCATTAGCACTCAGTGCAGATATGACAAACATAAATACTATGAGTAATCTACTTTTCATAACAGCGCAAAAGTAATTATATTTTTGCATACGAAGAAATAAATTCCATTTAATTTGTTTAATTGACCTATTTAGGCTAATTTTGCAATGCTTAACAACAGCTAAAACATAAGATACAACCGTGAAAAAAGTATTAAGATATATTTTTCTTATCACATCTATTACCTATTCTACAGCTTTAGATGCACAAAACGAACAGAGTTGGGAAGAATGCTATGATGAAATTCATTCTATGGACGGACAAGAAGATATTAACACAGAAGCAGACTATGACGTTCTAAGCGAACTAACTTCGCACCCTATAAATATCAATGCCGCAACGCGTGAAGATCTTGAGCGCATTCCTTTCCTAAGCAGTCAGCAAGTGGAATCTATTATGGAATACATGTATAAATACCATACGATGCAAAGTTTAGGTGAACTCCATATGATTACAGATCTTGATGATGTATACGCACGCCTATTATCATATTTCTTATACATCGGTAATCCGCCAGAAAAAGGTTTACCAACTATTGGTGAAATTTTGAAATATGGAAAAAATGAAATAGTAGCCACTGCTAATATACCAACATATAAACGTGACGGATATACGAACGGTGATTACCAAGGAAACAATATAAAACATTGGTTTCGTTATACATTCAGTTTCGGAAATATGCTGAAATTTGGTTTTACTTGTGCCCAGGATGCTGGAGAACCTTTTTTCAAGGGGAAAAACAAACTTGGATATGATTATTGTTCATATTATGTAATGCTTCGAAATATAGGCAAGTTAAAATCTCTGGCTTTAGGAAGATACAGGTTAAGATTCGGAATGGGACTGGTTATAAATAATGATTACAGCTTTGGAAAGTTGGCAACACTTCAAACTCTTGGGCGTTCATCTAACAGTATCCGTGAACATTCTTCACGTTCAGAAGCTAATTACATGCAAGGAGCAGCTGCAACAATCAATATAGCAAAAGGACTTGATATTACAGGATTTGTATCATATAGGGATATAGACGCTACACTAAACAAGGATTCACTTAACACTATTGCCACTATTACAGGTAATGGATACCACCGCACTGTGTCAGAAATAACCAGAAAGCACAATACATCGATCTTTGCAGGAGGTGGAAACATGAGGTATTTTAGCAATGGTTTCCACATCGGCATGTCTGCAATATATTCATCACTAAACAGAGAATTACGTCCAGACACAGCACGAATATACAAGCGATGGTCAGCAACTGGCACAAAATTTTGGAATGCCGGAATAGACTATGGCTATATTTGCGGTAAATTTTCTTTCAATGGAGAAACGGCGACAGGCGACAGCCATGCTATTGCCACAATCAACAGCTTGAGTTATAAGTTACTTAGCAATCTGCAAATTATGGCATTACAGAGATTCTACTCATATCGATATTACGGAATGTATGCAAACAGTTTTTGTGATGCAGGAAGTATACAGGACGAGAGTGGAATATATTGTGGCATAAGCTGGAACGCAAGTAAACATACGACAATAATGATGTATACTGATTATGCATATTTCGCATGGCCAAAATATATGCAGAGTTTTCCAGAAACGTATTCTTTAGACAACATGATTCAATTGCTTTACAATAAAAAACACTTTTCACTTCTTGCACGTTACAGATTAAAGATAAAGCAACGAGACAATATGAATAAGACCGCCCTAGACAATGTTAACGAGCATCGTGGGCGTTTACAATTAGGATATATTATAAAAAATATTCAATGCCGTTCACAAGCAGATATAGTCTATTCACGACAAAGGACAGAAAGTATGGGGTACATGATTTCAGAAAGCGTATTATACAAATATCATTGGATCAATGCCGCCGCAAACATCGGATACTTTCACACAGCTGATTATCAGAGCAGAGTATATGCTTACGAACGTGGAGTAATGTATAATTTCAGTTTCCCGGCATTCTCAGGTGAAGGTATACGATATTCCATAAACTTGCGCGCCGATATAAACAAAAACATCATGATGATTACAAAAGTAGGATGCACAGATTATCTGGATCGTTCTACCATTTCAAGTGGTCCACAACAGATACATGGTAGCAGTCAGACAGATATAGACTTACAGCTTAGATATAAATTTTAGGTATAATAATGTAAATATGATGTCCTAAATTTGCAAATCTGACTAGAACTTCGTAATTTCGCAACGCAATATAATATCATTGCTATGATTTTACTAAGTTTTGACACAGAAGAATTTGACGTGCCCCGCGAGCATGGGGTTGAGTATTCATTAGAAGAAGGTATGAAAGTTTCCATTTTTGGAACAAACAGAATCCTTGATACACTTAAAACAAATAACGTAAAAGCCACATTTTTCTGTACTGGAAATTTCGCTGAAAATGCTCCCGAAGTTATTAAACGCATCATTGATGAAGGCCACGAAGTGGCTTGTCATGGTGTAGACCATTGGCGTCCGAATGCTAACGACGTTTTCCGTTCAAAGGAAATTGTTGAGCGCGTTTCGGGTGTCAAGACTAGAGGATATCGCCAACCGCGAATGTTCCCTGTCTCTGATGACGACATAGAAAATGCAGGATTTGAATATAATTCATCACTCAATCCAGCATTTATCCCAGGAAGATACATACATCTGAACACTCCACGCACATATTTCATGCGCAAAGGTGTAATGGAGATACCAGCATCTGTAACTCCGATTATACGCTTTCCACTATTCTGGCTTGCACTACACAATTTACCAGAAAGCATATATTATTGGATGACTGACAGAGTATTAAAGCACGACGGATATTTCGTCACATATTTCCACCCTTGGGAGTTTTACGAACTGAAGCAACATCCAGAATTCAAAATGCCATTTATCATTAAGAATCACAGTGGACTGCAGATGGCGCAGCGATTGGACAAATTAATAAAACACCTTAAAAACAAGAATGAGGAGTTTATTACGTTCAGTGAATTTGTAGAAAGGAAAAAAGTATGATAAAATTAGCGACAGTTTCTCCATGCTATAACGAAGAACCAGTTTTAGAAGATTCCGTAAAAAAACTCACAGAGTTTTTCGATGGTCTTGTCGCAAAGGGGAAAATATCAAAAGACAGCATGATGGTCTTCGTCAATGACGGTAGCAAAGACCAGACCTGGGATATCATCAGAAAGATGCATAATGAGAACCATTATGTAAAGGGTATCTCATTAGCCCACAATAGCGGACATCAAAACGCTATCATGGCTGGAATGATGGTTGCTAAGGACTGGGCTGATGCCGTAATCACAATTGACGCAGACCTCCAAGACGATATCAATGCAATTGAGCAGATGATTGATGACTTTGAAGAAGGTTACGACATTGTATATGGTGTGAAAGTATCACGTACAGCCGATCCATTGTTGAAGAGAATGTCGGCAGAGGCTTTCTATAAGTTACAGGATCGCATGGGTGTCAAAAGTGTTTTCAATCATGCTGATTTCCGACTGATGAGTAAACGTGCACTAGAAATGCTTGCAGAATACGATGAAAGAAATCTATATTTGCGTGGACTTATCCCATTGATAGGACTTCCGTCCTCAACTGTTGATGACACAATAAGTGAACGTCAGGCTGGTAAATCTAAATATACTCTTCGTAAGATGTTAGGGCTTGCGCTCGATGGGATAACATCGTTCTCAATAAAACCAATATATAATATCATATACATGGGAATACTCTTCCTGCTTGTATGTGTAGGCATAGCTATTTATGTAATTCATGCTCTCATTGCCGGAACGGCCGTACACGGTTGGGCTTCACTGATGCTTTCAGTTTGGTTTGTAGGAGGAGTAATGCTTATTTCTATTGGCGTGATCGGAGTATATATTGGAAAGATATATATTGAGGTAAAACATCGTCCGCTTTATAATATTGCAGAGATACTAGGGGATGAGGAATAAACTGCTGTCTTTCTGGAATAATCATCCTCAATGCCATAAGGATGTGGGTAGAGTATTGCGCTTTGGTGTAACAGGATCATTATCCACAGGTTTGCACTATTGTGCTTATTTACTTGCATTACTTGCTTTCAACGCAACTATATCATATACTATTGGATATGGTGTTGGTTTAGTATTCAACTATTTCATGACAACCCATTTTACTTTCAAGGAACAAGCTTCAAAAAAGAATGCGGCAGGTTTCCTTGCAAGTCACGTAATAAATTATCTTCTTGAGATAGGACTTCTTAATTTATTGATGTACTTTGAAATAGGCAAACAACTTGCCGGCATCATGACACTAGTTATGATTGTACCAATAAACTTTTTATTATTAAGATTTGTATTCGTGAAACTAAAATAAGTCTCACGAATACAAATAACTTTTATTTATTGAATTGATATAAATCCATATCAAACTCTGCCCAATTCTTGATGAACTTGAATTTATATCCCTGTTTTTTAAATCCATCCACACACATCTCATAATCAGAATGAGTTATCACCAAGAAACCGCTCTGAGGCTTCTCTTTATAAAAATTATGTACACGGTTATTAAGATAGTAATTCAACTCGAAGAAGTGTGGTTTGTCTCCTGGAGTTCTTATAGCATAATCAATATATTCATAGATCTTACCTTCGCTTTCAGGCGCGATTCTATCTATACATCCAGCTACAGCCCTTTGAGACTTAACATTTAATGCAGCGGGGGTATAAACTCCGTCCACCGACAGATAAAGTGCAAAAGTAAGGACTATTATGCCATAAACCAATTTATCACCATTGTGTCTTTTTTGATATCTCCACCATGCGAATCCTATGATGGTAGTGAAAAATATCAAAACATATTGCCACCAACTTCCTATATTTGCGAAAGCCTGCATGGTTGCAATATTTGTAATTGCGTGTTTTCCATGTCCTCCTAGCAAAGTCAAAGGTGCAATACCAGACTTTATCAAAACAAAGACAACAAACAGCAAAGTAGATAGCACAGAAAGTATTCCACCATATATGCGCAAAGGTTTCTGTTGCCTATCTGAAAGCCACACGAGAAGTTTAGCTATAAAATATGCTAAGAACGGATATATAGGCATTAAATACACAGAACGTTTACTCTGTGGTATACAATAGAATACAAATATTGAAACTATTGCTATTAATGAATATAAATCTATATTATCCATAGAGAGCATACGACTCCATATACTCTTAAGGTTGATTCTCTTTTTAAAATTCCAATGCACAAAAAACAATGTTGTGATCAGCAACAATATCCAAGGCAAGTATCCCGTGAATACTGTCAGGAAGTTGTATGGCCACGGATTCACACATGAATCATAGTTCATGGTATTGGTCATTCTACCAATATTCTCTTCATACATAAGGTCAAGGAATGATTGTCCCCCTTGACGATATGCAGCATAGAACCATGCACCATAGATCAAAAGAGATAGTAATCCAAATGCGACTAATGTAAAGAACGCACGGAAAAAATTCACCTTGCGCATCAACATGAAGATTCCCATCACCATACATGGTATTATAGAACCAACAGGTCCCTTTGTCATCGTGCCTAATCCCATTAGTACTATCGCTATCCAAGGAACACCTTTCATGTTGTGCTCATACCATCTCATCAAGTCATATATTGCACAAACGGTTAGCATTGTCAGCACCATGTCCACACGGCAATTAGCACCAGCACGATGAAGCTCAAAGCTGGTAAAGGCTGTCAATGCTGTGATCATACCTATCTTATTGCCCTTTCTCTTTGCAAAAAACACAAAAGTTGCCATAGTCATTATTATCAATGCCACAGCTGAAGGAATTCGTGATGTAGCTTCAGTCACTGCACCATAAACATTACTTACAACAGCAACACACCAATGAAAGAATGGTGGCTTATAAGCTGTCTCACCTCCCATGTTTGTTGGTAGCACCCAATTATCACTGGCAAGCATAGTATAAGAGACAATAGCTTCACGAGGCTCGCCCTTAGTATGAAAATCAGATAGACCAAGAAACGGCAGAAGTGTGAATGAACACACTAATAAAAGCAACCAGAAGTATTTGTTGCGGAATAATAATTTCATTTTTGTTAGATAAATCTTTAGTTTTGGCAAAATTACAAATAATTATTTATTTGATGATGCATTTATTGCATTATTCTCTTAATTTTATATACTTTTGTATTGAATTTATTACGCATAAGAAATGAAACGTTTTACAAAAACTATTGAATATATATTATCAATCCACATATTAGCTATTTTAGCATTGTCATTATTCAGACTTATAGAGTATATTTCTCTTCATGGAATGATAACAGATAATAGAGCTGATAGATTCATTGCATTTGTCAACGGATTATGGTTTGATAATGTTGTTACATCCTATATATCTGTGTTGCCATTGGCTGTAATATTGTTTTCAGCCTGTTTCAACTATTATCGCAAATGGATGTTAAAGGCTGTGATGATATGGTATTCATTTTGGTTTGCTATCGTATTTATGCCATCTGCAGCTAACACTCCGTATTTTGCTTATTTCTTCAAAAATATCAATTCGAGTATATTTGAATGGTTTGGCTATGCTTCAACAACGTCAGGAATGTTATTCCAAGAATCATCTTACTGGCTTTATATAGCATCCTATTTTATTATTATTTCCATTTTTGTCTATTTATTAAAACACCAGTATTTAGTCTTTTGGAAGAAAATTGAAGAAAGTCATACTGACGTCACGACTCCACCTATTGTCTCTTTGCGTCTTATTGTAACTTGTGCTTTCATCGGAGGCTGTATTTTCGGTATTCGTGGCAGAGTGGGATATAATCCGATAAAAATTAGTGAGGCTTATTATTGTAATGATTCTTTCTTAAATCAACTAGGTATCAATCCTGCGTTTAATCTTCTTACTAGTTCGCTTGACGATATGCGTAAGGAAAATAAAGAGATCCACCTAATGCCTTATGGAAAAGCAATAACACAGGCAAGGGCTTCGCTTGGAATTACAGGGAAGATTGACAGCACTAATGTACTTTCACGAGACATAAAGACTTGTGGACCTGCCAAGAAACACAATGTTGTTGTGATATTAATGGAGTCTATGTCTGCTAGTCTAATGCAGACTTTCGGACAAAATGAACGGCTCACACCTAATCTTGATTCGTTATTTAATCATTCACTAGCCTTCACCAACTGTTATAGTGCTGGCATACATACCAATCAAGGTATGACAGCTGCACTTTATTCCTTTCCAGCCATAATGTCTAGAAACCTAATGAAAGGTACTGTTACACCACATCGAGACGGCATTCCTACCGTATTGAAAAGATATGGGTATCATAACTTGTTTTTCATGACTCATGAGGCACAGTATGATAATATGAAGGCGTTTTTTTCAACTAACGGCTATGATGACATTTACTCTCAAGAGAACTATCCTAAGAATGAAGTTGTGAATAGTTTCGGAGTAAGCGATCATTTCTTGTTCAACTATTCACTACCTATTATAAATAAGGTATCTAAGAGCGGCAAACCATTCTTTGCTACTCTACTTACAATTAGTAATCATCCCCCATATATTATTCCGTCTTTTTTCCATGCAAAGACCTCAAAGCCAGAAACACAAATTGTTGAATATGCAGATTGGGCAATTGGCGATTTCCTTGAAAAGGCAAAGAAGCAACCATGGTATAAAAACACTGTTTTCGTTATACTCGCCGATCATGGAAAGCTTGTTGGTAATAGTAATTGCGAACTGCCTGTTTCATACAATCACATTCCACTCATGATATTTGGCGCAGATATTCCTACAATGAAGTGTAATAACCTTATGGAGCAGATAGACGTAATGCCGACTTTGCTACAACTGCTAAACATGTCTTACAAATACAATGGCTTTGGAATAAACGCAATAAATTGCAAGCGAACTAAAGCCTTTTATTCTGCTGATAATGAAATCGTAGGACGAGATGCTAAACGTTGTTACATTTTCAATCCATCAATGAATAGAAGTTTCTGCTATGATGTAGCTCCAAATGGAAAGTTGCGACAGAATAAGAATATTAAGCAATTCTCATATCTTCGCAACTATGTATTCTCTATGACTCAGACTGCGGAATATACAACACGTCAATCTAGACTTCATTAAGATTTTCATATTTATTATGCCATCCGCAGATATAATACTTGAAGAGCTTGTATAGTTCCTCAAATTGTCCCGTACGTATAAAGTAAACAGAATTTCTTATAATGAACTTAGTAAAAATGTGATGGTAATTCCTATATGTATGGTCTATATAGCCTTGATTTCTGTAAAAATAGTGTGAAAGAGATTTGGGTTTCACAAGAACATTCTTATGTGAGAAGCCTGGGAGCATACGACCTTTAAGCCCCTTCTCTCTTGGATGATAGTGTATAGCATTAGTAACAGTATGAGTAGTGTACCCAGCTCGTGTTGCACGTAAAGTGTATTCTTGCTCGTCACCCCAGATAAAACATTCTTTTTTAATTAATCCTATTTTCTTGATAACTTCTCGTTTTATTAATGTTCCGTTAAATGGATAAATCATTTTATCAAAATCTTCGTTTTCTGTTACTTCATCAACATATATATATCTATGTCCATTTAGCGGTCCAAAAGCAAGTCTCTTGTGATCATCTTTATCTATAACCAATGCATTCAGAAAAACAAATCCCGTTTTTTTATTAAAGTCTATAAGTGTTTCCAATTGGTTAGAGTCAGGAATACCATCGTCATCCATCATCCAAAGCCAGTTATAGCCATTATCCATCATATATTTCATGCCAGTGCAGAAACCTCCAGCACCGCCTAAGTTATCTTGATTAATAACATTTATGTCTGTTTGCTCAGCCAAAAACTCTGTTGTTCCATCAGAACTTCCATTATTTACGACAAGAATATCTAAATTTTTGTATGTTTGATTTTTTACATTCTCAATACATATTTTCACGTCATTTAACCTATTGTGAGTAACGATAACATTTAAAACTTTATCAGGCATCTTTACTATATTTCAATTTTTCCAAATAATCTGTTAATGCAAATAGTAGATAAT
This sequence comes from Prevotella herbatica, assembly GCF_017347605.1. NCBI lineage: Bacteria > Pseudomonadati > Bacteroidota > Bacteroidia > Bacteroidales > Prevotellaceae > Prevotella > Prevotella herbatica. The sequence continues at coordinate 1,352,232 of NZ_AP024484.1, forward strand.
AAGTATCACTAATAAGAATACTATCAATCAGATTGCAAAGTTACATATAAATAGTTAGCTATCCTATTTTAAAAGATAAAATTCATGATTTTTATAGTTCTTCATAAAATGCAAAGAAAAAAATACATACCAAGAAGATAAGCAAGAAAGACAATAATATATATTAATATATGTGTAAATGAGCGCAATTGAATGATAACAAAAAGCCCATCGACATTAGTGTCGATGGGCTTTAATATTTATATTTTGTCTTATATTTATAAGACGAGATTACTTAACCTCTACAGCTTTTGCTTCTTCAACTTTTTTGCGGTTGCGTATCTCTTTACCTGCTACTAGGTAAGCGATAGGTGAAGCAATAAATATTGAAGACAATGTTCCAAATACAACACCAATTGTCATTGCAAACGCAAATGGCTGAATACTCTTACCACCAAGCAACAAGATAACAATCAATACAATCAATGTTGTGGTTGATGTATTAATAGTACGAGCAAGTGTTTGATTGATTGAATCATTGAACAAAACCTGTATGTCTTCCTTAGGATGGAGTCCCAAATTTTCACGTATACGGTCGAATACCACCACCTTATCGTTAATTGAATAACCAATAACAGTAAGCACTGCACCAATGAAAGTCTGATCCACCTCAAGAGAGAATGGTAATACACCTTGCAACAATGAGAAAATACCAACAACAGTCAAAGCATCAAAAGCAAGAGCTATGGTTGATCCTAAAGAGAACGCTACATTACGGAAGCGTAGAAGGATATACAAGAATATAGCCACCAATGCTATAAGTACACTAAGGATAGCACCATAGGTAACATCTTTAGCTATAGAAGGACCAACTTTAGAAGAACTAATTATTGAACCACCGGTACGAACGTCAGGATTCTTGAATGACTCAACATTCTTCTGACTTACCATTCCTGTTTTCTTTAGCCCATTATAAAGCATGGTTTCAACCTCGTCGTCAACACTAGCACTATTTGATTCTATCTTATAGTTAGTAGAAATACGGATTGTCTTGTTATCTGTACCAAGTGATATTGCACCTGATGTACAGCCTGGGAATATCCCAACAAGGGCTTCGCGAACTTGTTCTGGCTGTGTTGGTTTCTCAAACTGAACAACATAATTACGACCACCAGTAAAGTCAATGCTCTTTGCTAAACCACGTACAAAGAAACTTCCAGCAAACAAAATCACAGCAAGACCAGTCACAACAAATGTACCCTTGTACATTGACATGAACTTAATATTTGTACCCTGCATAAGGTTTTTGCTTATGCCTGTCCAAAACTTAAGTTTCATCCAACGGTCTTTGTTAAGCTGATGTTCATAAACTAGACGTGTCAAGAATACGGCACTGAAGAAAGAACATATAATACCTATAATCCATGTTGTAGCAAATCCCTGAATAGGACCTGTACCGAATATATAAAGAATTACACCAGTTATAAGAGATGTAAGGTTTGAGTCAAAAATGGCGGAGAAAGCATTGCTATAACCAGCAGAAACAGCCTGTTTCATTCCCTTGCCGGCTCGAAGTTCCTCTTTTATTCGTTCATATATAAGCACATTGGCATCGACTGCCGTACCTAATGACAACACCATACCGGCAATACCACTCATCGTTAGTGCCGCCTGGAAGGACGTCAATATACCAAGTGTAAAGAATACATTGATGATAAGAGCAGCATTAGCAATCATACCTGGGATGAAATTATACATGACAACCATATACAAAATCAACAGAACGAAAGCTATGGCAAAAGAAACGACACCCTGCTGAATAGAAGCTGCACCCAATGTAGGACCAACAATTTCTTCCTGTACAATTCGCGCAGGTGCAGGCATACGACCAGACTTCAATGTATTGGCAAGGTCCTTAGTATCCTCTATAGTAAAGTTTCCGCTAATAGAAGACTGGCCACCATCAATCTCACCATTTACACGAGGAGCTGAATATACAGCGTTATCAAGAACAATAGCTATAGCTCTACCAACGTTAGCCTTTGTCAAGGCTGCCCAACGGCGTGCACCATCAGAATTCATGGTCATTGAAACCTCTGGCGAACCAGACAAATGATCAAACTGATCACTTGCATCTGTTACAACATCACCCTCAAGTGGTGCGCGACCTGTAGTCGTAGTAACCTTCAAAGCATGAAGTTCATATATATTTTTTGCCTGAATTCCATCAGCAGGCTTAGCACTCCAAAGAAGTTTAAGATCTGATGGTAATATCTGCTTTGCTGCAGCACTATGAATTACTCGGTTTACAGCAGCTGTATCGCGTACACTTGCATATCCAACAACGCTAAGAGAATTCTGTCCTGTTGTCTGCAACATTGCAAGCAATGGATGCATTTTCTTTGCAGCGTTAATTTGTGCTCTGCTTGCTTCTGAAGCATCCTCCTTAGCTGTACTCTTAATTTTGAACTTAGGCTCAACTTTTGCAACAGCTTTCTTTAGAGCAGCCTTCTTTACAGTTGCAGTATCAGCGTCACCACCATTTGCAAGACGAGAATCAAGCTGTGTCAGATAAGGAATAATCTCACTGGCATTATATGTCTCCCAGAATTCTAGGTTTGCACTACCTTGAAGTAGCTTACGCATACGTTCAGGTTCCTTAATACCTGGCATTTCAACCATGATACGACCTGCCTGACCTTCAAGTTTCTGGATATTAGGCTGAACAACGCCAAACTTATCAATACGAGTACGAACCACATTGAAAGAGTTATCTATCGCAGATTGAATATTAGCACGAAGCACCTTCTCTACCTCAGAATCAGAACTCTGTGGAGAAACCTTACCCTGCAATTGCTGAGTAGCGAAGATTTCTGCTAGACGATGTCCTGGTGCATTCTGATGATAATACTTAACGAAGAGAGAGAGAAAATCACTCTGGCTAGTTTCCTCTTCGGCTTTAGCCTGCTTCATTGACTTAGTGAAAGCTACGTCTGTCTTGTGGTCAGCTAGAGTCTCGACAACATCAGGTACTGATATTTCCAAAACCACATTCATACCACCTTTAAGATCCAGACCAAGACCAATTTGAGTTTCCAAGCACTTCTGATAAGAATAAATACCCAAGTATTTAACAGAATCTTTATAATCCTGTTGCGCAATAGGGTCTTTAAGCTTTGCAGCCTCGCCGTCGTAATAACGTGTGGCGAACGAGAATGACAGATAGAAAATGCTTGCAAGTGTCAGTAGGACAGCTGTACAAATTACAATTCCTTTGTTTTGCATTTTTTATTATGTTATAAATTATTTGTTTTTCTATGTTCTCTATATAATTCACAGACTATATATAGAAGTGCAAAAATAACATTTTTTTGTCACTTTAAGAAATTTATAGCCTGTAATTATTCATTTTTTAGGGTTTTCCCCGCTTTTTTAGCCAACAAAAGATTGGATAATGGTCAGAATCTTTTATTTTGCTATCAACTTTACACTCAAAAGGTTGCCAATCACTTGAGCACATAATATTGTCTATTCTCACATACATTCCACCTTCATGATAACTGAAACCTAGCCCATTACCACTTTCTACATAGCAATCTGTTAGATTCTTGGATATTACATGATGAGCATAGGATATAGGTGTGTCGTTAAAATCACCACAAAGAATAATACTTCGACCAAGGTGCTTGCTTAAATATCTAGCTACAGCGTCTGCCTGAGGGGCACGCTTTATTGATGCCTCACTAAGTTTGTCAACTAAATGATAAGAAGCTTTCTTTGCGGCAGTTCCTTCAAGGTTTCCTTTTACCATTGATTTGAAACTTGATTTATCCTCAACAGAGAGTCCTGTGGTCTCTAAATGATTATTAACAACAATAATAGTATCGCTACCTTTCTTTATTTCATAAGCCATACTGAGATTACCCTTTGAAGGATATTGAATGCGCTCTCGAGAAACTATTGGATACCTGCTATATATAGCGATGCAGTCCCCTCCAGGTCTACTCATTGCCGTATCTCTATATTGATACAGCTTATTCATCACAGAGTCAACTCTAGCCTTTCCTATTTCATTTGTTAAAGCTTCCTGCAAACACAAGATATCAGCTTTCTGTTGACGAATATATTCTAATATAGGGAACTTACCATCAGGAAAACGTTCCCAACCGGCAAACGACCACACATTGTATGACATAACCTTTATCGCACCATCAGGCGGAGTGCGAGGTATATTAAATGGAATATATGTACGTATCGGAATATAACAGAATATATATCCAAGCAAAGGTATTAAAACCCCAATTTTTTTGAAACACAACCAAAAGACTAAAAAACAAAAATTTATCAGCAAGAATATTGGAAAGACCAATCCGGCATTAGCCAACACTCCATGCTTTACAGGGTCGAGTCGATCTGAATAACCAATAAATAACATTATAAAGATCGTTGCCAGATTAGCTCCAGCTATCAGTTGCAGAAGGAATTTCCTTATAGAACCAAACATAATAATACTTTCAATTCTTCTTACTGTTCTCAAAAAGACAACGCTTCTCTTCTGCAGTCAGACTATCATATCCACTCTTGCGTATTTTGTCAAGAATACGGTCTATATCATCTTGTTCTGCCTTTTTGCGCGCATTGTAATCCCAGTCGCTGTTATGAGAATTATAATTTTCAGTTTCTGAATTTTTATTATGCCATGTGCTAAATTTCTTGCCACTACCGCGTTTATCCCACTTGCGCTTTAAGGTATCAAAAAATTGATTTCCCCCAGCCATATTAGAACCACGATAAGCATGGCGACGCCAATATTTTATCATGAAGAAACCCACAACCATTCCACCAAGGTGGGCAACATGAGCAACACCATCTCCAGTCGTGGCCATTGCTGAAAACAGTTCTATGCCAGCATATATCATGACAAACCATTTAGCCTTGATAGGAAAAGGGATTGGAATAATAAATAACTTCTCGTTTGGAAATAACATTCCAAATGCCAAAAGCACACCATATATAGAACCCGACGCACCAACTGTAGTCCAGGCATTAAGTGCTTGCCTTGCAACCTCAGGCAAATGCATTACAGAAACACTTGCATTCTGAGATGAAATCATAAAATACAAATCAAAGAACTGCGCTAATTCCTGAAAAAGTCCTGCACCAATTCCACAAGAAATGTAATAAAAAAGGAAGCGTTTTGCACCCCATGTTCTTTCTACAATCATACCAAACATCCACAAGGCAAACATATTGAAGAATATATGCGTAAAAGTGGCATGCATAAACATGTAAGTTACCAATTGATAAATATGGAAATCCGGAGCAAGAAAAAAGTGCAAGCCAAGGATATCATTTAAGTCTAATGGAGAACCACCAAACAAGTTAACAGACCGAAGTACGTACATAGCAAAGAATGCCAGTACGTTTATTATAAGTAAGTTCTTTGTTACCGTTGGAATGCGCATCATATTATGTAATTTCTTATAGTTCGACAAATGTTGTATAACGGTTACAAAATTACGAAAAATATCCCTTAAACACTACTAATACACAAGGTTTACCACAAATTTTCGAAAAATAAATCACTTTTTTTGTTTTTTTGTTTGTTTTATGAAATGAATAACCTATATTTGTCACCAGAAAAGATATTTTTTATATAAATAATCATTAAATAATTCAAAGTTATGAACAAGACAGAATTAATCGACAAGATTGCTGCAGGCGCAGGTCTGAGCAAAGCAGATGCAAAAAAGGCATTGGACGCAACAACAGCTGCAATTAAAGACGCTTTAGTTGCAGGTGACAAAATCCAGCTTGTAGGCTTCGGTACATTCAGTGTTAACGAGCGCCCTGCTCGTGAAGGCATTAACCCAGCTACAAAGGCTAAGATTCAGATTGCAGCAAAGAAGGTTGCAAAGTTCAAGGCTGGCGCAGAGCTTTCTGATGCAGTAAATAAATAATTGTAAAAGATTATTCAACATAAAAGAGCGACTCTAACGAGCCGCTCTTTTCTTTTTATTTCAGATACTTATTTAGGTTGTTTGCCAATATAAGCCAAAATACCTCCATCTACATACAAAACATGACCATTTACGAAATCACTTGCGTCTGAAGCAAGGAACACTGCTGGTCCCATTAAGTCTTCTGGAGTACCCCAACGCGCAGCAGGAGTTTTACTTATAATAAAGCTATCAAAAGGCTGACGGCTTCCATCTGGCTGTAACTCACGAAGCGGTGCTGTCTGTGGTGTTGCTATATAACCTGGACCGATACCATTACACTGTATGTTATACTCACCAAACTCAGAACAGATATTACGTGTAAGCATCTTCAATCCACCCTTGGCAGCAGCATAGGCGCTTACTGTTTCGCGTCCAAGTTCACTCATCATTGAGCAGATATTAATTATCTTTCCATGACCTTTTTTCTTCATTTCAGGAATAACAGCCTTTGAGACAATAAAAGGTGCATTAAGATCAATATCAATAACTTGACGGAATTCCTCAACACTCATCTCATCCATAGGAATACGCTTAATGATTCCTGCATTATTAACAAGAATATCAATAGTACCAAGTTCTTTTTCTATTGTTGTAATAAGCCCCTTGACCTGAGCCTCATCAGTTACGTCAGCAATATATCCTTTTGCATCAATACCTTTTGCTTGATAATCAGCCATTGCCTGATCAAGATGTTTCTGACTGCGGCAGTTGAACGCAACTTTAGCACCAGCCTTAGCATAAGCTTCGGCAATTGCAAATCCAATACCATAAGCAGCACCTGTTACCAATGCTACTTTACCTTCCAATGAAAAGTTTTTTGAAAATGTATCCATTATCTTTTGTTTTACTATTAAGTTATCAGAGTAGTCTGATGCAAAAATACAAAATTAATTTGAAAAGACCTATTTTTCAACATTTATCTTTCATCTGAAGTATATAATATCAGTGACTATAGAAACTTATTCTTCTCGTTTCATATACCATCCGTGTTAGTACTCTAATTTGCATGTAGGGCTAAAAAAAACAGAGTCTGGCGGAATATAACCCATCCAGACATTGTACTATAATTCAAACTTATAACCAACGGTAAACGACAAGGTCCTATTTTGAGAAGTTGATCTGGAATTATTTCCACCCCATCCTGCATCGCCATCCTTTCGCAAGTCTGTTACGCCAATGTTGTATCTCAGATCAGCAACAATATTCTTATATTCATAGCTTACACCTACAGGTACAGAAAGAGAGAATGATCTTATTCCTTCCACATCACTATGAACTGCTGATATCGATGGACCTTGATAGCTAATAGTGACATCACCACCCGTTTTCTTGCTAACTGCTAATTCAGGCTGCAGCCCCACTTTTACGGCAAGACCTTTCCATATATAAACATTAGCCAAAATTGGCATTGTAATACTATTGAGATTAATCTTCAAATTATCATTAATCGCAACTTTAACTCCATCTTTTGAAGTATTTGAGAAACCTTTTGTGTCGTAGCTTGCCCCTTGTTGAGTGTAGAATACTCCTAAAGAAAGACCGATGATTTTTGAGAATTGATACTGTGCTTCTACACCAGCAGTAAATCCAAACTTGTTTTTGCTTTCTCCAAATCCTACTGTACCCATTTCTACGACAGGTCCATCTGACATGGAAATCCATCTTAGTGGTTCTTCAGTGTTATCTTGAGACATTAATACGTAATTTACAATAGCAGGCATATCACCAGAGAAGTTACTTGCAGTTACACCAATTTTTGGTGTGATAGAGAATGTTCCTGCCTTCTGCTGAGCACAAACACTTGAAGCAATCATAAGCAATGCTGCTAAAAAAAATAATTGTTTTTTCATTGGTTTAATATAATAAATATTTGTTGATTTTCACATATGTATATTTGACTAATTATTACAAATATGCTTATGAAGCATCATCCATTTTGCTTTTTTGAGTATTTGCGTGCTTTATCAGCAAAAAGTAAATCCATTAGTTTTTTCTATAATTAACGGTTAATATTGTACATTTGTTGTACAAATCATAAACAAAAAAACCCGCAAATCCTTTTTTATATATTAGGAATCGCGGATTTTTTATGTTGTCCCAGGCGGATTCGAACCACCACTGACAGAACCAAAAACTGTAGTGCTACCATTACACCATGGGACAATCAATATGAATTGTTTCCAATTTCGGGTGCAAAGGTAATAGATTTTTCATCTACTACCAAATTTTTAAGCGTTTACTTTACTGTAATTAAGTAATAATTCTTCTTTCCACGCTGTACGAGGAGATATTTTCCGTCAATAAGATCATCAGAAGTTATCATTTGATCAAAAGCTGCAACCTTCTCTTTATTCAAGTTTACGCCACCGCCTTTTACCAGTTTGCGCATTTCACTCTTGCTTGGAAATATCTCCATACCGTCCTGATTAAACAGGTCTACAGCTGTTCCACCAAGCAAAGACTTGTCGATTGTGTAATGCGGAACATCCTTAAATACATCATTAAGAGTGGCCTCGTCAAGTTTTGAAAGGCTCTCTTTTGTTGCTTTTCCAAAGAGGATATTACTTGCAGCAATAGCCATTTCAAGATCTTCCTTTGAATGAACCATGACAGTAACTTCCTCTGCAAGACGTTTCTGAAGAACACGTCTACCAGGATCCTGTTTATGCTCTTCAATAAGAGCATCAATTACGTCCTTTTCAAGGCTTGTGAATATCTTTATATATCTTTCAGCATCATCATCACTTACATTCAACCAAAACTGATAGAAAGCATAAGGAGTCGTACGGTTACGGTCAAGCCAGATATTACCACTCTCAGTCTTACCGAATTTCTTTCCATCAGCCTTTGTTATCAAAGGACATGTAAGACAGAAGGCCTCTGATTCACTACCAAGAGTACGACGTATCAACTCAGTTCCTGTTGTCATATTGCCCCACTGGTCATTACCACCAAGCTGCAATCTTACACCATATTTCTGATATTGATAAAGGAAGTCATAACCTTGAAGTAACTGATAAGTGAACTCAGTGAAAGACAGACCGTCACGAGCCTCACCATTAAGACGCTTCTGCACGGAGTCTTTAGCCATCATGTAATTAACGGTGATATGCTTTCCAACCTCACGAACGAAATCAAGAAAAGAGAAATCTTTCATCCAATCGTAGTTATTAACAAGTTCTGCCTTGTTTGGAGCATCACCGTCAAAATCCAAGAACTTAGATACCTGCTGCTTTATAGCCTCCTGGTTATGATATAATGTATCAGAATCCAAAAGATTACGTTCCTGACTCTTGCCAGAAGGATCACCAATCATACCAGTAGCACCACCTACAAGGAGATATGGTTTGTGACCACAACGCTGCAAGTGGCTAAGCATCATAATTCCACAAAGGTGACCAATATGTAAAGAGTCTGCCGTTGGGTCTGTACCCAAATAAGCCGACACCATGTGCGACTGTAGATATTCCTCTGTACCCGGCATAATCTGAGCCAGCATACCACGCCATTTCAGTTCTTCAACAAAGTTTTTTGACATTATTATATTATTCCAATTAAAAGGCGAACAAATATTCTCGCCTAATTATTAATTATATTACTGGGACCCGTTACAGGAAACTTACGGCACCGGATCATATCCACTACCACCCCAAGGATTACATCTTAATATTCTCCATATAGCCAACCCCAGCCCTTTTATCGGTCCATACTTTAGTATAGCCTGTCGCGCATACTCTGAGCATGTGGGAGTAAATCTACAAGAAGGCGGAGTATAAGGAGTAATAAATCTCTGATAAAACAATATTGGCAATACGAGAATCCAAGCAATGGCTCTCGACACATGATGCAATATGTTAATCATTAATTTCATATTTTCTCGCTAACACGTTGAATAAGATTTTTCATCTTAGCTTCTACTACTGCAGTATCATATAGTTTTGAGTCAAGCCATATAAAAGCCATCACCACGCTACATCCATCTGGCACCCTTTCCGATACGAGAATACGATTTCGTCTGTAAGCCTCCCGCACCTGCCGTTTCACGCGATTACGCTTTACTGCACGTTTAAAGCATTTTTTAGGTACACTGACAAGAATCTGAGTATTTGGTTCATCATTAGAGATATCATCAGATGGCATATACATATAGACTACCCTTAGTGGGTAAGCAGACATAGAATGACTTTTGCCCCCATTAAAGAGTCGATCAATCAGCAACTTGCTACAAACACGCTCTTGCTTAGTCAGATTTTCAGCTTGGGATGCCGACATTATTTTTTATTTTTCTCAAGAAAAGCCTTTAGCGCACCGGTCATTGATGGATAATCTTTGTTAGGCGCAAGGAGGTCAAGACGCAAACCTTGGGCATCTACTTCTTTAGCAGTAGCAGGACCAAAGGCTGCGACCTTAATATCGCCCTGTTTAAAATCAGGGAAGTTTTTCTTTAAAGCCTTAACACCAGTTGGGCTAAAGAAGATCATCATATCATAATCAAAGTTTTGCTTTTCCTCTTCCGTAAAATCATTGCTCACAGTACGATACATCGTACAAACGGTATGCTTTAAATTCTTTGCATCAAGCATATCCTTAATATCATCATTATGAACATCACTTAGCGGTACAAGGAATTTTTCTGTCTTATGTTTAAGCATAAGTGGCAACAGACCATCAATTTTGCCAGTAGTACCAAAGAAAATTTTTCGTTTACGATACTGCACGTATTTCTGGATATAAAGTGCAACTGTCTCAATAAGACAAAAATACTTCATATCTTCAGGAATAGTAATACGCAGATCTTTAGCTAGCTTGAAATAATTGTCTATAGCATGGCGCGATGTAAAGACAACCGCTGTATGAGCAAGCAGACTAACTTTCTGTTCACGGAATTCTCTTGAAGAGATACCCTCTATTTTGAAAAACGGACGGAAATCCAATTCCACGCCAAACTGATTAGCGATGTCATAATATGGTGACTTATCGCTTGTTGGCTTAGGCTGAGAGATCAGAATCTTCTTAATCATTATGTCCTAAAAATTTATTTTCAAATAACCATTTATAGCTGTCAATACTCCCCATAATGTGAGTAAAGGCATTACTTCGAGTGCACAAAAGTACAAAATATCTTGCAAAAAGGCGCCTTTTTGTCTGAAAAAGATTATATATGTCTTGTACAAGGACAGTATTTTTAACAAAACCACGACTATAACTGTATAAATCAAAGCTGTTTTCAATGCCAATCCAAAATATGCAACTAACATTACGACAGGAAACACCAACAATCCTTCAACTGAATTTATAAATAAAAATGATTTTATCCATTGTTCATTTGTCTTTTTGTCAAAGAATGTGAGATTAACTATCGTATAAGCAACGAACTTTATCAGAAAATAGACCAGTATTACTGCCGAGAAAAAGCCAACCACCTTATATTGTTCAACGATGAAGGTATCACTAATAACTGAACGCGCATAAAGAAAGAACAATAGTGAAAATTGGAGACACGTCTGCAACATCAAAAAGAACTGAAAACGAAACTCCCCTGATGTTTCTGTCATCGTGGTTGTTTCACCATGCTGAACATAAAAGAAGTTTTTCGCCTGACGCACAATAAACTTATGAGACTGGGCAAAAGCCACCATTGCCAACAGGAAACAAGCAAGTAAGATTCCTGTTATAAGGTTATCACCAGCAATAGTATAAGGCACAGGATCGCCAGCTACGCCAACACGCCCTCCAGACAGCTCTGGATGAAACCAAGGTGAATTAGAAAAAAACGATTCCTTGTAATATTTTGGCAGATTCACATCACGCCAGCTCTTACCAACAGGTTGCCCAGGAAGGTGTAATGTATCGGGCATAGAGCTCCAATGAATATCACTGGGCTTTATATTTGCCTGAATGGCAGAATCCTGCTGCTCAGGCGTAGCATTCTTAGGCAACCAACTAAGTATCTGCGCTGGTGTTGGTTGCGTTTTCACATGCGGAAACCCTACTAAGGCCTTCTGCTGTGTATTTTCATTTACTATGGAATCTTCTTGCTGTATCATATAAAAGGACGGATCCGAAATATTCGTCCCCTCTTTATGGTTTTAACTAAATATCAAACGCGGTCTTAATTTCATTCACACGGTCTAACTTTTCCCATGTAAACAATTCTACTTCAACCGTTTTTGCTTCATTATATCTACTGGTGAATGTTTTTGTCACCAATTGGTTCTTCCTTCCCATGTGACCGTAAGCTGCTGTTTCAAGATAAATAGGCTGACGCAGTTTCAATATGCGCTCTATTGCCTTTGGACGAAGGTCAAACATTTGTTTAATTTTCTCAGCAATCTCACCATCAGACATCTTAACATTGCTGCGACCGTATGTATCAACATAAATACTTACAGGTTGTGCTACACCTATTGCATAAGCCAACTGCACCAACATTTCATCAGCAACACCTGCTGCAACCATGTTCTTTGCTATATATCGTGCTGCATAAGCTGCAGAACGGTCTACCTTTGAAGGATCTTTCCCTGAAAAAGCGCCACCACCATGAGCACCCTTACCACCATAAGTATCAACAATTATCTTACGACCCGTAAGTCCTGTATCCCCATGAGGGCCTCCAATAACGAATTTTCCTGTTGGGTTAACGAAATATTTAATATCATCATTGAACAAAGCAAGTACCTTGTCGCCAAGTTTTGCCTTTACCCGCGGAATTAGAATATGTATAACATCGTCCTTGATTTTGGCAAGCATTATATCATCGTCGTCGTCAAACGGGTCATGCTGTGTGCTCACAACAATTGTATCAATACACAAAGGCACATTCTCATCACTATATTTTATCGTAACCTGACTCTTTGAGTCTGGACGCAAATATGTCATCACTTTGCCTTCCTTACGTATTTCGGCAAGCGTACTCATAAGAAGATGTGACAGATATAGAGATACTGGCATGTAATCCTCTGTTTCATTTGAAGCATATCCAAACATCATACCTTGGTCGCCAGCACCTTGATTTTCCTCGTCAGCACGACTTACACCACGATTTATATCATCACTTTGCTCATGAATAGCTGTAAGAATACCACAAGAATCACCATCAAACTGATACTCGGCCTTTGTATATCCGATATTCTTTATTGTATTGCGGGCAATTGTCTGCAAATCAATGTATTCTTTTGAACGCACTTCGCCCATAATAATTACCTGTCCGGTAGTACAGAACGTCTCTATCGCACAATGAGAATTCTCGTCGTACGCAAGAAACTGATCAAGTAAGGCATCTGATATTTGATCTGAAACTTTATCAGGATGTCCTTCTGAAACTGATTCTGAAGAAAATAAATAAGGCATATATCTTAATCCTTTCTTTTAAATATACATTAAAAACTTTTAGGCTGCAAAGTTACAGTTATTTAGCTGAATATCAAAGAAAAACCACTCCTTTTATATTTATACAACAAAAAAATGGGTGTACGGAACTTTATCCATACACCCACATATATTAAAGACTATCTATTCCTTTTTATTTTGTTCCTTCAGGAAGCATGACCACTGTAATCTTGCTACCAGATCCAAGGAATTCCTTCATGAACGCAGATACACTCTGCGGCGTTTGTGCCTCTACAAGTTTTTTGTAGTCAGAATACGTATCAACACCCAACTTGTCATATTCATAGATTACTCCCTCCCAAAAACCGTTTGTCTTAGCACGGTCGTCGATCTGCTTCAACATCAAAGCCTTAACCTTATTAAGCATTTCCGCATCACAAGTTGTAGCTAACTTATTTGCTTCATCGGTCATAATCTTCAATGCTATTTCTCGCTTCTCGGGTTTCATAGGACAGACACCAACTATTTGGTATATTTTGAATCCGTCATCCGCAGCACTTGCACCTCCATAAGCGCCACAAGAATATGCGGCACTAGCTTCTTCGCGAATTTGCTTTAGATACTCCATTGAAAGAACCTGTCCAATCATATCAACCTGTATAGACTTCTCCAAGGTGTATGGAAGGTTCATATTATGCCAAACCATGTAGCAATTGGCTTTTGGCGTTTCCATCTTACGATAGAACAGATTTTCGATCTGTCCCTTTTGTGGCATGAGCTCACGCTTTGAAGCGACATCATTGCCCTTTGCTGGTAAAGATCCAAGATACTTACAGATAAGTGGGCGTATTGTAGCGTCATCAAAATTACCGATTATAGTAAATTCCCAACCCTTTGCACTTGCCGTACGATCTTTTGCCATCTGCAGGATGCGATCATAGTTTATATCCTTTAAATCCTTAAGTAACAGAGGAGCAGTTCTTGGGTTATGGTTATACAATGCTGCTGTAAGAGAGTCACTAAAAGCTATATCTGGAGACAGTTCGCGATTTTTGAGACCTACCTCATACTGCTGCATAAGGTTGTTGTATGAATCATTGTCTTTCTTTATATTTGTAAAATATAGATACACCATCTGAAGCATGGTCTCTATATCCTTTGGTGTTGAGTTACCGTCAACGCTCATTTTTCTCTCACTCATCTTCAAGTTAGCATTGGCAATTTTTCCAGCCATTGCCTTCTGAAGTTCGGTACTTGAGAAATCACCTAGTCCGCTTATACCAATAACACTATTAAACACCTTCGTATTAATATAATCAGGCATTCCATAAAATGAAGAACCTGCGCCACCAGTACCTGATAGAACAACTTGATCTTTCTTATAATCAGTCTTCTTCAAGATAACCTTTACGCCGTTTGAAAGTTCAAGGGTTGTATAATCAAATTTTTTGCTCTTCGTTTCCTTCTTTATCTTACCAGCCTTTGGAAGTTCTTTAATCAATGGCTCGTTCTTCACGTTATCCACATAAGCTGTAATATTCTCTGCACGTGCAGACTTAACAGCGTCAAGAAGTTGTGATTCTGTTGGATATACATTACCTTCCTTCTCATTATTGAAGTTAATGATAACCATATTAGAATCGTTCTTTGAAACAAGTTCCTTGATTTGTGCATTGATAGCCTCAAGAGGAATCATTGGAACAATCTGCTTCATTGTCTTGTATGAATATTCAATACCCGGCATGGGCTCGTTGGTAAGGAAGTTTCCCAGACATTCGCGATAGAATTGAGAATTATAACGTTTATCCTTATTGCTGTAAGACTTATCAAGAGAGCTCATATAGTCAGCTTGGAAACGGCTATATTCAGAAGAAGTGAAACCAAATTCAGCTGCACGACGCAATTCTACTAAAGCAGCCTTCAATGCATCTGCGGCAACATTCATATCTTTTGGAGAAACACTTAGATCAAAAGCATCCTTTGTCTTTGCAAAGATATAATCACCATCTCCGGCATACGCCATTACATACGGGCAGTCTGCCTTCTGTGCAGCCTCTGTAAAACGATTATTAAGCATACTTGATACAGCACCGTTCACATATTGATATACCAAATAAGAAACATTGTTCTTCAAAGAATCAGGGAATACGTCATGCTTGAACATAAGTTCGACTTCTGAAGATCTTTGTTCCTTGTCCTTATCAATAACAACTATCGGCTGTGCATTATCAGGAACTTGTTCATCAATTATTGGAGCCTCGTTCTTTGGATTCTGTATATTTCCAAAAAGTTTCTTTATCTGAGCCTCAACCTTGTCAACATCTACATTACCAACAACGATAATACCCTGATGTGATGGATGATACCACTTTGTGTAATAGTCTCGCAACTCCTTTGGTTTAAAGTTATCAACAACGCTCATCAATCCGATAGGATAACGCACACCATACTTACTTCCAGGATATAACTTTGGAAGATTACGTTCAAACATACGACTTGAAGCACTTGTGCGCAAACGCCATTCCTCGTGAATGACACCGCGTTCTTTTTCGATTTCGTCCTTGTCTAGAGTAAGCCCAGTAGACCAATCACGAAGAATCAACAAGCAAGTGTCGATAGCTCCAGCACGCTGTGTAGGAACATTGTCTATATTGTAAACCGTCTGATCAATACTTGTATAGGCATTAAGGTCACCGCCAAATTCTATGCCATTAGCACGACACCATTCAATAAGAGAATTTCCCTTAAAGTTATCAGAACCATTAAAAGCCATGTGTTCAAGGAAATGCGCAAGACCACGCTGTGTCTCATCCTCCTGAATTGAGCCAACTTTTTGTGCAATATAGAAGTTCGCACGGTTTTCTGGCCAGTTGTTGTGACGGATGTAATAAGTCAATCCATTAGCCAACTTACCAATGCGTACATCCTTGTCAACAGGAACTGTCATCTGTGGTTGTGCCTGAGCTACACCTGCCAGCAAAAGTAACGCTGCTACCAGTAAATTTTTAAGTCTCATGTATAAAAGTTTTAGTTTATAAAAATCTTAAGATTATATGATGCAAAGATAGAGAAACTTTGTAAAAATACAAAACATTTGCAATATTTTTTTACTCTTTCCGTAAAATAGAAAGATGGATCAAACGAAGTTATTTGGTTCATTACAAGAATATAAGTAATGAAATAAAATCTCAAATATAGGATAAATATATATTACATCTATAATTACAAAAAAACAAAATATTCCAAAAATTCTAAAAAAGGCAAATATCCTCCACGCATCACATAAGCTATTGATGGACAATAAATTATCGGTGGAGGTTTACCTCCACTATCATCCACTATCCTCCACGTTTTTGTAAACTATTAAGAAACACAGAGCTATTACTAAACATAAAACAGATTATCGGAAATAATAAAGTTGTAAAACATATTTACATTATGACTATTTTAGCAATTTACAAACACGTTTGATCGTAGAAACGCAAACGTTGTAACGATATAAAGAAAACGTTTGATCGTAGTATTGGAAACTTTATATCGTAGGAACGCAAACGTTTGATCGATATAAAGGAAACATTATATCGATAAAATAGATCTACTCGTGCTTATCACATGAAAACTAAGATTGAGTTATTAGTATTTTTACAAAGTGCAATACATTTACTTGAAATACACAAATCTAATAATCTACGGCAAGCTTCTAAAATTTTTATCCACTTAAATGATCATAAAATATTGGCATACAGAATAAAATGTAAATATATTTAAATTCATATCATTCAAGAAACAACACAGCTACGCTTGTTATTAGCTAGATATTTCTTAATAGTTTACAAAAACGTGGAGGATAGTGGATGATAGTGGAGGTAAACCTCCACCGATAATTTATTGTCCATCAATAGCTTGTGCGATGCGTGGAGGATATTCGTCTTTTTTAGAACTTTTGGGATATTTTTATTTTTTCAGGACTATGCATGTAATAAAATTCTCATAAATAAATTCATATATGAATCACAACAGTGTCCAACCAATTATCTTTGCACTAATAATTATGTTCTTTTATTACTAGAGCATCACTCGAAATACAGAATGAGACTTTATTGTTCGGTATTGTGTTCGGCTTATTACTTTAACCCACGTTGAAGATAAGCTATACTCTGTAAAGCAAAGAAAAATATAATTTTCCTTTGCTTTTCCGCTCGTTTGCATTACTCTACCTGCGGTGAAGATAAGCTGCACTCGGGAAAACAAAATTAAAACACGTTTTTATTTTGCTTTTCCGCTCGTTTGCATTACTCTACCTGCGGTGAAGATAAGCTGCACTCGGGAAAACAAAATTAAAACACGTTTTTATTTTGCTTTTCCGCTCGTTTGCATTATCTTTGCACTAAATAAAATATAAACTATGCAAGAAACAAGACAAAACCGCATATCTCGCCTACTGCAAAAAGAACTGGCGATAATTTTTCAGGAACAAACTCGTATGATGCACGGCATAATGGTAAGTGTCACACGTGTAAGAATAAGCCCGGATTTAAGCATTTGCACGGCATATCTCAGTATATTTCCAAGTGATAAAGGCGAGGATCTTATAGCCAACATCACAAAAAACGAAAAGGCTATTCGATTCAATCTTGGGCAAAGAGTACACAATCAACTTAGAATAATTCCAGAACTTAGATTCTTTATTGATGACAGTTTGGATTATATCGAACATATTGACGAACTTCTGAAAAAATAGATTATTTCAAATATCCAACCCTGTTTTACATGGGGTAGGCACAATTATGAACTTTCCATATTATATAGCTAAAAGATATATCTTCTCGAAGAAGAGCACTAACGTTATCAACGTTATATCGATTATATCGGTAATAGGAGTCGCTGTAGCGACTACCGCATTGGTAATTGTATTGAGCGTATTCAATGGTTTCCATGATTTGGTAGCAACATTCTTTACTAACTTCGACCCACAGATAGAGGTTGTTCCTACAAAAGGAAAGACAGCTCCTGCTGACGATCCAATTCTTACAAAGATCAAACATTTACCTGAAGTGGATGTAGCTACAGAAAGCGTAGAAGATCAGGCATTGGCTATATACAACAACAAACAGGCTATGGTAACTGTAAAAGGTGTTGATGACAACTTTGATCAGCTTACGCACATCACGGACATTCTTTACGGAGATGGGCACTATAGTCTACATGCAGGTGACCTGCAATATGGAATCATGGGTATAAGACTTGCGACAACTCTAGGTACCGGCGCAAGGTTTGGCGACTATCTGCGCATATATGCCCCACAACGAGAGGGACAGCTTGACATGTCAAACCCACAATCAGCATTTGTTGTAGACTCATTATTATCTCCAGGAGTAGTTTTTGCTGTAAACCAAAGCAAATACGATAAAAATTATATTATAGCTCCTATTGCGTTTGCACGCAACATCTTCGGACAGCAAGGCATGTTGTCCTCTCTTGAAATAAGACTAAAAGACGGTAGCAACCTTGATAATGTGAAGAAGGAAATGCAAGACTTAGCTGGTAGCAAATACAAGGTTATGGACCGCTTTGAACAGCAAGCTGATACATTCAAGATTATGCAGATAGAGAAAATTATAGCATACATATTCCTCACATTCATACTTGTTGTAGCATGTTTTAACATCATTGGTTCGCTGTCTATGCTTATAATTGACAAGAAAAATGATGTTAACACATTAAGGAATCTTGGAGCCACTGATAAGCAGATATCACAGATATTTTTGTTTGAGGGTCGTATGATTTCGGCTATCGGTGCGATTATTGGTATTGGTATTGGATTATTAATGTGCTTTATTCAGCAGCAATATGGGATAGTTTCTCTTGGCGACAGCAGTGGTAACTTTGTTGTTAATGCATATCCCGTAAGTGTTCACTATGGAGATGTCGCCATAATATTTATAACAGTGCTTGCTGTTGGATGGCTTGCTGTGTGGTATCCCGTAAGATACCTCAGCAAGCGATTGTTATTCTAAATCCACATGACTCACAGTGACTTCCTCCTGGAGGAATATCTGTGCGCTTTCTTTAAACTTATCTGGGTTCTCTGTGGTATAATATCTACAGGAACCGTGAGTTGTTATTTCTTTCTCGATATCGTTATGACGTTCTAGATAGCTTTTAAGACTGTCTGCGACATATTCTCCCTGTGGGACAATCCTGACTCCAGGCTTAACATATTTAATAATCTTTGGCATGAGGATAGGATAGTGTGTACATCCTAATATTATAGCATCAATATCGTTATCCTTTCGCATAAGCTCATCAATACGCTTCTTAACAAAATAGTCAGCACCTGGACTATCAGCCTCGTTATACTCAACTAATGGCACCCAGAAGGGACAAGCGACTCCACTTACCTTAATATTGGGCCATAATTTCTTTATTTCCAAATCATAGCTATGACTTTTCACTGTTCCTTCTGTAGCAAGAAATCCAACGTGATTATTTTTTGTAAGCGTACCAATAATTTCGGCAGTAGGCCTTATTACTCCTAACACTCTTCGTGAAGGATCCAATTCAGGAAGATCACGTGTCTGTATGCTCCTTAAAGCCTTAGCTGAAGCGGTGTTGCATCCTAATATAACAAGATGACAACCCATTTCAAACATCTTAATAACAGCTTGTCGCGTAAATTGATATACAACATCAAAAGAACGATCACCATAAGGTGCTCGTGCATTATCTCCAAGGTAGAGATAATCATACTGGGGCAGCATCTGACGAATACCATGAAGTATTGTCAAGCCACCATAACCAGAATCAAAGACTCCGATAGGTCCAGGATCCTTAGGAAACGACATTATCATTTATTTATAACTGCTTTAACTATGTCAGTGATGTCTTCTCCTGTAGCATTATTTATGTATGGAACGGCATCATTGTCTGTATTCAATATAAAAGCATATCCACGCTGGTCACCAATTACCTTTACTGCAAGACGTAATTTTACCTTCAATGAATCATACGCCTCTTGCTGTGCCTGTGCTAACAGACGGGCAGCCTCTTGCTTGAAAGCAACATTCTTTTCCATCATGTCTTGAAGCTCAGCTTGACGCTTCTGTAATATTGTAGGTGCGAAATCACGCTGACCGTCAAGAAACTGCTCATATTTTTTATTGAACTCTTCTTCTACACGCTTAGTCTCAGCATCGTATTTAGCTTGCAAATCACTCATATTGTGCTGCACTAATGCATAATCAGGCATCTGCTTCATTGCATTCTCAAAGCTAAAATAACCGAATTTTAAAGAGGCTTGCGCACTGGCTGCAAAGCTAAATGCAGCGAAAGCAAGAAACAAGAATAGCTTTTTCATAATTGAACAAATATTAAATATTACTGATCTTAATTATTGAAATTCTATAAAAATACATGATTACCTTTATGAGAAAGTAGGGACGGAATGATATTCCGTCCCTACTCTATTCATATCGGAGTATGAATTTTACTTCAATTTGTTAAGTTGTGCCTTAACATCTGCTGTAACATCCTTACTGAGAGTATCACTGATATATGGGATACCTGCACTTACATCCATGATGTAAACATATCCACCAACTTTGCCTACAGCCTTAATAGCATTGACAAGTTTGGCAGTAATAGGCTGCATCTTTTCCTGCTGAGTCTTCTGAAGAGCCTGCTGGTTGTCTTGATATGTCTGCTGAATCTTCTGATACATCGTCTGAAGGTCAGTTTCGGTTTCCTGCTGCTTTGTAGCATTCATAGTAGACTTTGTCTTATCATACTCCTGGCTCTTACGAGTCAGTTCATCCTGCATAGCCTTAAGATCATTCTCATACTGCTTTGCAGTTGCTTCCATCTCACCACGAGCCTTAATGAATTCAGGCATCTGAGACATTACTTCCTGAGCATTAAGATGTCCGAACTTCTGAGCAAATGTAGCTAGAGGAGCGAACAACATCAACATTAAAATAATTTTTTTCATGTGTTCTAAATTTATATTTATATTAATTATTTAGCATATCCTAATTTCTGAAGTACATCATTAGATATATCTATACGTGGACTTCCGAATATTATTCCTTGATCGCTTGAACGGTCGAGAACTAAACTATATCCACGCATTTCAGAAATTTCTTTCACTGCATTATAGATATCATCCTGAATTGGAGCAATAAGGCTTTCACGCTTTTTGAACAGTTCACCTTCAGGACCGAAATACTTTTTCTTAAGTTCTGCAGCTGATTTTTCTTTAGCCATTATCTGTTCCTGCTTTGCCTTCTTTTGTTCCTGTGAAAGAAAAGCGATTTCATTCTGATAGTTTTTGTACATCGTGCTAGCTTCAGTATTCAAAGCCTCAACTTCAGCCTGCCATTTCTTGCTCACCTGATCCAGCTGTTCGTTTGCACGTTCGTAAGCTGGTATATTCTTAAGTATGTATTCCATATCAAGGAGAGCAAATTTTTGTGCACTCATTGTCATTGCCGATAAAAGCAAGACAAACATCAATACTGTTTTTTTCATACTTTCTTTTTTTATATGTTAGAATTCCTGTCCCAAGATAAAGTGGAACTGACTTCCACCCTTAGTTCCGTTAACATTATCTTTGTCGAAGCCATAAGCCCAGTCAATACCCATCAAACCAACCATTGGCAGATAGATTCTGACACCGAGACCTGCACTGCGTTTCATGTCAAACGGATTGAAGTATTTAGTATCACTCCATGCGTTACCAGCTTCAACAAATCCAAGACCATAGATTGTTGTGTTGCCTAACATAAACGGATAGCGAAGTTCCAATGAGAAGCGGTCGTAAGCATAACCATTATATGCAAGTGAACCATTCTCATAACCGCGAAGTCCGATTGTCTCTTCAGCATAACCTGTAGAATATCCACTCATTCCGTCACCACCGACATAATATGTCTCAAACGGAGACTTCTTATATTTATTGTAACTTCCAAGTAATCCCATTTCAACACGTGTCATAAGTACGAAACATTTCTGTCCTCCACTAAGTGCTGTATATGTCTTTGCTTTAAACTTCCACTTGTGATATTCAACCCATCTGTACTTTTCCTGCTGCTCGGCAGAGTATGTTGCAGAATATGGATCATTGGCAAGGTTCTTATAATCCTTGTGGTCCCATGCACTCCATGGCGGAGTAAGCGTTACGCTTGCGCTAAATTCAGAACCCTTACGTGGGTAGAGTTGGTTGTCTGTTGATGTACGACTCAAAGTCAAATTAATATTGAGGTTGTTGGCAGAACCATTCGTCATCAGGAAGTAGCTCCAGTTTTTCAAATCATAACGCTGATAAGACAACTGCGCTGACAAACTAAAGTAATCATCAGGCCAACGGAGGCGCTTGCCCCATCCCAAACTGATACCATAAAGTTTTACGTATTTATCAGGATCGTAATAGTTCTCGTAATTATTGTAGTTGTAGTTTCCATAGCCATACATAGAACTATAATAGTTGTTCATGTAAGAACTATTATAATATGTACTAGAAACGTCAGTCTGCTTACTAAAATATGCACTCACGCTAAATTGGTTAGGACGCTTTCCACCCAACCAGTTAGTTGAATAGCTAGCATTATAACTCTGGTAGTATGTACCATTGGTCTGTGCTCCGAGACTTAAAACCTCACCGTCACCGATAGGCATTATACCACGATGTTCCTTATTCTTATTAAATAGGTTTGCCATTGAGAAGTTGTTAAGCTTCAAACCTATACGACCAATAACACCTGTCTGTCCCCAACCGAGAGAGAACTCTACTTGGTCATTACTCTTCTGTTCAAGATTATAATTTACATCTACAGTTCCATCCTCAGGAGAAGGTTTAACATCAGGATTGATTTTTTCTGGATCAAAATGTCCCATTGAAGCCAACTCACGTACAGAACGCATCAAAGCCTCCTTTGAGAAAAGGTCACCAGGTTTCGTACGCAACTCACGACGAACAACATTTTCATAAAGACGGTCGTTACCATTGATGCGAACATGACTAAGATATGCTTGTGGTCCTTCTATAACACGTAATTCAAGATCTATTGAATCACCAACAATGTTCACCTCCGTAGGAGTAATGCTTGAGAACACATAACCATTATTATAATACAAGTTAGCAGCCGCATCATCATCTTCATTCAAACGTTTATGGAGAAGTTTCTGATTATAAACATCACCCTTCTTCATACCGAAGATATTGTTCAGATAGTCTGTTGTATATACAGTATTACCAACCCATGTGATATTGCGAAGGTAATATTTCTGTCCCTCATCTAACTTTAGATATATATTAACATGCTTTGGATCATTATTCCAAACGCTGTCTTTTAATATTGTAGCATCACGATAACCAAGTTCGTTATATTTTTCTATGAGCTTTTTCTTATCTGTTTCCCATCTCTCAGGTGTATATTTTTTAGCCTTAAGGAAGCTGCTTAACTTACCTGCCTCATGAGTCTTAGCAAAAGCACCTTTTTTAAATAGTCCCCCCTTTATTTTACTATCAGCAAGTTCCTTGTTGCCATCAATAGTAATCGTACGGACCTTCATTTTCTGCTTCTTATCTACGATGACATCAAGAATCACTTCGTTTTTATTGGCAACATCATCATGCTGATTAATAACTATCTCTGCATTCTTAAAGCCTTTATCATCAAAGTATTTCTTCGCGAGAATCTTTGCTCTATCAATCATATTAGGCGTAATCTGTGAACCTTTAAGCAGACCGAGCTTCTGCTCCATATCTTCACGTTCACTCTTCTTTAATCCTTCGTAATTAATAGCCGAAACACGAGGACGAGTCTTCAGCGCAATATGCAGATATATCTTTCTACCAACAATGGAATCTGCAGAAATTTGAACATCAGAGAATAGACCGTGACGCCAATAACGCTTTACAGCATTCGTGATCTCAGATCCAGGGATTTCTATCTCCTGTCCTACCTGCAAACCAGAAATTCCAGTAAGCATATAGTCTTCATAGCCCTCAACACCAGAAATATTGATACCCCCAATAGTGCAAGTACGCGGAGTACCTGCATAAGAAATATCGGGGTTTAGGATTTTGTCCTGTGCTTGTACATACAGTCCAAGGGTAAGACCCACTGTCAGTATAATTGCCTTCTTTATTTTATTCATTCTAAAAGATGTTTCGAATCTTTACTATTATTATCTGTAATTTACTTATCTGCTTCAACTTGCTCCTCTGTTTTGCCAAATCTTCTCTGGCGGCTCTGATAACTTAAAATTGCTTCCTGCAAATCATTTTCACCAAAGTCTGGCCAATATGTATCACAGAAATACAGTTCAGAATAAGCTATCTGCCATAGCATATAATTGCTTATTCTCAACTCACCACCGGTACGTATCAGCAAATCAGGATCAGGCATAAAGTTTGTTTCAAGATGCTTACTTATTGTTTCCTCTGTAATCATTTTTTCAACGGCACTTTCATCCAGTTGTCCTGAAACAGATTTATCAGCAGCTTCATTAACTATGTCACGTACTGCCTTTGTTATTTCCCAACGACTTGAATAGCTCAGAGCAACAACCATCGTCATTGCGTTATTGTTGATTGTATGCTCCATGGTTTCACCCAACTTATCCTGCACTTGTTGTGGCAGTCTTTTTATATCACCAATAACCCTGAAGCGCACATTGTTTTTCATGAATATTTCATCTTCAAGAGAACTTAGTACAAGTCCCATTAATGCGCTTACTTCGTCAGCCGGTCTGTTCCAATTTTCCGTAGAGAATGTATATAGGGTGAGATATTTCACACCAAGACGAACACATTCAGATGTTATTCTTCTAACGGCGTCCACACCAGCCTGATGACCAAAGCTTCTCGGCTTATTTTTTTCGGCAGCCCAACGTCCATTACCATCCATGATAATGGCAATATGCTCTGGCATTCGTGTCATATCCAATGATTTATTCATATATATAGTCTACTCTTTATTACATGTTGTACACTTTGGCATGAAACTATAAGTGATTGTTAAAAGCAGTGATGAATAGCAGTCAGTATTCTTAAACAAACCAGAGCTACTTATGCCATAGGGATCTCTAACTCCATCAAGCTTATCACTTAACGAAAAATGCATAGCCCATTCAAGTCCTGCATTTAGTCTTTCACCTATCTTATATTTAAGGCCCACACCAAGTGGAATATTAGCAGTAAAAACATTATTCAAACCATCACAATAAGTCACACCGATACCACCACTTATGAATGGCGTAAAACGCTGTGCACCACGATAGTCGTATCCTGTACCATAAGGCCAGAAATTATACTCATAGCTGAGATTCGCATCAGCAATAGAATTATTGAAATTATATTTGCCATCAGCATATTCTGTATAAAACGTATTTGTCTCTGCAGAGCTTCCTTTCAGCTTTCCATATGACGCAGCCAACTTCAATGCCATATAATGGTCTATGTTGCGTCGTAACACTACAGTGAACATGGGCTTCAAATCTTTAGTGATATTACCATTAAAATCACCAAGATACCCCGTCAATCCCAAACCGCCTCCGATTTCCATACGATAGTCGTAATCTTTCTGCGCACTCATTGAAGCGGCAGAGATAATCATCATTATCATTAGAACGACCTTTTGCATTTTTTCAGACTATTCTTCTTTCCAGACCACCTGATTTATATGTCCTTTCCAAACCTGTCCACTTCCTCCACATATCAGCCATACACAACTGTTGTTATCGGCGACGAGAGAAAAAGAAGCTGCTGCACATTTAAATCCAGATGGCAGCGACATCAACGAGTCATTCTGCCAAGTAATACCTTTATCATAACTCATATAGAATTTGGAGAAGGCTGTCTCTGTGCTTGCACCAAGTCCACTTCCGCCAAATGCCATTATTGCATCTCCATATTTTACAGTCTGGAGATTAGTGAGACGTGGAGCTGGATATTTGTTATCTTCTGTTATGTTATAGTTCGTCCAAGGCTGGTTTTCACTTCCATTCGCATTTTCCTCTACCTTTCCCCATACCATAGCGTAAGCATCTGCGGTGTATGATGCGTCACGATTTCCTACAAGGACAAGGTTGTTTGTATTATCATTAACTATAGAAGCAAAACTAAACATGTTAACGTTGTCAGTTGGAAGCAAAGTCAGAGCATCATCAACTCCATCAAGAGTCCAAGTTGCACCGTTATCTGCAGAACTCTTTACTCCACTTGCACTTAATGCATATAAATTGGTAGATGTACTTCCCACGAGCCTAGTAAGTGGTTCATTACTTACTGTTTCCCAAGATTTCCCATCTTTACTTCTTATTACACTTCCATTATTGTAAGTGTATATATAATCGTCTTTTACAATAAGGCTTTTATAAGCATCCGTTGTCAGTGCTACATTAGGAGTAAGTTCACTCCAGCCAGCAACATTGTTCTGCGAAGTTGTGAAAAGTTTTACGACACCACCATTGTTTCCCATAAGGAATATCTGACTATTCAGAGCAACACCTTTCATTGCAGAAAGATTTGCTATGTCATCATTCACCGCCGAAGTAGCGTCCCAACGGAAAGAGTCAGCTACCTCTTTATGGATATTTACGTGAACTGTATATGCACGATAAGCTGTACCTTCCTGATTATAAACACGGAACTGACGTGGAGTAGTAAAATCTAACGAGTCTGTACTTGAATAATACGCTAAAGTGTCACTAGCTGTACTCTTTATAACAATACTGCCACTATTTTTTGACGAAACAGCACACAACACCTTTCTACCATCAATACCATATGGCAATGAATCAGGGTTGTATATCTCATGTTTAGCCTGGTCTATGTAAAACTTATACCCACTACAACTAAGCGTGGTCTGGTAAACGCTGTCCTTACCGGTTGATGATATAGTATGCTTATAATATTTAAGCGTACCAACAGAAAAACTTGTTATAGCGGTATCGCCATAATAAGTTGTTACTTCATTATCACTGTTTAAACAAGATGTAAAAACAAATATGGCTGAAAGCAGCGCTGCCAAGGATAATAACTTCCTCTTCATTACACTCTATTATATTATTAAATGCCACGAGAAAATACGTTCCCGCAAGTTTTTGTCTGCAAATTTAATCAGAATTCTGCAAATAGGGCAATAATTGTATCCTTTATTATGTAAAATAATGATTATAAGAACGTTTTTTAAGTTTGTTTTACTTAAAACTATTACTTTAAAGCGGCAAACCGCGATTAAATCATTCATCCAACGCTTTTGAGCAAACTAATTGGTAGAATATCATATTAGACCAAAGGTGAGAAAAATAAAAAAGCTCGCTTCCGAAAGAAAGCGAGCTTAATATATAAAGTTTTAATCTTCAAAGATTATAGTTTTGGACCAGCAGCTACAAGAGCTTTACCAGCTTCATTGCCTTCATATTTCTTGAAGTTCTTAATGAAACGGTTAGCAAGATCCTTTGCCTTAACTTCCCACTGACTAGCGTCAGAGTAAGTATTACGTGGGTCAAGGATGTTAGTATCAACACCATTCAACTTTGTAGGAACTACGAAATCGAAGAATGGAATTGTCTTTGTATCAGCTGCATCGATTGAGTGATCAAGGATTGCGTCGATGATACCACGTGTGTCACGGATAGAGATACGCTTACCTGTACCATTCCAACCTGTGTTTACGAGGTATGCCTTAGCACCACTCTTCTCCATCTTCTTAACTAGTTCTTCAGCATACTTTGTTGGGTGAAGCTCAAGGAAAGCCTGACCGAAACATGCAGAGAATGTAGGAGTTGGCTCAGTGATACCACGCTCTGTACCTGCAAGTTTAGCTGTGAAACCAGAAAGGAAGTAATATTTTGTCTGCTCTGCGTTCAGGATAGATACTGGAGGAAGAACTCCGAATGCATCTGCTGAAAGGAAGATAACCTGCTTTGCAGCTGGACCCTGAGAAACAGGACGCTGGATATTCTTGATGTGGTAGATAGGATAAGATACACGAGTATTCTCTGTAACCTTCTTATCTGCGAAGTCAATAGTACCATCCTCAGCTACAGTTACGTTCTCAAGAAGAGCATCGCGACGGATTGCTTTGTAAATATCAGGTTCTGATTCCTTGTCAAGGTTGATAACCTTAGCATAGCAACCACCTTCGAAGTTGAACACACCATTTTCATCCCATCCGTGCTCGTCATCACCGATAAGCTTACGCTTAGGATCTGTTGACAATGTAGTCTTACCTGTACCAGAAAGACCGAAGAAGATAGCTGTATTCTCACCGCTCATATCTGTATTAGCAGAACAGTGCATAGAAGCCATACCCTTAAGTGGAAGGAAGTAGTTCATCATTGAGAACATACCCTTCTTCATTTCACCACCGTACCATGTATTTACGATAACCTGCTCTTTAGAAGTAACGTTGAATACAACAGCTGTTTCTGAATTAAGACCAAGTTCCTTATAGTTAGTAACCTTAGCCTTAGAAGCGTTGTAAACAACGAAATCAGGCTCCTGCTCAAAGTCAGCCTCGCTCTGAGGACGAATGAACATGTTTGTTACGAAATGAGCCTGCCAAGCAACCTCAACGATGAAGCGAACCTTCATACGTGTGTCCTTGTGTGTACCACAGAAACCATCAACAACAAAAAGCTTCTTGTTTGAAAGTTCTTTCTTTGCGATTTCCTTTACGGCAGCCCAAGTTTCCTTAGATGTGCGGTGGTTATCATTATGGAACTCTTCAGAATCCCACCATACAGTGTCATGAGAATTTTCATCATCAACGATGAACTTATCTTTAGGTGAACGACCTGTGTAGACACCGGTCATTACGTTAACAGCGCCTAGCTCTGTCTCCTGACCTACTTCGAAACCTTCGAGACCTTCTTTTGTCTCTTCGTTGAACAATACTTCAAATGAAGGATTGTAAAGTACCTCTGTAGTACCTGTGATACCGTACTTTGCAAGTACAGATTTGTCAAACTTTGCCATTTTTCAAATGTATTTAAGTTGTGAAATATTTATATCCTTAGTTTTACCTTAAAATTCGACCGCAAAGATAACGAATTTGTGTTGAATAACCAAGTTTACACTATCAAAAAACATATAACGGAAAAACTTTTAGGTTAAAGAATTAAAAAAAAACATGATTGAAAAGACATTTGCAAAATAGACTTTGCAAAATAAATAGAATTGTCTAACTTTGCACAAATTATTATAAAACGACCTATGAAAATAGTAAATTTCTCAGAGCAAAACAGCATCATCAACCAATATTTGGCTGAAATTCGCGATGTTGATTATCAGAAAAACAGATTACTGTTTAGAAACAATATTGTGCGTATCGGCGAATTCGAGGCTTTTGAACTCTCAAAGACATTAGAATACAGCGAAAAGGAAGTTGCCACTCCATTAGGCATAGCTAAAATTAATGTACCAACAGATAAAATTGTACTTGCAACCATTTTTCGCGCAGGACTCCCATTTCATAATGGATTTCTGAATATCTTCGATCATGCCGGTAATGCTTTTGTAAGCGCATACCGTGAATACAAGGATCAAGAACACCATGAGGTTGACATACATATAGAGTATCTTGCTACACCTAGCATTGACGAGAAAATTCTCATCATCGCCGACCCTATGTTGGCAACTGGCGGAAGCATGGAACTTGGTTATAAGGCTTTTGTTACGAAAGGTACTCCTAAACAGATTCACGTATGTTGTGTGATTGCAACTCCGGAAGGTATAGAACATATAAAGAATACATTCCCTGAGGATAAAACCACTATTTGGTGCGGTGCCATTGATCCAGGAATGAATGAACATAAATATATCGTACCAGGATTCGGTGATGCGGGTGATTTATGTTACGGAGATAAATTATAAAAATACGATAACAAAACGTGCTTTATCTTTTAATAATCAGCATCTTTTAAAGACATGGCTGATTAATTATTAAAAGATAAAGCACGTTTTTTGTAAATTAATATTTAAAAGAACTTCCCCCAAGGAATTCTCTCAACAAAGAAGTTGGCGGAATATCCCTATTACTAATCGGCTGAAAATACTTAAGAAACTTCAATAGCCGGTAAGCTTCACTATATTCATCACAATTTTCAGGAACCTGCTCCAGCAAAGGCTCTGCCTGTGTTTTGAGCACAGCAAGTTCAAACAACATAGCGGTATTAAAAACAGCATCAGCATTTTCCTGATACGGGAAGATCCATTTATTTTCACCAGCCCTTACCGAAGGCCATCTATGGATAGTTTCCATAGCAGTTACTCCACGATATTTAAAATCTCTTACGATACGCCTTAGCAAGCGATTATCCGTTGTAGGTATATAGTTATGGTCATCAAGCAATATCGTAGTAAGGGCTGATGCATAAACACGAAATATCTGTTCTTCAGGTATTTGTGATGTCAGTTCAGGATTAAGTGCATGTATTCCTTCAACCACTAATACATTATGCTCGCTCATTTTCAATTTTTTACCACTTTTCTCACTTGTTCCCGATTGAAAATTATATTTAGGCAATTCAACTTCCTCACCTCTGAACAAATCATTAAACTGTTCATTGATAAGTTTTAGATTCAATGCGTATATACTTTCATAATCAAATTCGCCATTATCATCCTTCGGTGTATGTTCCCTATCCACGAAATAGTCATCCAGACTTATTTGCAATGGTTTTATCCCATTTGCAAGCAATTGTATAGATAATCTTTTGCAAGTAGTTGTCTTTCCTGAAGATGAAGGCCCCGCAAGCAACACTAACTTTATCCCCTTGCGACTTGCAATTTCATCAGCGATCATAGCAATCTTTTTTTCCTGCAAAGCTTCGCTTACATTAATTAATCCTGTAGCATAGCCACTTGTCACCGACTCATTAAAATCGCCAACAGTTCTTACACCCATAATATCCTGCCATCTATGGTGTTCCTTGAATATTTCAAACATTTTATCTTGTCGTGTCATTTCAGGTAACACAGAAGGATCTTTCAAGGACGGAATACGTAACAAAAGTCCATCATAATACTTTTCTAACCCAAACAGATACAATTTTCGTGTATTGGTAAGAAGTGAACCGTAATAAAAGTCAACATAATCGCCAATCTGATAGTATGTCGTATATAACCTACCGCTACTTTCGAGAAGCTTTACCTTAGCCGCATCACCACGGTCACGAAACATCTTTATCGCCTGCTCGCTTGGCACTTCATACCTTGTAACTGGTATATGATCACTGATAATTTTCTGCATACGTTCCCTTATGTTATCAACATCTTCAAGGCCAACAGTATGTCCTAGCTGCAAATTTACATAATACCCGTTAGATACAGGAATGTCTATCACTACACGACTCTTGGGATAAATATCATGAACAGCCTTACACAAAACAAAAAATAATGTACGCGTATAATTACGGGAAGCTGACGCTGAATACATATCAAGGAATTCAACATCCTTACTATGATATACTCTGTAGTGCATTCCTTCAACTTTATTATTCACTCTTGCACATATAGGACCAAATGGCATATCAATATTAAATTGAGAAAAAACATCAGAAAGTGTGCTTCCTATTGCCACGTCTTGAGTTTTTTTATTATTTTTGCAACGGATTTGTATTACTTGTTTCATAGCTTGGCATTTAATATATATAATAATGTTAACTTGACTGTTATAACATCTTTTCTCCAAAGGTATAAAAGTTTTGCATCTCCACAAAATTTAGACATTACAAATTAAATAAATTATGTCGATTTGGATATTTTTTAAACTTATTGGTTCGCTCGCACTTCTCATGTTCGGAATGAAGTCTATGAGCGATAGTTTACAGAAAATGGCTGGTCCCCAACTTCGTCACGTATTAGGAGCAATGACCACTAACCGCTTCACAGGAATCCTTACCGGCACATTCATTACCGCCGCTGTACAAAGCTCTACCGCAACAACTGTAATGACAGTGTCATTTGTTAACGCTGGACTTCTAACCCTCGCACAGGCAATATCGGTAATTATGGGCGCAAACATAGGAACCACTCTAACAGCCTGGATAATGAGTGCAGGATTTTCATTCAATATCACAGATTTTGTATGGCCCGCTTTCTTTATAGCTATAATACTAATCTACTCAAAAAAGCGTAAGATACTTGGAGACTTCATTTTCGGAGTATCATTTATGTTCCTTGGTTTGGGAACTCTAAGACAAACTGGTATTGATATGGACCTAGCTCACAATCAACCAGTATTAGCATTCTTTACATCATTTGACCCTAACAGTTTCACTACGACATTGGTGTTCCTATTAATAGGAAGTGTGCTCACTATGTGTGTACAAAGCTCGGCAGCCATTATGGCTATAACAATGATTCTTTGTTCTAATGGTGTATTACCAATATATCAAGGTATAGCACTTGTGATGGGTGAGAATATCGGAACTACAGTAACATCAAACATAGCCGCATTGACAGCAAACACGCAAGCTAGACGAGCCGCATTTGCCCACATGTTGTTCAATATGTTCGGTGTGTTATGGGTACTGTGCATCTTCAAACCGTTTATAGATATGGTTTGTGGCTTTGTCGGATATAACGAAACTATGACAAAAGCCGATCCAAATTTTCTTGCTAACACTGCTAAGCTGAGTTTTGTACTAGCCGCTTTTCACACCACATTCAATGTAGCTAACACATTGGTTCTTGTAGGTTTTATACCTCAAATTAAAAAGATTGTATGCAAAGTTATAAGACCTAAAAAGCAAAATGATGAAGATGACTTCCGCCTGAGATTCATCCAGACAGGTATCATGAAAACCGCAGAGTTAAGTGTACTTGAAGCTCAGAAAGAGATATGCAGTTTTTCAGAACGTATACAAAGAATGTTTGGGATGGTACGTGATCTTCTAAAAGAAAAAGACGAAAAGAATTTACTTAAGATTTTTAGTCGTATTGAAAAATATGAAGGCATAAGCGACAACATGGAAATAGAAATCGCTAAATACCTTGACCAAGTAAGCGATGCACATTTAAGTGATGAGACTAAGGCTAAGATTCGTGCCATGCTACGTGAAATAAGCGAAATTGAAAGTATCGGAGACAGTTGCTACAACATTGCTCGTACCGTAAATCGTCGTGTAACAGGCAAAGAGGATTTTACGCCTCAACAATACGAACATATTCATCAGATGTTTGAACTAACAGAAAGTGCACTTGAACAGATGAACTATATGTTTTCTCACAACAAGGAAAACATTGATGTAAACCGCTCTTTCAATATTGAGAATGAAATAAACAACTTCCGCAATCAACTGAAAACTCAAAACATTAATGATGTCAACTCACATTCGTATACCTACGCCATAGGAACGATGTATATGGATATAATTCAGGAATGCGAGAAACTTGGAGACTATGTTGTGAACGTTGTTGAAGCACGTATGAACACTCGTCAGCACTACGTATAAAACAAATACTCTTTTAAAGACAAAGACGGGGCATGTCAATGATTGACATGCCCCGTCTTATATTGTTAAATCTATTTTAAACATATTTCATAAGTATGTCCCATACAGCAACTATATGGCATACACTACCTGCCAGCACAAAGAAATGGAATACTGTGTGCATGTATTTTCTTTTGTTTAAACTATAGAATACAGCTCCGGTTATATAGCATACACCTTCTGCTATAATCCATTCTAAGGCACCTCCGCTTAAAGAATCTATCAAAGGTTTGATAGCAATGAGCATACTAAATCCCATTCCGACAAAAGCGATTGTCTCAAGATTGCTATGATCCTTTAGGTTTACAAAACTTATGATCGTACCTATTATCGCACATCCCCATACAAAGCAGAACAAAGTCAGCCCCCAATATCCATGGTTGCGTAATGCGATAAGTGTTATAGGAGAGTAACTACCGGCAATATGCCAATATATAGCAGAATGATCCCATTTGCGCAATTTTTCTTTCCACTTACTCCAAGCTGACAAAGAATGATATAATGTTGAGGCAACATAAGAGCATAGCATCCCAAAGAGATACAATATAACTCCGACTGCAGCTATTCCGTCATGAGCACGAAAGCACCATATAAGAAATATCACTCCAAATACTATGCCCAAAGCAATACCTCCGGCATGACTCCATGAGTTCCAGATTTCCTCCTTATGACTAAAATGTATCTTTATATTCATAATAAATTATACTCATTGCACTGTATTGGTCTATTAATTCTTTTTAGAATTGATACTTCCAACATTTCCTGTACGTTTAAGTACTCCCCACGTCTGTAGCTCTCCCTTTAAAGCACGCTTGTAACTCTTGAACAGCACAACATACATTATCCATCTATACGCAAAGCGTTGAGGTATTATCCACAACAGTACTCGCAAAGGTTGCTTCTCAAATAGATAAGCTGCTACTGAAACACTACAATCAACGGCTGTAAACATAAGATAATATATGAATATCTGCCATGCATTACCACTAAACAAGCCAATAATCATAAACAGATCGGCAAGTGGGGAGAATGTTGGTATGATAAACTGGAATATCAGTATGTTAGGTAAAGCCCAGAATCCGAGTCCTTTATGCTTCTTTACCATCAATGCATCACGATGTTTCCAGAATGTTTGCATTACTCCAAAAGTCCAGCGCACACGTTGTTTCATAAATTGCTTTATATGCTCTGGTGCTTCTGTCATTGCAACAGCACGATTCTCATTTTCAATCACATATCCTGCACGGTTGATTCTTATTGTCAAGTCACAATCCTCAGCCAATGTATCAGTAGTCAGCCCCCCTGCATCTTCTATTGCTTTCTTGCGGAAAGCACCTATAGCACCAGGAACAACAGTAATAGCATTTATAGCTGCATAAGCCATACGATCAAAGTTCTGACTCGTCGTATATTCTATAGCTTGCCATTTTGTTAACATATTACGTTGGTTTCCTACTTTCACATTACCAGCAACCGAACCAACTTTTTCAGCTCCAGAACGAAGGAAGTGTGACATAAGCAGTGATACAGCATTAGGATACAGTTTAGTATCAGCATCAATACATACAAGAAATTCTGCGTCGGTATTTGATATACCGTAGTTGAGTGCTGATGCCTTACCGCCATTAGCCTTTGTTAGTATAACCATCTTAGGGTTGTCACTAAATGCATCGCACACGCTTTTATAAGTGTTGTCCTTACTACCATCATCTACAAATATCACATTGAAATTTGGATAATCCTGATTGAGTAAGTTCTCCAATGAAGAAACAGCATCCACTTCCTCGTTATATGCTGGCACAATGATAGAAACCTTTGGTGCATCAGATGTAAAATTTAGTTTATGTTGCTGTCGTTTTTCCTTACGGCGTTCCTTTATTGTTAGACAAACCATAAACAGCAATCGTCCTATACCAAGAATGATGAAGATGATAAACATTGCTGTTAGGAACTGTATTACATCGTATGTAGCAGTAACAAGAGCCAGATTGGCCTGCATTGCGTAATATTCTTTTCCTTTTTCAACGTTAGGCATCAATTGGCTACGATCCTTTTTAAGAATATCTTCTAACGTAACAAACTTATACCCTCTTTTTTGGAAGTATTCTATTATGCGTGGCAACGCCTTTATCGTCTCTTTTCGTGTATCGCCACCAGCATCATGCAATAATATAACATGCCCTGCACCTTGTTTCACTTGCTTTACAACTCGATTGAATATCTGATCTGCAGTTATTCCAGGCTCCCAGTCCTCTGGGTCTATGCTCTCACCAACATCAATATAGTTTTGCTCTCTTGCCAGAACAACTGGCACAAGTTCCTCCATATTTGCCGGTTCACTATCGGCATTATAAGGTGGGCGGAAAAGTATCGTGGTATGTCCGGTAATACATTCAATAAGAAGTCTAGTAAGTTTCAGCTCCGCGAAAGTTCTGTCTGGTGACACATTTGCGACATTACGGTGAGAGAAAGTATGGTTACCCACAAGATTTCCGTCGTCATATATACGTCTTACCAGAGGAACATTACGTTCTGCCTGTATTCCCACAACGAAGAAAGCGGCATGCAACTTATACTTCTTTAATATATCAAGAATCTTTGGAGTCCAGCGATAATCTGGTCCATCATCAAAAGTCAGCAATAGTTCCTTTTCTCCAGCTTCACCATATTTCATTATCTGATATGATGTAGGTATCTTTATATAATCTTCTTCAGCAATAAGAGTGTTTGTGCTATCCATAACAAGCTTTATTTTTCCTTGTTTAGGAGTTTTCTTAACATCCAGAATCTCACCATCACCAAGATAGTTTATACCACTAGTAAGTTTTACTTCCTCAAATTCATGCTGCCCAACTTTTCCAAGTGAACTGCTTTGCATGTCATTGCCATAGTATTTCCATATACGGTTATCCTCACTTCCCATGCGCCAAAGCCCAAAACCAGCAAGACCGTATTCTGAACCGAAACGCATCACATTAAACGTTGTTGCTGCATCTGTAAAATACACCTGATGCAGATAATCTCTTTCGTCACGATATGCGAAATCAAGATTATATGTATTGTTATCAAAGTTTATCTTTGATCCGCTTTCTGCCGCTTTGGCTAAAGCTCCCTGATAATCAAGACTGGTGTTACCATCAGGATTCTTACTCCAGTCATAACCAAATGCAGCAAGACCTAATATAATTTTATTATTTGGAACATTGAGCGCTGTATGATCTAAAGCGGCCTCTATCCATTTTTGTGAAGATACAGGACCAGGATCACTTGACAAAGAATACTCATCATACGCCATTAACACCAGATAGTCCAAGTATTTAGCTAGTTCTTTATAATTATAATCGTCGTTAAACGGCTCAACATCCTCTGTAACCAGAAGTCCGTTGTTATGCATCGTAGTAGTAAGCTCCTTGATAAACGTTATCAAGTATTCATCGCTATTTTCGGTTAATTCCTCAAAGTCAATATTTACTCCAACGAAATTGTTTTTCACACATTGATATACAATGCTATCAATGAGCTTACGTCGTTTCATTGGATTATGAAGAATACGACTTACGACATCACCACGGAAAGATTTATCAATATTATTCGTAAGCATCGGCATAATAGGCACTCCACTTTTGTGCATCAATGCAAGTCCCTTATTATCAGCCTTCAACTTCATACCATCGGTTTTTGGATCAAGAAACATCCACTCAGGCATTACCAAATTGAGATTATGAATGTTTTGACGCAAAGAGGTATATGATTTTGGATCCCATGATACATAGAATCCCGCACGTATTCCAGCGGAGAAATCTGTCCAACTATCCACATTTTTCTGAATAAGGGAATCACTGCGTCCGCCAAAACGTCTTAGTTTTCCCAATCTCCTCATTTTCTCCTGAGCATAGTTATTATGCAATTTTTTTTCAGATATAAATGAACGGAATCCTTTATATTCACGTGAGTATTTTGTTTCTTGCAAGAATGGCTTTGATGCCGTCATTGCACTACGAAAATCCTGACGGAAAGGAACGCTTGGAATATGATCTATAATAAACATTGTTATAAATATAGCAATAAATATCACTGCTATGAAGACAAAAACTCTGATTGTCCACTTAAATTTCATCCATCTTGACTTATTGTCTGTCTGAAAAACTTGCTTATTCATATAATCTATTTAATAAATCGTCACAAAGATACACTGTTTTTCTGCATTATGCCAAGATTTGAATATAATTAACTAAACTTTTTACCATGAAATAGCGAACTATATACTTATGTTGTTTCAATATATTATTAATACACATTATATTAATCAAAATTAATAATCTCGCAACATATTTAGCAATGAATGCAACATTTTTTCGTTAAACAACGTCTAAACATATAAAATTGATTAACATATGGACAAAAGAATTACAATCGCATTATTATTATTTCTTTCAGTATGCTGCGCAAAAGCGAATACATACTCGATTAAAGGTAAATTAATATCAAACAAGGATATTGTTGATTATGCATCTGTCATTTTGCAGAAACAAGACTCGTCATTTGTTTCAGGTGTCACATCTGATAAAAATGGGCAATTCATTTTTGAGAATATCAACAATGGAGATTACAAAATAGTAATAACCAGTCTAGGATTTGATGACAAAAGTATAAACATCAAACTCCTGAATAATAATATTGAACTTGGTAATATATCTATGGAGTCTGCGACACATCAACTTAACGAAGTCGTTGTGAGTGCAGCAAAAGTCATCAGAACTTCTGACAAACAAGTGGCATTACCAACAAAATTTCAGATTAAGGCTTCTACCAACGGCATAGATTTGTTAAGAGCGATGCAATTGAGTCGCTTACATATCAATCCAATTGATAACACTATATCATCTTCTGCGCAAGGAGAAGTACAAACTCGAATTAATGGAGCAAAAGTTGATATGCAGCAGATAAAAGCACTCAGACCAGAAGAGATCCAAAGAATTGAGTATCATGACAATCCTGGCATGAAATACGGACAGAATGTTGCTTGTGTTATCGACTACATAACAAAGCGACCAGTATCTGGAGGAACATTATCTCTTGAAAGTCGTCATTCTCCTTTTGATGGATGGGGAGAAGATCAATTATCAGGATCGTATAATAAAGGAAAATCACAAATCGGAGTCTCTGTATGGCAGAGCTATCGCAATCTTCACCAATGGCGCGACAATACCGAAACTTTCAATTATCAAGACGGAAGTTCATTTACACGTATGGAAAACGGACAACCCGACGCTTTTAAGATGAACTATGTGTATGGGAATATATACTATAATTATAAAAACGGAGACAAATGGTATATAAACACCACTTTGAATCTTGATTATTCGAAGTTTAAAACAAATACAAGTAGCACATTATTCCCAATTAATGACAGAAATAATTTCGTGAACATGCTTGATATCAATAGCAACAACACCACACGTCCTTGGCTAGACATCTACTTTCAACGAAACTTTAACAAGAACAGTACACTTATTTTTGATGTTGTTGGGACATATATTCAGAATGACATACAGAGAAACTACACCGAAAGTAAAAACACTGATATACAAACAGATATAAATTCCACAACTAAAGGTAATAAGCATTCTATTATTGCAGAAGCGATATATTCTATTGGGCTAATTAAAACCGGCAGTTTGAGTTTTGGATTAAACGGAAGTCAGGCTTATACTAGTAATGACTATACAGGAACCGTTAATCAAACAACAAATATGCACGATGGATATGCACGTAGCTTTGCTGAATGGAAACATAATATAGGTAAATTCAACTATTCTTTTGGCGCATATTTTTCTTATATATGGATGCTACAAGGCTCTAACAGACTATATCAGACAGAATGGTATCCCAAAGCAAGCATGAGCTACACGATTAATGATAAGTCATATATAAAAGTAAGTGGAGAGCGTTCATATAAAACTCCAAGTCTTGGAGATATCAGTAATGTTGAGCAGGTAATAGATTCTTTACAGATACGAAGAGGTAATCCTAATTTAAGTGTCAGCCACACATGGATGACAAATTTATATTATGAATGGCGAAATGACATTTTCAACGTAAATTTTAATATGAATTATCAATACCAGCAAAATCCTGTAATGGAAGAAACATTAAGAGAAGGAAGCAAATTCATACGTACACAGCAAAATCAGAAAAGTTGGCAGAGCCTAAATCCAGAACTAGGGATTGAGGTTGGTCCACTATTTAAACTGTTTACATTTAATGTCACTACCGGTATAAACTATTTTGATAGTTATGGGGTTACTTATCATCATTATTACACAAACTGGTATTATGATGTAGAAGCTATGATGCAATACAAGAATCTGACCTTACTCTTAAAAGGCAAAAACCATTGCAACTCATTTTATGGTGAAACCATGACATCTAGCGAGAGTCTGATGCTGGCTATGGCAAGATATAAAATTAAGAAGGTGTCATTGGGATTAATGATTGTCAATCCATTTTCAAGCAGACAAAGTTATAACCTACCTACAATAAACTATAATAGCTTTGCGCCAAGTCATCAAACAATGCATATACGTGAAAGTGCGCGCCTTATAGCATTAACACTTAACTGGGATATCAGCTTCGGACGAAAATATGATGGTGGACACAAACTACGCAACAACGAGGATAAAGACAGTGGAGCTGTAAAAAGTGGCAAATAACAAAACACTTCATAGATAGCTTAATTGACTATGTTTTTAAACATGTTAGTTTTCCAATTTGATGAAAATAAGCGCAAAATCAGCCTATTTTAAATAATATTCAACAAATAATTATCATTTTATTAAATTTTATTGCTATTTTTGCGCACATGTCGATATTCTTTAATTTAGGGATTCCGCAGCACTAAGATAAATGAATTTTCGACATGTACATACTCCGACACACTTTTTGGTAGATCAGAGTGTAGATTGAATTAATTATTTCGCTGCGGAATGATGTTCTTAATTATAATAAGCTAAATATCAAATGAAATTAACTAACGTAAAGCCGGCAGATGGCAAACTAGGCATCATGGTAGTAGGATGTGGCGCCGTAGCTACTACATTTATGACAGGTGTATTAATGGCACGCAAAGGTCTTGCAAAACCAGTAGGTTCAATGACACAGTATGATAAAATTCGCGTAGGAAAAGGCAACGACAAAAAGTATCTTCACTATTCAGATATTGTACCACTAGCCAAACTTAATGACATCGTCTTCGGAACATGGGACATTTATCCACAAAATGCTTATCAAAGCGCGATCTACGCTGAAGTCCTCAAAGAAAAAGACATCAACCCGGTTCGTGAAGAACTTGAAAAAATAGTTCCAATGAAAGCAGCCTTTGACCACAACTATGCAAAACGCCTAGACGGTGATAATGTAAAAGACTGCAAAAATCGTTGGGAAATGATGGAGGGCATACGTAAAGACATACGAGATTTCAAAGCAAAAAACAATTGTTCACGCATTGTTGTTATCTGGGCTGCATCAACAGAAATATACGTTCCTGAGTATGAACCTATACACGGGACGTTGGCTTCTCTTGAGAAAGCAATGAAAGATGATGACCGCGAGCATATAGCTCCTTCTATGTGCTATGCTTATGCTGCACTTTCTGAGGAAGCTCCTTTTATTATGGGTGCTCCTAACACTACTGTCGACATTCCGGCAATGTGGGAATTGGCAGAAAAGACCAAGATGCCTATTGCAGGTAAAGACTTCAAGACAGGTCAAACTCTTGTAAAGAGTGGTTTCGCTCCTATTATAGGAACACGTTGTCTTGGACTCAATGGTTGGTTCTCGACTAACATTCTCGGCAATCGTGACGGTCTAGTCCTTGATGAGCCAGCAAATTTTCGCACAAAGGAAGTCAGCAAGCTGTCCACATTGGAGACCATTCTCAAGTCAGACGACCAACCAGACCTATATGGCAACGTTTATCATAAGGTTCGTATAAATTATTATCCTCCTCGCAATGATAATAAAGAAGGTTGGGACAATATTGACATCTTCGGATGGATGGGATATCCGATGCAGATTAAGATTAATTTCTTATGTCGCGATTCTATCCTTGCAGCGCCATTACTCCTTGACCTAACTTTGCTCAGCGACCTTGCAGCACGTGCTGGTAAGTTCGGAATACAACGTTTCTTAAGTTTCTTCCTAAAGAGTCCTATGCACGACTATACAAAGGGCGAAGAAGCTGTAAACAATTTATTCGAACAATATACCATACTCAAAAATGCTATCCGCGAAATGGGTGGCTACGAAGCTGACCAGGAAGTAGATTAATTATTATTTGCTTTATCATAATAAAAGGCTTGGAAATATCTTCAAGCCTTTTATCATTTAGACACATAAATAGTGTGTATATTGATTTCTTATATACCTTTGTTAAGTTATATATAGCATTAGTATATGAAATCTGATATGAATCCTTGGAAATAAAGGTTTTTATTTCCTATCTTTGCAGTAGCAATTTAAAACAACAGTTATATGAAATTAGACGGATTTGGAATTTTTGTAAAAGACATGCCGACGATGGTCAGGTTCTACCGCGATGTGTTGGGATTTGAAATCAAAGAAGAAGAAAACACGACCAACGTCTATCTAGTAAAAGATGGAACTCTCTTCCTTTTGTATCGCAGAACAGATTTTGAGCAGATGACGGAAAGTAAGTTCAATTACGCACATGGCACTAATGGCCATTACGAAATAGCTTTGAGTGTGGATAACTATGATGCTGTTGACAAAGCATACAACGACGCCATCAGCAAAGGTGCTACTTCTGTCATGAAACCAAATACCGAACCATGGGGACAACGTACATGTTACATATCCGACCCAGAAGGGAATCTTATTGAGATTGGGTCTTTCATAAAATAATATTAACTATAAAACATTGCTTAAAAAGAAAGCATTCAAAAATTTCAAGTCACATTAAGTTAGCAAGATTGGAAAAGCATTCTGACATAATCGCACTTACCTTTGCATCTGTGATATAGAAATAGAATTATGCAACAGAAAACATCAACAAGAGAGGACTATTCGAAAAGAATCAATATCATTATCGAATACATTAACAATCATTTGACAGATGATATTGACTTAGAGACACTAGCAAGTATCGCTAACTTTTCGCCATATCATTTCCATCGCATCTTCAAAGCTTTTCTTGGAGAACCGGTCGGTGCATTCATCACAAGAATGAGAGTCGAGACTGCAGCCCGGCTACTTCGTTACAGTGATATGCCCGTTCAGGAAATAGCTTACAAAGTGGGATATGATGTACCTTCTTCTCTTTCGAAAGTATTCAAGCAATTCTATGAAATCACACCAATAGAGTATAAAAACTATAAAAAGTACACGATTATGAAACCATTGAAGATTAGTCCCGATTTGGAACTAAAAGAAAGAGTAGTTAATTTGGAACCGATGCAAGCAATTTATATTTGTCTTTTCGGTGATTACAAAGGTAATGATTACTGTTTGGCATGGCAGAAACTATGGCAATACATCCGCACATCAGGAAAATTCTCAGAAGAGATGAAAAAGGCGTATGGAACAGTACCAAAATCAGATATCATAAAGCAAATGCTGAATGAATGCAAAATTGCTCATGTCGGAATATACCACAATGATCCCAAATTAACAGAAGCGAACAAACAGCAGAGTGATGTCTGTCTCACATTGCCATTCAAGATGGAACCACAAGGAGAAATAGGTGCGAAAGAAATTGCTGGCGGCAAATATGCAGCATTCCTTTATCAAGGAACATATGAAAGACTTGGAGAGGTGTATGATACTATCTTCGGAAAATACATTCCAGATGGAGGATATCAATTAGATGAAAGACCTGTATTTGAAATGTACCTAAATGATCCAGAATGCACAAAGCCTGATGAACTGCAAACTGAGATTTATGTACCAATAGTATAACTCAATGTAGGTTGCAGACATTGTGCTGCAACCTATTTCAAAAACAATATTAATATACAAAGAAATGAATAAGGACGTAAAAACAGACAAGGAGTTGATAGCCTATTGCGGCTTATATTGTGGAGCATGCGGTAAGTTTATCAAAGGTAACTGTCCTGGGTGTCGTAAAAACGATAAAGCAAAGTGGTGTAAAATCCGAACTTGCTGTATTAACAACAATTACCACACATGCGCAGAATGCCAGATGAACACCCATGATTGCAAGAAGTTTAATAACTTTTTCAGCAAACTATTTGCGTTGATTTTCAAATCAGACCGTGATGCATGCATAAGAAGAATTAATGATATCGGTGAACTAAATTATGCAAAAGAGATGTCAGACAAGGGAAAGATGACAATCAAAAAAGGATGTTCCAAATGCTAGACATGAAGTGTTATTAACCAAAAAGAATAACTTGAATTTTAAATAAGATATGAATACAATTTTAGTATCATCATTGCCAATTATATTTATGCTTCATGATTTTGAAGAAATCATCATGATGAAGCCATGGATGAAAAAGAATGAAGAATACATTTGTTGGCGTTTTCCCAAATTAGGTCCAAGATTAGTTTCACATTTAAAGAATACTTCAACAGAAGGTTTTGCGCTTTGTGTAGCCATGTTATTCTTTATGTTAGGAGCAGTAACACTTACCTCTTTATGGCAAGCTAGTTATATGCTATGGATGGGTATTTTTATGGTATTTTCTATCCATATAGTAGTACATATTATCCAGTGGATTGCATTCCGCCGATACATTCCAGCCATTATCAGTTCGCTACTATGCATACCCTATTGTATATATGGTATAAAACAAATCGTAAATATGTTCACACTTTCTAACATTCTGATTTATTCATTGATTACATCAGTTATAGTCTTTGCATTTTTATTTATTGAACATCGGTATGTTGCAAGATGGATTAAATGATACTATTAAAATAATATATAATGATAAAAGAAGAAAATTTAAATATTGCAAGAGGCTACTTCAATAATATTGAAGATCAGATTGCTTTACTTCCAGAAGAACAGCAGGCTCTTGTATTTAAAAG
Organism: Prevotella herbatica; assembly: GCF_017347605.1. NCBI lineage: Bacteria > Pseudomonadati > Bacteroidota > Bacteroidia > Bacteroidales > Prevotellaceae > Prevotella > Prevotella herbatica. The sequence continues at coordinate 1,397,120 of NZ_AP024484.1, forward strand.
ATGCGCCATCAATTGCGTATCTAATGGAGTTTTGCCATTTCTTAAGACTAGGTACGATAAATGTGGAGGAAATTTGGATTTATTCTTTTCGGAACAACACAACTCAGAATACTCATTCCAGCGAGTAATAGAAAATGGGCACATATACGAAATGGGATATCCAAGATGCCTCTGTTTTATGCATGATATGGGGTTTGCAAAATCTAAGATTCATTGCGAATGTTCAAGACAGAGTATTTTATACGTCATGCACGAACTATTTCCTGAAATAGTCTTTAAAGTTGAAATGATCGAAACCGTCTTAGGGGGATCTGACAAATGCACATTTAAAATAATCGTTGATAAATAATTAAATACATATATGAAGACAACCATAAAAACACTTATTTTTTCCTTTTTGTTAGCAATAATATCTTTTGATTGTAATGCTGAGAATATACTACCGTTAACATGGAATATTTCTTTTAAAAACAACTCTTGTTTTACCACACGCATGGCAAAACAACATTCATCTATAAACACATTGCTTTCTTGGGAACGACAAGGATACTTTGCTGGTGATGGAGACTGCAAACTGTCCAACATTTTTAATGTATCAAACTTAAAATCACAATATGTGTTGCATGTAAGGATGGCATGTGTTGTCAATAGTATCGTAATAAATGGAGATACCATCGCTAAAGATATTAGGAATAGGTTTGGGGAGAATAAAGATACTATTGAATCATTTATAATTGCAAGGAATGTTCTGCACAAGGGTAGTAATAAGATTTCTATAAATTGTTCATCGCTTGGATATACAGGTGGAGTTAGCAACACCCTTATTGCTTTACGTCCTGTTAATGGTGATAATATTGAAAGCATCAAAATTTCAATGCCGATAAAAAACCATGTATTTATTGATGAGAACAAAAATATAATCATTCATTACCGTACAAATCAGAAAGCATTTGTAAGACTTAATATTGAAAACGATTTTCATAAATCTATTATAGACAGTTTGATAGTTTTGAACCGTAGAGATTCCGTAAAGATTATCCATCTTAATCGACTATGTGCATCACCTGGCTTCTATCAGATAACAGCATTATTGCATGGAAAAGGTTATTGCGGAGATGCTCAATGGATGGCTGTAAAACCAGAACAGATAAATTGCAGCAATACTGTTAAAAACGATTTCGACGATTATTGGACTATGGCTAAGTCGGAACTAGCTTCGATATCACCACAATATAGAATCCATAAGGTAGACTCTCTTTGCATGAAAAGCAAGAGAGATGTATACATCGTTGAAATGCAGTCTTTAGGAAACATAACCATTCGTGGATATTATTTCGTACCACGTACATCAGGAAAGCACCCTGCTGTTTTGCAAGTGCCTGGTTATGGATGGGGATTTGAAAATATAGACGGTATGCTAAGCGACAATACAGACAGAATAGAATTGGCGCTTTGTGTAAGAGGTCATGGCATCAGCGCAGATGTTTTTAATCCTGGTTTTGGATTGCCTGGGATATGGGGATACAAATTATATGATAAGGACAGCGTCTCTTATCGCGGCATATACATGGACTGTGTACGTGCTGTCGATTTTCTATGCAGCAGAGAAGAAGTGGATCACAATAAAATTGCAGTAAAAGGTGGAAGCCAAGGTGGGGGACTTACTTTAGCAACTGCTGCTTTATGTTCCGATCGTATTGCTGCATGTGCATATTTCGATCCATTCCCATGTGATATGCGCCATCAGATAAAAATCCGCACCACATGCGAAACTGAACTAAAAAATGATTTGGCTTACTATGGTAATCCTTGTACATTTGATAATGTGATGAAGATTCAAGATTATATTGATACTCGCTCATTCGCTTCTAAAATCAAATGTCCAGTACTTTTTACCGTTGCATTATTTGATGACGACTGTCCTGCGCATGTAGGTTTCGCAGCATACAATCTCATTACATCCAAAAAACGATATGACGTATATCCTTACGATGGACATATACAGGGGTTTACGCACGATGAATACATCATGAAATGGTTAGACACCACATTAGGTAATTGTGCAACACATCTATAATCAATATTGAGAATATTAACTGCTGAGTTGCAGAGAATTGTTTATAAACGCATTATTGAATTATACTTGTAAGCGAAAAAAATCATCTTTCAATAGTCCTAATTTAAGAAAAAATTACTAACTTTGCCAACGGATGTTTAATACAAATTTGGATATTGTGAAGTAAATAACCTTATAACCTTTCGGTTATAGGTTATTATTCTGTTTTCTCGGGCATTATTCTATGTCTGGGATGTATTAGCTATATACATTTATAAACAATTAATTTTAAACATCATGAATGATAAAAATGAAAAATCAATCAATGAATTTGATTTTAATCTAATATGTAATTATTTCTCAAGCATAGACCGTCAAGGTCCAGGTAGTGAAGAAATGACAAAATTGGCAATCAGTTATATAAAAGGTCTTTCGCCAAACAGCAAAATAGCCGACTTAGGTTGTGGAACAGGAGGGCAGACAATTACTTTGGCGCAAAATACTCCTGCGCAGATTGTAGCTCTGGATTTGTTTCCCACATTTGTAGATAAACTTAAATCACGGCTTGAAACCCTGAACTTGTCTAACAGAGTAAATGCAATCATCGGTTCTATGGATGAGCTGCCTTTTACTAATGACGAGTTTGACATGATTTGGAGTGAAGGAGCTATATATAACATCGGTTTTCAACATGGTTTGGAATATTGGCATCGGTTTATTAAGACAGGCGGTTATGTTGCTGTGACAGAAGCATCATGGTTAACAGAAAACCGCCCATCTGAAATAGCTAATTTTTGGACAGATGCCTATCCAGAAATAGACACAATTTCCAATAAGGTAAAGCATCTACAAAGCGCAGGTTATATCCCAATAGCAACTTTTGTATTGCCCGAAGAATGTTGGACAGATTGCTACTATGTGCCACAAAAGAAAGCACAAGAAATATTTTTGAGAAATCATGCTGGTAATGCCACTGCTAAGGAGCTAGTAGATAACATGCGACATGAAGCAGACCTTTATTCAAAATACAAGCACTATTATGGCTATGTATTTTATATAGGCAAGAAAGTCTAAAAAGTATTACAGGTTGCTGCTGTTATGGCAGCGACCTACTTTACTTTCCATAAGTACATTATCATTTTATAAAGATAACACTATAATAATTACAAAAGCAGTTATATATTTAAATTGGTATTGTGAACAAGAAAAAACATTTAAAAATGAAAAAGAAAATTTTAACTAAGAATTCGGCTTTGCTCATAGGAGCATTTATTAATATAATTTTGTTTTTTGGACATTTAATGTGTCTTATTTCTCTTGAGACGATTTTTAAATTTTATGGTATAGCCGATTTAATGAACAGATTTGCAGAAACTTATGGTAATAGTTTCCCATATATTATCACAATAATTATTTCATTATGTTTCCTGGCTTGTGCTTTATACGCACTGTCGGCATGTGGCATCATCTTTAGGCTTCCACTTATCAGGGAAGTAATCTTTGTCATCGTAATAATATTTATCATGCGTGCTTTGTGGGGCATATCAATCATGGTAAACCATTTTACATACCTTGAATTATCATCCACATCAGCTTCCATGATTATTGGACTTTTATATCTATTTGGAGGGCTAAAGGCTTTGAAAAAAAATTAAAAATACTAGAATATGAAAAAGGAACAACAATGCGAGAACTGTTCAATGAGAGCAAAATATGATATTAACCCAAAATCGCTAACAGGCCGCTTTTGGCGTTGGCACATCAACTTTTGTCCTGGATGGAATCGCTACATAAAATCGATAGACGAAGATTCGCGCAAGTTGTTGTGTGAAAAATACAAATTGAAACAAAACAAATATTTGTGATCTTATTATGAATCCAAAACAAATATATCCACGCAAAGGAAATAACGGTACAGAGAGTGTTTATCTCAAATCCGTTGTAAAAGACCCGAACATCATCGTAGGTGACTTCACAATGTATAATGATTTTGTAAACGATCCACGTGATTTTGAGCACAACAATGTGCTCTATCATTATCCGTTATGCAACAAGGAAAAACTTGTGATTGGCAAATACTGCTCTATAGCATGTGGCGCCAAGTTTATGTTTACAGGAGGAAATCATTCTTTGAAGTCTCTTTCCACTTATCCATTCCCTGTTTTCCCTGAAGAATGGGGACTAGATGAATGGAAGGTAGCACGAGCATGGGATAACAATGGTGATATCATTATCGGTAATGATGTATGGATTGGCTATGAAGCCATCATCATGCAAGGTGTAACTATTGGCGACGGAGCTATCATTGGGACACGCGCTGTTGTAACAAAAGACGTTGCACCATATTCTATTGTTGGAGGAGTACCAGCAAAGGAAATCCGTAAACGGTTTAATGATGATACAATAAAGAAGTTGCAGGATGTGCAATGGTGGAACTGGTCTGATGAAAAAGTGAAAGACAATTTAGAAAATATTATAAACGGAAACATTAACAAACTTCAAAAATAAAGATTACATGAAGGAAATAGACCCACTACAAACTAAACGAGCTGGTGCTTTTGAATTATGGATGAAGGCCCCAATGCCGATGGTAACGATTTTCAAGACCTTAAACGTCAAGCGCCTTGTGAAATTAGCGCATAAGTCTGGTTATAAATTCAATATGCTTATGTGTTGGTGCATTGGGAAGGCAGCATCGGATATTGAAGAGTTCTATTTTTTACCAGTTAATAGGAAATTGATACAATTCGATAAGCTTGGAATAAATATCGTTATAAAGACCAAAGATGGCAAAATCAACACCTGTGACATTCCCTTCTCAGATGACATTGAGTTGTTTTGTAGTAATTATCTACGACTGACTAAACTAGTATACGAAACTGGCAATGCACATAATTTAGGTGATGATTACATGATAATAGGCACTTCTGCACTTGTCAAATATGATATAGACGGCATTGTAAATCTTTATTCGGGAATTTTCAACAATCCTTTTATGGCATGGGGAAAATATAAACGAAGATGGATGAAAACAACACTTTCAATATCTTTCCAGTTTCATCACACACAGATGGATGGTGAGCAATCATGCATATTTCTTGACAAGTTACAAAACATAATTAATAAATACAACATCTTATAATAAACAATGCTATGGACATAATCACAATTACAAAAGAAAATCTAAAGAATGAACATATATGCTGTGCCATCTCGAATAAAGAAGATATTCAAGTGGTATCCAAGAAATCATGGATAGCAGAAAGACTTGATGACGGTCTTGTTTTCAAGAAAGGAAATGTAAGAGGTAAATGTTTTATTGAATACATCCCTGCCGAGAAAGCATGGGGTCCTATTGAGGCTCCAGGATATATGTACATTGACTGTTTATGGGTGAGCGGACAGTTTAAGGGACAAGGCAACTCTAGTATGCTACTTGAAGAGTGCATACGTGACAGCAAAGAGAAGGGCATGAAAGGATTAGTTGTCTTATCATCAAAGAAGAAGATGCCATTTATCGCAGATCCAAAATACTTCCGCCACAAAGGATTTAAACTCGCAGATACTGCCGAGCCATATTTCGAACTGCTATATCTCCCATTCGATAATACTGCAGAGATTCCAAAATTCAAACCATCGGTTAAAAATACTGCAATTCAAGAACAGGGAATGGTATTGTACTATACAGCTCAATGCCCATTCACTGCGAAATATGCACCATTGATAGAAGTTGTAGCGAATGAAAATGACATTCCGTTCAAGTCTGTCAAAATTGAAACAACTGCAGAAGCTCAGAATGCACCATCACCATTTACAACTTACAGCCTCTTCTATAAAGGTAAATTTGTCACTCATGAAATATTGTCGGAAAACAAATTTCTTAAGATAGCAAAAGCTTTGAGCAGTGAATAATATCTGTAATTATGCCTGAGATTCACCGAACTTAATATTAAATTCACCGATCGTAATATATTAGTTCACCGATAAGGTATTGCAAAACAATCAATTAGTTTATATCTTTGCATCATCAAAATATGAAGCATAAAGAATGCTATTGAATATTTTTTGATAGAAACATAAAATATTAAAATTATGGAAAGAAGTAATTCTAAAAAATTTGTTTTGGGAACCGTTTTCATTGCTGTAGGTGTGATATACCTATTATCAAATTTGGGGCTATTTCCTGAGGCATGGAAAAATGTTATTGTCTCATGGCAGTCATTAATCTTATTATGGAGTGCTATCGCTATATATAAACATCATTATGTAAGCGGATTGATTCTAGCTATTATTGGAATTTGGTTTCTTATGCCAGAATTATCTCCCATTATGGGATTCAATTATTCTGAAGCAACACTGCATGCTACGTTCTGGCCAGTAATTATCATAGCAATAGGTTTATTAATTATATTTAATAGACACAATCATCATAGTTTTCATCATAACAGTTGTAGAATGAAAAGTAATATTGGTTCTAAAGACGGTAAGGTAGATTATAATCTTGTAATGAACGGTATTGATGAAATATTTTTAGAACCAGTATTCTACGGAGGTGAGATAAGTACGATTATGGGAGGTGCAAAACTAGACTTACGTCGAACAACACTCCCAGAAGGTGACACAACACTTAAAATTAGTTCTATTTGTGGTGGTGTAACACTATTATTGCCATTAGATTGGAATGTTAAGGTTAATAGCGATTCTATATTAGGTGGCTTCGGGGATCATAGACGCACTAACGGAGTAAACAGCGACCGACGCCTGATTATAGATGCCAGCTTCATATTAGGTGGAGGAAGTATAGAATAATGGAAAATCTGATACTACATAACTCATTAACGCGTCAGCATCACATATTTCTATCTGTGCTGCTAGGTGTTGCTTATGCATTGAGTTTTGGATTATCCTTTAGTCTCTCACCTATTGGTATTAGTGCTGATGCGATAATAAGCTCTTTACTGCTTTTTTGTGAAGCTGTGATTTTATGGAGCATATTTACATATAGCCGTATTGAAATTCTTGGTTTTTATCAGTCTGTGACAATACATATTGCTTATGCACTTTTGTCTGTCACAATAATGGTATTATTAGAATATCTAGTTATGACTGAATTTTCAAAAGAAAGTTTATCAATATATTTTCAATCATTGCCAGCAAGAGTTTTTTGCCTTATTGTCATTTATGCATCGTTCAGAAGATATTATATAAGTAATATGTCTGAGAATGATTTTGAGAATGATGAACATGCAGAGATAGAGAGCAAACTAGAAACAGTGGCACCAATTGATGTTATTGAACGTATAACTGTCAAGGTTGGAACAAAAATAAAGGTAATACCTGTAGATGAAGTTATATACTTTAAGGCTGAAGATGACTATGTTTCTGTAGTTACAGATCAAGGGCACTGGCTTAAAAGCGAAAGACTTAAAGATTATGAAGAATCCCTACCAAGTAATGAGTTTGCAAGAGTACACCGCTCATATATTGTCAACATCAGCAAAATATCAAAAATAGAAAGGTATGGTCAGAAACAGATGTTGTCTCTTAACAATGGCGAGCAGATAAGAATAAGTCTGACAGGATATAAGATTTTAAAAGAAAAGTTGAAATTATAAAATTATATCAATATGAAACATCAAATTTTAATATTCACAACTTCGGTTTCAAAGAAGAAGCAGATAAAACATATAAGGACATTGTTGAAAAATAGTTTCAAAATATTTAATATTAGCCTAGATTTTGAAGACTGGGAGAAAGTTCTAAAAGTAGAATGCTGTGACGTTTCTGAATTAGAGATAATATCGAAGCTACGTACTATAAATATTAATGCAGCTGTTCTCAATCATTGATTATTATAATCACCCTATAAATGGGCTTGGCTCTACCAGAAAAAGTTTTTTTAATGCCACTAATGTTACTTTGTCACAAACCCTTTGTTTATAGGGCTTCAGCCAGTGACATTAAGTGACATTATCGGGGTAAAAGTGACATTAAACAGTAAATTGCACCTATTTTTGGCGATTTTTTGCAAAATACGCAATACATATATAGACGTTTTTTCGTTTATGATGGTCTGTACTCGTCATCATGTGCTATACTTTGCAATATGTTTGGGGCTTATCACAGAGCCCAACTACAATAATACTGATAATTGTAATCAATCCTATTTTTGTAGTTTTATTGATAGTAATTCTTTTACCAACGTCAAGCAATATCGTTTTTCACGTTAGGCAATTCAATTACCCAACGTGGGTAATTGAGTTTTTCATGTTAGGTAACCCGATTACCTACGTTGGGTAATCCGATTACTCAGACACTCGGGTAATAGGATTACCCAGAATTCGCAAAAATTTAGGTAATAGTTTATACGCTCATATTTGATAATTATTTGCATACTTCAAAATCATTAATATAAATATGAATGAAGTAGATTTCTGAATTATTCGTATTATTGAGTAAGCCAGACTATATTCGATAAAACTTTATAAGAGCAAACATCTATTATGAAAATAGCATAATTGCTAAAAAAACGCGAAAAACAGGTGTGATTTGCAGGTTAATGTCACTTTTAACCTGATAATATCACTTAATGTCACTGGCTGAAGCCCTATAAACAAAGGGTTTGTGACATTATGACATTAGTGGCATTAAAAAAACTTTTCTGGTAGAACGTACAGTATAATAGAGGCTTATTTTATCTTCTTTATCAATGACAATCCATCACGTATTGGCAATATCACTTTTTCTACCCTATCATCAGCAGCTACATGATCATTGAAATTTCTTATACCAATAGTCTGTCGGTCACGATCATAAGCAGGATCTATTACATGTCCATCCCATAATGTATTATCAGCAAGTATATATCCACCTTTGCGCAATATCTTCATTGTCATCTCATAGGTTTCTATATAAGTACGTTTGTCTCCATCAATAAAGGCCATATCGAAGTCTATCCCTAATTTGGGTGCAAGGATGTTTGCATCACCGATATTAAAAACAATCTTATTAGCAACGTCAGAACCTTCAATCCATTTTCTAGTGAAGTCTTCCATTTCATCATTAATCTCAAACGTATAGATCTTTCCGTCGCTATCCAGTCCATTAGCCATGCTTATAGCACTATATCCACTAAAAGTACCAACCTCAAGAATATTCTTTGGCTTAATCATACCAACAAGCATCTTTAAAAGCTGTCCCTGAATATGTCCACTTGCCATACGCCCATGTACAGTATGTATGTTGGTTGCCCTATAAAGGCTAAACAAATATTCGCTTTCCGGATCGATATGCTTTGCGATATAATTATTAATGTCTTCCTCAACACTTTGCAATGCTGGGACATTTATTTCTCCGTGTCTATTCATTTCTATTTCTTTTCAGGCATATTAGCTAATATTCCTTGTATAGCCATGTCATATCCAGCAAATCCGAATCCACAAATTACACCAAGACATGCAGAACTTAGATATGAATGATGACGGAACTCCTCTCGCTTATGAACATTACTGATATGGACTTCTACGACTGGGCATTTCAAACTGCGGATACAGTCTTGCAAGGCAATACTAGTATGTGTATATGCACCGGCATTAAGAACGATTCCATCATAAGAGAATCCTACTTCCTGCAATTTATCTATCAGTTCGCCTTCAAGATTGCTTTGATAATATTCTATTTCAATATCAGAATATTTTGCCTTAAGCTGTGGAAGGTAGCTCTCAAAAGAGTTACTACCATATATACCTGGTTCACGAACTCCAAGCAAATTGAGGTTTGGACCATTAATGATTTGAATCTTCATAATCTTAAGAATATATTGTTATATTTTGTATCGGCTCCAGCTTACACTATTCTACATTCGGTCAAGATAGACGACACCTCAACAGTAAAAATAAAAATGCTTTTTATTTTGTATTGTCTTCGACTTGCACTACTCTACCTTCGGTCAAGATAGGCGGCGCCTCAACAATAAAAATAAAAATACTTTTTATTTTGTATTGTCTTCGACTTGCACTATCTTTGCAAAAATAACAAAATAAATGGAAACAGACAAGAATTATTCCACTAATATTCTTAAGGCTTACCAGAGATATCTTAAATTGGAACGTAATTACTCAACTAATACAGTTGACGCTTATATACATGACATAAAAAGTCTGCTTGACTATTGTCTGGAGATAAGTAAAAACGTATTGCAGTTACAACTTGAAGATTTACAGAACTTTGCTGCCACTATCCACGAAAAGGGTATTGGTCCAACATCACAGGCAAGAATACTTAGCGGAGTAAGATCTTTTTATCGTTATCTGCTTTTAGATGGATATATAGATGCTGACCCATCAGAACTACTAGAGTCACCAAATCTAGGAAAACATCTACCAGAGGTATTGTCTACTCCTGAAGTTGACAAGCTTGAGAACGTAATAGATCTCACTACTAAAGAAGGGCAACGCAACAAAGCTATAATAGAAGTTTTATTTTCATGTGGATTACGAGTTTCAGAACTTGTAAACCTAAAATTGTCTCAATTATTTCTTGATGAGGGATTCGTTCAGGTAATAGGCAAGGGTCGCAAAGAACGTCTTGTACCAATCTCTCAGCGCGCAATAAAGGAACTGAACCTATGGTTTTATGACCGAAAACAGCTAGATATCAAAACTGGCGAAGAAGATTACGTATTTCTTAATCGTCGAGGCAGTCATCTTACACGCACGATGATACTTATAATGATAAAAAAGGAAGCCGAGAAGGCTGGTATTAAAAAGACAATATCACCACATACCATGCGCCATAGCTTCGCAACAGCATTATTGCAAGGTGGTGCTGATCTTCGTGCCATACAGGCAATGCTAGGACACGAAGATATAGGCACAACAGAAATATATACTCACATTGATATTACTACACTTAGGCAGGAAATACTTGAACATCACCCACGAAACATCAGATCAAAGGAGAAATGATTTAGTTAGCAATATTTCTATATTTTCTTCAGCACTATCTTTTGGCTGTATAATGAAGCCAATAATTTCATAAAAGCATATAGCTGAGAATATTTATCAGCACTAAACAGACCCTTGTTCATCAATAGTTTATAATTTACTTTTATGTCGTTGCCTTTATGAGCAAGGGAGAAAGCCAATTTACCAAAAGGTGATTGATAGATAGTGTCACGTGGATATGCTTCAAGAGTAAAGCCTGCAGGGATATGTATTGTTATATTCTCTTCATCAATATATCCATAACTTTTGTATATATCATGTTTTCTGACATTGTTGGATTCTGGTACTGTAAAACCCCTATGCGAAGGATTCAGAGGCACAAAGAGTCTGCTACCAGTGAGATTGGCATATCCATGACTTGAAATACATGCATCTATCTGAACTGAAGGAACAGAATAACTCTGCTTATGTAACGTGACATCCATTTTTGAGATATCTGCATCAGGAACTTTCATTACGTCATTAATATATTTTTTACGTTCTTTGTCACCAGCCGAAACAAGCGCGAGTTTGTCCTCATATTGTCTCATATATGAACACTGAGACATATTAATCAGCGCCATTCTGCCAGGACCAAGAGTTATGTCAATATCACTATGCTGGATATTAGTTGTATCAGCATATTCCGGCAACCTGCATAATTCTCCACCTTCATCTGTCATCACTAAAGCATTGTGCCCGGCTATGTCGGAATGAACATATCCAAGGGCTAAATCAGGAGCAGTGCATTCAATCCATATTGTATCTCCTTTTAAAGGAACTTGTAATATAGCATGATCAAATAGGTCTAGACTTGGGAAAGTCGGCAGCTGACGATCATATTTTGTACTTATTATAGCATAATTAGAGTGAATACCTACTTCATTAAGCATGGCACGCATATAGTTTGACAGTCCTTTGCAATCACCAAAGCCATTATTATAAACATCAGAGGCGGCAATAGGTTGCATTCCACCAATTCCTAGTTGAATACTCACGTATCTAGTAGACTTTTCAAGTAACTGATATAAAAGGGCTATTTTAGACTTAGCATCCCTGCAGGTATCAGTTAGTTCATGTATTCGAGTTTTGGCTGTATTATTAAAGAAATTCCTACCGGTCAACAATCCATTAAACCACAATCCCAAATCATGCCATGAAGCCATACTTCCCTTTGTACCCTTATATACAAAGTCAGCAGGCGCAAAAAGTATACGTGGCATGATTTGGTATATGGGCTTTGAATATGATTCCTTATGTATAGCGTGCAAACTATCCATCGAAACCTCAATAACAGTATTATTACCAAGAGTAGTTTTGTTTACTTTCCAATTAGTATTTATGCATTGATATCTACATGGATTGTCATTTGGTGTTATCAATTTATAGGATGCATGGTTTACCTCCACATCATAATCCGTCTGTGGAGCAAAAGAAGGAAGCGACACAAAACCATTTGACATTTCAACAGTCCAATCATAAGTTACTGTTATTGGATATACAGGTGGCGTATATTGAAAATACATCATATAGTCATCTGTTGCCATTTCATGAGAATACTCAGACTTAAGCAGGTCTCCTTTCTTAATCTTACGTAACACACGCCCTGTCTGGTCAGTGATTACGCCCGAGAAGCTTGATATCCGCTCATCCTTGGAGCATTGGCAATCAAAGTTAACAGCATCGGCACCTTTTTCATTTATAACCTTAATCATGCTATGCATGTTGCATGTTGCAGATGACTTGTCATGGATTTGTACCTGAGTATTGTCCTCCAACACGATAACATTTGTCTGCGCATTGCAGAATTGCGAGATCATCAGCAATCCTGCAATTATGTATAATGATATATTATTTTTCATTACATTTTCTTTAATACCAACATATTTTTACTATACTCACATATCTTTGCATAAACATCCTTTACCATATTATAGTCTGTTACACCAAAAAAAGTATCGTTTATGTCTAATTTATACTGTACAAAAGAAGTCTTATCATCAACAGCACACCTTATATTGCATGATATTTCTTTATTTGGAGTTTCAATTCTTGCACCATTGCCTTTTTCCTCAACAATATATCCTTCTGGAATTGTTATGTGTACATTAAGCAATATGGACTGTTTATAAGGAAATTCAATAGGAAGTTTGCGCTCTGTTGCGGTGAAAGGATTCTCCTTGATTGGTATTATGACAAGTGGATTAACATAGATATGATCAGATGTAGCTTCACAATTCTTTGAGAAAGAATAAGTCTCACAAACAGAAGGCGAGAAAGACGTTCTATCCGTAATTTTATAATCTGTTATTTCAAGCCCTTCTTCCTGAGCCTTTTTGCTTACGAAATCAGCACTGTCCTTAGCCTGTTTAAACTCATTTCTAACTCTTGCAGCAAAGTTATTCATACTTGTGCTTTTAACCATACCTGTCAAAACACCCTGAGGATTTAGTTGCGCAATAACTTTAATATTCTCCTTAGCTTGTGCGATGTACTGCAAATTAACCCATTTGCAATTATCTTTAGCTATTATACGAGCCCTGTCTGTAAGTAGCTTTGGAGGTAAGACATTCAAGTATCCATCATCTATCGACGAATCAATAAATACCATCGTGGAATCATTGGTGTATGCACCTACAACAAAAGTATTAAGGAATTTCATTGAAGGATAAGTAAGAGGTAATCTACCATTGTCACGTGTGCTCATAACGACAGGCACAGCCTTTACACCAGCATCATTAAGCATGTTAATCAACACAAAATTAATATCAGCATTGTCACCACTACCATCTTTAAGAATGTTGCGAGAAGAACGTCCCCAGAAGCCATAATCACCATTCCATTTCAACTTCTTTTTCAACAATTGATATATTGCAACAATCTTTTCTGTATTGTCTTTCAAATTATAGATTTTAGCAGCCATCATCTCATCCTTAAATGGATTAGATTTTTTCATTCGATGTCCAAAATCATCATCCTCAAGCAAAGACTTATCAATGTCTTTCCAGTCCTGGGCATAATTCTGATAAGAATCTCCAGGAAGATGAATACTGTTAAGTTCTGCCGTTACCTTATTACAATAATCCTTAGCATGCCAAACAAAGCCATCTTCCTTAATAGAAGGCATGTCGCATGCAGTGAACTTATATTCACATCCGTTACAGTTCAAACTTGATCCCCCATAATTAAAGGCACATCCGGTAATGTTTAATTTTTGCTCCATTTTATACATACTCGTGTTTTCCATGTTAAACTGAAAATACTCTGGTACAACCAAATGGTAATAGGAATACATTGTAGGGATTGAAGTTTGTGCATACCAATTTCTTATATTATAATAAAGAGGACTTACTATCTTGTATTGATATTCTATGACTGTACCAACCTTAACCTGCGGAACGGTAAACTTTATCAGCATATCTTCCTTGTCAAGGCGTTCACGAAACACAAGTTTGTCATCCATCTTTGTCTTTACTATTTTTCCGTCAGTCATATTAAAAGCCACAGCTTTCAATCCATCTATCTTTTCACTGTTCATAGGATTTCTTTGAAAGTCGACATAATTGATACTGACATTGGCATAGTCCTTTCCTTCTGGTTTCAGTATTTTAATACGCTCTTTTATGTCATAAACGACACAAAAGTTACCATCTCTGATATCATAGTTTACATTATCTAATTTGCACAATACTACGGCAGGTGCATTAGGTTCAATAGAACAAGAAGTCATTTTCATTTCTTCTGTGGTTGGATTTCCAAAATCCAGATTTGTATTCTGCGTTTGAGCAAGGATACTTAGATTATTAAACCATAAAACGATTACACACGACGTGGCTATAATTCTAGTTTTAATTTTCATGATAATAAATTGAACGTGATTATTTAAAGTAAGCATACACATACGCCACATGTATATATGGCGTATGTTATATGATGTAATAGGCTATTCAGCAGCCTTTAAGTTCTTTTCCAGCTGGGGCACCGAGCTGGCACCAACAATGACGCTAGTTACGCCCTGTTGTTCTAAAATCCACGACAAAGCTTTCTCGGCAAGTGTCTTACCTTGTGCCGAAGCCTCAACGTTCCACGCTCTCAACTGAGCGATAAGTTCTGGTGTAAGCATATCACTCTTAAGGAATTTTCCTTGAGCCATTCTGCTGTCTTCAGGAATACCATTGATATATCTGTCGGTAAGCAAGCCCTGAGCTAATGGCGAAAAGCCAATAAAGCCGATGCCGTTATCATGACAATAATCAAGAGTTCCACTCTCCTGTGGACCACGATTCAACAAATTCAGTTTATCTTGGAATATCAACAACGGAACATCACGTTCCTTTAGATATTTATCAGCAAACTTCAATGCCTCCAAAGGCCATCTGCTTATACCTATATACAAAGCCTTACCTTGTTTTACAATGTCAACAAGAGCCTGAAGAGTTTCCTCCAAAGGTGTGTTTGGATCGTAACGATGACTGTAGAATAAGTCTACATAATCAAGGTGCATACGTTTAAGACTCTGTTCAATACTGGCGAAAAGATATTTTCTTGATCCCCAGTTACCATAAGGTCCTTCCCACATGTCATAACCAGCTTTACTGGAAATAAACAGTTCATCACGATAAGGTTTGAAACTATCGTCCATGAGTCTTCCCATTGTTTCCTCAGCACTTCCGTATGGAGGACCATAATTATTTGCCAAATCAAAATGCGTTATTCCATGGTCGAAGGCATAGTGAGTAATGGCACGGCTACGCTCATAGGGATCCACACCACCAAAATTATGCCAAAAGCCAAGTGATATCTTAGGCAGCATCACTCCACTTTTACCACAACGGCGATAGAACGTTTCTGAGCTATCATACCGATGTGAATCCGCAAGATAGTTTTGTTTTAGTTCCATAGGCTTTTTATTTTTGTTTTTGATCGTTATTGATTAATGCTAAAAGATGTTCCACTGCTACTTCCTGAGGTATGTTTTTCTCTACACACACCTGCTTGCGATATAGTGAAACCTTATTTATTCCAGCACCTACATATCCGTAATCGGCATCAGCCATCTCACCAGGACCGTTTACGATACACCCCATGATACCTATTTTCAAACCTTTCATGTGCTTTGTTGCCTCACGAATTTCTGCTATAGTTTCACGAAGATCATATAGAGTACGACCACATCCAGGACAACTGATATATTCTGTTTTGCTAGTACGCAGGCGTGCTGCCTGAAGTATTCCGAAAGCTGTGTCGGTAATGACATCATTTGCAATATCACCATCATTCATCAGCCAAATTCCGTCGGTAAGTCCGTCTATCATCAATGCACCCATGTCCGCAGCAGCCTCTAGTTGGAAATCACTTTTCTCTGCTTTCGTATGTCGATACATCTGTGTAAAGACAACAGGATTAAAGGCGCCGTTATTCCATATTTCATGAACAAGAGCACGCTGATCGGCTAATTTATTCTGATGATTGCTTGTGCATACCACAACTACCTCTGGATGAGTCTTCAGACAAGCAATATATTCTTCAGTTGGAGTACCAAACTGTAGAACAAGAAACTTCAACTCGGCTTTTATCATACTGATAAATGGCATTGCCGTAATAGGGAATATTGGATATATACCCTTTGCGTAATTATCGCCAACAGGAAGGGTTCCTTTTGCCTGGAGTTCAGCGTATACATTAAAGTCTAATATATAATTCTGCCTATTATCCAATTCTGCAGGAAGTTCAGAACCAACATATAAATAGTCAGCCTTTTGTCTGTCATCACTTGAATCTGAATTTCCTTTTCCGTTTGCTATCACAACAGGAACATTACTTCCACCAATACCATTCGCTGCACGGGTAAAACGACGCTCAGGATGCAACCAATCAAATTCGTTTGCCTGAGTTCCAGGAACAATAAGATGGCCAGCCTTATTTGATATATAGTCTACAAGATGACGTGCAACAGGTATCTCGGCAGAAGGTTCTTCACTAAGACTTACACGAACAGTGTCACCAATGCCATCAGACAATAATGCGCCTATTCCTACAGCACTCTTTATACGTCCATCCTCGCCCTCACCGGCTTCGGTGACTCCAAGATGCAAAGGATATTTCATATCCTCTTTTAGCATCTGTTCAACCAAAAGACGTACAGAACGAACCATAACTACAGTATTTGAAGATTTTATAGATATGACGACATCATTAAAATCCTGTTCCTTACATATACGCAGAAACTCCATACAACTCTCTACAATGCCTTCAGGAGTATCACCATATCTGTTACGTATGCGGTCGCTAAGACTTCCGTGGTTCACTCCAATACGAATAGCTGTATGATTTTCCTTACATATATTAAGGAATGGAATGAAACGGTCTTTTATCTTCTTCAGTTCCTGCGAATATTCTTCATCTGTATATTCCTGCTTTATAAACTTACGAGCAGGATCGACATAGTTGCCTGGATTAATTCTTACCTTCTCGGCATATAAAGCAGCAACATCAGCAACATTAGGATTAAAGTGTACATCGGCAACTAGTGGTGTCGTGTAACCATCAGCACGCAACTTGGCATTGATATTCTTTAAATTCTCTGCTTCCTTGCTACCTTGTGTTGTTAGTCTAACGAGTTCTCCACCAGCCTTAATAATATCTTCAGCCTGAGCTACACAAGCATCTGTATCATTAGTGTTTGTGGTGGTCATGGACTGAATACGTATAGGATTGTCACCGCCCATATCTATAGCGCCTACATGAACAACAGTTGTTTCACGACGCTGATAATTAAATATATCCATAAATATTAAACATTCCTGTCAATTTCAACAGAACAGAGAATGTCTTAATTGCATTTAAATTTATAATCTTTAATTTCTGCGAGGTCTTTATTAGCCTTTTCTATCTTTGCGCCAAGTCCAGCTTTCCATGCGTCAATCTTCTTTGCTACATCTTCATCGCAAAGTGCAATCATTTCAGCAGCAAGGATTGCTGCATTCTGAGCACCGTTAACTCCAACAGTAGCAACAGGTATGCCTGGAGGCATCTGAATGATAGAAAGCATAGCGTCAAGACCATCAAGCATACCCTTAATTGGCACACCAATAACAGGCAATATTGTAGATGCAGCAATAACACCTGGTAATGCTGCTGCCATACCAGCTGCAGCAATGATAACCTTTATGCCACGTCCTTTAGCTTGCTTTGCAAAAGTCTCAACGGCATCAGGAGTACGATGTGCTGAGAGAGCATTTACTTCGAATGGGATTTCGTTATCATTAAGCCATTTACACGCTTTTTCCATAACAGGCAGATCACTTGTACTGCCCATGATAATACTTACTACTGGTTTCATATTATTCTTTGTTTTTAATTTTGTTTTCTTTTATTATATCACACTATTGCTATAGCCATAAATGCCACGATAGCACCCAACAGCCACGCCACAGTTATCTGTGACAGCGAATGTTGACGCAATACCATACGGCTTGTTCCTACAACACCCGATATGATTAACGTCAGGCATAACCACCATATAGGATTAAAATCGAATATCAGTGCAAATGCCAGCAATGCTCCTGCAACTCCACCTATAGCCGTTGCATGTACAGATATTTTCCACCATACGTTTATTATGGCACATATCAACTGTATCAGTAGTGCTGCGACTAATATTCCACCCATAAAATGAGGTATATGGAATATGCTCATTATGTAATAGCAACTAAAATAGCACAATATTGAAATAACATACGGCACCATTCTTCGCTCTTTTACACCCAACTCGATAAGCGACCATCCCTGATATGTTCGATACAAATGTATCAACAGTGTAGGCAACAGTATAGTGAAAGCATACACCAAAGCCAATACTGTGAATTTGTACGACCAAGGTAAAAGCCCCAAATAACTGAAGAGAAACAATGCCAGCAAACCAACTATTGGCAAATAGAATGGAGTAAACACCATACTGGCGATTCTTGCAGTTAATATAATATCCTTTTCTTTCATATTTTTTGTCGTTTCAGAATATAATTGTCAATAGCGTCTCAATCTTGCTACTGGCAAATTCATCTGTTCTCTATATTTTGCTATTGTACGTCGTGCAATAGGATAACCTTTTTCCTTCATTATCTTAGCCAACGCATCGTCACTGAGCGGCTTTTTCTTGTTTTCCTTATCAATAACTTCTTTCAATGCCAGCTTTATCTTTCTTGTAGACATTTCTTCCCCATCATCTGTTGTATATGAGTCTGTAAAGAAGAAACGTAATGGAAACGTTCCCCATCTTGTCTGGGCATACTTCACATTACTTACTCTACTTATTGTAGATATATCAAGTCCTGTCTTGTCAGCAATATCTTTAAGAATCATTGGTTTCAAATCGCTCTCATCACCGTCTTGAAAGAATTTTCTCTGCCAATTTATGATAGCCTTCATCGTTACCGTGAGAGTATGGCGACGTTGCTTTATTGCCTCTATGAATCCTTGCGCCTTATCTACTTTTCCTTTGGCATATAGCAAAGCTTCTTTTGTCTGTCGATTCATACCGTCCTTGTTGTTCTTGTACGTATCAACCATTTCAGAAAACGTGGAAGATACTTTCAGCTCTGGAATATTTCCTTGATTAAGAGTGAAAGAAACAGAGCCATCATCAGCTGTATCAACAATGAAATCAGGAGTTATTTGCTGAATATTTATACCTTCGGTTTCACCTAATGCAGCTCCTGGTTTAGGATTCAATTTTCTTATTTCTTTTCTCAGCGTGTCAATCTGTGTATCGTTGAGCATCATCTGCATCTGGATTTTATCCCAATGCTTCTTAGTAAATTCATCGAAATAATCCTTGAATACAGTTTCCATAGCATCAAGAAGTCGAATATTACCAGATGTCTTATCATCTTCTCGCATTCTTTCAACCTGCAATAGCAGACATTCCTGAAGTGAGCGCGCACCAATACCAGCAGGGTCCATACTTTGGAGCATCTTAAGTATATCATCTATTTCGTCAGTTGCAACTTCAATATTATGATATATGGCGAGTTCATCGCTTATTGTATCCAAATCTTTTCTAAGAAGTCCGTCATCATCAAGACTTCCTATCAGATATTCCATAACTTCATGCTGCTCGCTATTAAGAGACATCATATCCATCTGTTCCTTCAATCTGTCATAGAAAGAAGTGGTGTCTCCATATATTATTTCCTCATAGTCAGCATTATCATTACTGTTTGAGAAGGAAGCCTGAGGCATTGCATCATCCCCCCCAATACTTTCGAGGGCAGCATCGAGTGCATCCTGTCGTTCTTCCTTTTCTACCTGCACGTCAAAATCAGAAGAGTCATCATCTCCGTCAGCAAAATTATCATCACTATCGGTCAGTCCCATCTCATTATCATCCCTTTCAAGTGCGGGATTGTCATCAAGTTCGGTATTGATATTCTCTTCTAATTCCGTCAAAGGCATTTCCAGCAGGTGTACCTGTAACATCTGCTGTTGCGACAGACGCATCACCTGCGCTAGCTTCTGTTCTTGTGTCTGGACTAATTTCTGAGCCATATCTTACTTTCTAAAATATTCTTTAAGTTGTGACGCTAATGCAGCAAGTCCTTTAGGATCTCCGTTACCATATCTTTGCCATATATCGTGACAACTTTCAAATAGCGGACTTACTTCCAATGTAATTCTATTATAATATGGATCACATTGCTGAAAAGCATCCATGACATCAACTATCACTCCGGCATCTATGTCTGTAAGTTTTACCAAATCCTGTATTTCAGATGTCTCCTTAACCATTGTTATAGGGGTAAGGTGAAAATATAGGTCTAGAATTATTATCAAATGCAAGGGCATAAGTATATTTTTACTTTCATCCAAATTTGCATAATAATTCTTTAATGGTTTGAAATCATTCTGCCAAGTATCTTTAGTTTCCACTCCACGATAAAATTCATCTGGATGGTTGAAACCTCGCATCAGTCGTAGTTGCTCAACATCGGCGTTAAGTTTCTTCAAATGGTTAGTAAATTTATTCCACAGCAAATTCAGACTTGGCGTGGAATGCCGTCTAAGCCAAAACATCTGTTCATAGAGAAATTGTGGCTCTATGTTCAGTTCCAATGCAAGTTCTACCATTGCACGTGAGTAAATCGCCTTCACGCCCACTGGTTTTTTCAGATATAGTTGCATAAGCGGCAACCAGTATTCTTCTTGCCATAAAGGATGATTTGCCATGATAATCTTTATCTTTCTGCAAAGATAAAGATTATCACAGACAAAACAAAAGGAATTTATTCTTTTTTGCTACATACAACAAGAAGTTATTTTTCGTGCTTCATTTCTTTCTTCATCTCTCTTCCAATGACATTACAATAAGGAATGTGTTTTAAGGTTGAGCGCACTGGTTGAACATACCACAGCATTAACAACAGCAAGAAGAATGTTCCACCAACGCATGTAACCCCATACATTTGCTTTATACCCATCATCAGACTTTGCATATAGTCATAAGGTCTACCTGATACCATATTGTCGGTTACATAATATCTCAACATGTAACTATAAACACCATTGCACATTGTAGCTACAAGACCGTTACGAATGAACCCAGCGATAGTCATTCCTAAAAAGAAATTTGGATACGGCATCAGATCCTGAAGATATATGGTAAGCGTTACAAAAAATATTGCATAACCAAAATTCTGTATAAAAGTAGGGAAATATAATCGCTCAATATTTAGATCTGGCGTTATATAAAAATACATCCATACCTGATATACCAAAAGAAACATAAATCCAATTGTTAGCAAGGTGGTATATTTTAAACGAACCATCTTCATCCACCACAAGCTGAATAGACAACCTGTCATTGCTCCAACAATATTTATCAAATCGAACCTAGACGTTGTCATTGTTCCATAATGCAAAACAGCCCCCATAAATACCGTCTGTAATGCTTTCGGCGTTGAGTTCATCAGCTCTGCTACAGCAAACATTCCCAATATAGGAACCAACGTTTTGTGTTTAAAAGCCGTTGGCAAAATGTAAGGATGTCGTATATGGCACATGCGCTGAATTGCAAACCATAGTGTGACAGGAATGCTCATTAAAACAATGCGCCAAACCGTCCCGTCCCACCAATTATAAAATTCACCGTAGTTGGATATGAATATACCTTCAAGTATAAACAATGACCATAATATACACCCCAACCAGTCTATACTAATAAACGGTATCGGTTTCATAAATCTGTAATGCTGAGTACAGAAAAACACAACTAATAAGACGAACGTTAGCAGCAATATAACAAACCATTGCATTGCCATCCATGTTCCACAGTAATATGTGAGTTGTATAGCTATCCAAGAACTCCAGCTCATATCACCGAGAACTACGATATACAGCAACGGAAAGAATATTCTGAAATCTCGTCTCGGAGTCATCCATAAACGAATATTAGATGTACATTCGAATGTTGCCATGAGCTTCATATAGCCACAGGCATAAGAGAAAATGCAAAGCAATGGAATTGAGCGTACCCACAATGCCAGAAAGTTACACAATATCATTCCTGATATTGAGAACATCAGAAGGTTACGATTGGTAAACCTGAACTTTAGTCTAAAAAGTATTGGGAATGGCATTGTTACACCAAGAACACCACACATGACTATCATCGTCACGTCTTCTTTCATCATACCACATTCGCCAACCATCTGTTCTATTGACCCCAGATACACACAATTTACCATCTGAAATATAATGATAAATGAAAAATATATCCAAGGCTGAAGCTTTTTGGGAACAAAAGGCTTCATAAACGGCATAACAAACGGATGACTTATAAATGTATCTGCCATATATTATCCTTTATTTTTTATCATTAATAGTCTACCTCACATTCTACATTCAAACCAGAAAGAAGACGTTTTACATCTGCTATATTATTATCTCGTGTGAGTTCTATACGAACAGGAACTCTCTGTTCTACTTTTACAAAGTTTCCTGTTGCATTATCAATAGGAATATTACTGTATACACTCCCTGTAGCTGAACTAATGCTCTGCACACGACCCTTAAAAGTAACACCGCTAATAGCATCTGCCTTAAACTCAACAGGCATTCCAACTTTAACATTTTCCATCTGAGTCTCACGATAGTTGGCAATAACCCATATCTCGTCTTGGTCTACCATGTCAACCAATAACTGTCCAGGTTGTACTAGCTGTCCTTCATGAATATTTTTTCTGCCCACATATCCATCACAGGGTGCCGTTATCACGGTATATGATAAGTTTAGTCGTGCCAAGTTCAGGGTTGCCTGTGCTACGCTCACTCCAGCATTAGACTGTCCAAGTCGCTGAGTCTGCTCATGTTTTACTACAGCAGTAGCATTTCTGTTTGCACTTGCCTGATTCATTTTTGCGACAGCACCTTGATAGCGACTAAGTGCCTCTTCATACTGTGTCTTTATATTGTCAAACTGCTGTTGCGTTACAGCGTCTTTCTTTAAAAGCATTGTGTAACGGTCATAGTTTTTCTTTGCATTAAGCATTCCCACACGTGCTTCTGCAACACCTGCGCCAGCAACGTTAATACCAGCACTGGCTACATGAACATTACTTTCCACCGTATTGATGGTTGCACTCACTGCATTGCTACCACTCTTACTTCCCTCTACTCCAGCCTCAGCCTGAGCAAGGGCAAGTCTGTATTCTGCATCTTCTATTATTACAAGAGTATCTCCCTTGTGAACATATTGAAATTCCTTGAATCTTATTTCCTTTATAAATCCTTGTACACGTGTGTTTATAGGAGTAATATTTCTATTAACCATTGCATTGTCGGTATATTCAACTGTGCCAAGATGCACAAACCTACTACAAACATATATTACTCCTATACCCAACAACGCTATCACTATGATATTATAAGCTCTTAATACTTGTTTCCTCTTGTTCATTTTTATTATTTTATTTTCTTTTTATATTAAAGTTGTCCTGCTATATACTTCATTTTGTAGTATGCATAAGCAATATTAATACGTGCATCTACCTCGCTAAGTTCGGCATCAAGTTTCATATTGCTGGCATCAAGCATGTCGGTGATAAGAGCAAGTTGATTTATATATCTTTCGTTTATCACTTTATAGTTCTGCTGCGCCAATTCAACGTCTTTCTCTTGTGTTTCTAATTCTGTGTAGCTTTCCAAATACTGTGTATAGGCAGCCTGCACCTGATTGTTCAGCTGTTCGCCCACAACATCAGTCTGTTCTTTAGCATTCTTGAACGCTAGTTTTGCTTTAGAAAGTTTTTTATTGCTTTTGAAAATTGACGACAAACTGTATTTCACTCCAACTCCGACATACCAAGCGTTAAGATTCTTGTTAATAGACAGAATTTCAAATGTTATAGGTCCGTTAAAATCATTGCATGCCACAAGAGACACCTTTGGCATAAAGTCACTTTTTGCTATTTTTATTTGCTGTTCAGCTATACGCTCGTTCAGTCTGGAAATTTTAATTTGCTGT
This sequence comes from Prevotella herbatica, assembly GCF_017347605.1. Classification (NCBI taxonomy): domain Bacteria; kingdom Pseudomonadati; phylum Bacteroidota; class Bacteroidia; order Bacteroidales; family Prevotellaceae; genus Prevotella; species Prevotella herbatica. Next base: position 1,421,679 of record NZ_AP024484.1, read on the forward strand.
GACTGATCAGCAGTCTCGGTCTGCCATTTAGTTTCGCCATCTTTGCTGAATATTGCAGAAGCCGTATCATCTGTAGGTTGAATAATCTCAGAATTTACAAGTCCTAAAGAATTACATAGTTGATGATTTATGATACTACGCTGATTGCGTATCTTTGTGAGTGTGAGACGCAACGTCTGCATTTGCAGTTCATATCGTGTTATATCATTTTTCAATGCAACACCCTGGTTATGTTTTTCCTCAATATTAGCTATAAGTTTAGCTGTTAATTCTACATTATCTTCTATTACTTTTTCACGATTTTGCAGTTTCTGCAAATCCAGATATTCACCTAATGCTATAAAACGGATATTCTCGCGACTCATATCCAGACCTAATCCAGCTTGTTCTTTACCAAGTTGCGCCAATTTTATATTTGCATTTATTGCTCCACCGGCATAAACCACCTGTTGTGCATCAACAGCAAACTCATTTCCGAAATGAAACGCACTATAACCGTGAACATTTGTGAAGTCACGGTCAGTAAGCAGAATGTTACCCATATAGTTGGCATTTAGTTTTACATTGACGTCTGGCAAGCGTTCACTTTTTGCTACTTTTACACCTTCGTTAGCTACTTCAAGTCCTGTCCGCTGTGAATTTAGTTCGCGGCTATTGCTTTCTGCCAACTGAAACATATCACTGATGCTCATTTTTCTCACTATTTGCGAATTGGCATTAACAGAAAGAATCACAACCAATGTGATTGTCAAAATAAATCTTTTAATCATATCTATATTTCAAATAAATCTTTTTACCCTATCCTTAATCATGGGATTACAACCCTGTCTCTACTATATATCAATGAGCACATTTAGAATTCAGGTGCAAAGTTACTGCTATTTAGACAAATGTTAATAAACTTAAAGTCCATGTCTATAGACGTTTTGTGACATATATTATCCTTTTAAAAGAAAAATAGGCTATATTTGCAGCCTAAACGAGAATAAAAATAAAATGAATCAAGCAAAAATATACAGCACTTCATTGACAGAATACATAGATTCACCAACAATAACAAGTGGAGGGGCTATCATTCTTTGTCGTGATGGACATGCACGCATGCAAGTGAATTTCAATCACTGGGATTTATCTAAAGGTGAAGTTATAACTATATTTCCAGGTGAGGGCCTACAACTTCATGATGCTACTTCGGATTTTTGTGTTGACGTATTAGGATATAGTAATTCGATGTTACGTGAGGCTAGTTTACAATTAGAACATGCCGTTTACTCATTTTTACGCACTGACCGTAAGTGTAGCGACCCTGAAGTTGTAAAAAATGTTGTTGAATCAATGTTTACATATATTTCGTTTTATCTATCAAATCCTGTTTATGAAGAGACGGACCATATAGTATTATTGATGTTGAAATCGTTTTTTCTAGGAATCTATGAACATATACGCAACAATCCACAAGAGCAGATGGAGGAAATTGGCAGCCAACGAACAAACGAACTTTTCAATGCATTCATGGCTATACTTGAAAAAGACTACAAACATTCTAGAGACGTAAATTATTACGCATCAAAACTATGCATAACACGCAAATATCTAGGAATAATAATATCTCGCAAAACAGGTATCACAGCAAAGCATGTCATAGATGAATATGTAATAATGCAGTTAAAACTGAACCTACGCACGTCGCATGCCTCTATCAAACAAATTGCCGCCGAATATAATTTCTCTGACGCATCTTTCTTCATACGCTACTTCCGTCATGCCACAGGTTCAACCCCTGCAGAATTCCGCAGATTGCATAAAGTTTAATTGAATAATATATTATTAGATTAATTGCACAGGGAAACACACTTTCTATATTTATACTTGCCTTAAAAATGAAAATTATATCATCTTTAAGGTAGTATAAAGATGTGACAACGATATTCACATAGGAAAAAATATAATTATTCCTTAAGTTTCATTTTTTCACCAAACTCAGAACTTACATAATTATATATATCTTTACAACATTCTGCAGAGAAAGACAAACCTGAAGAGATGAGATTGTCCCACTGTGTTTCATTAAGTCCATTCTCTATATCATAATGAGTAACATTATATTTAAGCATACCAAAAATAAAACCGGCATTGAAATTATCTCCAGCTCCAATAGTACTTACCGTCTCAGTCTTAAACACATCATATTCTTTAGCAAAATTGTTCTCAGCAAGTACAGCAACAGGTTCACTGCCACGAGTGCAGATAAACTTTTTGCAATAAAAACTTATCTCTGAGTTATAAACTTTATCCGCATCTGGTTGCTTATACAATATTTCGAAATCTTCATGACTACCACGCACTATATCAGCAAATTCAAGATTCTCAATAAGATTTGGAGTAATCTTCATTATCTCGTCCTTATGTTGAGATCGGAAATTAACATCATAATATAATATAGCACCATGATTATGGGCATACTCCAAAAATCCCGCAACCTGTGGACGAACAACTGGATTAATGGCGAAAAACGAACCAAAGACAACAATGTCATCAGGATTTACTTCTGGATATATAAACTCCAACTGGTCATGAGGATGATCCTTATAAAATATGTAATCGGCATTATTATTCTCGTCAAGGAAAGCTAGAGAGATTGGCGACTTGCTGTCGGGAAAGATATTCACATTATCGGCATTAACACCATTCTCCTTTAAAAATTTAATTACACAGTCACCAATACGGTCATTACCAGCCTCACTAATAAAAGTTGAATTTACTCCACAACGACCAAGGGAAATAATGGCATTAAAAGCAGAACCACCAGGAACGGCACTCACTGGTTGACCTTCCTTAAAAATAATGTCGAGTACCGTCTCGCCAATTCCTATTACCTTACGCATTAATTTTTATATTGTATATTTTTTATTTTGAATGCAAATATAATCGAAATCAGCGGCATCTGCAAATTTTTAAGTAACTTTGCACACAATATGACATACAATACTTTTACTCTTGATAACGGGTTACGCATTATTCACCAGCCATCAACATCTGATGTGGTATATTGCGGATATGAAATAAATGCAGGCACACGAAACGAACTGCCAACGGAAGACGGAATGGCGCATTTCTGCGAACATGTTTCATTTAAGGGAACTGAGCACAGACGTCCTTGGCAAATCATAAACTGTTTAGAAAGTGTTGGAGGTGACCTTAACGCATTCACAAATAAAGAAGATACTGTGTACTATTCAGCCATACTGAAAAAACATACGGCAAAAGCTATCGACATTCTCACTGACATCGTCTTCCACAGCACTTATCCACAACAGGAAATAGATAAAGAAGTAGAAGTGATCTGCGACGAGATAGACAGTTACAAGGATTCACCAGCAGACCTTATATATGACGAGTTTGAAAATATACTCTTCAAAGGTCATCCACTTGGACACAACATATTGGGTACAGCAGAACTTGTAAGAGGTTTCAAGACTGCAGACGCTAAGAGATTCACAGACAAATATTATCGTCCTGAAAATAGCATATTCTTCATTTACGGAGATGTAGACTTCAAACGTATAGTAAAACTACTTAATAAGGCTACTGCCGACTTCGGACCTTGCAAACCTTTGATCAATCCTGACATAAGTAAAGCGTTACCAGAGTATAAGAGTCAGATTATAGAAGTTGACAAAGGTACTCACCAAGCTCACGTGATGATAGGAAACCGCAGTTATAATATCCATGATGACAGAAGAATAAGTCTGTACCTGCTTAACAATATCCTTGGCGGACCAGGAATGAGCGCCAGACTTAACATGAGTCTGCGTGAACATTATGGATTGGTATATACGGTTGAAAGCACTATGATGAACTATGGTGACACGGGAATATGGGGCATTTACTTCGGCTGCGATCCGCACGACGTAAACAAGTGTATAAAACTTGTGAAGAGAGAATTAAACAAAGTTATCGACAAGCCTTTATCTGAAACTCAGTTGAAAGCAGCTAAGAAGCAAATAAAAGGTCAGATAGGAGTATCATGCGACAATAAGGAAAATTTCGCCCTCGATTTTGGCAAGAGTTATCTACACTACGGCTGGGAAAAAGACATCACTTCATTATATGCTAACATAGACGCTATTACATCAGAAGGTATTCAGAATGTTGCTGCCGATATTATGAGCGAAGATAAACTGACAATGCTTATATTCAAGTAATTCAGAGATTTTCCTACATTTATTACATGATATTTATTCAATCATTTATTTACTTCCGCTTATCTGTTTAATTTTAGAGGTAATGTCATCATCTGGTTCATAAGCAAGGGCTTTCTTCCATGCTTCAAGTGCTTTTGCTTTATTTCCGGATTCAGCTTCCGACTGTCCCAGATTTTTATAAATCAGCCTCATTAATGTTGGACTCGGTTGATAGAGTTGAGCTGCCGTTTCCAAATGAGATATAGCTTCAGCGTTCAAATGAAGCATACTTTCCACCATACCGAGACGATACATACCGACGGGACTCTTTGGAGAAATGTTTACAGCCTTTTGAAGATACACCTTCGCCGAATCGAGGTTATGAAGATACTCATAACATAAGCCCGTATAATATAATCCAGAAAATGTGGTATCCTTTTCCTGCAACAACCTATGGTACATATTAAGTGATTTATCATACTTCTGAGAAAAGAAATATGCCTGGGCAAGTGCACGATTAACCTCCACGTTATCTGAGTCCTTTTTAAAATATTTCTCACCAAACTCTACAGCAAGAAACTGTCGGGTACCATATTTATCATTATCAATGATCAGATGCATAAGGCTAGCTAAGATTCTACTATCCATAGGGAAACGCCTAATAAGAGCATAACCATAAATTTCCTGAGTAGAAGGTTTTTCCATTGCACCATAGGCATAATACAATTCTTTGAAAGCATCATGACTCAAACTATCCTCCTTTATTTTTTCAAGTATCGTTGTACATTCCTTTAACTGGTATCTACAATAGTAGCAGTCTGCAATCTTCATCTGAAGATCTTTTGTATCACGTATTTTCTGTGCTTGCAGAAAATAATCTAATGCATGAAAATAGTCATTCTCGGTAACGCAACTATCTCCTTTGACAATCAGTCCGTTGCGATTATTGTTCAACGCAAATCCTACGCTGCTAACCAAAAGCATTATAATTGCAATTAATGTTTTTCTAACCATAATTATATTCTGAAATTATTTACTATCATTAGCAAGGAAAAACTCTTGCGTTGTTTCCATTGCCTTTAAAATTAAAAAGCATGACAAAATTACAATTTACAGAGTACAAATCAAAATAATAATCAGACAAATATTACACAAAATTACACACAGAGTAAGATATGTTAATAATGCTCTTAAACACTCTTATTTTTTATGCATTATTTCATCTACATCTCTGTATTATTGCTTAATATCATTATTCTTATAGCAATGCATGTTCATTGTCCATACAATTTATGGCAATTATAGTAACGTCTAATTTAATAAAAAACTACATTCGTGTCCCTATAAATATGAATTTATGATAGAAATGTTTGACCTTAGACTTATTGGTGACAATTTATATTTCTTATGTTTAGAATGCCTTCCCTGCGTTTTACTTTTTTTTTTAGCTACGTAGCTACGGCATCTCTCGAAAAGCCTATAAACAGGGGGATTCACGATATGTAGCTAGGTCTATTTAGCTACGATAAGCTACGTCTTAGTTACGTTACTATTTCTGTGTATATATAATGTATGCACATACACGCGCGCACTTAGGACTTATTAAAAACAAGTGTCGAAGTGTCAACTTTATGAATATCAGTATTTTATCGACAAATCAGGCGTCATAAAGTGACGGTCAACTGACGGTTAAATATCGAGTTTTGCATGCGTTTCTATGTAGAAATGGAACTGATTCCATATAGAAATGGAAACGTTTCTACGATATTCTACCTCCTGTTCCTTCGTAAAACACAATGCATTTCTTCGTAAAATGCAGTGCAAAACATCGCAAAATGCATCGTAATTCTTCGTAAAACGCAATGCGAAATGAAGAAAAATGTTTCCATATTTTACCGACGAATAACCGACACTTAGTGTCACCTGAAAAGATGTCTAACAAATTGATGTTCAACGATTAGACACTTCGACACTTGTTTTTACGAAAACTCCAGAGTGTGTGTGTGTATGCATGCGCATGTGTATTACGATGTGTACACCCAGTAATTTGGCTAACATGCTAACCTAAATCTGATTGCATGGGCAAAAATTTTGCCGTATCTTTGCCAAGAATTCAGTGGAATTCAGCAGAATAGTTAAACAAGCTTCATAATTCTGATTTTATTTGCTGTGTCTATTTACATATCCTCAGTTCCTCAGATGCAGCCAACGGTTCTTTGACAAATTTACTTATAGAATACATTCCATCCTAAAACGACACAAATTTACGTAGCTAGGACGTAGCTTGACGTAGCTTAATCCTCCAAACTACGTCTCGTTATCCTCTCTGTTTATTGGCTTTGCGAGAGATGCCGTAGCTACGTAGCTAAATAAAAAGTAAAACGCAGAGAAGACACCCTAAACATAAAAAAATCAAATCGTCACCTGTAAGCCCAGAGGCAAATATTTGATTTATCATATCTTCCACTAACGTTGTAAAATATTGTCATTAAATTTATGAAGCGGTGGATGAGCCCCAAAAGGTGCTTATATCATCAATACGCTTCTGCTATAAACAAAATGAGGGCATGTCATAACGACATGCCCTCTTACTATCAAATTTAACTAAATCACTAAACAACTAAACATTAGTATCCAGGATTCTGCTTAATCAATTTATTTCTCAATATTTCGTTTTGTGGGATTGGCATTACAAGACGCTGCTTGTTAAAGTCCCAGTTACGATAATAATGCCAATTGTTCTTCTTCCCTTGATCTGTATTTGGCAAACCAACACCCTTAGGGTAGTTATATTCAATAGACTTCTCTAAGAATTCACTACGCTGAAGGTCAGCCTTAAGATTCCATTCAGAACTAAATTCCTTACGGCGCTCCTGACCAAGAGCAACTTCCCATGGTTCACAATCTGCAAATGGCTTACTAACAACACCAACACCATCAATAGTAAGTCCCTCATTCTTAATTTTTGTATAGTAAATCTGAGCTACTGGAACAGGAACCGATACAGAATCGAAAGGAATTGGATAATTGTTTTTTGCTACATAATCAGAATATCCACCTAGACCAGCAAGACTCTTGTAATATGCATTAAACTTGCTATTTAGAGCAGCACCCTTACCAACTTCAGTATTGCCAAATGCACGCTGACGAATCTGATCTATAATATTCCAAGCTTCAGGATCATCGCCACCATTCAAACGGAATAAGCACTCTGCATAGTCAAATAGAACTCCTGAATAACGTTTGTAGTAGAAGTGACATGGAGAATGAGGATTAGTCCACTGTGCACGCTGGCATCTCCATAGTTTCATAGTCCAGATTGCTGGAGCATACTCACCACCATTTGCAAACATGTAACCATTGTTACCATCTGAGCCTAGTTTCTGCTGCATGAATGGATTTTGACCATAAGAAGTAGCTGAACGATATTGTATAGGAAGCTCTGCAACAGGGCTTGTACACATTGAAGCATCACGACGCTTATCACCTAATTCATAAGAGAAATAAAGTTCCCAAGAAAGGTACTCAGATCCCCAACCGCCACCACCATTGGTAGAAGCTGCAAAGAAATTATTAAAGATATGAGCATCAGAATCCCATTTGCCATAATTACCTGCACCCATATCATTTACAACCTGCCATACACATTCTTTTGGCCAAGCCTCATCTACATCCCAAAGGGTAGAATAAGAAGGAGCCAACTCATATGTTTTACTAGTTATAACCTGAGACAGAGCAGCTTTAGCAAGTTCCAGATTTGGCTTACTTTCTTCTGTCTTACCATTAAAACGAGCCTTGTATGCTTTCCACATATAAGCATCACCTAGATAAGATAAAGCCATACCCTTTGTGCAACGTCCATATTCATTGTTATAAGGTTTCCAATCAAGATCTTCTGCAGCTTGCTTAAGATCGGCTATAATAAAGTCCCACATCTCATCATCAGTTTCGGCAGCAGCCTTATTTGGTGTATTAATAAAGTTCTCACCATTGGCAAGCATAGGAACACGTCCCCAATTTTCGGCAAGGAACATATAGAAATATGCACGAAGTGCGCGAGCTTCACCATCAAGATACTTATAAGACTTGAAATTTTTTGCGTTATCTGAACTTTCAAGTCCGGTTAGGAAATCGTTAGCACGGCCGATAGCTCGATAAGAATAATTATAACTCTTACCTAGGTCAGCATCATCAGATGTCCAACCTTGCTTACACCAGTTCACGTCATAACCTGTAGCCTGTGTATCCAAAGTCGGGTGACAACCAAAGAATAACTGCGGCTTGAAGTTCCACGCATCAGCGTATTTACTATCTGCAAACAAACAGTCATAAATACCATTAAGTCCACTAACAGCATCAGCTTCTGTTTTAAACATTTGATCTGCAGGGAGGATTCCATAATGATCTACTGTTAAGAAATCATCATTGTTACACGACGTATTTAGCCCCATCGTGGCAACTCCCATCGCAGCAATTATGATAGATTTATTTATATATTTCATCGTATTTTTATTTGTAAGATTATTAATTTAGAATTGTACACTTAATCCCAATGAATAAGTACGAGGTGTTGGGTAACGACCTGTATCAAGACCTGTATAGAGAAGACTTCCCTGACCACATTCAGGATCACCATATTTATTGTAACCTGATATACATGCAAGATTACTAATAGACATGAAAGCGCGAGCAGAAGTTATCTTCAATGGAGCGAGCCACTCTCTTGGGAATGTATAACCAATCTGTATGTTATTAATCTTCAAGAAGTCACCATTCTTTACCCAGAAATCAGATACACGGCAGTTTGAGTTCTTATCATCAAGAATACTCAAGCGAGGAAGACTTCCATTAGGATTTACAGAGAAAGACTCGTTATAAGCACTTTTAAGGATGTTTGGAACTGAAGGATCATCAACTGGTTTCATTGTAGAAAGTCGCATTGCTGAGTAAGAAAGGACCTTCTGACCAAGTACACCATAAGTGTAAATAGAGAAATCCCAATTTTTATAAGTTGCATTCAAGTTAAGACCGAAGTTTACTTTCGGGAAACCATTGCCAATGATGTCAACATCGTTCTCGTCAACTTTGCCATCATTATTAAGATCCTTATAATAAAGGTCACCTACGTGAAGTCCATCCTGATATATGCCACCTTTTGCTGACTTATTTAATTCATCAAGCTGAGCCTGAGTACGTACAATACCAGCAGCCTTGTAACCATAGAATGAACCTACAGCATAACCTTCACGGCAGATAGAGTGGTTGTTCCACTTCAAACCATCGCCATTAACAGCCTGAACATTAGAACCATCAATATTAGAACCATCGTTACCACCAGAACATGTGTTCATAAGATCGTTACCAAGCTTAACAACCTTGTTCTTCAGTGTTGAACCTGTGATGGTTGCACCAATAGAAAAATCCTTATTAAAGTTATGGTTGTATCTTGCACTGAATTCAAAACCAATGTTGCGGATTTTACCATTGTTGCAATAATATGTCTGATAGCCAGAAGATGGTCGTACAGAAACATCAATAAGTACATTTTTAGAATTACGAATAAAGTAATCAAATGACATATTTAAATCACCCTTAAGAAGAGAGAAATCAAGACCTAGATTAGTTTGTTCACTTGTTTCCCATTGTAAATTAGGATTTGCAATAATCAACTGAGCTATACCATTAGCGGTGTTAAAATTTTGGGTTGTAGCACCATCAGAATAGAAATGATATTGAGTAGCACCTAACTGTTGAAATGCAAGATCTGTAGGGTTACCTGCATTACCTGTTCTACCCCAGCCAAGACGAAGTTTAATATTACTTATAGCGCTAATATCTTTCATCCAAGGCTCTTCAGACATACGCCAAGATGCTGCTGCAGAAGGGAATGTTCCCCACATTTTTTTTAAGCCAAAGTTTGAACTACCATCACGGCGAACAGTTGCAGTCAAGTTATAACGATTCATCAAACTATACATCAAACGACCATAATAAGAGATGAAACGAGACTGAGCATTAAAACCACCACCGCAGTCCTTGGTAGAAAGATTATTGGTAAGAGAAATTAAGCGAACTGTTTCTGCTGGGAAATCCTTTGCGCTAGCATTTAACCAATAACCTTTGCCTTCACTAACAGAGTTACCTGCCATTGCTGTAATATCATGAATATCGTTAGCCCAATGATAAGTAAGATAAGTTTCAATACTCTTGTCGTAACTAGAATTCTGTGAAAGGCTAAAACTACGTCTAGTGTCGATATTGTTCATTGCAACTTGTTGTCCGCCATTATAACGAACAACAGGAGTCTGCCAGTTGTAATTATCTTGTGCATTATGATTGTAAGAATATATTGATTTAAGGTGAAGTCCCTTAATAGGATTCAAATCAATATAAACATTAGCTAAAACACGATTATTACGTGTTGGGCTATCAAGTTCCATCTGCTTAGCATAGAAGTTATCAGCACTTCCTGATATTTCATTACCAGTTGCAGAGTTCTGCCAGAATGTACCATAAGTACCATCAGCATTAACAACATTTGGTGATACAATCTTGCCATTTGCATCTGTATAGTCCATTGTAGGAGCTAATGTTGCATAGTCACGAACAGAAGAAAGGTTGGTATTATTACCAAAACCATTATTACTTCCTCTATTAACATCATGAGTAAAGTTCAAGTCACCACCAATCTCAAGATAATCATTAACCTGAGCTTTCATAGTTCCACGAAGATTCATACGACGATAGTTGGTATTTACGACAACACCTTCGTTATCCAAATAGCCTGCAGAGAAAGAACTTTGGAATTTCTCTGTACCACCACTTATGTTAACAGAATAGTTCTGACGAAGAGCTGATCTGGTCATTTCTTTCTGCCAATCAATCGTCTTACGCTGACCATCATATTTTTCACCGAATATAGGCATTGCAACGTTTGTTCCATCACCTTGACGAGCCAGACGAATTGCTTTTGCATACATATCAGCATCTAGGGTATTAAGTGTGCTTGCAAGAGTTTGAACACTCCAACCAGCGTTTACGTCTACATGAAGAGCACCCTTTGAACCATGCTTTGTGGTAATCATGATGACACCGTTTGCACCACGAGCACCATAGATAGCTGTTGCAGAAGCATCTTTTAATACTTCTATGTTTTCAATATCCTGAGGATTCAAGAAGTTAGCATTATTACCAACTTGGACTCCATCAACAACATATAGAGGTTCCGACTCATTACCGATGGTCCCGACACCACGTATATGTACCCGTGCCATGGCATTTGGAGCACCATCCTGAGTTGTAACGATAACACCAGGAGCAGCACCTTTCAGTCCGTCGGCAAGGTTTATAGGAGCTTTTTTCATCATTGACTTTGTGTCAACAGAAGCAACTGAACCAGATATATCACTACGTTTTGCGGTACCATAACCAATTACTACTACATCATTAAGAGTACTTGCGTCTTCCTTCAATGTAATATTAATGTTTTTACGTCCGCCAATATTCACGGTTTGGGGAACAAAGCCCACATAAGTGATATTTAACTTAGCATTTGGAGCAGCTGAGATCTGGAAACTTCCATTAAAATCTGTAATAGCTCCTTCCTTTGTGCCCACAACTCGAATCGTCGCCCCAATTACAGGCTCACCTGATTCATCATTTACTATTCCTTTGACTATGCTTTGAGCCGATATTCCCAATGGGAATAAACAAAGCAAGAATAGCAACACTAACGGCTTTTCAATAGATTTTAGATAATCCATGTTTAACTTTGTTAGATAATTATTAGGTTGTTATATTAGATGTTTGACTTACTATTTATATCAGCAAGTGTATGTTTACAAATGTTGCATAGTATTAGTATCAATTATGATTACGGCGGCAAATTTATATATTATTGAGGATTATGATACTAAAAAATAGCTCATTTAAATTTCATAATGTTTCATGTACTACTTTTGTTCCACATATAACAAAAAAGTTGCCCGTATCCAAAAATACTGGCAACTATATATTTTTTATGATAATATAAATCTAAAGATAAAACACAGATTCATTTCCCTCATTAAACAATAAGTCAAGAATACTCATATTTGGTTGGAAATCAAATTTATGCTGATACACCTGGTAATATTTTTTAGGTTGGAAATCATCATCTTTTCCAGGATGTTTTGGACGTATGACATCACGAAAATCCACAATCTCTTCACCTAGTAATGTCGTAAATTTGTCTGTAAGCCTCATGATTGGGTGAATATCCAAAAGCTCATTCATCTTTTGTGTTATTGCCATATTGAAATCAATAAGGAAGTCCCACTTTTTTTCGTAGAAAGGGCGTATGTCATCCTGATAATACTCAAAGAAAGGACTTTCACCATAAGCTGAAGTTAAAGCATTCCAATGAATATGTCGCCAATTGCCATGATCAGAGATGCGAATATCCTTCATGGGTGTCTTTGATATTGATGAGTCTTCAATTGCGGTCACCGGAATACTAAGTGACAGGAGTCCATTAGTAGTAGGTATGACACATCGATTGCGATAAGTCTGCTTGATAAAATTATCATGCTGTTCAATCATGCAATGGTCATAGCTATTTAGTTTCTGATACCATTGTATAGGACCAAAATATGTAGAAGAAAGTAATGCTGTTGTCAAAACGGAAGATTGTATAATCGGTATGCCTTGCCATTTATGCAATGATAAGGTACAAGTAATTTACCACGCCCTATATTAATAAGGTATTCATGACAATATTTACACCTGCACTTTCGGCAACATACCGTAGGTATAACAAATTTGTCTTTGCCAACAGTGATCGTATCTCCAGGCAGAGCTTCGATTCTACCAATCAACTTAACACTGTCACCAAAGACAATTAAATCATTTTTTTTAAAATCAGTACGTGCCAATCTATTCACTATCACTCTGTCACCATTCTTCAACAAAGAATTTTCTGGTACTTTATAGACAGCAAAAGCAAAGGTGCGCACCGCTAATACGATTAAAAACGCAGCCAAAATTGATATCATCCATTTCAGGAATAGCCGCATATCAATCAGCCTCCCCATTTGAGGGAAGGCTTTAATAAATATTATTTAATGTTATCGACAAGATTAAACAGACGATTCCATCTTATACCACTGAGACCTGGATGATCTGGATTATGGCTCCACCATATAAATATAGGCTTTCCTACGATATGGCTCTCTGGTACAAATCCCCAATAACGAGAATCGGCACTGTTATGACGATTATCACCCATCATCCAGTAATAGTCCATCTTGAACTTGTAGCTATGTGCCACCTTGCCGTTTATATATATATTTCCGTTTACAATCTTTAGATTATTACCTTCATATACATGTATAGGACGCTCATAGATAGCAATATTGTTCATATCCAATTTCACAGTTGCACCCTTCTTTGGTATCCAGATAGGACCATAATTATCGCGAGTCCAACCAGTATATCCGTTTAGAGGATATAAATCTCCAGTCTGAGCATCTGTGTTAAGACGAATACTCTGCACAATATCCTTGCGCTTAGATAAAGCCTTAACAGCTTTCTTTGTGAGAGGAATAAAACCGTATTGGGTAAGACCTGTTATATCTTCTGTTGATATACCGAGTTGATCCATTAATTCCTGCGGCATAGGGCATCTGAGTTTTACATAATAAGAATACTGAACATTATCCGGTTCTTTGTTTGCCTTTCCGTTAAGATATACTATTCGGTTCTTTATCTGCAAAGTCTGTCCTGGAAGTCCTACACAACGTTTTACATAGTTCTCACGACGATCAGCAGGACGTGTAATTATCTCACCATATTCCTGCTGATGACTCAATATATAATTACGACCAAGTGCATAAATCATATCAAAATATCTGCGCTGCTGAATTCTGTTAAGTGACTTCAGCTGTGGCATACTATGATTTTGCTGATAAAGTTGTTCTCCAATGCCATAAGACATCGCATAATAGTCTTGCTGTTGCCATTGATCAGAAGAGCAAATTGTGTCACCTGCAGGATAATTGAAAACGACAATATCATTAAGCTTCACATTACCCAAGCCTTTAACACGACGATAGTCCCAATGTGGCCATTCAATATAACTTTTGGCATTTACGACAGGGAGTGTATGCTGAGTTAGTGGCATTGTGAGCGGAGTCTCTGGAATACGCGGACCGTAACTAACCTTGCTTACAAACAAATAGTCACCCGTGAGCAGACTCTTCTCTAAAGAAGATGAAGGAATAACAAAGTTCTGGAAAAAGAACAGATTAATGAAATAGACAGCTACAAGAGCAAATACAAGTGCATCAACCCAACTCATAAGGAAACGAGTAGGCCCCTCAGCATCCTTCCACCATTGCCATCTTATTTTTTTTGTAATATATACATCATATATAAACGGTACAACTATTAGTCCCCACCAACTTTTAACCCATAGTAGGAAAAGTAGGTAACAAACTAGAACTACAGTAAACTTAGTCCATTGAACCTTAGAATTAATCTTGGTTTTGTTTTTATCAATCATCGTTATTAGAATTTAAAAAGATCACTTGTGGTAAGCAATCCTGTATGTTCTTTTGTATATTCAGCCGCAAGAACAGCACCTAGTGCAAATCCTTTTCTGCTATGAGCATCATGAGTTATCGTGATTTTATCTGCCTCACTATCATAGCTTATTGAGTGAATACCTGGTACTTCATCACGACGTATACTAGCTATCGCTAACTGATTCTCGGCAACTTCATTGCTGCCTTCTTCTGTTCCATCAGCATTATGCTGAAACCCTTTAACCCATTCTGTTTTTCTATCAAGATTATCTATCACTTCCTCAGCAAGAGTAATTGCTGTCCCTGACGGAGCATCCAACTTATGAATGTGATGAGTTTCCTCCATTTCAACATCATACTGTGGGAAATTATTCATTATCTTCGCAAGATAACGATTTACAGCAGAGAAAATAGCTACACCAATAGAAAAATTTGATGCCCAGAACAATGTCTGTTTACCGTCTTTAGTAAGAGCCTCAACTTCTGATTTATGGTCTTTCATCCAACCAGTACTACCACTCACAATCTTAACATTGTGTTTGAAAGCCTTTAAATAGTTGCCATAAGCAGCTGTAGGATTAGTAAACTCTATCGCAACATCTGCACTAGCAAACTCTGGAGAATCAAAATCCTGAGGGTTACTGACATCAATCTTGCAAACAATTTCATGACCACGCTGAAGGGCTATTTCCTCTATCATGCGTCCCATCTTTCCGTAGCCAATCAAAGCTATTTTCATAATCTATATAAATTAAGAATATTCTAACTTGCAAAAATAATTCTTTAAAGCCAAACTACAAAATATAAATTCCTATTTTAACGTTTATTCCAAAGATATAAACCGTCAGACATTGATTATCAAGAGATTTGGTGCTTACAGCAATATATTTACCGCGCATTTAAATTATTTATCTTAATGTGTATATGCTATAAAAAAATAATAGTAATTTTGCAGCGTTATTTATATAAATATTATAGATGAAAAGATTTTCTTTATGGCTTTTTCTTGGCTTAATGTCATCAACAAGCATGGTAGCACAAAACTACAAGATTACCGTTATGGGTAAAGTGTGCAATCAATTGGGGAACGGTATTCCTAACGTTGTTGTGAATGACGGAGCAAACTTCGTAAAAACGAACATGAAAGGTGAATATCGTATTGTAGCAGACACTACTAAAAGCAAGTTCGTTACTATATCAACTCCTTCTGAATACATGCTCCCACATAAGGATGGTATAGCTTATGGATTTTATGCCGCAATAAACAAGTTAAAAGGCAAATCTGTCAGAACACACAACTTCATATTGAACAAACGTGAGAACGAATCTGACAAGTTTTATTACATCGCGATTTCTGATCCGCAAATAAACGACGAGCATGATTATAAGCGTTGGTGCAATGAAACTGTAAAGGATTTAAAGTCCGAAATATCACGTATGAATAAAGAACGTGAAGTAATCGGAATAACGCTTGGAGACTTGGTATTCAGTAAACGAAATATTTGGGAACCTTTTAAAAAGTCTATCAAAAACACAGGAATGACAACATTCATGTGTATAGGTAATCACGATATGATTAAGAGTATACCCAGTCTAGAGAATTCTCCAAAGGGGGCAAAGATATATTCCGAGATGGATTTTATGAACTACTTCGGACCTACAGATTATTCATTCAACATCGGAAAAATTCATGTTGTTACAATAAACAACATCAACAACATGCAACATAACAAATATGTTGAAATGCTTACGCCGTCTAAATTAGAATGGTTACGAAAAGACCTCAGCTATATTCCTAAAGGATCTATGATCTTCTTGAATATGCATGCCCCAGGATGGAACAAATGGTATCCATACGCAAATATGCATAATACTCCTATGCTTGACAAACTTCTGCAAGAATATGATGTTCACGTATTCTGTGGACACTCGCACTTTTACCAAGACGTTGACGTAAACGAACATCTTTACCAGCATAACATAGGTGCTGCCGGGGGTGCTTGGTGGTGGGGAGACGTAAACAGATGCGGTGCACCAAACGGATATATGATTGTAGATGTTGACGGAACAAAAGTCAGATGCATTTACAAAGCAACTGGGAAACCCACAGAGTACCAAATTCATGTGTATAAAAAAGGAGAGTTTAGTACACAAAAAGACTTTATAGTTGCAAACGTATGGGATTATGACGACAAGTGCAGCGTAGAATGGATACAAGACGGAGTGAACAAGGGCAAAATGGAACAATTCAAAGATAAGGACGAGGAGTATTCTAGAATTAAAAACGAGCATCATGTAAATCTGCCTGAATGCTATACGACTCATTTGTTTCGCCTAAAACCAGAACAAGGTGCAAAAAAAATAGAAATTATTTTCACAAATCATTACGGAGATAAATACAAAGAAAACATTGTATTATGATAATATAGATTGAAAGTTAACCGTCTTCTAATCATAAAACTTCCACTGTGTCCTTGCTTTTTAAATTCTAATTAGCAAAAACACAGTGGCAATACAGTCTACTGTTTGTTTAAAAATATAACAACCATATTTAATTTATACTTTAAAAGAGATAAACCATATAAAACAAATATTTAATTTTGCTTTATTAAAGATTTATACTACCTTTGCAAAAATATATTAACTATTAATGTAAACTTAAAGAAAATGAAAAAACTAATCGTTTTAATTAGTTTGTTGGTAATGACTGTAACAGCTTATTCACAGCAGTTACGTCCTGGGTCAATCACTATAACACCAAAGATGGGTGTTAACGCATCAAGTTACTTTGGTGACGACAATGAAGGTTGCGAATACAAGGCTGGATTCACAATCGGAGCCGAAGGTGAATACTACGTAAAGAACTGGTTGGGCATATCAACTGGTCTTATGTATTCCCAGCAAGGCTGCAGTGCCGGTAAATATGGCTCCTCTGACGCTAAAATCTGTACAGAATATCTTAATGTGCCTGTTTTATGCAATTTCCATCTTGGCAAATGTTTCTCACTTAAAGCAGGTCTGCAACCTGGTGTTAACTTGAGTGCGAAAGCAAAAGTTGGAGATGTTAGCGCAAACTTGTCTAGATCGGGTGTTGACGCAAAAACATTTGATATTGCAATGCCAATAGGTATGAGTTTTGCATTCAATAATTTGGTTATTGATGCTCGCTATGCTCTTAGTTTAAACACTGCCTTTAAAGGGAAAAACAACTATGGCGATCTTAGTAATGCCGATTTATACAACAGTGTATTCTCTTTAACTTTAGGATACAGATTCAACTTGAAATAATCACAAAAGAGACAAGTTATTTCACTTAAAATATATGAGCCCCTGCTCATACAGAAATCATCATTATAATTTTGATTACTTCTGTATGGACAGGGGCAAAATGATTAATAATTAATAAAATACTTTGCGCTTAATGAAATTTGCATTACTTTTGTTTCCCAAATAGCTATTTTGATGAAGATATTAGTAACTGGTGCCAGTGGTTTCATTGGCAGCTTTATTGTGGAGGAAGCACTCAGAAGGGATATGGAAGTATGGGCTGCCGTGAGGAAAAGCAGTTCAAGGAAGTATCTTACCGATGAGCGTATAAATTTCATAGAACTTAATCTATCCTCGGAAGATGATTTAAGGCAACAACTAGCCGGACATGAGTTCGACTATGTCGTGCATGCGGCAGGTGCTACCAAGTGCCTACATAAATCTGATTTCTTCAAGACCAATACCGATGGAACAAAAAATCTTGTTCATGCACTGATTACATTGAAGATGCCTATCAAGCGATTTGTATACATCAGCAGCCTAAGTATTTTCGGTGCCATTAGGGAGAATTCTCCATATATGGAAATTGAAGAAAACGACATTCCACGTCCTAATACTGCCTACGGGAAAAGTAAACTAATGGCAGAAAAGTTTCTGGACACTATTGGAAATGATTTCCCTTATGTAGTATTGCGTCCTACTGGAGTTTATGGACCTCGAGAGAAAGACTATTTCATGATGGCAAAGACGATTAAAGGGCATATAGATTTCTCTGTTGGTTTCAAGCACCAAGATATCACATTTATATATGTTCAAGACCTCGTACAAGCAATATTTCTGACATTTAATCGTGGTAAAAACGGAAGAAAATATTTCTTAAGTGACGGCAATATTTATAATTCTACTGAATTCAGTAATTATATTCATGAAAATCTTGGACGCCCATGGTGGATAAGAATAAAAGCACCTATATTCATACTGAGACTTGCAACATTGGTTGGTGAATATATAGGAAAAATCACAGGTAAGACATCAGCACTTAACAACGATAAGTATAACATTTTAAAACAACGCAATTGGCGCTGTAATATAGAGCCTGCCGTAGACGAATTGGGCTTTCATCCACAATATGACCTGAAACGCGGTACGGAACTCGCTATTAAATGGTATAAGGATAATAATTGGTTATGATAAATATAAATAAATGGTTTGCCATTGAAAAGAAACCTGCGAGGGGGCTTCTGCCACTTGAATGGGCAGTGTTGGCATATATGGCATTTACGTTGCTTATAGTTCTATTTACTTATACAAAACTTGTAAATCCAGACTCTATGATATGGGGGCGTATACGTATAGGTGCTATAACAATAGCAATGTGGATTGTTTATAAAATGTTACCATGCCGTGTAACCCTTTTTACACGTATATCAGTACAGATGGCATTATTGGCTTGGTGGTATCCTGACACATACGAGATCAATCGCATGTTCCCAAACCTTGACCACCTATTTGCCACGTGGGAACAAAGCCTGTTTGGCTTCCAACCAGCATTAGATTTCTCTGCCAGATTTTCGTCTCACATCATAAGCGAACTGATGGATTGTGGCTATGCAGCCTATTATCCAATGATAGCATTAACTGTGTTGTTTTATTTTATATACAGATATAATGAGTATCACAAAATAGCATTTGTGATCATGGCATCATTCCTTGCTTATTACGTTATATACGACATAGTGCCAGTTGTGGGACCAACATTCTACTATAAGGCTGTAGGGATAAGTAATATTACGCACGGAATATTCCCAGATGTTCAATATTATTTTAGTAATCATCATGACTGTCTGCCTAGTCCTGGATATACCGACGGCATATTCTACGACTTGGTTGAAGACGCGAAAGCTGCCGGAGAAAGACCTACCGCTGCATTCCCAAGCAGTCATGTAGGAATATCGACAATATGCATGTTGCTTGCATGGCATAGCAGAAACAAAAAACTACTGTTCATTATGCTACCTTTCTATGTGTTCCTATGTCTGGCGACAGTATATATACAGGCACATTATGCAATAGATGCAATTGCAGGATTTATAACAGCTCTGATATTTTATTTCGGTTTTTCTCTTCTTGCCGACAAATGGCATAAATAGTTGAAAACCAACAAAGATCATTAGATTATCAATTATAATTAGTAACTTTGCACACTAATATTTATCAAATAAAAAATGGATAAAAAACTATATATCGAGACATACGGCTGTCAAATGAATGTAGCCGACAGCGAAGTAGTTGCCTCAGTAATGAAGATGGCGGGATATGACGTTTGTGAGAACGAAGATGATGCCGATGCTATCTTTCTGAATACATGCAGTATTCGTGAGAATGCAGAAAATAAGATTTACAACAGACTTGACACTTTACATGCCGAACAGAAAAAAGGACGTAAGCTAATACTTGGTGTC
This sequence comes from Prevotella herbatica, assembly GCF_017347605.1. Taxonomy (NCBI): domain Bacteria; kingdom Pseudomonadati; phylum Bacteroidota; class Bacteroidia; order Bacteroidales; family Prevotellaceae; genus Prevotella; species Prevotella herbatica. The sequence goes on from NZ_AP024484.1 coordinate 1,442,154, forward strand.
CTTGGATGTATGGCTGAACGTGTGAAAGACGACCTCATACAAAATCATTATGTAAACTTGGTATGTGGACCAGACTCATATCTCGACCTACCAAGCATGATTGCGGAATGCGAAATGGGTAACAACGCAATGAACACAGATTTATCTACGACAGAGACCTATCGCAACATCTTACCACAACGTATTGGCGGAAATCATGTAAGTGGTTTTGTTAGTATTATGCGCGGATGCAACAATTTCTGTCATTACTGCATTGTACCTTATACTCGCGGACGTGAACGCAGCCGTGACGTTGAGAGTATACTTGCAGAAGTGAAAGACCTTCACGATAAGGGGTTTAAGGAGGTGACTCTTCTTGGTCAAAACGTAAATTCTTATGGTTTGTTACCAAACGGGAAACGTCCTGAAAATGGAGTATCTTTTGCAGAACTATTACACAAGGTTGCTCAGAGCGTACCAGATATGCGTGTAAGGTTCACTACTTCAAATCCAGAAGATATGACAGAAGATATTCTTCACGCTATCGCAGACGAACCAAACCTATGCAAACATATCCATTTCCCTGCACAGAGCGGAAGCAACAAGATCTTAAAACTTATGAACCGCAAATATACCCGTGAAGATTATCTATCAAAAATCAATGCGATAAAGAGTATCATTCCAGGATGCGGCATCACAACAGATATCTTCGTAGGCTATCACGATGAGACAGAAGAAGATCATGAACAGACACTTTCCCTCGTAAAAGAAGTAGGCTTTGATTCAGCATTCATGTTTAAATACAGCGAACGTCCTGGAACTTATGCTGCAAAACATCTGCCCGACAATGTCTCTGAGGACTTGAAAATATCACGTCTTAACCAACTCATACAGTTGCAAACCGAGATTAGTGCACAACAGAACAAGAAAGACGAAGGAAAAGAATTTGAAATTCTTATAGAACGTTTCAGCAAGCGAGACCGTAATCATCTTATGGGACGCACACAGCAAAATAAGGCTGTAGTTGTAGAGAAGGGCAATCATCATATCGGAGAATTCGTAAACGTAAGAATCACCGGTTCCACTAGCGCTACTCTATTAGGTGAAGAAATAAAAGCCTGACAACAGGTACCACATTATATAATTATATATGAAAGAATTTTTCCAGGTACTAAGAAGATTTGTGCCGCCATACAAGAAATATTTGACATGGAGTATAATATTTAATATTCTGTCAGCAATATTAAATATATTCTCGTTTGCCACTCTTATCCCTATTTTACAGATACTGTTCAAAACAAGTGATGCAAAAGTGGTGAAAGCCCTTATCAGCTGGGATAACGTACATTCATTCAATGACGTCACAAATTGGTTTACCAATAATGCCAACTACTTCATACAACATTTTATTGTTGAGGTTGGTGCTGCTAACACCCTTCTCGTTATAGGGTTGCTGCTTGCATTCATGACTTTATTAAAAACCGTTTCCTATTTTCTTTCATCAGCAACGATCATTCCTATACGTACAGGTGTAGTACGTGACATCCGCAACCAACTATATCAGAAAATTAATGCTTTGTCAATCGGTTTCTTCAGTGAGGAACGCAAAGGCGACATTATTGCAAGAATGAGTGGTGATGTTCAGGAAATAGAAGGTTCCATCATGTCAAGCCTTGATATGCTGTTTAAAAATCCAATACTAATAATAAGCTATTTCATAGCACTGATGGTGATATCTTGGCAGCTAACATTATTTACAATAATCTTCGTACCAATATTCGGTTGGTTTATGGGATTTGTCGGACGAAAACTCAAAGCCCGTAGTATTGAGGCACAAAGTCTTTGGAGTGACACAATGAGTCAAGTAGAGGAAACCTTGGGAGGTCTACGAATAATAAAGGCTTTCTGTGCTGAAGGCAAGATGAACAAACGTTTTGATAAGATAAACAGCGAGTATCGAGATAACATCATGCGTGTAAATACTCGTCAGCAACTAGCCCACCCTATGAGTGAATTTTTGGGTACAATGATGATTATCATTGTTTTATGGGTTGGAGGAATACTTGTTCTAAACAACCACACACTCACTGGTCCTAAATTCATATACTATCTTGTCATGCTATATTCTATCATAAACCCCTTAAAAGAGTTTTCTAAAGCAGGATATAATATTCCAAAAGGACTTGCGAGCATGGAACGTGTAGACAAAATTCTGAAAGCAGAAATAGATATTAAGGAAAAAGAAAATCCAACTCACATAAAGAATTTTGAGCATCAGATAGAATTCAAGAATGTTTCGTTCTCTTACAACTCACCAACAAAAGACGGTAGAAGTGATACTATATGGGTACTCAAAAATATAAATCTCATTATTCCAAAGGGTAAAACTATTGCTCTCGTAGGACAGAGCGGTGGTGGAAAGAGCACTTTAGTAGACCTCATCCCACGCTATTACGATGTACAACATGGCGAAGTTTCAATAGACGGAATCAACGTCAAAGACCTTGGAATTCATGATTTGCGTAAGCTTATTGGTAACGTTAATCAAGAAGCAATTCTTTTCAACGACACGTTCCGAAATAATATATCTTTTGGTGTTGAAAACGCAACTGATAAGCAGATAGAGGATGCTGCGAAAATTGCCAATGCATACGATTTCATTACTCAAAGCGAAAATGGATTCGAAACAAACATCGGTGACCGTGGAAGCAGATTAAGCGGTGGACAACGCCAAAGAGTAAGTATAGCTAGAGCTATACTTAAGAATCCTCCTATATTGATTCTTGACGAAGCAACGTCAGCACTTGACACAGAGAGTGAACGTCTTGTTCAGGATGCTCTGGAACGACTTATGAAAACTCGTACTACTGTAGCTATCGCCCACCGTCTGAGTACAATTAAGAATGCTGATGAGATTTGTGTGTTACACGAGGGAGAGATCGTCGAACGAGGCACACACCAAGAATTATTGGATAAAGACGGATATTACAAGAAACTACACGACATGCAAAGCTAATGACAAGAATAGTATATTACTTTTTTTATATATTGTCACTGTTGCCCCTAAGAATACTCTACGGCATGGCAGACTTTGAATATTTGATAGTATATCATATTATCAAATATAGAAGAAAAGTAGTAAACAAAAATATATCAACAGCTTTTCCTAACAAGAGCAAAAAAGAAATAAAATACATCGAAAAAGGATTTTATCGCTGGTTTGCCGATTACTTTTTTGAAGCTGTGAAACTGTTGAGCATCAGCGATAGTGAACTTAGGAAAAGATTCAAGACTGTTAATTCTGAAGAAGTTGAGAAATGCTTCGAAGAGGGACAGGACGTGGCGACAATACTAGGGCATTATTGCAACTGGGAATGGCTTTCTTGCGTAGGAATAGACCTACCAAAGAGTCGCATTATGGGACTTGTATATCACCCATTACGAAACTCTGCTTTTGATAATCTTTTCAAGCAGATACGTTCATCGCAGCCAAACGGCGTAACCGTTCCCAAAAAAGATATACTAAGATTTCTGATTAACTATCGCCGCAATGGGACGAGAAGTATTTTCGGATATATATCAGATCAGGGACCGAAATGGGAAAATATACATCTATGGCTACCATTTCTCAACCACCCAGAAACACCAGTTTTTACTGGAGCTGAACGTATAATGAAAAAGATGAATAATGCTGTGTTTTATGTTGAAATGTCACGTCCTAAACGAGGATACTACACTGCAACGTATAAACTCATAACAAAAGATCCTAATTCGCTACCGGAACATGAGATAACAAAGCGATTCTTCGGCATGCTTGAAGAAACAATAAATAAAGAGCCACGTTACTATCTATGGACACACAAACGTTGGAAACGCACTCGAGAGGAATTCAACAGAAGATTCCAAGTTGTAAACGGAAAGGTTATTGCTAAAAACGATCATGAAGATTAATGATGTTACATCATTAAAAAATGAAAGATAAAGATCAGATAGATGATAAGAATAAATCCTAAATACGAATATATGCGCCGATGGATTGAAAATATCCCCGATATTTTCGAAAAAGAAGGCACTACAATATATGAGGGAAGAAACAAGATAAAGGTGTTTACAACTTCTGACGGACAAATTGTGAACGTGAAGAGGTACCATGTTCCATCTGGTCCAAACAAATTCGTGTATTCATGGAATATCAGAAAGCCAAAGGGACAGCGAGCTTTTGAATACCCGGATATAATGCTCAAAAAAGATATTTCTACCCCAGAACCTATAGCACTGATTGAGCAAAGGGGATTTCTTAATCTTCTAGGCTTTTCATATTTCATCAGCATACAGTGCGATTATGGTCACACCCTCTATGAGATGGGCGACGCTACACCAGAAGAGTATGAAGGAATGGCTATTGCTCTTGGAAAGTTTGCTGCCGACATGCATGAGAAAAACGTCATGCACAAAGATTTTACTCCTGGAAACATATTGTGGAAAAAAGACAACCAAGGTTACCATTTCACGATAGTAGACATAAACAGAATGTATTTCGGAAACATCGAATTGAAAAAAGGAGTAATAAATCTTACTAGATTATGGGGGCCAAAACGATTTATCCAACTTTTGGTTACTGAATACGCTAACTCACGTCACTTTAACGTAGATGCGGCTCTCAACATTGCCATGCCTGCAAGAGCTAGGTTTTGGCAAAGATTTCAAAAGAAACACAAATTAAAATTCACGTTAGAACTTTAGAACATGACAAAACGCCTTTGCTACATATCACGCAACTATCAAACGATAGAAAACTCTGGCAACAAAGCCAAGACTGATAACGAGCATACTTTAAGAGAACTCAACGCACACAACCTCGGTTTGCCAACTACATATTATGACAGTAAGATAATAACATTCTTTTTTGATTTGGCAGGCATCATTAAAATGATGTTCACAATCAAGAATGGTGATATTATTGTGTTGCAATATCCGGTAAAAAAGTATTTTTCTTTTATATGCAATTATGCACATCTGCATAATGCAAAGGTTATTGCACTTATTCATGACCTTGGTTCCATGAGACGCAAAAAACTCACAATAAAACAAGAGATTTCAAGGCTAATGCATGCCGACCATGTAATTGCATCAAACAAAATGATGGCAACATGGCTAAAAGATCACGGATATAACAAATCTCTAGGTTCACTTGGACTATTTGATTACAAATCCATATCAACATCAAAAGAACACGTATATGAAAATAACGATTACTCTCTTGTATATGCCGGAGCGCTTGCAATCAGAAAGAACGCCTTTCTTTTGAAAATGCAAGATATGATAAAAGGTTATAATCTGAACATATACGGCAACAGAAACGGACTTCCAGGACTAGAGGATTCTAATTGCATACATGTCCACGATTTCATGAAATCAGAAGATTTCATTGCAAATGTGAAAGGAGATTTCGGATTTGTATGGGACGGGGACTCACTGGACACATGCACTGGCTCATTCGGAGAATATTTGCGCTGGAACAGTCCTCATAAGGTCTCGTTCTATCTTCGAGCAGGATTACCTATTATCGTATGGAAAGAGGCTGCTGTGGCCCCGATAATCAAGAGCGAAGGTATTGGTATTGGTATATCTAACATAGCCGAACTTAACGACATTCTTCAATCTATAACATTAGAAGACATGCAAAAAATGCGTGAAAATGTAAGTCGTGTAAGCAAGGATTTGAGTAATGGTGTATTTTTTAATAAAGCAGTTAGTGACGGAATGGAAAAGCTAAAGAAAGAATAGCTTAAAATTAAGGAAAAAGCAAAAAGCAAACAAAAAAACATACTTTTCACATACAAAATCGCTAAAATATGCCTATCTTTGCAAAAGATAGGCCACATAAAACAAAAGTAGAGAAGGACATAACATTGTTTATTTTTGCATTATCTATGCACAATATTGGAATATAATTAATAATATAGGTATGAGAATCAGTCTAATTGTATCAACATATAACTGGCCAGAGGCATTGCACCTTTGCCTTAAAAGCATCATGATACAAACACGTATGCCAGACGAGGTAATTATTGCTGACGACGGGTCTAAAGACGAAACAAAAACTCTTATAGAGAGCATGCAGAAAGACTTCCCTTGTAAGTTAGTTCATGCATGGATTCCTGATGAGGGATTCAGACTGGCATTATCAAGAAATAATGCCATAAGAACATACTGTACTGGCGATTATGTTATTTTCATAGATCAAGATATTATCCTTGACAATAAGTTTATTGAAGATCACGAGCGATTAGCTACTAAAGGATGCTTTGTTATTGGTGGTCGCACTAAGCTATCAGCTTTGTTATCAAAGAAAATACTCTCAAGTAAAAATATTAAGTTAGGACTTTTTACAAAGGGAATAATTCGCAAGGTGAATATGGTACATATCAGATGTTTGTTTCCGTTGACTTCCAAAATGTATAGCTGGAATAAATTATATGGGCGCGGGGCAAACATGGCGATGTATAGAAGTGACCTTGAAAAAGTAAACGGATTTGATGAGGATATCATTGGCTATGGTGTCGAAGACATAGACCTATTTAATAGGTTAATGAATAACGGAATTAATAAAAAATATGCGCAATTTTGTGCAATAGAACATCATCTTTATCACAAAAGAGGTAAGGTTGTCGAGAATAATTTTAAGATTGCTTTTACCAATAAAAATAGAAAAAGATGCAAAAATGGTTTAACTCACGACGATAAATAAACATGCAGAAACTTTTAACTATAATAATCCCTACATACAACATGGAAAACTATCTGGAGGCATGCCTTGATTCGCTGCTCACAGATAACATGTCACTTATTGAAGTTTTGGTAATCAACGACGGAAGCCAAGACGCTTCTTATGACATTGCCAAAAGATATGGGAACAAATATCCTGATACGTTTGTCGTCATTGACAAGGGGAACGGGAATTATGGTTCTTGCGTAAATGTTGGACTTAGAAGAGCTACAGGAAAATACATAAAAGTACTTGATGCCGACGATTGTTTCAACACTAGAGTTTTTGAAGCTTACCTAAACTACATTAAGAAATGTGACACCGATATGGTGATTAGCGATTACGTTAAAGTATATCCCGAACTTGAGACAATCGTAAGCTGCGATATTCCTGAAAATAAGATTGTTGACTTCAGGGAGTTATGCAAAGACAATAACATTTGGAATCTTTGGATGCACAACGTGGCTTATAAAAGAGAACTTCTACTTGGTATTGATTACAAACAAACAGAAGGTATATCTTACACCGATCAGGAATGGATATTCAGTCCATTTACAGAAGTTAAAACTGCCATATACTTTAAACTACCTCTCTACAGATACACTCTAGGACGTGAAGGACAAACGATGAGTTCTGCGTTTTCAGACAAGCATTTCAGAGACAACATAATATGTACTTGCAATATGATAGAACAAGCCTGTCATTTCAACAATGTACCTGATGATATAATGAATATGCTTAACTATAAACTTCTAAAGAGATGCAGGTTTATATTCCGCACATACATACTGAAAAGACAAGCAATCAACGACAAAGACCTAGATATGCTTGACAATAAAATTAAGTCGTTAAATTTTAATTTGTATAAGGCTACAGGCAATTTACCAATGAGTATGCCTCTATTCCCTATAAAATATATTTCTGTATGGCGCAAGAATCATAACAGCAGATGGCTTAGATTAAACATCAGTATGTATAAGTTCCTGCATTAAAAAAGTAGAATTCAAAGTTAAGTGTGCAAAAAACAGATTATCTACTACGGCATTATATTTTCTAGCCCTATATATAAGGTACGCGCTCGCATACGCGCACTACAGAGTTTTAAAAATATAAGCGTCTAAGTGAATCATGGCTGATTGCCAGCAAGTTAGTATGCTTTTTACAATATTGGAGTGTCAGAGAAATGACATGATAATTTGAGTTTTGCCCCACGTTTTACAAAGTATCGTCATCCGTTTTACGTTGTTTCGCCGAGTGATATGGGCCTAATCACTCGGTAAAGTAACATGAATTACCTTTAGGTTAACCGACACTTTCACCCACACTTATTATTACTTTAAATCACACTTAACACATTGATATTTAATCAATCGACGCATCGACATTTTATTTTGAAAAACACTGTAGTGCGCGTATGCGAGCGTGTACCTTATATATAGGGCTTGAAAAAATATGCCGCAGCTAAATATTCGGTATATTCTCTCTGCACCCCCTTTATACAAAGGATATACAGGCTAAGACATAGCGCCATAAACAAAAGTACAGGGAGAACCAACCTTAGTTAAAACGTAAACAATAAAGGTAAGACGTTAACGTCTTACCTTTCCAAATGTTTTTATACTTGCATATTTTCTCCACAAATTCAGTTTTCTCTTTTTAGGCACACCATGACGACGTATATAATCGCGGGCGCCCTCAAGCATTCTGTGTGCTACCATTCCATCTGTATATGGATCGTAGTTTTGTATCACCCAACTGCGCAGTGATTTATATTCCTCATCGTGCTGTACTTGTTCAAAAGCATCACTCAATTCTTCAGGATCTTGAATATTCTTCCAATAAATGTCTTTTGAGATTGCTCCCAAAGTAACAACCGGTTTGTTAAGTAACAAAAATTCGTAAATGGTAGATGATGTATCACTTATCATGACATCAGCCATAAGCATATATTTAGTTACACTGAAATCATCAACATAAATAATATTGTCATGTTCTTCTGCCAACTGACGGTATTCATCTATCCATTGTTGACTTGTTAGCGGATGAAACTTCATCATCAACAATATATCCTTCTCTTTTGCCAAGTTTATAAGTGCATCCTTTATTAAAGGAAGCGAAGTTAGTTTCGGAGAAAATGTAGGAGCATAAAGCACAATTTGCTTCTTGCCATATTTTTCCAACAATTCCACTTTTTCATTTTCAAAGTCAGAGCGGTGACAACTAATCCAATCCTGTCGTGTCCAACCAGTTTCCAGAACTTCAAAATCACCGTATTTTAAAGACAATTGTTTAAACTTACGAGTAAAATAAGGTCCTTGCGTGAAATAAGTATCAAAGTATCTTCTTATCACCCAATGATCTTTCTTCTCTGCTGCATAGCCATGAAATATTTGAATCTTAACGCCCGACAGATAATAAGGCACAATATTTCCTGGAACATACACAGCCTCAGGAAAGAAATCATAAACCTTCTGCATGCTGTTAGTCCATTTTACTTTGTCTTTCAATGGGAAATCTGGAATACGCTTCTCATGAACATACCATAAAATGTCATTCACACCTTCATCTTCTGCTTCTTGATACAATGGATAAAGTATATCTATCGCATATTTATTTTCGCAGAATAAAACTATTTTCATATTTAATTACTTTAATATTAACTGTAAAAGTAATTATTTAATGTGGAACAACCTAACATTATCTGAATATTTTTTATTATTTTTGTGCACGATTTTATCATAAATGGGTGCAATCAACATAAACGAAATGAAGAATATGCTTAATTTTACAGTAGGACCAGTTATGTCCTCTGATGCCGTAAGAGAAATAGGAGGTGAGCAAGTACCATATTTCAGAACACCTGAGTTTTCGGAAATAATGCTTGAAAACGAACGACTAATAAAAAAGTTCGCCAAGGCTGAAGAACAGGCTAAAGTATTATTTATCACAGGTTCCGGCACAGCATCAATGGAAGCAACAGTGATGAACGTCTTTACTCCAAGCGATAAAGTGCTCATCATCAACGGTGGTAGTTTCGGTCACCGATTTGTAGAACTATGCCAAATACATGACATTCCTTATGACGAAATAAATCCAACTTTCGGTGAAGATATTTCCGAAGAACTTCTTTCACCGTTTGAAGGCAAAGGATACACGGGATTCCTTGTAAACGTACACGAGACTTCTACGGGAGTTCACTACAACATAAATCTGATTAGCGAATTTTGCAAAAGAAATAATCTTTTTCTTGTTGTTGATGCTATTAGTTCTTTCCTTGCAGATTCTTTCAATATGCAGGAGTTGTGTGCTGACGTCATGATTGCAGGATCACAAAAAGCACTTGCATGTCCTCCTGGTATATCTATAATTGTACTTTCAGAAAAGGTCGTTAAACGGGTAAAGACCAACAAAGTAAGAAGTATGTACTTCGACCTGAAAGACGCACTGAAAAATGCAGAACGCGGTCAAACACCATTTACTCCAGCAGTAGGAATACTGCGACAGATAAACATGAGACTCCGAGAAATTGACGCAGCTGGCGGTGAACAGTCTGAGATTGACAAGATTCATGGTATAGCCACTGATTTTAGAAATAGGATTAAAGACTTACCATTTGAAATCGTATCCAAATCTCTTTCAAATGCAGTAACGCCTATACATCCTCTCAACATTTCAGCTTATGATATTTTCACAACGTTGAAAGATAAATATGATATATGGATATGTCCAAACGGTGGGAACTTGAAAGACGAGGTATTCCGTGTGGGACATATCGGAGCATTGTCAATAGATGACAACACTAAACTTATTACTGCCCTAGCAGACCTCAACAAAAAGGGACTTCTTTAATCTAAAGAAAGTATGATAAAAGTTATAACCTACGGTACATACGATTTAATTCACAAGGGACACATCCGATTACTGGAAAGAGCAAAAGCCCTTGGCGACTATCTGATTGTTGGAGTCACTGCAGATTCTTTCGACCGTGAACGCGGTAAAATCAATGTGCAGCAGCCTCTTATTGAGAGAATAGAAGCTGTCAGAGCTACCGGACTTGCCGATGAAATTATTGTAGAAGAATATGAAGGACAAAAGATTGACGATATCAAGAGACTTGACGTTGACATCTTTACCGTAGGTTCTGACTGGGAAGGGCACTTCGACTATCTGAAAGAGTTCTGCAAAGTAGTGTATCTTGAAAGAACGCAAGGAATATCAAGTTCTGAAATTCGTGCCGAGAAACGCGACATGAGGATTGGGCTTATAGGAGAATCACCAATACTCAACAAGATTGAACGCGAGAGCCACTATGTAAACGGATTGTCAATAAGTGGTGTGTATTCAAGGGACACCACATGTTTTTCAACCGAACTAAAAAAGCTTACGACTTATTACAGTATAGATGATTTGCTGGAAGATTCAGACGGAGTATATATTATATCAAGCCCTAAACATCATTACGATGATATCAAAAGGGCATTAAGCAAAGGTAAACATGTGCTCTGTGAATCACCAATAACAATATACGAAGAGCAGCTTACTGAATTATATACTATTGCTGAAAGCAACAAATGTATATTGATGGATTCTCTCAAGACAGCTTATAGTTTGGCTTATTACAGACTATGCCTATTAGCAAAAAGCGGAATTATTGGAAAGATCGTATCTGTTGATGCCACATGCACCAGTCTTTACAATGTTGAGATAGATAATGACGGAATGATGTCAAGTATATGGAATAGTATATGTGCATGGGGACCTACAGCCTTATTGCCTGTATTTCAACTACTTGGTACTGATTATTCTTCAAAGACAATTGCCACACATTTATTGCGTGAAGACTTAGACTATGACACGTTTACAAAGATATCATTAATTTATCCCCATGCTGTTGCCTCTATAAAGGTTGGACAAGGTGTAAAATCAGAGGGTGAACTAATCATATCAGGCACAAAAGGTTACATATACGTACCAGCTCCATGGTGGAAGACTGATTATTTTGAAGTAAGATACGAGAATCCTGCCGATAACAAGCGGCATTTCTACCCACTTGAGGGCGAAGGGCTCAGATACGAATTGGTGTCTTTTCTTAAGTCGATAAACAGTGGAAACAAATATTCTTATATTGACAAAAACATTTCAAGAGCCATAGTAAATATCATTCAGAATTTCTATGAGCGAAAAGATACAGTATTATTATGAATAAAGACGGCTACGCATAAAGCGTAGCTCAAACTTGATAAATTTAAATGATATGGAAGTAGGACAGAAATTACCGGAAGTTCTCGGAAGAGACCAAGACGGAAAAGAAGTGAAGCTAAGTGACTTCAAAGGTAAAAAACTTGTACTGTATGTATATCCAAAAGATAGCACACCTGGATGTACTAGCGAGGCTTGCGACTTGCGCGATAACTATCATTCATTCCTCGAAAAAGGATATGCTGTAATTGGCGCAAGCATTCAAGATGAGAAATCCCATAAAAAATTCATTGAAAAATACGACTTACCATTCCCTATTATTGCTGACACAGAAAAGAAACTTGTAGAGGAGCTGGGAGTGTATGGTGAGAAGAAAATGTATGGCAAGGTTACGATGGGAACATTCAGAACAACTTTTATAACTGATGAAAATGGAGTTATAACACGTATTATAGGTCCAAAAGAGATAAAAGTAAAAGAACATTCTAGCCAAATTCTTGATAATTTCCAAGATTAGTTTAAAGGCAATAATTTGGATTGATAAATAATAATATGTAAAAACGCTCACAAAATATAAGCATTTCGTATTATTTTTTGTAATTTTGCATCAGAATGATAGGTTATATATCATTTTTTGAATATAACCTATCATATATTATTATCATTTTGATGCATAAAATTATTGTATAATAGAAGACGAGAAAGAAATATGAAAAAGATTGTATCATTAGCCATAATGATGTTGATTGCTGTTATGGCACAGGCTCAAATGTTAAACCCTGTAAAGTTTTCTTCGCAACTGAAAACCAACGGAACGGCAGAGGCTGAAATTATTTTTAGCGGAAATATAAGTTCGGGATGGCATGTTTATTCCACCGGTTTGGGAGCTGACGGACCTATTTCTGCAACGTTTAATGTCAACAAACTTGACGGAGTTGAACTTGTAGGCAAATTAACTGCCCGTGGAAGTGAAATATCTAATTTTGACAAACTGTTTGATATGAAGCTCAGATATTTTGAGCATAGTGTTCAGTTTGTACAGAAAGTAAAGTTCATAAAGCCTAATTATAATATAAGTGCATATTTAGAATATGGTGCATGTAATGACAAAAATTGCCTACCTCCAACATCGGTAGACTTTAGCAAAAACGGAAAGAGTCCGGCTACAGCTGCGTCAACAAATAAAACCAATGCGGCATCTTCTTCTGACAACAAAGCTTTATTGCTTGCTGCTGCAAGTGGATCCCCTGAAGCAAAGGCTGCGCTTGCCAAACTAAGGGCCGACAGTTTAGCTAATCTGAAAGCTGACAGCATTTCAAAAGCGGATTCAATTACCAGCACAAGTCTTTCTTCGGCTGACAAAACATCATTATGGAAGCCTGTAATAGGACAATTAAGACAACAGAATGGAAACAGCGACAGCGATAATCAATCATGGACTTACATATTTTTCATGGGCTTCCTTGGTGGTCTGCTTGCTTTGTTTACACCATGTGTATGGCCTATAATACCAATGACCGTAAGTTTCTTCCTGAAGCGTGCAAAGGATAATAAGAAAAAAGGTATACGAGACGCTATAACCTACGGTATATCTATCGTTGTTATATACTTAGCTTTAGGACTTGCTGTTACAGGATTATTCGGTGCATCGGCATTAAATGCTTTAGCCACTAATGCGGTATTCAACATACTGTTCTGCCTACTGCTTATTTTGTTTGCTGTCAGTTTCTTTGGTTGGTTTGAAATACGCTTACCAGAGAAATGGGGAAATGCAGTAGACACTAAAGCAACATCAACAACAGGATTGCTTTCTATCTTCCTTATGGCGTTCACGCTTACTCTTGTAAGTTTCTCATGCACAGGTCCTATAATCGGGTTCCTGCTCGTGGATTTTGCGACATCAGGTTCTATACTTGGCCCAGCAATAGGAATGTTTGGATTTGCGCTTGCTTTGGCATTGCCATTCACTTTATTTGCAATGTTCCCAAGTTGGCTGAAGAGCGCACCACGCTCTGGTTCATGGATGAATACGATAAAGGTTGTGCTTGGATTCATAGAATTAGCATTCTCACTAAAATTCTTCAGCGTTGCTGACCTCGCCTATGGTTGGCATATACTTGACAGAGAAGTTTTCTTGTCACTATGGATTGTCATATTCGGTGCACTTGGACTATATCTCATCGGAAAACTTAAATTCCAAAGCGATGAAGTTGGTGGTGACATAAACAAACCAATGCCAGTGCCTTGCATTATGCTTGGACTATGCTCATTTGCATTCGCCATATATATGGTGCCAGGATTATGGGGTGCCCCATGTAAAGCCGTAAGCGCCTTTGCTCCACCAATGAATACTCAGGACTTTAACCTAGACACAAAAGAGATCAAGGCTCAATATACTGATTACGAAGCAGGAATGGCTGCGGCAAAAGCTGCCGGCAAACCAGCTCTTATAGATTTTACAGGATTTGGATGTGTAAACTGTCGTAAAATGGAAGCTGCAGTATGGACTGACCCACAAGTAGCTGAGAAAATTAGCAAAGAATATGTATTAATATCACTCTTTGTGGATGATAAGACTCCGCTATCTAAGCCTATGATAATAACAGAAAACGGACAAAAGCGTACACTGCGTTCTATCGGTGACAAGTGGAGTTATCTACAACGTAGCAAGTTTGGTGCTAATGCCCAACCATTCTATGTCCCTGTTGACAATGAGGGTAATCCTCTAAACGGTAGTTATTCTTATAAGGAGGATATTCCTGATTACACAGCTTTCCTTCAAAAAGGATTAGATAAATATCGCAATGCTAGACAATAATATTCGTAAACAGATTCTCTCGCTGATAAACAAAGAGGTGGTTCCTGCCGTAGGATGCACAGAACCTATGGCAGTATCACTTTGCACTGCACGTGCAAAAGAAATATTGAATGTAATTCCTGAGAAGATAACCGTTTCGCTTAGTGCCAACATTCTGAAAAATGCCATGGGAGTCGGTATTCCCGGTACTGACATGATTGGATTGCCTATAGCCATAGCTCTTGGCGCTATCATTGGCAAAAGTAAATATAAGCTTGAAGTTATAAAAGACTTGTCGTCTGAGAGTCTTGAAATGGGGAAGAAATATGTATGTGAAAAGCATATAGATATAAATTTGAAACCTAACATAACAGAGAAACTTTATATTGAAGTGGTTTGCCAGTCGGGTAAAAACAAATCTACGGCTATAATATCTGGAGCGCATACGAACTTTATTTATGAGGAGCTCAACGGTGATATTCTTCTTGATAAACGTAAAGGTGCTGACTGCGACAACGAAGAAACAGACATAAGCCTCAACATGCAAATGGTGTGGGACTTTGCCATAACAAGCCCTATTGAAGAGCTTAAATTTATCCTAAAAACAAAGGAATACAACTTAAAGGCTGCACAAGAAAGTTTAAAAGGAAATTACGGTCATTGTCTAGGCAAAACTATGGACCGTCCGCTGAGTCATGGCATTTTCGGTAATAGCATCTTCTCTCATATTATCGCAAAGACCGCCTCTGCTTGCGATGCACGTATGGGTGGCGCTATGATTCCTGTAATGAGCAATTCCGGATCAGGTAACCAAGGTATATGCGCTACAAATCCTGTAGCTGTTTATGCTGAGGAAAACGAAAATACTGAGGAAGAACTTATCCGAGGATTGATGCTAAGTCATCTTTCTGCTATATATATTAAACAGAGTCTTGGCAAACTAAGCGCACTTTGTGGCTGTGTTGTAGCAAGTATTGGTTCAAGCTGTGGCATTACATATCTTATGGGAGGCGACTACAAGGATGTTTGTCATGCTGTAAAAAACATGATTGCAAATCTTACTGGAATGATATGTGACGGCGCAAAACCAAGTTGTTCACTTAAGATATGTTCAGGTGTTAGTACAGCTCTTTTGAGTGCATTGTTGGCTCGTGAAGGAAAACATGTAACTTCTGCAGAAGGAATCATTGACCACGATGTAGATCAAAGCATACATAATCTCACAAGTATTGGAAAAGAAGCAATGTGTTCTACAGATGATATGGTGCTTGAGATTATGACACATAAGACTCCTTGCTAGTTTTTACTACAGACTTTTATTTTATTTGCAATGGTAATATTGTTGCAATAAACCATTTTTGGAACAAAAATAAATGAATTTATTTTGTTCTTATGGCAACAAGCATTACCTTTGCAAATGAGATTAGCACTTTTCACAATTAGAAAAGTCATTAATAAAGGGGTCCTATAGTTCAATGGATAGAACAAATCTCTCCTAAAGATTAGATCCGAGTTCGATTCTCGGTGGGACCACAATGAGCCTTTTTGACTCATCAAATATTATTAACCTTTTAGCCTTATACTATGCTCGGAGCAATAATTGGAGACATCGTAGGCTCACGCTTTGAATTTGCAAAGCAGACTACACCGAATTTTACGCTATTCGATAAAGATTGCAACTATACCGACGACACGATATGTAGTGTTGCGATAGCTGATGCTATCCTTAATAAAAGGACATACAAGGATTCACTTCTTGATTGGTGCAGAAGATATCCGAATCCAATGGGAGGATATAGTACTACTTTCAGTAAATGGATAGAACAGGATAATCCACAACCCAACAATAGCTGTGGTAATGATGCTGCTATGAGAGTTAGTCCGGTTGGTTGGCTTTTTGATGATTATCACGAAATACTTGAAGAGGCTAAAAAGAGTGCAGAGGTGAGCCATAATCATCCATGCGGGATTAAGGGTGCACAATGTGTTGCCACTTTGATTTATTGGCTTCGTACATGCAGAATAACTAAGGAAGAAGTTGAAAGTGCAGTGAAACGCAATTTTGGATATTCAATACCAAATATTAAAGACATATACAAGATTGGCAGTGAGGGTCATTTCGATGGATTATGCGAAGAGACTGTTCCTTACGCTATAAGCTGTTTCCTTGAAAGTGACAACTTTGAGGATGCTATACGCATTGCGGTTGCTGCAGGTGGAGATACCGATACCAAAGCTGCTATATGTGGAGCCATTGCAGAGGCTTATTATGAAGTTCCGGATAGCATGATAGAAAAAGCTTACGAGTACCTTCCTGATGACATGTTGGATATTGTTACTCAGTTTTGTCAACGAATACAGAATGAATTGGAAGATTAGCAAATAAATGCACCAATATCTTTTTGACTGTTTTATTTTGTACTTTTTCCTTTTTATTGTAAATTTGCACATGAATTCGAATTTTATTATTTACCGGTATGAATATTGAGAATGAAATATGCAGTTCTGTCATCAGCGTGGTGAAAGAACTTTATGGTCAGGATGTGCACGAAAATATGGTACAACTGCAAAAGACACGTAGTAACTTTGAAGGTAATCTTACTCTTGTAGTTTTCCCTTTTCTTAAGATATCAAAGAAAAAACCAGAAGATACTGCTAATGAAATTGGTGAGTCTTTGGTTAAAACCTGTAGTGCGATAGCTGGTTTCAATGTTGTTAAGGGATTTCTTAATCTTGTCATTGCTAAAGAGGCTTGGATTGCTCTATTAAATGATATCAATGCCAATGAGAAGTTTGGTGAAAAACAAGTTACAGAGAATTCTCCACTGGTAATGATTGAGTACAGTTCTCCAAATACAAATAAGCCACTTCATCTTGGACACGTTCGCAACAACCTGCTTGGTTGGTCGCTTGCCCAGATTATGGAAGCTAATGGTAACAAGGTTGTAAAGACAAACATTGTCAACGATCGTGGTATCCATATTTGCAAGAGTATGCTTGCTTGGCAGAAATGGGGAGAAGGAATAACTCCTGAAAAAGCAGGAAAAAAGGGTGACCACCTTATTGGTGACTTCTATGTTGCTTTTGACAAGCATTATAAGGCTGAATGCGAAGAGTTGAAAACCCAATATATAAAGGAAGGCATGACCGAGGAAACTGCTACCGAAAAGGCAAAGAATGAAGCTCCACTTATAAAAGAAGCTCATGAGATGCTTGTAAAATGGGAACACAACGACCCTGAGGTGCGTGCTCTTTGGGAAAAAATGAACGCATGGGTTTATGCCGGATTTGACGAGACATACAAAGCTCTAGGAGTAGGCTTTGACAAGATATATTATGAATCAAATACATACCTCGAGGGCAAAAAGAAGGTAGAGGAAGGTCTTGAAAAAGGACTTTTCTTCCGCAAGGATGACAACAGTGTATGGGCTGACCTGACACAAGATGGTCTTGACCAAAAACTGTTGCTCCGAAGCGACGGAACTTCTGTTTATATGACACAGGATATCGGTACAGCTGATATGCGTTTCAAGGACTTCCCTATTGACAAGATGATTTATGTTGTAGGTAATGAGCAGAACTATCATTTCCAGGTTCTGTCACTATTACTTGATCGCCTTGGTTTCAAATGGGGAAAGGAACTTGTCCACTTCTCATACGGTATGGTAGAACTTCCTAACGGAAAAATGAAAAGCCGCGAGGGTACTGTTGTCGATGCTGATGAACTTGTATCAGCTATGGTTGAAGATGCAAGAAAGACAAGTGATGAGCTTGGTAAGTTCAAGGATATGACGGATGACGAGAAGCAGGAAGTGGCACGCATTGTCGGTCTTGGTGCTCTTAAATACTTTATCCTAAAAGTTGATGCACGCAAGAATATGTTGTTCAACCCAGCAGAGAGTATTGACTTCAACGGTAATACTGGTCCTTTCATTCAATATACATACGCACGTATCCGTTCTATACTCCGTAAAGCTCATGCTGAGAACATGAACATTCCTGAATCGCTGAATGTAGATGCCCCACTTAACGAAAAGGAAATAGAACTTATTCAGAAAATGAATGAGTTTGGTGCTGCTCTAGAACAAGCAGGAAAAGATTACAGTCCTAGCGGAATAGCAAACTATTGCTATGAACTAACAAAAGATTTCAACCAGTTCTATCATGACTACAGCATACTAAATGCTGAAAATGAAGCAGAGAAGATTACACGTCTTGTATTGGCACAGAATGTTGCCAAAGTTATCAAGAACGGTATGGCTCTACTTGGTATTGAAGTTCCTGAAAGAATGTAATACATTAAACTGATTATGACTAATTCCAATCTGACAAATCCACCCGACTGGCGCAACGATACCGTACTGCCATTACCTTTAGAAGTAAAGGCTAATGCTTGGGCTGTTGACGCTGCATGTTCGGGCAATCCCGGTCCGATGGAATATCAGTGTATAGACCTTGCCAATGGTTCTCAAGTTTTCCATTTCGGTCCTGTGCATGGGACAAACAACATTGGTGAATTCCTTGCTATTGTTCATGCATTGGCACTTATGGAAAAACAAGGGATAAAAGACAAGGTGATATATTCTGACAGTTATAATGCTATACTTTGGGTAAACAAAAAAGCATGTAAGACAAAGTTGGAACGTAATCCACGCACAGAAGAGTTATATCAAATTGTAGCGCGCGCCGAGCAATGGCTACGCACCCACAACATAAACGTTCCTATCATAAAATGGGAAACTAAAAAGTGGGGAGAGGTTCCAGCCGACTTCGGCAGAAAAAACAAATAATAAAAAATCATCTTTACAATATAGTAAAGATGATTTTTTATTTCTACTCTGTGTATTTTAAAAAAGTCCTTATGCTATTCCCGTCAATATCAAAACTGTTTGTAAGTCTTGTATTATATGGAAGCATTGGCGCTTTAGTACCGTTATTTATATATTTAGGAGATGTCTCTACCCTTATTTCATCCCACAGACCCGAATCAATGAATGAATATAGAGTTTTCGCTCCGCCCTCAACAATGATTGACTGTATTTTTTTTGAATACAGTTCCTTCATCATTTCATTAATATCTGTATCGTGAGTTAATACGATGCGCATAGGATCATTACCGTACCACTCACGCACGTTCAACATTGGATGTTCTCGCTCGTCTGTAACGCGTCCCACAAGTATTGCATCGTTCTCAGCTCTTAGTTTATGAGATAACATCTTTGTGAATGGAGTCGAAAAAGTAAAAGCTTTAAAATCGTTATCAATAAAACCATTTACAGACTGTGCCCATTTCAATATTATATAAGGTCGGCTATGGGTATTGAATGTAATGAAACGTCTGTTGAGTTCAAGACATTCTTTTTCCATCACACCCACGACAACCTCTATTCCCGCTTCACGAAGTTTGCGTATTCCTCGCCCTTGCACTTTAGCAAAAGGGTCTATGCAGCCACATACACATCTTTTTACACCTTTACTTATAATGAGATCAGCACAGGGTGGAGTCTTTCCATAATGTGAACATGGTTCAAGACTTACGTATATTGTAGATTCTTTAAGCAAGTGCTCGTTTTCTGGTTTCACGCTTGCGAACGCATTCACTTCAGCATGCCCTTCTCCACAACGCACATGATAACCTTCACCTATAATCCTGTCATCGGCAGAAACAATAACAGCTCCTACCATAGGATTTGGTTTAGCGTTAAGCATACCATTACGCGCCAGTTGAAGACAACGTCGCATGTAATATTCAAGTTCCATATCTATTAAAAAAATAACATTGTGTGTTTACAAATGTAGCTATTAAATATATCATTACCAAATAATGACAACAGTTTTGTTTATTATAAATAGATAAAAAAACATGATATTTATATATTTTGTAGTCAAAATAATGACTAAAATATACATTTATTGTAAAAAAAATGGTACTTTTGCCATAGAATTAATGGCTAAAAAACAATGAATATAACATATTCATCTAATAACCACATACCAATCAACATATAATGGAAAAAACAAGAAGAACATTACTTATTGTACTAATACTACTGGCAGCAATACCAATGCAGTCTAATAACAGAACAATACTACTTTGTGGACATGTGAAAGACGCATTTACCAATGGTGGAATCAAGAACGTGAAAATCACCCTTCTTGACGAAAATAAGGTACCTGTTGATAGCCAGACAGTTCAATACTATAATGAAGACAAAAGCTATATGGACTCTTATTATAAGTTTAGCATACCTGCTGAACCTAAAAAATATATCATTAAGGCAGAACATCCCGATTATGAAACATGTTATATTAAGTATGATGTGAAATATGTGGGACGAAATGAGTCTTTTGAAGCACCCTTTCATTACATGAAGCATAAGATTAAGACTTTGCAAGGCAAGGACTTGAAAGACGTAGTAGTAAAAGCTACAAGGGTTAAGATTGTATTCAAGAATGATACAGTTGTGTATAATGCAGATGCATTCAATCTTCCAAATGGTTCAATGCTTGACGAACTCATTCGACAACTGCCCGGAGTTAAACTGACTGATAGCGGAGAGATATATCTTAATGGAAAGAAGGTGGACAATCTGATGTTGCAGGGTGAGATTTTTTTCAAAAAAGACAAACAATTGGCCCTAAAGAATTTTCCAGCATACACAGTTAAGAATGTGAGCTTCTATGATAAGATGACTGATCGCAGTAAATATCTTGGATATAATAATGAGCGAAAAGAGTTTGTGATGGATGTCAAACTTAAAAAGGAATATTCTAAGGGCTACATTGCTAATGCAGAGGGAGGATACGGAACACATAACAGATATACTGGTAGATTGTTTGGGCTGAGATACACGCCACATTCACGCTTTACTTTATTTGGTAATTTTAATAACCTGAATCAAGAATGCTCTCCTGGATCTGATGGCGAATGGAATCCCCGTTCTTTATATGATGGTGTTTCTTCTATAAAGACTGTTGGAATGTACGTTTTTTCTGCAAATAAAGAGGAAACTGTTAAGAATGATCTGACGGCAAGTGTAAAATGGGATAATTCGGAGAATAATACAAGAACTGTTGCCTCTACATTTCTGCCTACAAATGAAAATTATGTGGCTTCATCTCAAAACGTAAGAGGTCATGGAATATATTCTCTTATAGACAATGAACTTACTATATCAAAACCTTTTTATATATCTTCAAGTACAGGATGGATGTATTATAATTGTGGTTCATGGTATACACAGCGTTCGGTTACTTATAATAAGAGCCCGTTTCATGACAATGAAGGCGCAGAGAGTTTGATAGACAGGATATTTAAATCGGAGTTACAACCCATTGATACAACAATGGTAAATAGTATGCAAAAAGATTTTGATACACATGGATATTATTCCTCACTATGGCAAGTACTCGGTACGTCCAAAAAACTACCTTGGGGAGATTCTTTTGATGTGAATATGGATGCCACATATACTAAAGAGAAAAGTACCGTATTCAATAACTATCAGATTAGATATATGGACCAAAACCATGATGATCTGCAGAATCAGTATAGTAAGGAACCTACAACTCATTTTAGATACAAAGCATGGGGTAGTTACAATATTCATCTGCTAAATAAATGGAACATAGCTATGGGATATGAGTATGAGCAGCGGTACAGGCATGAGATACATGATAAATATAGACTCGACTGGTTGGATGGCTGGTCAAAGAGTCACCATATAGGTGATATCCCTTCTACAAGAGATTCGCTTTTGGCAGCTCTAGACTATGGAAATAGTAACTACACGTGGTATCATGCACGTGAACATTCAGGTCTCTTTCATGTATTCTATGACAAGGATGACAAGGAAAGCAAGATGAGGTTTGACTTAAATATGAACATCATTAACAAGTATGAAAAGCTTCGCTACCAGAAAGCTAGTTTAGACACAATGGCGTTTAATCGCAACTGGCTGTTTACTCCGTCGGTATCATTCAACTATTCAACCCCTAAGGGAATGGGGCTGGATATGAGTTATGGTACAGAAATAAATACGCCAGAGTTGGCAAAGAAAATAAATGTTACCGATACAACTGATCCGCTCGCAAGGTATCGCGGAAACAATGACTTGAAAAATTCATTAAGTCATGTATTCCATTTGGGATTCCGCAACAGAATTGCAAGTATCCAGGCTCAATATAATATAGCAGCTGATTTTAGGATTGACAGAAATCTTATTGGAAATGCCGTTACATACAATCAGTCAAGTGGGGTATACACGTATCAGCCACGTAATATAAATGGTAACTGGACCGGTTCTGTAAGTAATGGCTTCTCAATGGCACTTGATAAGGATAGACTATGGAACTTAGAGAATAATGCCAGTTTCAACTTCAATCGCAATGTAGACTTTGTAACGCTTGCTGGAAGTGCTGATTATCAGATAAGTAAGGTTAACAATATCTATGTTACAGATGGACTGAAGCTTACGATGCAGAAGAATAAGTTTCGTGGTGCGTTGATTGGCAATATGGAATGGCACAATTCCGTTAGTCTTAGCGATAACTTCTCTACAATGAATGTATTTGATTTTAATTATGGTATGACAGCCACTTATGTGTTACCTCTTAATATCGGAATTTCTACAGACTTGAAAATGTATTCGCGCAGAGGCTACAGTGAAAGCGTTGCCAATAACAACTATTTAATATGGAACATGTCTTTGTCTCGAAGTTTTATCAAAAACAAACTTGATCTCCGTGTGACAGGGTATGACCTGTTGCAAAAAATATCAAATCATTCATTCGTAGTCAATGGACAAGGTCGTACGGAAACATTCTATAACAGCATTCCTAGCTATGTAATGTTGACAATTGGTTATAAGATTAGTGTCAACCCACGATAAGTGACTAAGAACTCTTTTTATAATTATTATTTTAATGATTTGCTGACATTAGAGCAAATTTCATTAAATTTGCACCATGACATATAGTGAATTATGGCGAAGCCTCACAGATATATATGATGAAGGTGAAGCCAAAGCCATTGTGAGATTACTTTTGGAAGTGAGGTTTGGAATGAATCTTACTGATATTCTGTGTGGAAAAATAGAAGAACTCTCTGATGATAAAATATCACAGTTGAATGAATGTTTAGAAAGACTCAAAAAGTCAGAGCCGATACAATACATATTAGAACAGGAAGAGTTTGGCGGTAGAATATTCAAGGTGGCACCAGGCGTATTGATTCCAAGACCAGAAACTTACGGATTGTGCAAAGAAATAATCAAAGAATACAATCGACCATACTGCGCTCTTCAACCTCCTGAACCAATGAACGTACTAGATATTGGCACTGGAAGCGGATGTATTGCGATAACATTGGCTCTTGACCTTTGGAATTCTAATGTCACAGCATGGGATATTTCTGCGGATGCACTTATCATTGCACGTGAAAATGCGCACAGACTTGAGGCGAAAGTAAATCTTGAACTTGAAGATGCCTTGAATATTACTGACGAGAATATAAATAGATGGGACATTATAGTAAGTAATCCACCATATATCTGTGACAAAGAGAAAAAGGATATGGCTGAAAATGTGCTTGCATACGAACCAGATACAGCTTTGTTTGTACCTGATGACGCCCCTTTAAAGTTTTACAGAGCTATTGCCGAGTATGGTATTAAATCTTTAAAACGCAACGGCATGCTTGCATTTGAGATAAACCCTATTTATGCAAATGAGACAATCTGTATGCTTAAAGAACTTAATTATAAGAATATAAGAACCGTTAGTGATATTTTTGGTAAACAACGATTCACAATCTGCTATAAATGAAACAAATATCTGAAAAAGAAGCACAACTGAAACTGTCTTCTCTATGCGCACAAGGTGAACATTGTACGCAGGAACTTATAGACAAACTGAATAAATGGGAAATATCAGAAGATGCGCAAGCACGAATAATGGAATATCTCACTAAAAATAAGTTTGTTGACGACGCTCGATTTTGCGAAGCTTTCGTAAAAGACAAAATCAAATATAACGGATGGGGACGCAAAAAGGTAGAGCAGGCTTTATATATAAAACGTATACCACGCAGTATTTCCGATCCTGTGTTTGAAGAAATTCCCGACGATATGTATCTAGAGAAACTTCGCCCGCTTATAAAACAGAAATATCCTACCATAAAAGCTCGCAACGAATATGAACGAGCAATGAAGCTCATCAAATTCGCAATGGGCAGAGGTTTCGATATGAGAATCATTCGTATGTGTATTGACGAAGCAGACGAGTTGGCGGATGATTAGTTTTTTCAGCAGACTTATAGACCTTATCGCCCCACGTTGTTGTGCGATTTGCGGATGTAGGCTCAGCATAACGGAACAGACCCTGTGTAGCAGTTGCGACCGACACATTCCACGCACGTGGTATGAACGTTCACCGTATGATAACATGATGAATCGCCTTTATTGGAAACAAATACCGATAGAGAAAACCTCAGCTCTATTTTTCTATGATGCGCAAGCACCAGTGAGCAAAGCCATTTATGATTTGAAATATCATCATTGTCCTGAAATAGGAGTCAGCCTTGGAGAAATTGCAGCAAGAGAATTCAACAACGAAAACTTTTTCGAAGGTATTGATATGATTATACCAGTTCCTTTAACAAAAAAGAGACAACACAACAGAGGCTACAATCAAAGTATGATGATAGCCAGAGGGATAAGTAATGTAACGGGAATAAAAATCAACAATAAGATAGTTAAGAGAACACTTTTCAAGGAAAGCCAGACTCACAAAGACGTGATTGACCGCAAGGAAAACGTGAAGGACGCATTCAGCATTATCAATACAAAAGCTATAGCTAATCATCACATTCTACTTGTTGACGACATCGTGACAACAGGCGCAACGACTATTGCATGTTCACAGCAACTAATGAAGGCAGAGGACATAAAGATAAGCATTGTTTCATTGGGATTTGTAAAACCGTAAATAAAAGTAAAATTCACACTAAAAATTTGTATTGTGGGATATTTCCACTAACTTTGCACTAATTTATAATTAAAACCATACTGAAAATGGATATTTTAAAGAAAGACTTCGCTTCGAAGTTGCTTAAGGTAAAAGCCATTAAATTACAACCAAACAATCCTTTCACTTGGGCTTCAGGTTGGAAATCACCATTTTATTGCGATAACAGAAAGACATTGTCTTATCCTGACTTGCGTAACTACGTAAAGTTGGAAATAGTTCACAACATTTTGGAACACTTCCCAGATGTAGAGGCTATCGCCGGAGTTGCTACCGGAGCCATTGCACAAGGCGCACTTGTTGCCGACGCATTGAACCTTCCATTCGTGTACGTTCGCTCTAAACCAAAAGATCATGGATTGGAAAATCTTATCGAAGGTGAACTGAAACCAGGAATGAAAGTTGTTGTTGTAGAAGATCTTATCTCTACAGGCGGCAGCAGTCTTAAAGCAGTTGAAGCTATCCGCAACAATGCTTGTGACGTGATTGGTATGATTGCTAGCTACACTTATGGTTTCCCTGTTGCTGAAAAAGCTTTCGAGGACGCTAAGGTTAAATTGGTTACACTTACCGACTACGATCATGTTGTAGCAGAAGCTCTTGAAACAGGATATATTGCAGAAGACGATGTAGAAGTTTTACACAAATGGCGCAAAGATCCAGCAAACTGGAATAAATAATATATGGCAAAATTCGAAAGTACTATCCGACAGATAAATTATCCTCAGCAGAATGTATATAACCTCCTGAGCGATTTAAGTAATATCGAAAGAATAAAGGACCGTCTGCCAGAAGACAAGATAAAAGATCTCACATTCGATGAGAATTCTATTTCTATAAGTTCTCCTATGGGTGCAGTGAAATTAAATATCATTGAACGTGAAGAACCAAGTTGCATCAAGTTTGAAACAGAAAAGAGTCCATTGCCTTTCAATTTATGGATTCAGATCTTGCCAGTAGACGAAGCCAGTTGCAAGATAAAGCTAACTATCAAGGCTGAACTTAATCCTTTCATTAAGGGTATGGTTTCAAAACCATTGCAGGAAGGTATCGAAAAGATTGCCGATGCACTGCAAATGATTAAATACGATTAACGGGTATAGATAATAACTATGGCAAATAAGCTTTGGGAGAAGAACTTTGAAGTAAACAAGGAAATTGAACGCTTTACTGTGGGCAAGGACCGAGATATGGACCTGTATTTAGCTAAATATGATGTACTGGGCTCTATGGCTCACATCACAATGCTAGAAAGTATCGGACTACTTGAAAAAGACGAACTTGACAAACTTCTTGTTGAACTTAAAAACATCTACGCTATATGCGAGAGCGGAAAGTTCAGAATTGAGGAAGGTGTTGAGGACGTACATTCACAAGTGGAACTTATGCTTACTCAGAAACTGGGTGACATGGGAAAGAAGATACATTCGGGAAGAAGTCGTAACGACCAAGTGCTTATAGATCTAAAGTTATACACTCGTCATGAGCTTAAAGAAATTGTAGACAGTGTAAAGTTACTCTTTGATGAACTTATCGGTAAGAGTAATCAATACAAAGATGTTCTCATGCCAGGCTATACTCATTTGCAGATAGCAATGCCGAGTTCTTTCGGACTCTGGTTCGGTGCTTATGCCGAAGGACTTGCCGATGACATGCTATTTCTTCAGGCAGCGTACAAAATGACCAACCGCAACCCTTTAGGTTCGGCTGCAGGTTACGGTAGCAGTTTCCCACTGAACCGTACAATGACAACAAAGTTATTGGGATTTGACTCAATGGACTACAATGTTGTTTATGCTCAGATGGGACGTGGAAAAATGGAACGTAATGTTGCTTTTGCACTTTCTACTGTTGCCGGAACACTTGCAAAAATGGCTTTCGACGCATGCATGTTCAACTGTCAGAACTTTAATTTCGTGAAACTTCCAAAGGAATGTACCACAGGAAGTAGCATCATGCCGCATAAGAAGAACCCAGACGTTTTTGAACTTATACGCGCTAAGAGCAACAAAATTCAAAGTCTGCCACAGCAGATAATGCTTATCATGAATAATCTTCCTGTAGGATATTTCCGTGATTTGCAAATCATAAAAGAAGTATTCCTGCCTGCATTCGATGAATTGAAAGACTGTCTGCAGATGGCTGCTTACATCATAAACAAGATGGAGGTAAACGAGCATATACTTGAAAATTCTATGTATGACCCAATGTTCTCTGTTGAGGAAGTAAACAAACTTGCTTCGGCAGGAATGCCATTCCGTGACGCATATAAGAAGGTGGGGCTTGAAATAGAAGCAGGCACATTCAAGGCTGACCGAAACATTCATCACACCCATGAGGGAAGTATCGGAAACCTTTGCAACGACAAGATACAGAATCTGATGGAAGATACATTGAAATGTTTTAACTTTGAACGTATGACCAATGCAGAAAAAGAACTTCTGAAATAAATGAGGAAGACAAATATAATAATAGCATTTATTTTATTACTGTTAACTGACTCATGCAGCAATGTGCAAAATGAGTTTAGCAGTAACAGGTGCTATTTTGTATTTGAAAACAACAATCACAACAATTCACGACTTGCAGAAGCCATGACTCCATATAGTGGAGTATTCTGCACGATAAGTCTTATCACTGAAAACGGAGCGCAGTATTATTCATTTACGAATAGCTCCGGACTTACAGAAAAGACAATTCTTACAGATCTTGACAAGCAGCGCACTCACATACTTGGATTTAACAACGGATTGATTGTTGGATATGGAAAACTAAGCGACCCACTTACTTTCTATGCTTACGATTTGGAGTGCCCAAATTGTTTTGACCCAGACGCCATACCTGTAAGAAGCAAAAAATTATCTATATCAGCAAGCGGCATCGCTACATGCAATGTGTGCAAACGGCAATACGATCTCAACAACGGAGGCATAATAACAAGTGGGGACAAAGGTAACAAACTTACAAGATATCACGCATCCACAACTGGTGCATACGGAACACTAAGTGTGTACAATTAACGCATTAATATTTAAAATGTGTAAATTCATTTGGTGGTTTGAATATTAACCATTATCTTTGCATCACTTTTTCGCGGAAATAGCTCAGTTGGTAGAGCACGACCTTGCCAAGGTCGGGGTCGCGGGTCCGAGTCCCGTTTTCCGCTCAACTGTTTATTAATAGTTATTAATTCCGTTGCCGCAATGGTGGAATTGGTAGACACGAGGGACTTAAAATCCCTTGGCCAGTAATGGCTGTGCGGGTTCGAGTCCCGCTCGCGGCACTTCCTATTAAATTTATTACGTTTATGAATAAAAATCTAATTCTTTCATTAACTGCATGTTCATTGTTATTAACAACATCATGCTCAAAATTAGGCAAACTTTCTGCCGACAATTTTACAATAACTCCCAACCCTCTTGAGACTCTTGGTGGAAAAGTTCCAGCTACTGTAGACGGACAATTCCCAGAGAAGTACATGAAGAAGAAAGCTACTGTTACTGTAACTCCTGAATTGAGATATGGCAATGGTCTTGTAGCTAAGGGCCAAAGCACTACTTTCCAGGGTCAGAAGGTAATGGGTAACAATCAGGTTATTCAATATAAGGTTGGTGGCAGATATACAATGAAAGCTGCTTTCGACTATGTTCCAGAAATGCAGAGTAGTGACATGTATCTCACTTTTGACGCACACATTGGAAAAAAGAAAGTAAACGTTCCTGAGGTTAAGGTTGCAACAGGTGTAATCTCAACATCAGAACTCTATAAAAAGACTATGGCAAATGAAGGTGCTTGCATTGCTCCAGACTCTTTCCAGCGCATCAACGCTAAGAAGCAGGAAGCTAATGTTAAGTTCATCATCAACCAAGCTAACTTGCGTAGCAGTCAGTTGAAGAACAATAGCGTTAAGGAATTCGTCAAGATGCTAAAGATGATCAACGCTGATCGTGAGAAACTAGCTATAAAGAATGTTGAGATTCAGGCTTATGCTTCACCAGAAGGTGGTTTCGCATTCAATAACAAACTTGCTAACAAGCGCCAGGACAATAGTGAAAAATATGTAAACAAACAGCTTAAATCTACAAAGGTTAAGACTGATATTGATGCTCACTACACAGCTCAGGACTGGGAAGGTTTCCAGCAGCTTGTACAGGCTAGCAACATTCAGGACAAGGAGGTAATCCTTCGTGTTCTTTCTATGTATAAAGACCCACAGCAGCGCGAGCAGCAGATTCGCAACATGAGCGAAGGCTTCCGTGAACTTGCTAACGAGATTCTTCCAGAACTTCGTCGCAGTCGCCTGATCATCAACTACGAAACAATTGGTCGCAGCGATGAGCAGATCAACGAGCAGTATGCTTCTGATCCATCAAAACTTAGTGTTGATGAACTTCTTTATGCAGCATCTCTTGAAAACGACGCAGCAAAGAAAGAGGACATCTACAAGAAGGCAGCAGAATTATACGGCAACGATTATCGTGCATTCAACAATATCGCAGCTCTTGAATTAAACAAGGGTAACGAAGATGTTGCTAACAAGTATATCAACGAAGCTATCAAGGCTAACGCTGATGCTCCAGAGGCTTATGCTAACAAGGCATATATCAACCTTCTACATGGTCAGCTTGAAGAGGCTCAGAACAACCTTGCTAAAGCCGCTAACGGAAACGGATTTAACGAAGTACTTGGCAACTTGAATATTGCACGCGGAAACTATGCTAATGCTGCTGATGAGTTCAGCAAATCTAACAACAACAGCGCTGTTCTTGCACAGATTCTTAATAAAGACTATGCTGCTGCTGAGCAGACTATCAAGAATGTTAAGAATGCAGACGCAGTTACAAGTTATCTACACGCAATTCTTTGCGCTCGTCAGGGCAACAACTCTGATGCAAATACTTATCTAAAGGAAGCTCTGCAGAAGGATTCTTCATTGGCTACATACGCCAACAAGGATCTAGAATTCGCAAAACTCAATAAATGAAACAAATAAGTTTTCTTATACTATTCACCCTGGTTTTGGTATCTTGTGGAACCGACAATCATCATTTTGAGATTGAAGGCCGACTCACAAACCTCAACCAGGGTGAGTTTTATGTTTATAGCCCAGACGGCGGTCTAAGTGGTATAGACACAATAAAGGTTGAAGGCGGACGCTTCTCATACGAGATGCCGTGTGAAAATGAATGCGTATTAGTAGTAGTGTTCCCAAACTTTTCAGAACAAGCGATTTTTGCTAAACCAGGTAAATCAGTAGACGTTAAAGGAGATGCTTCTCACCTTAAGGAATTAGAAGTTACCGGAACTGATGACAACGAACTGATGACAAAATTCCGCCATCAGATTTCAAATGCATCACCTCCAGAAATATCAAAATATGCCTCTATGTTTATAGGGGACCATCCTGAATCTCCGGTTGGCGCATTTATCGTGTCACAATATATTCTGAAGAGCCAACAGCCAGACTATAAGAAAGCCATGAAGTTGCTTGGTATTCTGCACAATCAACAACCACGCAACGGTTACGTAAATCATCTTATCGCACAGGTGAAAACAATAAGCGATGCTGAATCAGGCAATTCCATTGCCAATTTTACGGCATACGACATAAACGGCAAAGCTGTTTCTTCATCAACATTGAAAAGCTCGCCTATAGCTCTTATCTACACTTGGGCTTCATGGAGCTTTGAAAGCACAGACATGCAGCGCAGACTGAAAGATATGAACGACAAAGCTGCTGGAAAGCTTCAAATAGTCGGTATATGTTTAGATGCTAGCAAAGCTGACTGCAAAAGAAACATTTCGCAAAATCAGATAAACTGGCCGATAATATGCGACGAACAGATGTTTGAAAGTTCACTTGTAAAGAAGTTGGGCTTGTTGGCTGTACCAGATAACATCTTGATGCAAAACGGTCGTATAGTTGCTCGCGGACTTTCTGTTAACGATCTTACACAACGACTGGGGAAAATGATCTGATCTAGATTATTAACCAACTAAAAAACATAAAAAAATTTATTGAAGATATGCTTGTAAAGACCTATTGCGCTGCTGTCAATGGGCTTGAAGTAACCACTATCACTATTGAAGTGAGTATGAATCCAGGCGTGATGTATCATCTCACAGGGCTTGGGGATAAGGCGGTTATGGAAGGACGTGACAGAATTGCAGCCGCAATGCAATATTGTGGATATAAATTCCCAAAAGCAGATATAACCGTAAACATGGCACCTGCAGATTTAAAAAAGGAAGGAAGTGGATTTGATCTACCGCTCGCTATAGCCCTTTTAGCAGCCCATGGAAATATAGAATCCGACAAACTGGGTAGCTATATGCTTGTAGGAGAATTGGGACTTGATGGCAAATTGCAACCTGTAAAAGGTGCACTTCCTATCGCTATAAAAGCAAGAGCCGAACAATTCAAAGGTCTTATAGTACCCAAAGACAATGTAAAAGAGGCTGCCGTAGTAAACAATCTTGATGTTTACGGAATGGAAAACTTGCTTGATGTTGTGAAATTCCTTACAGGGATGGAAGAATATAATCCAACAGTTATTGATACCAGAAAGGAATTTTACGAACAGCAATACAACTTTGATTTTGATTTTAGCGACGTACGTGGACAGGAAAATGTGAAGCGCGCCTTAGAAGTCGCTGCTGCCGGCGGTCACAATCTTATTATGGTTGGTCCTCCAGGAAGCGGCAAGTCTATGATGGCAAAACGATTACCGTCAATACTTCCACCATTATCTCTTTCAGAGAGTCTTGAAACAACGCAGATTCATAGCATTGCCGGAAAACTTGGATGTAATACATCACTAATAAGTCAGCGACCTTTTCGCTCTCCTCATCACACGATTTCAGAAGTAGCCCTTGTAGGCGGCGGCACAAATCCTATGCCTGGTGAAATTTCACTAGCCCACAACGGAGTGTTGTTTTGCGATGAGTTGCCTGAATTCAATAAGCATACTTTGGAAGTACTAAGACAACCATTAGAAGATCGAGAAATCACTATTAGCAGAGCAAAATACAACATAGAATATCCATGTTCTTTCATGTTTGTAGCAAGCATGAATCCATGTCCATGTGGCTACTATGGCGACCCAACTCACCATTGCGTATGTACACCTGGGCAAATCCAACGATATATGAATAAAATTAGCGGTCCACTACTTGACCGCATCGATATACAGTGTGAGATTACTCCTGTGCCTTTTAAGGATATAAGCAAGGCTACACCTGGAGAACCAAGTAAAGATATCCGTGAACGTGTTATTACTGCAAGAGCTATACAGACAGAGCGATTCAAGGATTACGTTGGCATACACAGCAATGCACAGATGACCGAACGTATGATTCATCAATATGCAGAACCAGACGAAGAGGGAATAACCATGCTTCGCATGGCTATGGAGAGACTAAGCCTAAGCGCTAGAGCTTACAGCCGTATTCTTAAGGTCGCACGTACCATTGCCGACTTGGCAAACAGCGATTGCGTAAAAGTAGAGCATCTTGCCGAGGCTATAAGCTATCGCCAACTCGATCGTGGCGACTGGGCAGAGAGATAAAAAAGAGTCATTTCTCTTTGTATTACGCCCGATTTATTGTAATTTTGCACACAAAGAATTAAAAGTCAACGATTTAGATGGAAGAAAATAAATTTAAGCGTACCACCGTCACAGCGGCTTTGCCGTATGCAAATGGTGGTGTACATATCGGTCATCTGGCTGGAGTTTATGTTCCTGCCGACATCTATGTCCGCTACCTCAGATTGAAGAAGCAGGATGTGGTATTTATAGGCGGTAGTGACGAGCATGGAGTTCCTATCACTTTAAGGGCAAAGAAAGAAGGCATAACACCACAGGATGTTTGTGACCGCTATCACAAGATGATAAAAGATTCTTTCAAGGAATTTGGTATCAGTTTTGATATTTACAGTCGTACTACTAGCGATACTCATAATAAATTGGCAAGCGACTTCTTCAAGAAACTTTACGAAGACGGCAAACTTGTTGAAAAGGAAAGCGAACAATATTATGATGAAGAAGCTCATCAATTCCTTGCAGATAGATATATTATGGGCGAATGCCCACACTGCCATAATTTAAATGCTTATGGCGATCAGTGCGAAAAGTGTGGTAGCGACCTTAGTCCTATGGAACTTATTAATCCACATTCAACAATATCTGGTTCAAAGCCAGTAATAAAGAAGACAAAAAACTGGTTCCTCCCTCTTAATGAGTATCAGGGCTGGCTAAAGAAATGGATTCTTGAAGGACACAAGGAATGGCGTCCAAATGTTTACGGACAGTGCAAAAGCTGGTTGGATATGGATTTACAGCCACGCGCCATGACACGTGACCTTGATTGGGGAATACCTGTTCCTGTAGAAGGTGCAGATGGAAAAGTGCTTTATGTATGGTTTGATGCTCCTATCGGTTACATCAGTAATACAAAGGAACTTTGCGACAATGAGCCAGAGAAGTTTGGCAACTGGGAAAAGTGGTGGAAAGATCCAGAGACACGTCTAGTACATTTTATCGGAAAGGACAATATCGTATTCCACTGCATTATTTTTCCAACAATGCTAAAGGCTTACGGCGATTATATACTTCCAGATAACGTTCCTGCAAACGAATTCCTCAATCTTGAAGACGACAAGATTTCAACAAGTCGCAACTGGGCTGTATGGTTGCATGAATATTTGCATGACCTTCCTGGCAAACAGGATGTTTTGCGTTATGTTCTCACAGCCAATGCTCCAGAGACAAAAGACAACAACTTCACATGGAAAGACTTCCAGGAGCGCAATAACTCTGAACTTGTTGCTATATATGGTAATTTCGTCAACCGTGCACTTCAGCTAACAAAGAAATATTGGGATGGTGTTGTACCTGCCTGTGGCGAACTACAGGATGTTGACCGTGCTGCGTTTGAGGAATTTAAAGATGTGAAGGATAAGATGGAGTCTTATCTTAATGTATTCAAGTTCCGTGAGGCTCAAAAAGAGGCTATGACTCTTGCTCGTATCGGTAATAAATATATCACCGAATGTGAACCATGGAAGGTTTGGAAAACAGATCCTAAGCGCGTAGAGACAATCCTCAACATATCATTACAGCTTGTTGCCAATCTGGCTATTGCTTTTGAACCGTTCCTACCATTCTCTTCTGATAAGCTACGTAAGCTAATCAATATGGAGAGTTTCGATTGGGCACAGCTAGGAAGCACTGATTTGCTCAAAGCAGGACATCAGCTTGCAGAACCAGAACTGTTGTTTGAGAAACTTGAGGACGATGTTATACAGAAGCAGCTAGACAAATTGGCTGAGACAAAGAAAGCCAATGAAGCTGCAACATATAAGTCTGAACCTATAAAGGAGAATGCTGATTTCAGCGAATGGGAGAAACTAGATATCCGTGTAGGTCATATCAAAGACTGTGAGAAAGTAAAGAAGAGCAGCAAACTGCTTAAATTCACTATTGACGATGGTAGTGGTACCGACCGCACGATATGTTCTGGTATAGCAAAGTTCTACAGCCCAGAAGACCTTATAGGCAAAGACGTACTCTTTATTGCTAACCTTGCCCCTCGCAAGCTAATGGGCATAGAGAGTCAAGGCATGATATTAAGTGCCGAAAACTTCGACGGTGACCTCAGCGTAACAACTATTTTGAAGAATGTAAAGCCAGGAAGCAAGATTTGCTAAACCAAGGCTTAACGATAATACAAAAATCCAACTGCATTGATTGCAGTTGGATTTTTTATTTACGGTCATTACGGTCACGCTAAACAAAAATGAGTCTGTGTTTAATTTAAAATCAATTAGTTATATTATATTTTCATGTGAACCGATTTAAATATATAATCACAAACATTTTAAAGTGGCATCAGCAACGGGTTGATTTTTTGCATATTTAGAGTGCCTTCCCTGCGTTTTACTTATTATTTAGCTACGAAGCTACGGCATCTCTCGTAAAGCCTGTAAACAGAGGGATTGACGATACGTAGCTAGGAGGATTTAGCTACGGTAAGCTACGTTCTAGCTACGTAAACTTGTGTCGTTTTAGGATGGAATGTTATTCTATAAGTAAATTTGTCAAAGAAACGTTGGCTGCATCTGAGAAACTGGGGATGTGTAAACGAGAGCAGAATTTACAAGCTTGTTTAACTATTCTGCTGAATTCCACTGAATTCTCGGCAAAGATACTCCAAAAATTTTGTCCATGCAATCAGATTTAGGTTAGCCTGTTAGCCAAAGTTTCAATTACTAGAGGGTGCTACACATCGTAATACACGTGCGTGCGTATGCGCACACTCTGGGTTTTTCGTAAAAACAAGTGTCGAAGTGTCTATCCGTTGAGCATCAATTTGTTAGAACACTTTTCTAGTGGCATTAAGTGTCGGTTATTCGTCGGTAAAATCTAAGGGAAAATTCCCCTCATATTGAATTACACTTTGCGAAGTAATTTGATGCGTTTTACGATGTTTTGTAATGCGTTTTACGTTATATTGCATTGCGTTTTACGATGAAATAGGAGCTAAAACATCGTAGAAACGTTTGCGTTTCTATATGGAATCAGATGCATTTCTATATAGAAACGCATGCAAAACTCGATATTTAACCGTCAGCTCACCGTCACTTTACGACGTCTGATTTGTCGATAAAATACTGGTATTCATTAAGTTGACACTTCGACACTTGTTTTTAATAAGTCCTAAGTGCGCGCGTGCATACTCGTACATTATATAGGCAGAAAAAAATAACGTAGCTAGAACGTAGCTTATCGTAGCTAAATACGGCAAGCTACATATCGGCAATCCCTCTATTTAAAGGCTCTGCAAGAGATGCCGTAGCTTCGTAGCTAAATAACACGAAAAAAGCAGTGAAGCCCCCATAAATGTGCAAAATTCAAATCTTCACAGAGAAATCCAATCTCCAAACATTTAATTTATCATACGCTACACTAAAAGCTTATCATTTTAAGTGGACGTTAATGTAATACTATAATCTATTCCGTTCATTAAACGAAACGTTCTTTTTCTGATATTTTACCTTTGTCTTTCCCCATGAATAAACTGCACTTAGACGTAGATATCTACTGTCATAATAATTATGATATATTTGAGTATTCGTTATTGCAAACTTTTCTCGCTTAACAAGATCCTGCTTAAACAAATCGTTAGCATACAGATTTATAACAAGGTTATTATGCATTAAAGAGTATTTCAAGCCAGCACTACAATCAGCGTAGCTTTTATCATAAGTTGTACCTACTTTGTAAGCTAGATTTTGAGAATAGTTCAAGAAAAATTGGAATCTGCGATCTTTCCCAAATGAAATCGTATTACAGCATTTATAATCAAAAGACCCTCCATTCTGTGGTATGTAGTCAGCCTTCTTTATCTTTGATTTATTGTAAATATAGTTACCTGCTAAAGATATATTCCACCATTCAAAAGGGTTTAGAGAATAGCTTACGTTTAGACCTAACTGTCTGTTATTATATATATTCTCGTAAGTACTATAAGTAGTCTTATCATCTGAAATATTCAGAGACTGTCCATAGGCATCATTCTCTTTTTGAAAGTAAGCCGTTACCGACAAATTATTTTTAAAAACGTATGCCAACTCTATATTATCCACAAAAGAAGGACGCAGAGCAGGATTACCTTGATCCACATTATTTGGATTAGTATACCATTTAAAAGGATTCAATGCTCTAAAGTAAGGTCTGTTAATTCTTCTCGCATAATTTAGATGGATATCAATTAGTTCACTTGGCTTATATGTAAAATATAACGTAGGAAATATATGGCCATAATTTGTTTTTACATCCTGAGAACTATTATTTGGAGTTACACCTTTCACGAAAGTATGCTCATAACGTAAGCCAGCCTGAACTGAAAAATAGGCACCTAAAGATTTATAAGCACTTATATAGCCAGCTAAAGTCTGTTCTCGATAATTAAATATGTTACAACGTTTTATGTCAGCAACATACTCTTTATCATTCAAATTATAATATTGCATATCTGACTTATTTATAACGCGACTGTATTTAGCTCCTGTTTCCAACTTAAATGATTTAAATGGCAATTCAAGATTTGCCTCTCCTGTATAAATTGAGTATCTTATATTGTTTGGTTCCCTTACAATATACTTGTTGTTAGTCTGCTCATTTAAAGTTGTAAAGTTAACCTCTTTATCGGGTGTGTGACTCATATAGTTAGCTGCTATCCCCAGTTTCTTACCCAAACTGTCAAGCTTCAAATCGTAATAGAGATTAAGAGTATGTGATATTGTTTTTCCTATCTGGGTAGAAGAAGTATTCAATAATGAATCAAGTTTACTATTACTGTAGTAGTTATATTTATTACGAATATCCAAATTATCATCACCACGATTAAAATCATAAACTAAACCTATTGTAGCCAATGGAGTTATTTGATGTTCAAACGTCATATTTCCACCTATATTGTCATAAGTATCCTTTCTTGATGTGACACTGTTCTGACCGCTTCTGTCTTGCAAAATCTGATAAGCCTCATCAACAGTTCCTTGACTCTTACTTTGGCGTACCTTAAAAGACAAGAAAGACTTAGCAGACCGATAGTTTACTGAAGCATTAGAACTTATTCCTGCGTAAGATCTCTGTGTATATGAAACTCCTACATTACCATCAAGTCCAATATCTTTTCTGTTTCTTGTAATAATATTAATCATACCGCCATTACCACCAGCTTCATATTTTGCAGGCGGAGTTGTTATAACCTCTATACTAATTACATCATCTGATTGCAACGATTTTAAATATTGAATGATGTCACTATTATCCAAATAAGATATCTTACCGTTAAACATAACTCTGACATTACTTTTACCTATAATACTAATTGCATTGTCGGTAACTTTTAGAAGTGGAGTCATTCTCAGCAAATCCATTATTGTATTTCCTTTTTGATAAGGCGTATTACCAACGTTGAATACCAAGCGATCTATCTCTCTTTTAATTATAGGTCTATGCCCACGAACAACAACTTCATTAAGTGCTTTTGCTTCTTCATGCAGAACTATGTTCCCTAAATCAGCACTAACTATTTTTCGTGTTGTAGTTTTATAACCCACATAAGATATACTCAATATATATTTCTGTATACCATTATGAGCCGGCATTGAGAATTTACCTTCACTGTCTGAGACCACACCATCAACGAAAGATGAATCCGCCGAATTTAACAACACTACATTGACAAATTCAATTGGAGCTAATTTCTCATCTGTAATTTTTCCCGTTATATTCTGTGCTATTATTCTCTGTTGATATATACAACTCAAAATTAAAAGAAAAATAAATCTAATTATCCTGTTCTTTAATGTTATAGTAAATTTCATTATAAGTAAATATTAATTGTTTTGTTTTAATCTCTATTCATTTTGTCTTTCGGCAAAACAAAGTTATAAACGTTTTTATTAACTGACTAATCCCCATGGAATATTAGATTCCATAAAGTATTGTCGCTTACAACAGTAACTGCAAGGGCACATTCGGCTATCTTTACACTTTACAGTCTATTCTTTTCACTGTTTCCGGCCCCCGTTCCCTTGTACTTTTTACCAGAAATATTCAAATTATAATGCAAGGTTAAAGTGATATAACGGGTATCCGTAACATTCTGCTGAAGTATCAGTAAATTGTGATTGTACATCTGGGGCTTAAACTTGTACATGTTGAAGATATCATGTACAGCAAGCCGAATGCTCAGACGATTATTGAAGAAGGACTTGCCGGCACTGGCATCGATATTCCAGAGATCATCTAGTTTCATATTCTGATTATTTCCGCTCCCCTGATAGTTGCCGTCGATACGCAGCTGGCAATTATCAGGAAGGTTAAAGGCATTATACCACTGGAAAAACAGAATCGGTTTGTTGAAAGACTTGATCTGCTGGCAATAGTTGTATTTGAACCATTGCTGGTTCATCCCGACGTTCCATGTTGGATGCCACCATCCTACTGTAGGTGATAGGCTGGCATAACAGTTGAGCCTATTCAGGTGGCTGGCATTTTCAAAGGTGACAAAAGCTATTTTCGGATCCTGCTGGTCATAGTTGGAGGAATAGACGATGATATCCTTGTCATGAGAAAAACTTGCTGTAAAAAACAACCAGGAATAGCTGACATTTGCCGTAACGGCATCAATATAGGTAGGTCGGAGCATTGGATTTCCGCTGAGATAATGGAATCTGTTGAGATAATAGACATTTCCATCCAGTTGGCTATATCCCGGACGCTGCACTTTTTTGCTGTATCCTACAGAAAATTCGGCTTTTCCTATCGGAAAACTAACAGATAAGTCCGGAAACAGATTATCATATTTCCGGCTCTGGTCATCCTGACGCACTCCATTCAATGTATATACAGTGCTGACATGCTCGTATCTCATTCCAGCATTCAGCTGTATCTTATTCCATTTCTGAGAATATTGAAGGAATAAAGCGGAGTTCTTCTCCTGCATTTTATTATTGTTGTCTGAAAATACACCCTCAATATTATCAAACAGATTCTTCCGGTGTGTATTCGTATATTCTTCCCCCATGGAAACTGTTCCAGAAGGTGAAAGACGGTATGACAACTCTGCTTTGACTGCCCCTAACCGGCTCTGGCTGGTATTGTGAGTGATGACGCTACGATCGGTGTAATTCTGACTTAACTCTCTCTGTATCTGGTTTTGGTTGTCTTTGCTATATACATAATCCATATTCCAGTTCATCGAGAAATCCCCGAAGGTCCCGTTATAGTATATATTTGCATCATGTCCTGGGCGCTTCTTTTCCTGAGTCGTTCCGGAACTGTTCCAAGAGTCATAGAAGGTACCGTTAGAGAAGACATCACTTATGAAATGATCATACTCCTTATCTTTATCCGCACTATATTGATAATAAGCCCCGAAAGAATGATGAGGGCTTACATCATACCCGAATCCTACTTTCCCCTGCAGGTCGGATAGCCGGTGATAGGACTTGCTTGTGCTTTTCAGATTCCATACGGTATCCGCAAAATTGGTCTGATCACCATAAATTGTGCTTCTTCTCTGTCCTGTACCCGCTGACAGCATGCCAAAGATATTCAGTCCCTTCTTTTGATAGTTGATCTCTGCTCGTTGGTTTTCAGAGAAATAATGGTCATACTTGTTCTGGGAAGCAAAGCTGAAACCAAGGCCCTGATCCCTTTTCTTTGTCTTTATCCTGATGACAGCACCCACTGTGGCATCATATCCTGCACCAGGACGGTTGATTACCTCCACGCTCTGGATATTCTCTGAACTCAAATGCTCTAGTTCACTTTTATCCATAACCTTACGGTTGTTAATATAGATAATGGGAGTACCTTTACCGAAAACCTGTATTTCCCCATTGCTGTTTACCGTCACCATAGGGATCTTCTGCAGGACTTCATTAGCCGTACCGATTTTCTCCAACACGCTTCCAGTCACCAATGTCTTCATCCCCTCCTTCGTAAGCTTGTGCCTTGGCAAATCTCCTTTCACTACTACACAGCCAAGCATCAAAGAATTTTCCTTCAACACGATCACCCCGGCATCTCCTTGCCTAGCCTCTTCTATGACAGTCTTATAGCCTACAGCCGATACTTTCAGCAAACAATTTTGCGGAGAGGTCTGAAGAGAGAAGGATCCATCCTCGGCAGAAACCGTTCCCCTAACAAAAGAAGAATCCTTTTCAGAAAGTAAAAAGATATTCGCCATGACGACGGCTTGATGATGCTCATCCTCTACCTTTCCGGAGATAACCTGCGAGAAAGAAAGAACCGTGTGCAATATAAATATAACAAAAAAAAGAAACCGATTCATATTCTATGCTTTATCTAAGAAACAATTAATTGGCTTTTCATATAGACTTTTAGATTTATAACTATCCAATCTATATTTTTTTAAAGAATGTATATTCAGAGATTTGTGGATTGGAATATTTAGAACTCCAGTATACCAGAGTCTATAGTTGCCGTGAGTATTCAGTTTAGTCAATTATATGTTTAACCTTTCAACCCTCGAATTTGTTCATATCTTAACATTGAATCCTAAGGAAAATAAAACTCTTGTATAATCATGGAAACAACTATTATGCGAGTCATATTTTCTTAAG
The DNA here is from genome assembly GCF_017347605.1 of Prevotella herbatica. Classification (NCBI taxonomy): domain Bacteria; kingdom Pseudomonadati; phylum Bacteroidota; class Bacteroidia; order Bacteroidales; family Prevotellaceae; genus Prevotella; species Prevotella herbatica. The sequence continues at coordinate 1,484,088 of NZ_AP024484.1, forward strand.
GTAATCCCGAGGCATGGTCTGATATTGGAATGCCCTATATAAGCATAAAGACCGGTGTCGTAATACGAATAGTCCCAATTGTTCTTCTTCCGCAAGTTATCTCCAATGCCACATACGGCACCAACGCTTAAATCCGGAATAGTCAAAAAAGTATAGCCAATTTTGGCTCCATACATATCATTCGTATAATAATCTTTAGCCCCATCAATTTTAAAAAGTGCAATAGAACGCTCATAATCACATTTAACATACAAGCGTTTCAATATATTATACTTGAAGGCAAAACCTATTTCATAGGGATTAAATTCATGTGAGGATATGCTCTTTTGAACATACATTTCTGCTTCCATTGCTTCAGTCTGACAAGAGGCAGAAAGTGGAAAATAAAAAAACAGAAAAATCAAATACAGTATTTTAGACATAAGCAACTATTATTATTTCTACATTACTAAATGCTCTCATAAAAGTCAATAAACATACTCAGCTATTATGCTATCAATAATATATGCAGAGATTTGTGGATTGGAATATATAGAACTCCAGTTGTTGGCATTGGGGTATCTTTAGGGTTATTAGCGAATGCGCTAATACATGTTGAACTAAGCAACATAATCATAATAAAATTTAAAGTGGTCTTCTTCATGTTTTAATCTCTATTTAGTTTTGTCTTTCGGCAGAGCAAAGTTATAAACGTTTTTATTGCTATCCAAATTTTTATACAAGAAAAACAAAATAGTGGCTAAATGATGCCCCATTTTTACACTGGGTTAACATTTAGCTCACCATTTCTTCCGTTTATATCTTAAGAGTCGCCCAAATATTAGGGAATAATTACTTTGTATTAATCCCCATGGAATATTAGATTTAATAAAGTCTTGTCGCTTACAACCGTCACTGCTTTGAATTTCTGATTAGGCTGTATCTTATGTCCATACACTCTAGGATTCAATATACGTGCAAAAGCGACAAAGTAATTTTCTCCTTCTTTAGTTATCACTCTATCATCAAAACCATCTGTCGTTGCAACAACCGTTTCGTTCTCCATGAAGCCCTCAAAAGAGATATTGAAACGTCTGTGTTTATGAAACAGATACAAATATCTATAAGGAACTTCTATATTTGCATAATAGTAAGTATTTGGGGAAACTTCAAAATAATGTATACCTCCACTACACTCTATCGTAAATGGAAAGTGCACTGTTGTTACCACATATATCATTCCCGCAATAAACAATGTCACGATTGTTATTCCTAAGCTTATGAGACGGGGAGGCACTTTGCCTATTATCTTCCTCACTCGCTCGCTCCTGAGTTCTATATTATCGTTTGCTTCCATATCATTTTATATCTTTATTGGTTCTAGTTTCCCAGTTCCAGTTGGTTCTTCACTAGATTGTAGTAAACTCCACGCTTCGCAATCAGTTCATCATGACTTCCTGCCTCTGCAACCATACCGTTGTTTATAGCTATTATTCGGTCGGCATTTCTCACCGTGCTCAGCCTGTGAGCCACAATTACCACAGTGCGTCCGGCATAAAACTTATCAAGATTCTCCACAATAGCCTTCTCGTTGCTTGCATCAAGCGAGTTTGTTGCCTCATCAAGAAATATATAGTCAGGATTTTTATAAACAGCTCTAGCTATAAGTATTCTCTGCTTTTGTCCCTGACTCAATCCAACCCCATCACGCCCAATCTTGGTGTTGAACTTCAGTGGAAGTCCCATAATATAATCTTTTATGCAAGCTATTTCAGCAGCCTTCAGCAATCTGTCCTTATCAATGTCCGCGTCATCCACTGCAATGTTGCGCGCTATTGACTCAGAGAATATTACACCGTCCTGCATCACAACTCCACATTGTCTGCGCCACCACTTCTTGTTAAGTTGGTTAATATCCGTACCTCCTACTGTGATATGCCCGCCAAGCACGGGATAATATCCAAGCATTAAACGAACAAGGGTTGTCTTCCCACTACCAGAGGCACCTACTATCGCAGTAACCTTACCCTTTGGTATATGTATATTGACATTGTCCAGTGTCTTTTTGATCGCATGCGGATCATACTTGAACATCACGTTTTCAATATCAATCCCTTTTTCTTGGTCTTGTAGAGATGTCTGTAGCCCTACTTTTCCGTTCTCATCATCCACGCAATGGATCTCATTTATGCGTTCAAGACTTATCTTTACGTCCTGTATTGAATAGAAAAAGCTCATGAGCTGTTCTACAGGACTGTTTAACTGCCCAATTATATATTGCACGGCAAGCATCATACCAAGGGTCATCTGACTGTGGATCACGGCTGTTGCGGCAACTACAGTAATCACGATGTTCTTAATCTCGTTTATAAATATGCTGCCCGCCTCTTGCGTCTGCTGCAGTTTCAGACTCTTCATCTGCACGCCGAACAGATCAGCCTGCACGTCCTCCCATTCCCAGCGTCTGCGTTGTTCGCAGTCCTGCAGCTTTATTTCTTGCATGGATGTTATAAACTCGTAAGTCTTGTTATTATTTATAGCCTGCTGCTCAAAAAGCTCATAGTCCAGCACCTTCCTACGCCTCAGGAACAGTGTCATCCAAATTCCATAAACGACACTACCTATAAGAAATATTGAGAAGACCAACTTGTTATAAAAGAACAGTACGATAGTGAACACCACGAATGTGAGCATTGAGAACATAATGTTCAGTGTCTGCTGCGTCATAAACGTATTCACACGGCTGTGATCGTTCATTCTCTGCATGAGATCACCCATCAGTTTTGTGTCAAAGAACGACATCGGGAGCTTGAGTAGTTTAATGAAGAAATCACTTACCAGTGATATATTTATCCTCATACTGATATGAAGTAGCAACCAGCGGCGGATAAAATCAATAACCGTACGACTTACTGTAAGCATAAGCTGTCCCAAAAGCACAAGCCATATAAAACCTATATCCTGATTCTTTATACCAACATCTACAATACTTTGTGTCAGGAACGGAAGCACGAGTTGCAGCAGACTGCCAACAATAAGTCCCAACACAATCTGCCCAAAATAACGGCGGTACTTTTTGATATAGTCAAAAAGAAATTTAAATGACCTTTCCTCCATTGGCCTTCTCTCTGGTTGTTTCTCATAAAACGCAGAAGTGGGTTCAAGAAACATCGCTATACCCTTTTCTTGACCATCCGACTGCGTACTAATCCAATGCTGCTTAAATTCTACAAGATTATACTTAATCAATCCTTTACCAGGGTCTGCGATATAAAAAATATTCCCTTTCTTAACTTTATACAATACCACAAAGTGATTTTGGTTCCAATGGAGAATGCAAGGATGGTCTATCTTTAATAAATTTTCTATAGTTGATTTGTATGAGTTTGCAAAAAAGCCGATTTGTTCTGCTGCTTTCTCAATACCACCAAGTGAGATACCTGTAATTGTAGAAATACATACTTTGGCTACTTCAGTAAACTTTAAATTACTTCCGTAGAAGCGACAAATCATGGCTAAACAGGCAGCCCCGCACTGCATAGAATCATTTTGCTTAATCCATAAAAAAGACTTCATTCCCAATTATCTTTTGTCTGATGATATTCTTGCGTTCCATCAACAGTTTCAACATTAACTTTCTTACCTCTAGAAAAATTCCAGGTAATAGAAACTCCAACATATTGAATTGGAGCTGTGTTTTTGTATGTGATCTTGTAAGTTCCAACTTTCCTATCAAGCTTACGGCGATTTCCAATAGGAGTAAAATCAATTGCAAACTGAAAATTGTCATTTAAGAAAGATTTATATATCCTGCCATCAACACTATATACTGTATGATAAGTTCGCTCAAATGTTCGGTATGTTGGATCAATGTTAGCATTTAGCATACCGCCCCATCCATTTGCGAACTTAAAATTATTGTTAAAGTAAAAATATTCTTTAAAACGAGTCTTATCATAATATGTCGTACCAATTTGTGTATTTTCAGGGGTTATTTCTACACGACTTGAAATTTTTAAATTCCACCATTGTGTTGGTGCTTCCATGTATTCAGCTCCTACTCCCCAATAGCATTGCCCTGAAATATTGATGGGTTTTGTGTAAAAGATATTAGCATCTTCTGCATTATGAAAAGTTTCCCAATAGATACGGTTATGAGAGTAGGCATAAAGAGCAGTAAGAGTAACCTTATTTCTAAACATAGAAAGTCCAGCCATAACAATATCAGAGGAAGGGGCTTTTAAGTTTGCGTTTCCTATACTATAATTATAAGAATCTTTCCATGTAATAGCTGAAGATATTGCTGAGTATGGAATATCACTCATAGTTCGCTTGTAACTAAGTATAAGATTATGCTCTTTATTTTTACCAAATGGCATCATAAACTGAATAGTAGGGTTGATAGTCCACTGGGTATTTTGATCATCAACCTCACTAGTTCGGTCGTTAAAATTGATGTGATTAAGTTGCCAGTTTACACCTGCACTATATCGAAATTTGCTAATTTTCCCTTGCGCCATAACATATGCAATTGGTGTTACACCAGAAGTCTGGGTTGTCATTGTACTCATATTAAAGCGATTGCTTAATTTATTTACAGAAGGGCTGTATGATGAAGAAATAATTTGGGCAGAAGCACCAAATTTAAAAGTAAGAGAACGGCTATATGGACACAAGAAATCTGCATTAAATTTCCATAAATCGAGATTGCTTTTCTCCATAACATCACCAGTATTATTCTCTTCTATGTAATATAGTGAGTTATTTTTGCTATACTTATTTAAATAGTCAACGGTAAGCTCCGCTGATGATCCTCTTTTGTTTAAGGGCATTGAAAACTTCATGGTTCCTTCATGTAGATGAGTGTTCATATTCTCACTAATAGAAGACCACTCATTGTTACCGAAAGATGTAGAAATAGGACTTGGATTTGAAGAGGTATAAAGATAGCTACCGCCTATCTGAACGCCTGATTTTAATTGTTGTGTAAGGCTGATTCTGTTTCTGAAGTTATATGAACTGGACAATAAGCTATTAGACAAATACGATTGCATATCCAATTCTGTCTGCCATTGTTCAGAAGTTTCCTTTGTCCTTTCGTGACCAAAGTCAATATTATCATATATACTAAGGTTCTTATAACGGCAATTAAAAAGTATTCCTAAGTCTTCATTTCCAAAACCACAAGAGCGATACCATTCTGTGTTTCCCATAACGCTACCATAGAAACCTCCTTTAGAGGGGCGACGCAGAGTAATCATAATGATTCCTCCACTTAAAGCGGCATTATGATCTGCACCAGCAAGGTACTTTACTTCTACCTTTTGAATCGTTTCCCCAGGTATCTTGTCAAGTTCAGATATATCTGATAGTTTTATACCATCCACATAGATTTCACTGACAGCGAGTCCATTAATTTTGAACATGCCATCTTCATGTGATATATTTGGAAGAAAAGATAGAACCGCGACAGCAGGTTTCCCCTTAACTATGTTCATCCCCTTAAGATTGATAACGTATCCATCAGAGTTATTAACCGTGCGCGATGCAAGAATAACAACCTCATTAAGTTGCTTTGTCTCTTGCGCTAATGCTGTTGAACTAAGCATAAGTAGACAAGGCATAATGCATTTACTTAGATATTTTTTCATAATGATGTTGATAAAGTACATCAGTAAAATAATCTTGTATATTCATAGAGATTTCGTTTGGTGTAATGTGGACCGGACATTTACCATCTATGGATTCATACTTTAGTTGTGAACAGATAGGACATATTGGAAGTCTTCTACACGTGTAACATTCGGATGTCATACTTTTTTTTATTCGTTGGAGTGCAAGGTTATTAAAGTCTATCACACCAGTCTCTGTTAGCTTTCCTATTCTGTGTTCTGGCGCGAAGTCACGTGCTGTACATTTGAAAACATCACCATTGTAATTAAATACATAATTGTTCATATAATCCCCATAACATGGATTCACGCTATCTCCAAAATATGAATTAATATTTGACTGGAACTTAATTCCTGCAATGTTTGCTTTAAGCTCTTTTATGCCAATCTTTAATTCCTCATCCTCTGTTTCTTGCCATACTTTATGAAAAGAAAATCTCAGATTGGGTCTGTCAACTAAATCATTAAAATCAGCGATAACTTTTTGAAAAGAACGTATATTTTCTTTAGTATAATTGCACCTAATAATAACTCTGAATCCATCAAGGACAGCTTCTCGTGCATTTTTTGTAACAATATTATAAGAACCTTGCTCGTTATAAAACTTTTTTACCTTATTATGCATCTCAAAATCTCCATCAAATGGTATTTGGAAGCTGACATTAGTAGTGCTTTTTTTTATTCCATTCCTTACCTTTTGTGTAAGGCAAACACCATTCGTTGTAAATGACACTACAAAAATAGTATCGTAGTGAATACAAATATCATGTACATTTTGCAAAATAGGTTGAACAACTTTCGTAAATTTCAGTAAAGGTTCTCCACCGAAAAATGCAAGTTGCAATCGTTCATATCGATGTTTTTCCAGTTGTTCTGTAATATATTTGCATATATTATCAATAGTCTGTGATTGCATTACACTTCCATGTAAATGTCCTTCATAACAATACCAACACCTTAAATTACAATCAAGCGTCGGATTGATAGTAAGTTTCAAAGTATTAGAAAACTCCAGTCTTGTACCTAATTCTGCTATACATTTGGAAGTTTCCTCATTTGTATCCTTAACTACAAAGTCGTTCTTAACTAAAGATTCAAATAATTCAGGATGTATAGTACTTATTTCATCTATATTTTTGTAATTGTCAGAAAGCAAAACATAAAGTTCGCGTACTAAAGTTAACCATTTTTTTGTACGACTATTGAACAGAAAGAATGAATCATCCTGCTTTTTAATTAGTTCGTTGTATTTACTCCAGATCATAATGAATAGGTTTAATGTAGGCGAGAACACAGATCTCGCCTACGAATTAATAAATACGGTGGAGTTCGTCTATAGAATAGACTCCACATGCTTCATTGATTTGAATTAAGCTCCAGCACATCCAGCACATCTGTGACAATTAGTGTTGTCATCAAACCAACCACCACTTTTACAGTTCCCATTATCAGCGGCAAAATGTTCATTCTCATCAAAATTTACTTGTTGAAGTTCAAAACCTCCATGCAACTGTCCTTTCTCATCTTGAGAAAGTTGCATACCAAAATCTAAATTTTCTTTCATAAATAAATGTATTAAATGTTAATAAAAACAATCCTTTAAGGATTGGCATTTTAATCTACTGTTATGCTTTATTTTGACTTTATACTTAAAAATCACTAGTTTCTATATAGAATGTTGAGAAATATATTCTCTCAACTTATAGAATTCTTGCTCCAAAGGGTATTTTATGAAATTGGAAAGAAGAAAATATGTTAAGCATTTTACCTGCTGGAACAAGCTGCTTGTAATGATGTTCGGTCAACTGTCCATACAAGTTGCTATCGACTATAGCAGCCCATTCCAATAAGACCTATCACTGGGCTTCGGCAGAATGTTACGAGAAGTAATCTCGTCGAAAGCTAACAAGGTCCGCAATCCGCAAATATTTGAAGATATCACATGATAAACGTGTCCTGAAAGAAACGTAAATAGACGAGAAAGTCAATGCTTTTGAATCTTCCACAATAGATTTGTGTTTCAATGTCTTTTGTCGGCCAAGTTCAAACACACTAAAGCGAGTATAAAGCTGCATACGCTTTTGGATGAAACTCCTATAAAGGAACTCTTTTCCAAAAATCTACATGATGTAGTAGATAATGTTCAATTGACTCTTAATTTTATTTAGTGGACACTAGTGATATTATGTTCATTATTGAGACCACTTTAAATATTGAACTCATTTTATCTCCTCTGATGAACTAAATATTTTATTACCACTATAGTATACCCCAATAGTATACTCCCCTTCCCCATATCCTGGAAGATCTAAAGTATAGGTTTCACCTTCTGCAAAAGAGCCAGAATTATGATCTATAAGAATACCATTTTGATATATTCTTATTTCTGCATTATCAAATGCTCTCATAAAAGTCAACGAACATACCCCATTGTCCATGCTTTCAATAATATAAGGCATATGCGGAGATTTACGTACAGGATTATCAGGACTTCCTGTTAATGCTATTATATCATTATCAGGATTATTAGCGAATGTACTAATACATGTTGAGCAAAGCAACAGCATCATAGCAAATAATAAGATGTTCTTTTTCATGTTTTAATCTCTATTTATTTAATTCATTTTTTGTCTTTCGGCAGAACAAAGTTATAAACGTTTTTATTATCGTCCTAATTTTTTCGCAAGAAATTAAAAGTAGGTGTTGCAGGTAGTGTTGCAGTTTAAAATACGCTATATCATCAAGTTATACTTATTTTGATATTTTTGTTGCAGGTCAAATGCAACAAAAACAGATAGTATTGGGACTGGAAAAATTACATTATAAACAAAAAACGATATTATTATTCAGTTATTAATAGGATTTTGTAGTTAGATTTTTTGTAGTTAATCATCCTAATTTATTACAAATCGTTACTAAAAGTTATAAAAAAAGTTGTATATTTGCATTGCAATTACTGATTCTAATAAAAAGACTACAAGATGAAAATAAACATAAAAGCATTAACTACAATATACGTAATCATGATGTTTACATCATGCCATGATAATATAAATCATAAATTGGAAATGGCAGACGGATGCCTGGATAGAAATAGTGTTGACTCGGCATATAACATTTTAAAGCACATTAATCCAGATAATCTAAATGGAGATGAAAATATAGCCTTTTACACATTGCTAAATACAAAGACAAAATACATAAAATATATTCCAGTGAAAAACGACTCCATTGATTATGCTATATTTTATTATAAACAGAATGGACCTGAAGGTAGATTGGCTGAAGCATATAATTATAAAGCCATGACATTGTATTATGACAGAGGAAAAAAGAAAGAAGCGATAGAATATCTTAAAAAAGCAGAAGAAATTGCCCTAAAAACTGCTGATGCAAAATTAATACAGAAAATTTATGATAACATTTTTACTGTAAATTTTTGGTGTAATCATTTTAATCTTGCACTTAATTATGGATTAAAGGCTCTTAGTTATGCACACAAGATTAAAGATACAGCTAGCATAGCTCATGATTTAAGATATATATCTGATACATACTCAGAACTAAAGATGAGTAATAAGGCTATTGCATATAATCTAAAAGCTATACGTTATTTAAACTACTATGATAAACTTAGTCAAGCTAAATTGTTTAGTAACATAGGAGAATACTATTTTTATAAGGGAAATACGAAAAAAGCAAATGAATTTTTAGAGAAAGCTTTCAAAAATAGTTCTAATGTATACACATATTCAGTTGTAGCAGATATGTATATAGAAAAAGGTAAATTAATAAAAGCAAAGGAAGTTATGGAAAAAGCACCTTTGCCAACCAATGACTTTGAACTGTTGAAGAAACTATCCACCCTATACGACTTGAATAGAAAATCAAAGAACTATGTGAAGGCATTAAACATTGCAGACTCCATCATTGAACTTAACAAGAAAATAGACAACGCTAAGGAAAGTGACAACCTTAACGATATTCAAGCAAAGTACAATCGTGAGATGATGGCTCAAATTTTTAAAAGCCAAATTATATATTTGATTGGAGCAGTATTGCTACTGTCGTTGTTTGTGATATTACTAATCTTCAGACAAAAATATAGAAACTCTAAAATAAAACATGGAATAATTGAGAACCGTCTTCTAATAAACGAATACAAAAAGAAAATATCTGAAATGGAAAACTCAAAAGATAAATCCATTTCTAAGATTTCAAACTTGGAACAGAAGATTAATGTTTTAGAGAGTAACGAATCTAAGGCTTTATATAATGGTAAACGCTGCTATGAAAGCGTACTAGATAATAACACAATAGTGAAATGGTCAGCTCAGGATCTTCAGGATTTTGTTGACTATTATAAGTACAAGGACCTTTCATTCGTGTCATCCCTTGATGATGAATACAAAAATCTAAGTCCTAAACAATATCTATACTTGATAATGGTGAACGCAATGAATAAAGACGACGCTACTGCCGAAAAAATAATGGGAATAAGCAATGTTACCATTAGGTCTATTAAATCACGTATAAAGGCTAAGAAAGTGTATCATCCAAGTGTATAATACTCCTTCAAGATAAGACTTACTTAGATAAATTTCTTAGCAAACTCCCACATAACAATACCAGAGGTTACACTGACATTAAGACTATGCTTTGTTCCAAACTGTGGTATCTCTAAACAGTCATCGCTCATATCTACAACATTCTGCTTAACGCCTTTTACCTCATTACCCATTATTACCGCATAGCCTTTGCTAACTTCTGGATTAAGGTCTAGGTTTTGTAATTTAGTACTTCCCTCAACCTGTTCGATACTATATACGAAATAACCATCACGATGCAATTCTTCTACAGCATCCTCTGTTCGTCCAAAATATTTCCAATCCACACTATCCTCGCCACCAAGTGCAGTCTTGTGAATCTCGGCATTAGGAGGACAAGCTGTGATACCGCAAAGATATACCGCAGTAATGCGGAAAGCGTCTCCACTACGGAAAACACTACCCACATTATACAAGCTGCGTACATCATCAAGAACCACGATCAGTGGTAATTTCTTAGCTTCCTTGAATTCCTCAACAGAAAGCCTATTCATCTCTATTGTCCTTAACTTGCGCATATCTTTGTTTTATGCTTTTACAGAATATGCAAGAGCGTATGCCTTAATCTGCTTTACCATTGCAAGCAAACCGTTTGAGCGTGTAGGACTAAGATGCTCTTTAAGTCCGATCTTGTCAATGAAATAAAGATCAGCATCAAGTATTTCATTTGGAGTGTGACCGCTAAGAACCTGAATAAGCAATGCGATAATTCCCTTCACAATAAGTGCATCACTATCTGCAGTAAACTGAAGTTTACCATCAACAAGGTCACATTGCAGCCATACACGACTTTGACAACCATCAATCAAGTTGCTGTCATTCTTGTATTTATCATTGAGAACGTCCAATTCATTTCCCAAATCAATAAGCATCTGGTATTTATCCATCCAGTCGGTAAAGTCCTCAAACTCCTCTACAACTTCTTTCTGGGCTTCATTTATGGTCATCTTATTTAATCTCCTTTATTTCGTTTACGGTAATCAACTTATATAGTTTGTCGCTCGGGCGAACCTTGCCAGGAACAGGAATTGAAACTCTTGTACCTTGTTCTGCCTTTTCAACACAACCCAAATCAAAACGTATTTCATCTGCATTGAGATACATTACTCCTGTTGTAGGACCTGTGATAAGGAGTTTCTCACCTTTATTGAAGTCAGAAGCTTCTACAGCTACCTCAGCAACACCCAACTTTGAGAAATATTTCATTACTTTACCAACAAGAACTTTCTTTTCAGTTGCCGCACTTCCATAGTGCTTATTCCACTCGCCCATCGTCTGTCCTTGATAATAGCCGTCCCAGAATCCACGGTTGAACACTTTAGCAAGCTGCTCATCCCACTCATCCTTCTTTTCTTCTGTTAATGTACCATCAAGAACACTCTGAATAGCTTCCTTGTAGCATTTCACTACTGTATAAACATATTCTGGTCCACGAGCACGTCCCTCTATCTTGAATACCCTCACACCAGCATCCATCATGCGGTCTATAAAGCGAATAGTCTTCAAATCTTTAGGACTCATCACGTATTTATTGTCAATTTCCAGTTCGTTGCCAGTTTCATTGTCAGTTACAGTATATGAACGACGGCATATCTGCACGCATTCGCCACGGTTGGCACTACGGTTGGCATTGGCAAGACTGAGATAACATTTTCCACTTACAGCCATGCACAAGGCACCATGACAGAACATCTCTATACGTATTTGCTTTCCCATTGGTCCACATACGTTTTGAGCTATAATCTGTTCGTGAATTTCCTTCACCTGATCCATGTTGAGTTCACGTGCCAAGACAGAAACATCTGCAAAGCGACTATAAAACTTCAAAGCCTCGATATTGGTAATATTGAGTTGAGTAGAAAGATGAACTTCCTCACCAACTTCTGTGCAATAACTCATCACAGCAACGTCACTAGCAATCACAGCACTGATACCAGCTTCTTTTGCGGCATCGATAATCTGCTTCATTGTTGCAATATCATCATCATATATGATGGTGTTGACAGTGAGATATGTCTTTATTCCATGCTCATTGCATGTGGCAGCTATTTCGCGCAAATCATCTATATTAAAATGATTGGCCGAATGAGAGCGCATATTAAGTTTGCCGATACCGAAATAAACGGAATCAGCACCTGCCTGTATTGCAGCGGCAAGGCTCTCACGAGAGCCTACAGGCGCCATTACTTCAAATTCTGATATTTTTCCCTTCATGGGTGCAAAATTACTCATTTTATTTGTAACTTTGCGCAATATGAAAAAAATACTTTTATATATAAGTGTCTCTCTTGTCGTGATTTCATGCGGTCGTCCTTCTAAACAAACTGTTGAAAAAAATCCGTTTATCACCGACGTAATGCTGAAGACAACTCCAGTGAAAGACCAGGGGCACAGTCAACTGTGCTGGGCTTACGCTATGTTGGCGACAATAGAAACAAATCACCTGATGATGGGAGATTCCGTGAACCTAAGCACAGACTATATTGCAAGAATGATGCTTACAGATGCATCAACACGATATTACCTTTCAAAAGGCAAAAATACGATATCAATGCGAGGAATGGGCAGTCTGCTTATTCATCTTATGCAAAACTATGGTATTGTTCCATTTGATTCATACAACGCCAAAGAACCTGCAAATTACAATGTCATTTGTCGTAAGATTATGCAGGCAACAAAAAGTGTAAACAATCTTACCACACTTAATCAAAAAGTAAATGATGTACTAGATGAGGAAATTGGATATATGCCGGCAAAATATGTACACATGCTTGGTGCAGAATATACTCCACAGGAATTTGCGCACAGCGTATGTCGTGATGATGAATATGTAAACGTGACAAGTTTTAAACACCATGTAATGGGTGAATCATTTATCTTAGAAACTCCAGACAACATTATGAACGACAAATTCTTAAATGTTCCGATAGAAGCCTTGATGACGATGATAACAAAGAGTCTCGTAAACGGTAAAGCCGTATGCTGGGAAGGTGACGTGAGCGAACCGGGATTTTCTTTCAGCGAAGGTGTTGCTGAAACCAACCACCAAACAGTGACTCAGGATTTGAGACAACAAGAGTTTGAAAGCAGACAAACCACCGACGACCACGTAATGGAGCTTATTGGGTTAGCTCATGACAAAAACGGAAAGAAATACTTTATTGCAAAAAATAGCTGGGGCACCAGCAACCGTTTCAAGGGTTACATGTACCTCAGCTATAATTATGTGAAACTGAAGACTATAGCCGTATTCCTTTCTCAGGATTAAGGCCTGTCTACTAGTTATTATTCTGTAAACTTGTTTAGCTTGTCGAGATAATACTGTCTCACATCCTTCCAATGATAATATGGAGCTATATCTGTCTTTATAGGCAATGTAGCTTCATTTTCATTTCTAAGTACTTTAACAAGTATATCCTTAGAACCTTTCTTATGATAAAACACCAACTGAATATTGCAAGCCATCGGAAATATGCGGTAATTGTTCCATCCCTTGTAAGCAAGCTGCTCAAGGTCACTGACCTGCATACCCATTCCGTCAAGATCCATAAGACATGTAAGTGGCATAACCATTGTGTCATGACCATAACGCAAAGTCGCTCCTGGATGTGGCAAAGCTATGCAACTATCAGCATCACTTATTATCTTGCGAAGAAGGTTACGCTGACTGTAAGGTTGCTTGCCTCCATTCAATGGGCATGCGCCATAGTTGATATACCACCACGCATTATTAATCTGCCAAAGATCATAAATCTCGTCATCAGTAAACAAGTCGTATAATGACATGCTGTTACGAAACTCTGTACTCTGCACGTTGCTAGCCTGTTTGAATAGTACTTCATATAACTTATTGGCATTTAAGTGATTTTTCCAATACTCATCATCATTAAACAACAGTCGCATCACGCGCTCAGGATGTTCATGGTTTTTACAAAACTCAGTATAAGGTACCATTGCACTTGTTGGCATACGTTTTTTAAATAACAAAGAATCATCATAGTTCATATAATACATATCATGATAACTTGCGTCGTGAGTGATATTTAGTTCAGGATTAATCTTTACCATTTCCTGCAAAGCGTTTTCCATACTTAATATACAACGTATCACCACAGTGCTCTTAGCATCTACATTAGCCTTTCCTGCAAATATCTGTGGAAAGTTTTTCAGCATTCTTTCTGCAATCTGTTTATGCTGCAAAGCTCCTCTTTGAGTAAGTTCTCCATCACGTCCCATAGCAGCGTCACGCAACTTACGAAGTTTGGTAAGTACTTCCTTACCCTTTGGTGTAAGTTTACCAAGAGAATCAGCTTTTTCAAGCCATGCTACAGGTCTATTGTAATCACGGTCGCCAATAAGCCAGCGGCTGCCATGACGTCCATAATGACTAAGGTAAAATGGTACATATCCAGATGGTGCAGGAGTAAGTTTTTTCTGCAAAGGTCCAGGGTAAGCCAGATAATTACTTGCCGACAAGCTACGATCGACTTTAAAATCCTTGCGTGCTTGCTGTGAAAAGGCAGTAATAGCAAGTGACAATAAAATAACTATAAAAGCATTTCTTTTCATATATGGAAAATTATTTCTACTTGCAAATATAATGAATTATTTTGTATAACGATATTCAAATATATATTTTCTACCATATTTGCGGGAGCACTATCACATATCTTAGGTATGGAATATACCACGTGAGTGGGATTGCCTATATTGTAAATAGACGCTAATTTTGCAAATGGAAATATAAATAAACCCAAGGATAAAATTATGAAGCAAAAGTGTAATACGTTTGATCCCATCTAATTCTCTAATTGATCGTAATGGAAAAATTATCGCAAAAAATCTCTAAGGCGAAAACCAAAGAAATATGTTGTTACATTTTATCCATTAATATTTTTATGTGGGGAAGGTATCTTTGTCTTCAATAAAAAAAGTAGCTAAATAATATCATATATAAAAAAAATAAGTAACTTTGTAGTCAGCGAGAAAAATAATATTTGTTTATTATAAAGCTATATAAGCACTTTGGGGGTATTAAAGATAAATAGAGATTAATGAAAAAACAAACACAAGCTATTCATGTTCCATATAGACGACGAGACGCCTATGATGCTTTAAGTATGCCGGTATATAATGCTGTAGCATACGAGTTTGACAATGCTCAACTAATGGCTGATGCTTTTTGCTGTCGTATTGATGCACCAGACTATTCTAGGGTTGAAAATCCAACTGTCACTAATTTTGAGGAACGAGTAAAAGTCCTTACTGGGGCTAATTCAGTAACAGCTCTGAACAGTGGTATGGCAGCAATTAGCAACACGATGTTAGCACTTACATCACAAGGCAAAAACGTTGTAACATCCAAACATTTATTCGGTAATACGTTCGACTTACTTAATAACACTCTAAAACGTTTTGGTGTAGAAACACGACTATGTGACCTAACGAATATGAATGAAGTAGAAACGTCAATTGATGAGAATACAGCTTGTATATTTCTTGAAATAATTACAAACCCACAAATGGAAGTAGCTGATCTCACAGCTTTGGCTACTATCGCTCATGCTCACAAAATACCATTGGTAGCAGATACAACAACTATACCTTTTACGCAATTTTCAAGTCATAATCTTGGTGTAGACATAGAAGTTGTATCAAGCACTAAATATGTGAGTGGTGGTGCAACATCTTTGGGAGGAGTCGTTATAGATTACGGTACTGCAAAAGGATTTAGCAACCGTATGAAAAATGAAATGTTGTTTAATTTCGGAGCATATATGACTCCGCAGGTTGCATACATGCAAACTATCGGACTTGAAACTCTGAATGCACGTTACAGAGTACAGTCGTCTAATGCTCTTGAATTGGCGAAGAAAATGCAAACTTTGCAAGGAGT
The DNA here is from genome assembly GCF_017347605.1 of Prevotella herbatica. NCBI lineage: Bacteria > Pseudomonadati > Bacteroidota > Bacteroidia > Bacteroidales > Prevotellaceae > Prevotella > Prevotella herbatica. Next base: position 1,500,242 of record NZ_AP024484.1, read on the forward strand.
TAAAAAAGTAAACTATGTGGGACTTAAAGAAAATCCATATCATAAACTAGCACAACAACAGTTTGGAGAAACAGCCGGAGCGATGGTATGTATTGACTTAGAAAGTCAAAAGGCGTGTTTTAACTTCATTGATAACTTAAAACTTATTCATCGTGCCACCAATCTATTCGACAACCGCACGTTAGCAATACATCCAGCAAGTACAATATTCGGATTATTTTCTGATATAGAAAAAGCCAATATGGATGTGCTAGATACTACTATTCGCCTAAGTATAGGTTTGGAGGATGTTGAAGATTTATTTGAAGACATAAAGCAAAGTATTGAAAGATCTTAATATATAATTATATGGACAGAAATATCAAAAATACAATCAGCAAAGATGAATCTAGGGAATCGTATGATTTCGATAAGATTATTGATCGCGCAGGTAGCGGAGATTTAAAGCATGAAGCATTGTTACCAAGATGGAGACGTAATGATTTACTTCCATTGTGGGTTGCTGATATGGATTTTGAAACACCAATGTTCATAACCAATGCCTTGAAAAAACGCCTTGAGCATTCACTATTTGGATATACTATCGAACCTAAAGAATTGTGGAAATCAATAATTAATTGGGTTAAAGAACATCATCAATGGGAGTTGAGACGTGAATGGCTAAAGTTTATACCTGGAATAGTTAAAGGTATAGGTCTTGTAATTAATGTTTTTACAAAACCTGGAGATAAAGTAATTATACAAACTCCTGTATATCATCCTTTCAGATTAACTCCAGAAGGAAATGATCGTGAAGTCGTTTTTAATCCTTTAAAAAGACGTGATGATGGCTATTATGATATGGACTTTGATAATCTTGAAAAAGTTTGTGATGACAAATGTCGAATATTCATACTTTGCAATCCTCATAATCCAGCAGGTATTTGTTGGAGTAAAGAAACACTGCAAAAGCTAGCTGATTTCTGCTATGAACACCATCTGCTTGTTATATCTGATGAAATTCATTGCGACATGGCTATATTCGGACACAAGCATATACCTTTTGCAACAGTTAGTGATAAGGCCAGAGAAAATAGCATAACTTTTCAGGCACCAACAAAGACATTCAATATAGCTGGAATTATTTCAAGCTATGCCATTATTCCAAATTCTGACATACGTAAAAAATTCTATGGCTGGATTAAAGCTAATGAACTTGATGAAGCTAATATATTTGCCCCTATTGCCACAATAGCAGCCTTTACAAAAGGCGAAGAATGGCGAAAGTCAATGCTTGCGTATATTGAAGACAACATACGGTTTGTAGAAGATTATTGTAAAGAGAATATTCCACAAATACATCCTTTGCGTCCACAGGCATCTTTTCTTGTGTGGCTTAATTGTCGTGAACTAAATTTAGACCATAAAGATCTACTTGATTTGTTTATAGACAAAGCCCATCTAGCTCTTAATGACGGAGAAATGTTCGGTCAAGGAGGTGAAGGTTTTATGAGGATGAATATAGCAACATCACGCTCTGTATTAAAACAAGCTTTAGATCAATTAGCTTCAGCTGTCAATAACTTGAAATAGCTTATTGACAGTTATTTTTTTCATAGATATCTGCATATTTGAAAAAAAACATTCCCTACGGGAATAAATAATTATTTAAAAACAAAAAGATACTAAAGCTTGTTTGTTTTAAAAATAATATATATATTTGCCTGCGAAAATCATTTAGATTTTATCTAAAGAGGGGTGCTGACAAACTGTCGGCTGAGATTATACCCGTGGAACCTGATGCAGTTAGTACTGCCGAAGGGAGAGACTTTTTTAAGTCGCTTTTCGCATATCCATGTATATATATTGATATATAGTAGCTCCTCGTGACACTTATATTAAGTGGAGCATGTTTTATTATACAGCTTTATCTATTGCCGGCAGTGATTGCAGCGGAGGTGCCGGTATTCAAGCAGACATAAAAACAATGTCGGCATTGGGTGTTTATGCTGCATCTGCAATAACTTATGTTACCGTACAAAATACAATGGGTGTGGAATCTTCATGCCCTATAGACTCTTATACCATTGAACGACAAATCCATGCAATAATGAATGACATACGCCCAATGGCTATTAAAACAGGAATGATGGGTAACAAGGCTACCATAGAAGCTGTTGTAAACGCATTGTCTATTTATTATCACGGCAATTTGGTTGTTGACCCTATTATTCTTTCTACCAGTGGGTCTTTATTACTTGATAATGATGCAATAGATACGATGTGCAGAAAATTGCTGCCTATGGCTACTGTTGTAACTCCTAACATCCATGAGGCTGAGGTATTGGCAAACATGAAAATAAACAATAAGGATGATATGAAAGTGGCTGCACTAAATATAATGGATTATGGATGTAGCGCTGTACTTGTGAAAGGCGGGCACATAGAAGGTGACAATAAATGCGACATTCTTATTGAACGCAAAGAAAATGGAATATATGAAGAACATGAATTTAACGGTAAAACTGTGGACAGTAAAAATACTCATGGAACAGGATGTACATTTTCATCTGCCATAGCTGCATATCTAGCACAAGGAATGAGTTTGATTAATGCTGTGAAAGAGGCAAAAGAATATGTAACAATGGCAATAGCCGAAGGTGCTGATGTATCTATAGGCAAAGGACACGGACCGTTAAACCACTTTTTCAATCCAATGAAAATGAAAAAAATAAATCACAAATGAAAATAGAAAAGGTACAATTCATTACTCACAAGACTGCCAATATAACTTATGCAGAAGGTGCACTGATGGCTTTACTAGGTGGATGTCGCTGGATACAACTTCGCATGAAGGATGCTGATATAGCTGAAATATGCAGTGTTGCAAAAATTATTCAACCTGCTTGCCAAAGTGTTGGGGCTAAATTCATTATTGATGATCATGTTGAACTAGTGAAACTGCTTAATGCCGATGGAGTACATTTAGGCAAAAATGACATGCCGATAGGCGAAGCTAGAAATATTCTTGGAAAAGAATATATTATCGGTGGTACAGCAAACACGATTGAAGATATCGTTGATATATATAATTCAGGTGCAGACTATATTGGTTGTGGACCTTTCAGATTTACATCAACAAAGAAAAATCTTTCTCCAATAATAGGACTGGAAGGGTATAATAAAATAATATCAGACATGAAACAACGGAATATTGATATTCCTATCGTTGCCATAGGTGGTATTGTTGATGAAGACATACAGCCTATATTAAATACTGGGATTAATGGAATAGCATTGAGTGGATGTGTGATAAATGCCAACAATCCTGTAGAAAAGATGAAACAGATAATAAACAACACTTATAATATAAATATTAAATGAACAACAATATTAAATTCTCGTATCCTGATTCTGAGAAAGTTTACATGAATGGTAAAATATTCCCAGAACTAAAGGTTGCCATGAGAAAGATTAATCTCACTCCGACAATAGAAATTGTTGACGGAAAGAGAAGCGAAACACCTAATTATCCTGTCTACGTATATGATACAAGTGGACCATATAGTGATCCTAATGTAAAAATTGATTTGAAGAAAGGATTGCCTAAGCTAAGAGAACAATGGATTGAAAAGCGAAAAGAAAGTGTTCCGACACAAATGTATTATGCAAAACATGGAATTATAACTCCAGAAATGGAATATGTAGCAATACGCGAAAACATGAACTGTGAAGAATTAGGCATAGAAACCCATATCACTCCTCAGTTTGTGCGTGACGAGATCGCCGAAGGAAGAGCTGTTATTCCAGCAAACATCAATCATCCAGAATCTGAACCTATGATTATAGGGCGTAATTTTCTAGTTAAGATAAATACAAATATAGGTAATTCTGCTACATATTCCGGAATTCACGAAGAAGTGGAAAAGGCTGTATGGAGCTGTAAATGGGGAGGTGACACGCTCATGGATTTGTCTACAGGTGAAAACATTCACGAAACAAGAGAATGGATATTACGAAACTGTCCTGTTCCTGTCGGCACGGTTCCTATGTATCAGGCTTTTGAAAAAGTAGACGGAAAAGCAGAAAACCTTACTTGGGATATATTCAGGGATACACTGATAGAACAATGTAAACAGGGTGTGGATTATTTCACTATACATTGCGGAATAAGACTGAAAAATATTCATTTAGCAGAAAGCAGACTTACAGGGATGGTGAGCCGTGGAGGAAGTATCATATCTAAATGGTGTATCACTCATAACAAGGAAAGTTTTCTCTATTCTCATTTTGATGATATATGTGATATCTGCGCAAAATATGATGTTGCAATATCGCTGGGCGACGGACTTAGACCAGGATGTACATTTGATGCCAATGATAAAGCCCAATTTGCTGAACTTGATACGATGGGTGAATTGATTGAGAGAGCATGGAATAAAAACGTACAGGCCTTTATAGAGGGTCCAGGACATGTTCCTATGAATAAAATAAAGGAGAACATGGACAGACAAATTGAAAAATGTCATAATGCTCCTTTCTATACGCTTGGTCCACTCGTGACAGATATAGCTCCAGGATACGATCACATAACAAGCGCGATAGGTGCTGCTCAGATAGGATGGCTGGGTACGGCAATGCTATGTTATGTAACACCTAAAGAACATTTGGCTTTGCCTAATAAAGATGATGTTCGTGTAGGAGTGGTTACTTACAAGATTGCAGCACATGCTGCTGACTTAGCAAAGGGACATCCCGGCGCGGCAATACGTGATAATGCATTGAGTAAGGCTAGATATGAATTCAGATGGAAAGACCAGTTTAATCTGTCTCTTGATCCTGAAAAAGCATTGGAATATTACAAAACATCAAATAATGTTGGTGGTAAATACTGTACTATGTGCGGACCTAACTTCTGTGCTATGCATATAAGCCATACTTTAAACGAACAAGATTGTCTAACAAAATAAATACAACAAAAAATGATTGAGACACAAGTTTCAAAGGGTATCATAAATACCTATTTTGAAAAATTACAAAGTAATCTGGACCTTGACGTTGCCATTGTTGGCGGTGGTCCTTCTGGTATCGTAGCAGCCTATTACATGGCTAAAGCCGGACTGAAAGTTGCGCTTTTTGACCGTAAACTATCACCAGGCGGTGGTATGTGGGGCGGTGCTATGATGTTTAATCAAGTTGTTATACAGAAAGAGGCTATGGATATCATCAACGAATTTGACATTAATTCAGCTTCTTTCAATGATGACCTATTTACAATAGATTCTGTAGAGAGTACTTCATCATTGCTTTATCATGCTGTACATGCTGGTGCAACTATTTTTAATTGCTATTCTGTTGAAGACGTTGTTTTTAAAGATAACGTTGTAAGTGGAGTTGTTGTAAACTGGACTCCAGTACTTCGTGAGGGACTTCATGTAGATCCATTGAATATAATGGCAAAATGTGTAATTGACGGTACTGGACACGACAGCGAGATATGCAAAACAGTAGCCAGAAAAAATGGTATCAGACTAGACACAGAAACAGGAGGAGTAATTGGCGAACGTTCACTTGATGTCATTGCTGGTGAAGAGGAAGTAGTAAAGGGTACAAAAGAAATATATCCAGGATTATACGTATGTGGAATGGCTGCTTCAGCAGTATCAGGTACACCACGTATGGGTCCAATCTTCGGTGGTATGCTTATGTCGGGAAAGAAGGTTGCCGACATGATAATAAAGCGTATAAAATAAGTAGTATGAAAAACCGAAAGTTCTTTCTTGAATAGACACATTTTCTTTTCTTGAAAGAACTTTTTTTATCAACCATATTAGTATGAATGACAACCAATCAGGTAAGATAAGACAACTTATTTAACAATAAATCTAAACTATTCAGGTTAAAAACACAGCTTCTACCAGAAAATTTTTTTTTAATGTCACTAATATCACTTTGTCACAAACCCTTTGTTTATAAGGGATTAGCGAGTGACATTAAGTGACATTATCGGGTTAAAAGTGACATTAAATCTAAAATAGCACCATATTTTGGCGAATTTTCACAAAATATGCGGTACCTATATCGTTACTTTTTCATCCATAACAGAGCATTGATTATAAATATTTTCCTTATGGTTAAGTTTATATGATTGTAAAATACTGTTTTGTGAACAAATAATAGTTTGAATAGTCAGTATAGTATCATTAAAATATTCTTTTTATATACTAATTACATGTGCTAAACACTCCTATTTTTCACGTTGGGTAATTGGATTACACAACGTGGGTAATCGAGTTGTTCACGTTAGGTAATCCGATTACCCAACGTGAGTAATTGAATTACCCAAGCACTGAGGTAATCGAATTACCCAATGGTTAGGGTAATTTTTCACACAGTGTTATTTATGGAAGTTATAAGTATATAAACAACGTTCAAAATAACTAGATTATTAATATCAAATTATATAACATACTTGTAATAAACTCATCATACCTAAAAATATATATGTAAATTCTATTATATTTAAAAAATACAAAATTGATGTATTATTTAAATACCATAATTGCTAATAAAACGCTAAAAACAAGTATGATTTGGAATTTAATGTCACTTTTAGCCCGATAATGTCACTTAATGTCACTCGCTTAAGCCTTATAAATAAAGGGTTTGTGACAAAGTGACATTAGTGACATCAAAAAAACTTTTTATGGTGGAGAAAACTATATTTATTCGAATACTAATGCTTTATATACATTAATAGTTAAATACTAAAACTTATTTATAGATCATTTATATTTTTGAAATGTATAAACATATTTAATATAATTTTAAATACGTTATCGTTATATCTTATTATTTTTTTATGATTGTATTTGCTGAATCTAAATTAATAATTAACTTAGCAGATAAATAAACATACATGATTAAAATATTTCAGAACATGAATATAGTAAAAGCAGTATATGATGATATAGAATTGATTGTTTCTATATATGACAAAGCACGCAAATTTATGGCAGATAATGGAAATCCAAATCAATGGATTAATGGTTATCCGTCAATAGAAATTATTACAGAAGATATCATTAATGGTAACTGTTTTATCTGTAAAAATGATGAAGGTAATATTGTAGGTGCATTTACTTTTATTATTGGCGATGACCCTACTTACGAAAAAATATATAGCGGACAATGGTTGAATGATAAGCCTTATGGTGTTATTCACAGACTTGCATCGAATGGAACTACTCACGGTATTACAAAAACCTGTATTGAATGGTGCTTAAAACAGATTAAAAATATACGTATAGATACTCATAATGATAATAAAGTTATGCAAAGTTTATTGTGCAAAATGGGATTTGAATATTGCGGAATAATACATACACATAACGGAACAGAAAGACTTGCATATCAAATTTCAGAGCAATAATAAATACTATGAATTTAAAAATTATTCTCTTTCTGAATATTTTAATACAAAAAAAATATGTATGTTTGCATAACATAAATTTTTAAAGCTTATTCGCTATGAAGAAAATAGTATTTCTTACAGGTGCCGGAATGTCGGTGGAAAGTGGTTTCAAAACTTTTAGAGGTAATGATGGATTATGGGAGAATTATCCTGTAGAACAAGTTGCTTCTCATGAAGGATGGGAAAAGGATCCAACTCTTGTAACAAATTTCTATAATATGCTAAGACGTAAACTATGGGATGCACAACCAAACAATGGACATAAACTGATAAAGGAACTTGAAAAAGAATACAATGTAACAGTTATCACTCAAAACGTAGATAACCTTCATGAGAAAGCAGGTTCTTCAAAAGTTATTCATCTGCATGGAGACCTTACAAAAGTTTGTTCTAGCATAAATCCATATAATTCTAAATATATTCAGCAATTAACTCCTGAGCATAGCCATGTGAATCCTGGAACAAAAGCTGGTGACGGAAGTCTGCTACGCCCTTTCATTGTTTTCTTTGGAGAAAGTGTGCCTATGATTGAACCTGCGGCTCAAGAAACACAAAAGGCAGATATATTTGTTATTGTAGGCACAAGCCTTAATGTTTATCCAGCAGCAGGACTAATACAATACTGTAATCCCGGAATACCTATATATTTGATAGATCCAAGTCCTGTTAAAACAGATAACTATCATCATATAAAACACATTGAAATGGGTGCCAGCGACGGAATGAAAGAATTGATGAAAGAACTTAAATTATAAAAAAACATCATGATAAAAATAATGGAGGATAAATATTAATTTATCCTCCATTATCATTTAACTCAGACTAAGCATCTTTTCAATAGGCTTAACTGCGTCTTTTGCTATTTTAGAATCGACCACAACTTCCGGCCAACCATATTTTAGCGTATTATATATCTTTTCAAGACTATTTTTCTTCATATACTCACATTCATTACAACTGCATCCTAAGCCTCCCTCAGACACTTCTGGTGGAACTGGGTAGAATGTAGCCTCAGGACACGTACGTTCCAACTCGTGAAGAATACCAGCCTCTGTGGCTATAATATATTCATGTTTACCATTAGCTTGAGCATATTTCAGCATAGTGGCAGTAGAACCCTTAATATCAGCAATAGCTAGAATAGGAGCTTTACATTCAAGATGCGCCATTACAATTGCGTCAGGATGTTCTTTCTTAAGCTTTATAATTTCCTCAACAGAGAACTTTTCGTGTACATGGCATCCACCATTCCACAACAACATATTACGACCTGTAACGCTGTTTATATAGTTTCCTAAATTGTAATCAGGACCGAATATAAGTTTTTCATCTTTAGGGAAACTATCTATAACCTTTTTTGCATTTCCACTTGTAACAACACAATCAGTAAGAGCTTTCACTGCAGCTGTTGTGTTTACATAACTTATAACCTTATATTCAGGATGCTCCTCCTTATATTTCTTTAGGTCTTCTGCCTTGCAGCTGTCAGCAAGAGAACAACCAGCAGTGAGATCAGGACACAACACAATTTTGTCTTCACTCAAAAGTTTGCAAGTTTCAGCCATGAAGTGTACACCACACATAACCATAACCTTAGCATCAGTCTCAGCAGCCTTACGAGCTAAAGCCAAAGAGTCGCCAATGAAATCAGCAATATCCTGAATATCACCAATTGTATAATAATGGGCAAGAATAATAGCGTCCTTCTCTTTACACATTCTGCGTATCTCAGCTTTAAGATCAATAGACTTGTCAATAGGTTCGTCTACATATCCCTTTTCTATCCATTCTTTCTTTACCATATTTTTTTTATCTTTCATACAGTGTTTTAATTTTTAAACAGATTAATTCACACTATATTATTATTATATTATTTATTTTTCTATTTAATAAAAAGAAATAAGAGTAGTATGATGTGGTGTTGATAAGTTGATAAAATGATATTCAAATATTTGCATTTTCTATTATCAACGTTTGTCTATCACTTATGCACACCTATAACTAATAATTTCTTCTTGAATATCAGAAAGATAGAGAGTTATCCACAATTCCGGTATTTTCTGCAAAGTTAATAAGTTTATATCTTTTTCTGTGATTTTTTAGTGGAAAACTTCGTAAAAAGTATTTCAAAACTATGTGGATATCCACAATATGAAGGGGGTGGATATTGGTGTGTGGATATCTACATAGTTATTAACTTCCTTATACAGTAGTTTTCAACATGGTTATCAACACTTTTTGTGGATAACTTTTTTTGATGAAAATGATGATTTACTAAAAAAAACAATTAAATATTTTGTATTTAAAATAAAAGTTGTACCTTTGCAACCGCAAAAGCGCCCGTGGCGAAATTGGTAGACGCGCTAGACTTAGGATCTAGTAGTTCACGCTGTGTAGGTTCGAGTCCTATCGGGCGCACCACTTTAAAGAGCTAAATAGTTTATTAACTGTTTAGCTCTTTTTTATTGTATAGTAATTGGGTTTTATTTCTACTCTATTATAGATGGAATAAAGAATGCTAATAGCATAGAAAAGGAATGCAATATATCGCAATGCTATTGGCAGAATTTAATAAGCACTGATTTAATTCCGTTAATAGGTTACATAAATATATATTGTAAGCTTTATCGCTTACTGGTTGAAATTTTATTCTTACTCATTTTATTTTTTTGAGTAGTTGAATATTTCTTTATTGGAAGGTCTTTTACAATAGTAGCCTTGACTATCTTTATATCATTGATTGGGCGATTATTATTATCTCTTTCTACATTTTGTATTTTATCGACTACATCCATACCATCCACTACTTCACCAAATACTGTATATAGTCCGTCGAGATGTGGAGTACCTCCAATTGTCTGATAATCGTTTTGAATTTTTTCATTAAAGATAATTGTTCCTCCCGATTTCTCAGTAAGTTCGTTAAGTTTTGTGTCAAGCATTTTTGGACCGAAAGTTTTTCCTGTTACTATATAAAATTGACATGAAGATGATGCATGATCCTTTGCATTTTCTTCTTGGGCTGCTGCCACAGCACCACGCTTATGATAATATTGAGGAAACCTTATTTCAGCAGGAATGGTATAATCTAGGGATACATTGCCTAATAATTGACCAGAAACAGCCGTTTTACTTGAAGGATCACCTGTTTGAACCATAAAGTTAGGTATTACGCGATGAAACAAAATACCATTATAAAACCCTTCTTTTACTAGTTTAAGAAAGTTGTCTCGATGTTTGGGCGTTTCATTATATAGGGCGATTCTAATATTTCCTAAAGATGTTTCTATAGAAACTATACACCTGTCATTCAAAGACTTTGCGATCGAATCCGAATTATTATTTTGTGCAAAAATAGGTAGCGATATTATTGCAAACAAAACAGCAAATAAAATTTTATTTTTCATTGTCATATATATTGTAGAAGATGATTTATAGACTAATATCCACAAGCGGATAGATTGATATTTTTATAAAACGTAATTCCATTCTTCATTTGAATCATCAATACTGAAACCTTCATATTCAAATGATTTTAGTTCATCTATATTGGTAATTCTATTTTTAATGATGTAGCGTGCCATTGCTCCACGACACATTTTTGTATAAATAACAATAGTCTTTAGTTTACCGTTTTTATCAACTTTAAAACTAGGAGTGATTACTTTTACTTCTTTTTTTACGCGTTTCCAATCAAACAAATTACGCATTTCGTCGCTAGCTAAGTAGATAAGAATACCATCATCAGCTTTTATTTTATTGATAAACCAGTCTGTTAGAATTGGCTTCCAAAAATCAAACATCGATTTTGAATTATGATTGGGAAGAGTAACGTTACCCTCCAAGCGATATTTATTGATCATGTCAAGCGGACGCAGGATACCATATAAAAAAGAACTAATCATAAGATGTTCATTGGCATATAGTAATTCACTGTCTGAAAGAGTTTCAGGAGCAAGTCTTTGGTAAACCATTCCATCATAGCAAAATGCGGCAGGTTGACGGATACTGTTATCATGGAAAGAACGAAAACGTTTCCAGTTTTCTAAAGCCATATCTCTGTTTATATGCAACATTTCACATAATTCCTCAACAGAATAATTCAACATCTGCATTGCATTGTCATTGGCATGACTTTGAAATGTAGGTTCAGTTGCAAATGAAATATCAGATGTAGCACATCCGGTCATTATTTTAGCACAGCCTATTAGTATCTGCATATATTCTAATATTAATATTTTGCAAATATAGTGATTTCACTTTATAAAACAAATGAATATTATAAAGTATATGCTTATAATGATGAATTAAGTAATTACTTAATTGTAATAACATAATAAAGGGGAAAGTGTAATATATATTATACACAATCCCCTTACTTATTTGAGTTGATAATAGTTGATCTACTTTATAAACTTATGAGAAACAAGCATGTTCTTTGGATTCAAAGCTTCATCAAGTTTTTCTTGTGTCATCAATCCCTGTTCCAATACGATATCATATACAGAACGGTCTGTCTCAAGAGCTTCTTTGGCAACCTTTGTACAAGTCTTGTAACCGATATATGGATTAAGAGCTGTAACGATACCAATAGAATTCTTTACCATTTCATAGCAACGTTCTTTGTTGACTGTTATGCCAAGAATACATTCCTCTACAAGCGTATCGATTGCATTACTTAACCATACCAGACTCTCAAACAAAGACTCTGTTATTACTGGTTCCATTACATTAAGTTCCAACTGTCCTGCTTCGGCAGCGAAAGAAATGGTTGTATCATTTCCTATTACCTTGAAACATACCTGATTTGTAACCTCTGGAATAACTGGATTAACTTTTCCTGGCATGATAGATGAACCAGGAGCCTTTGGAGGAAGATTAATCTCATTCAGACCACAACGTGGACCTGATGCCATAAGACGCAAGTCATTACAAATCTTTGAAAGTTTGATGGCAAGACGCTTCAATGCTGAAGAGTAGCTAACGTATGCACCAGTATCAGGAGTAGCCTCTACTAAGTCGGTAGCTGAAACGAAAGGTTCGCCAGTAAGCTTGCTAAGATTAGCTGCACATAGTTTAGCAAATCCTGGAACAGCATTAAGGCCTGTACCAATTGCAGTACCACCCATGTTAATTTCATGAAGCAACTTCACGTTACGTTCAAGATTCAATATTTCCTCTTCAAGGTTGTTAGCATAAGCACTAAATTCCTGTCCGCTGGTCATTGGCACAGCATCCTGAAGTTGCGTACGTCCCATCTTGATGACATCCTTAAATTCCTCACCCTTATAACGCAATGCGCTTATGAGTCCTGTTAGGCTTGAAACAAGATTTTTGTTCATTCTGATTATTGCTAATCTTATTGATGTAGGATATACGTCATTTGTAGACTGTCCGCAATTCACATGGTCGTTAGGATAGCAATACTGATACTCTCCCTTTTTATGACCCATTATTTCAAGCGCACGGTTAGCAATAACTTCGTTGGCATTCATATTTACAGATGTACCTGCCCCACCCTGCATCATGTCAATAGGGAAGTTTTCGTGAAGTTTACCGTCAATTAATTCCTGACAAGCTTTGCTTATTGCGCCAGATATTTCATCATTGATCACACCAAGCGAATGGTTAGTCTGGATAGCAGCCAATTTAACGTATGCCATTGCGATTATATAATCAGGATAGTCACGCATCTTCTTACGTGATATATGATAGTTGTTGATGCCACGCTGTGTCTGTACACCATAATATGCATCAACTGGAACTTTTAATTCACCTAAGAGATCAGACTCTAATCTAAATTTTTCTTCTGCCATAATATTGAGTTTATTTTTTTGTAGAGAGTCAACATGATTATTAAGCATGTCAACTCTCAATTTGTTGTTGTGCAAAATTACACTTTTATTTTATCAAATTAATCTTTTTACCTTAGCATATTTTTTAGTATGCCTTTATCCTATACATGAAACCAATTTCTATGCGATTCGTGTTATAGTCTTTAAGTCCACACTTCTCGCTATAGTCGTATTTGCGTCCTGTATAAGAAAGGAATACGCGGAAGTCCTGATCTTTTATAGGATAGTATTCTATACTTCCAATATAAGCAAATGACTTTCTATAGTCTTTGTATTTTTCTATCTTACTGACGCTTGCAGTCTCATACATACCTTTTACCATGAAATTCCATTGTGGAGCGAATTGCCAATTAAGTTTTGTTATAAATGAATTGTAATGCACATCACTGAAGTACATGTTCTTATCAGCAACAGGTTGACCATCGCTTGTAGGCATAGACAGTTCGCTACTTGCAATCTTTAATCTGTCAAGAGCATCCCATGCACCCATATAGTCGAAATACCATTGAGCTTTTGGTAATGCCAACTGCTGTCCAAGTACAAACATTCTTGAATATTTGTTCTTAGCCTCAGTCTGAGTACCCCATGACCAACGAGTATTGAGAAGTCCACCTGCAAAACTACCATTCCAGTTTACAATATATGTAAGAGGACTATTAGCTTGTTCTAGAGTACGACTTGTTGTTCCGTCACTTTCAATAGACTTGGCGCCTGCACCATATTCATTAACAAGTTTGCCATTATTGGCATTTGAAATTTCAACAGCAATTTCCTGAGAAGGAACTGGCTTATAAGAAGCCACAACACCAGCCATAAAGTTATCCATATTGTCAACCATATCAGAATACTGGTAGATATACATAGGATTCTCATCAAATTCAAATCCACCCCATATCTGACACATCTTACCGGCTTGGAGACTTAACTTGTTGTTGAACTTATATCCAACCATCATAATGTCTGTAGCCTTGGCAAAATTATCTTGACTCTTGGCATCTGTAGCCTTGTTCAATCTATGACGCAAACGATAGAATAGATGGTCACCGATATTACCTTTTATCTCAAGACGCAACTGCTTGTTGGCAAATCCTGTTGCCCAGTCCTGTCTGTCTGCTTTATCAGCTCTAAAGCTATAAGCATAATTGAGATATAAGTTGAATGCATCATTTTTCTTTTCCAAATTCAGCACTTTTTCTGCAAGTGATTTATAATTACCATCATTGCCGCCCATACCGGTATTTTCTCCTTGTGCGCTTGCTGTTAATGTTGCAGCAAGTAATGCACTTATTATCAACATTTTCTTCATAGTTTTATTGATGCTTAAGTTTTATAAAAGTCTTTTCGTAAATTTTTTATGAGAGAACACATATAGTGAGCATCAATACTCCTGGAAGTATTTCTGAATCTGCTGCCAGTCGTGTGTCTTTGTAAGAGCCAACTGAAGAAGAATACGTGCTTTTTGCGGGTTAAGGTTTAGGGCTGCAACAAAGTGATACTTGCTGTCATCTACCTCACCGTTAAGACATGTTGGACCTGTTGGAACACGGCTTGAACGAACAATCTGAATTCCGCTGTTCTGTGCCTTTACTGCTACGTCAAAAACATCTTTGTAGAAGTTGCCGTCACCGACACCTGCCAAAACTATACCGTCAAACTTTGCGTTTACGAAAGCCTGCATTGGAAGTGGAGATGCATTAGCATAACCATATACGATACCAACCAATGGGAGTTTAGTAAGATTGTCTACATTAAATTCACTCTGTGTTGTGTGCTTGTATGTAGGTTCAAGGATATAATATGGCTTACCATTATAAACATATCCTATTTCTCCATAAGTACCCTTAAATGTAGCACAGTCTGTAGTGTTAGTCTTAATAAGAGACTTTGCATCAATGAGTTTATTGTTCATGCAAGCCATTACACCGTGACCTTTTGATGCTGGATCAACAAGAGCTGCCACACCATTATACAGATTGGCTGGACCATCAGCACTTATTGCTGTTGAAGGACGCATACTACCAACTAGAATAACAGGTTTGTCACTATGAACGGTAAGAGTCAAAAAATATGCGGTCTCTTCCATTGTGTCTGTTCCATGAGTAACGAGTACACCGTCGTAACCTTCTTCGTTTAGAAGTTGATTAATACGCTTTGCTAGTTTCAACCAAACATCGTCGTTCATATCCTGACTACCAATATTCACAAGCTGTTCGCCGCTTACATCAGCAAGATCTTTGATCTGCGGAACAGCATCAATAAGAGTTTGTATGCCAACTTGTCCTGCACCATAAGCAGAAGATGTGGCACTTGCACTTACACCGGCAATTGTACCACCGGTAGCGATTATACGAATCTTAGGTTTGGCGCTTATCGTCAATGTGAACGCTAATGCCAAAATCATTAAAAAGGAAATTTTAAATGTCTTCATAACTGAATATTTTTAAAAGATTAGTAATATTATTAATAAAATAGGTTTATAATAAGATAGCCTACTCCTATTGATACAAATGTAGTTATAAAACCAGAAAGTTGGAATGAGTGATTTATTACATACTTTCCTATTTTTGTAGTACCTGTTCGGTCAAAGTTTATCGCTGCCACTTCTGTAGGATAGTTTGGAATGAAGAAATATCCATTCACAGCTGGGAACATAGCCACAAGAGCAAGTGGACTTATACCCAGACCAATGCCTAAAGGATAAAGTGTGCGAACTGTTGCTGCCTGAGAGAATAGCATTATTGACATGAAGAACAATGCGACAGCAAATAAAAATGGATATTGAGTAACGATGTCTGCAATATGCAATTTGAAAAATTCTATGTTTCCATTAAAGAAAGTATCTCCCATCCAGGCAATACCAAAGATGCTCACCATGGCGTTCATTCCTGCTGCAAAAACATTTCCCTTTACTGCTTCTACTACATTTGCTTTGCCAACAAGTAGTATTAATGCAGCTACTGACATCATTATAATTTCTATCGTTTCAGGCATTCCCAAACGAGTCATCTCTCCATCAACATTGAAAGAAGGGCGAAGTGAAGGTACTGATCCAAATATAACAACTAATAATACGCCTAAAATAAATGCCATGACAGAATATTTAGCACGTGGATTTGGAGTTGTTATAAGTTTCTCCATGTTATTTTTATCTTCCTCTGGATTTATAGTGCCATCTTTAATTCGACGCTGGTATTCAGGATCATCATCAAGTTCCTTCCCTACTCTATTTTGTACAAACGAAGCAACAAGTATTGCAATAAGTGATGCTGGAATGCACACCAACATAATATCTTTTAATTCAATACCTCTTCCACCAAGTAAGTCTGTTGATATGATTGCAGCTGTAGCTGCAGAAACGGGACTTCCCGTAATACCCAATGATGCTGCAATAGTTGCTACGCTCAATGGGCGTTCAGGTCTGATCTTTGAATTTGTAGCTATCTCTGATATAATAGGTAAAAGAGAATAAGACGTATGTGCTGTACCTGCAACAAGGCAAAACAACCAAGTTACCAAAGGACCATAATATGTAATCTGTTCAGGATGTTTGCGCAGAAACTTTGCTGCAAGGCCTACAAGATAATCTAATCCTCCGGAGGCTTGCAGGGCTGCCGCGGCGGTTATTACAGAAACAATAATCAACATCACGTCAATAGGAACGTTACCAGGCTTCTGTCCAAAGACAAATACGAGGATAAATACACCTACCATTCCGTAGATACCAAGTCCGATGCTGCCAACGCGAGCACCGATGAAAATCAATGCCAGAACTATAAAGAATTGCAATAATACTAAAAAGGTTACCATATTTGCAGGTTTAATTGTTTAGGTGAAATTGTCTATTAATATCTAATGTTTAATGTCATTTTGCAAAATTATATGTTTTTTTTGAACATGTATTTATATAATTCAAACCATTTTTTGTAAAATCGGAAACATTTTGTATATTTGCCAATTATTGACCTTAAAAATAAACATTATGGACAAGGGAAATTCACATAGCCTACAGGAATTTGCAGTTCAAAACAACATCAAAGACTTATACGGTGCAATTGTGGCAACGATGCCTGTTAATCAGGAAACATTTGAGTCTATAACTAAACAATTGAAGTATGTGAACTTCTATACTATTTTTGTGCTTGTTGATGGAGAGGCGGAAATTATCATCAACGAAAAGAATATAAGATTGGCTCAACAGAGTATTATAAGAATGGCTCATACGCAGAATACTGAATTTGTAAAATGTACAAACGAACTTGATGGATACTTTCTTTTCTGCGAGACAAATTTCTACAATAATATACTTGAAAATGATCCTAATATGCAGGATATTTTACAACGCAACATTCTTGACTCATATCTCTATTTTGATATTACAGAAGCTAAGATCTCTGAACTTTTAGGAATAATAATGCAAGTGGAAAAAACAATAAGTCAACCACATTTATATAAAAAGGAGATGCTAAGTTTCCTTGTGCATTTAGCTCAAATGCATGTTAATGAACTCATTGACAGCGCAAGCAATGAATTACACGACATGAAGCATAAGGAAAACATATTCAAAATATTTATACACCTTGCTTCAAATAACTTTAAAAAGGAAAGACAGATTAATTTCTATGCCGATAGAATGAATATCACGTCTACTTATCTTTCAAGGATAGTGCGTGAAGTTTCAGGAAATACTGTTTGTGGATATTTACAGAGCTTTTTATACAGCGAAGCCTGCAAAATGCTTAAGATGACTGATAAAACTATTGGCGAGATTTCAACTGAGCTTAAATTTAATGACCAATCGGCATTTACTAAGTTTTTTAAGCAGAAATCAGGAATCTCGCCAAAAGCATATCGCGAATGATTTTATTCAAATATTGAATTACCTACACAGGCATTAGGCATCTGAATATGTAGCATGCTGCATATTGTTGGGGCAATGTCTGTCATACTTGTAGGCTTTGAAGTTTCACCGTGCTTGATATTCCATCCCATGAATATCAAAGGAATATGTGAATCATCTGGATTCCATAATCCGTGGGTTGTACCTTTATAATTAGCATCATTACTTGCATCTATCCAACCAGGGTTGGTAATAAGAAGTAAGTCTCCCCCACGTTCACGACTATAACCATTTATTATTCTTTCACGTATTGGTTGTGAAATACTTTGTGCGGCAACATTATCATAATCTACAACAAAGGCAACATTGTCATCTTTTTCGAATTCCTTTTTTGCAGCAGCCTTTACTTCATCAAGTTTCAGCCCCGCTTTTTCAATGCTTTCATGATCAAGAAATATACGTAATGAGTTTTCACCAAGTATTAGTCTGGCTGTTGTTTTAAATTGCTTTTGTAGAGTTTCATTCACACTTTTAGCCACGTTCCAGCCTTCAAATCCTCCTGCTGGTAAACGATGTGAACGCATGAAGTTTGGATTATGTGAACCTCCATGGTCAGCACTTAAAAACAATAAAAAATTACCTTTACCAACCGTTGCATCAAGGTAATTAAAGAATTGTGCAATATCTTTGTCTAGTTGCAGATATACATCATGATTTTCTTTGCCACGTGTGCTATACGCATGTCCAATAGCATCAGTTGATGAAACACTTACAGCCAACATATCTGTTGTGCTACCCTGCCCTAGCTTCTCATTTTCAATAGCTGCTTCAGCCATCTTAAATGTCATTGTTACTCCTTGATCGCTGGTTTTAATATCAAATCCAGGTTTTGTACTATTCTGTTTATTGAAATCAGTAACCCATTTCGGCAATTCTTTCATGTAGAATGTGCTGCTTACAAAATGTCCTGCACTGGTATCCCACCAATATGCAGCATCAGCACTATGTCCTGCAGGAAGTATTGAAGCTCTGTCTTTCAGGGCAACACCAATAACCTTTGACTTAAAGTTTGTTGCTAGTTTTAGTTCATCACCTATTGTAGAAGCCAATAGTCTGTGTGGTGACATCTGTCCTTCTTTTGAGTCACTACCTACACTCTTCACGTCATCATCCTGACAGCAATATACTTCTTTTCCTTTAATGAAAAAATTATTACCAAGAATACCTGTCATTGCAGGAACGCTACCTGTATAAATACTAGAGTGCCCAATAGCGGTAACGGTTGGTATATAAGGTATCATTGTGTTTTGACAGCTATACCCTTCGTCAAGCAATCGTTTCAATCCGTCATTACCATATTCGTTATAGTAATAATAAAGATAATCCCAACGCATTTGGTCTACGACAACGCCCACTACAAGTTTCGGACGTTTAATCTGTGCATTGGCAACCATGCATAATGTCAATAATGCTAAAATAAAAATTTTCTTCATAATAATATTGTTGATTGTTATGGCAAAGGTAGTGGAAATCTTGAAGAGGACAAAATGAATCTATTCCTTTATCAGTAGATGCGCCCTATTTTCATGTTATTGTAACTCTTGTTTATCAAATTCATTCGCTTTGTCTCTCTTTTCCATTCGCTCAGGCTTGCCGTTTCATTGATGTTGGATTGCATTCTCAATAGACTTCACAGCCAAGTTTTTCGAATGTCTTCAATTTCTTTTGTGTTTGTTCATGATCATGTTAAGTTTGTCGTTCAGAGGCATGGTATTGATATTTTGGTTTGTGTTTTCGACTTCGGTGAGCAGCGCTAATTCTCTCTTCGGTCCTCATTACGTTGGGATGACGAGTGCAAAGGTAGGGCAAATTATCATTCTAGGCAAGCGATTTCAATGTTTCGTTGTTTGGAGGGCTAATTTCAAAACATTAAAGTGCTGATATTGCTTACTTTACACGGCTAACAATTTGCGTTCAGAGTGTAATTAGCGGCATTCAGATATGATTATCCTCACGATGTGGTCATTTAGTCAAAGTCATTTTGGTCATTTTGGATTTCCATAGTGGGGGGCAGCCCCCTTATATAAATTATATATTTAAATATATAATTTATATAAGTATATATATCCCCCGTATCAGAAGTTGAAAATGACCAAAATGACTTTGACTAAATGACCACATATTGACTACATTCTTTGATAGAAAAGAGCTTATTTGTAAGCCAAATATATTTACATAAATACAATTATTCATAACTGTTTAGATACTTATATTATGAATAAATATTTGCCGAGATTGATAGATTTTAGCATGTCGCAATAAGCATGATGTGTTGTTGTCTTTTTTCATATAAAGCACATTCTTGCTGTTTTGATGTTAACTTGCACTACTCTACTGCGGTGAAGGTAAGGTACACTTGGAGAAACAAAATTAAAACGCGTTTTATTTTGCTTTTCCACTCGTTTGCATTACTCTACCTACGGTGAAGATAAGCTGCACTCGGGAAAACAAAATTAAAACGTGTTTTTATTTTGCTTTTCCACTCGTTTGCATTATCTTTGCACATAATTACGCGCACGCGTTATATTTTTTGAGTAAAATATAAAATAACTATATAACTGCAATGGAATACAACTTCAGAGAAATCGAGAAGAAATGGCAAAAATCTTGGGTTGATAATAAGACCTATAAGGTTGCTGAGAACAAAGACAAGAAGAAATTTTATGTACTTAACATGTTTCCTTATCCATCAGGAGCAGGCTTGCATGTTGGACATCCACTAGGCTATATAGCTAGTGATATTTATGCACGTTTCAAGCGTTTGCAAGGTTACAATGTGCTTAACCCAATGGGATATGATGCTTATGGACTTCCTGCAGAACAATACGCTATACAGACAGGTCAGCACCCTGCAATCACAACAGAAACTAACATCAATCACTATCGTGAACAACTTGACAAAATAGGATTTTCTTTTGATTGGAGCCGTGAGGTAAGAACTTGTGATCCTAAATATTACCATTGGACACAGTGGGCTTTCGAAAAAATGTTTAACAGTTATTTCTGCAAAAACTGTCAGAAAGCGAAGCCTATTGAAAATCTTATTGCTTACTTCAAGGAAAACGGAAGTAAGGACTTGAACGTGGCAGAAAGTGAAGAATTGATTTTCACTGCCGATGATTGGAACAAGATGAGCGACAAGGAACAACAGCAGACGCTGATGAACTATCGTATTGCTTATCTTGGTGAAACAATGGTAAACTGGTGCCCAGGACTTGGAACAGTATTGGCAAATGATGAAGTTGTAGACGGCGTTAGCGAAAGAGGTGGATACCCTGTAATACAGAAGAAAATGCAGCAGTGGTGCTTGCGTACTTCTGCTTATTCACAAAGACTGCTTGATGGACTTGATACAGTTGCATGGACAGACTCTATTAAAGAGACACAGCGTAATTGGATTGGCCGTTCTGAAGGAACAGAAATGCAATTCAAAATTGCCGAAAATGATAAAAACTTTACTATATTTACAACTCGTGCCGATACCATCTTCGGTGTTACATTCATGGTGCTTGCTCCTGAGAGCGAACTAGTGGATGAACTTACAACTCCTGACCATAAGGCAGAAGTAGAGGAGTATCTTGCTTATGTTAAGAAGCGTACGGAACTTGACCGTATGAGCGACAGAAAGGTTACAGGAGTATTCTCTGGAAGTTATGCTGTAAATCCATTTACTGGTGATAATATTCCAATTTGGATAAGCGAATATGTGTTGGCTGGATATGGAACAGGTGCCATTATGGCTGTGCCTGCACATGATAGCAGAGACTATGCTTTTGCAAAGCATTTCAACTTGCCTATAATTCCTCTTATTGAAGGTGCTGATGTAAGTGAAGAAAGCTTTGATGCAAAAGATGGTATCGTAATGAACAGTCCTAGTGAAGGTGTTGCACTAGACGGATTCAACCTAAACGGTAAGACTGTGAAAGAGGCTATTGCCGCAACTAAGGAGTTTGTAACATCTCATAACCTAGGTAGGGTAAAGGTAAATTATCGTTTGCGTGATGCTACATTCTCTCGCCAACGTTATTGGGGTGAGCCATTCCCTGTATATTATAAGAATGGAATGCCACAGATGATTCCTGAAGAATGTCTGCCACTTGAATTGCCTGAAATTGATAAATATGAGCCTACTGAAACTGGTGAACCTCCATTGGGACGCGCAAAGAAATGGGCTTGGGACGAAGCAAACAAGTGTATCGTAGATAAGAGCTTGATAGATAATGAAAAAGTATTCGCTCTTGAACTGAATACGATGCCTGGATTTGCAGGAAGTTCTGCTTATTATCTGCGCTATATGGACCCAGGTAATGATAAAGCCCTTGTCGGTAAAGATGCTGACGAATATTGGCAGAATGTAGATTTGTATGTCGGTGGAACAGAACATGCAACAGGCCATCTTATTTACAGTCGTTTCTGGAATAAGTTCCTGTTTGATAATGGCGTAAGCAGTAAGGAAGAACCATTCCAAAAACTGATCAACCAAGGTATGATTCAGGGACGTTCAAACTTTGTTTATCGTATTAACAGCGATGACCATTCAAAAGCTCCTGTATTTGTAAGTCTTGGACTTAAAGACAAATATGAGACAACTCCTATACATGTAGATGTTAACATCGTTAGTAACGACGTTCTTGATACAGATGCGTTCAAGGCATGGCGCCCAGAATACAATCATGCAGAGTTTATACTCGAAGACGGAAAGTATGTATGCGGATGGGCTGTAGAGAAGATGTCAAAGAGCATGTTCAACGTAGTAAATCCAGACAAGATTGTAGAAGTTTATGGAGCAGATACTCTTCGACTTTACGAAATGTTCCTTGGTCCTGTTGAAGCAAGTAAGCCTTGGGATACCAACGGTATAGATGGTTGCCATAGATTCCTGAAGAAGTTCTGGAACTTATTCTGGGTAAAGAATGCTGACGAATTGGCTATTAATGATGAAGAGCCTACAGCAGAGAGTTTAAAGAGTGTTCATAAACTGATAAAGAAAGTATCAGAAGATATTGAGAAGTTCAGCTACAACACTGCTATCAGTGCATTCATGATTGCTGTAAACGAATTGGGTCAGCAGAAGTGCAAGAACGCAGCTTTATTGAAGAAATTGGTTATCGTTATTGCTCCATTTGCTCCACATATTGCTGAAGAATTGTGGCACACTCTCGGAGAAAAGGGTAGTGTTTGTGATGCAGCATGGCCAAAGTATGAAGAGAAATATCTTGCAGAAAGCGAGATACAGATCACCATCAGTTTTAATGGAAAGGCTCGTTATCAGAAAACTTTTGCTACAGATGCTAGCAATGATGAAATACAAAAAGCAGTTATTGAAGACGAAAGAAGCCTGAAATATCTTGAGGGAAAAAATATCGTTAAAGTTATCATAGTTCCAAAGAAAATAGTTAACATTGTAATTAAATGATAGAGAGACTAAAAATATGGAATGAGGTCAAGGATTATCTGTTGATAACCGTTGGTTTATTTCTCTACGCATTTGGTTGGACAGTATTTTTGCTGCCTTATCAAATTGTCACCGGTGGAGTTACCGGTGTTGCCGCTATTGTTTTTTATGCCACCAAAATCCCAATTGTTTATACGTATTTTGCAATCAACGTCTGTCTATTGATAGTGGCGTTGAAAATATTGGGATTTAAGTTCATGGTCAAGACAGTCTATGCAATCCTAATGTTGTCTTTTATGCTGTGGATGGCGCAGAAACTGATGACAAATCCCGATGGAACAATGCATCAAGTGTTGGGACACGGACAGGATTTTATGTCGCTGATTATTGGCTGTACGTTTACGGGTTCTGCATTGGCAATCGTTTTCCTTAATAACGGTTCTACTGGTGGTACCGATATTGTCGCAGCTGTAGTAAATAAGTATCATAATATCAGTCTTGGACGTGTGTTGGTGTATGTAGATTTGCTCATTATCGGCAGTACGTATCCTATCTTCCAGGATTGGCGCAAGATTGTGTTTGGTCTCTGTACGATGGTGATTGAAAACTTCGTGCTTGATTATGTGATGAATGCAAGACGAGAGAGTGTGCAGTTTATGATATTTACAAAGAAATATCAGGAGATAGCTAATGCTATTGGTACTGAAATGGGACACGGTGTTACAATACTTGATGGCCACGGATGGTACACTGGACAGCAGATGAAAGTGCTGTGTATTTTGGCGAAAAAGCGTGAGAGTACTGAAATATTCAGACTTATCAAGATGATTGACCCTAATGCTTTTGTCAGTCAGAGTAGCGTTATTGGTGTCTATGGAGAAGGATTTGATGAGATGAGAGTAAAAGTAAAGACTGATTCATTAGATTCAAAAAAATAACTATCTGTATCATTATGAAAATAGTTTTTGCAACTAACAATAAGAATAAGTTAAGAGAAATAAGAGAGATTCTTGGATCTGATTTCGAGATAGTGTCTCTTAGTGAAATAGGTTGCCACGAAGATATTCCTGAAACAGGGGATACCCTAGAGGAAAATGCTTTGCTGAAGGCTCAGTTTGTATGCGATAAATACCATATTGGTTGCTTTGCTGATGATACTGGTCTAGAGGTTGAAGCTCTTGATGGTCAACCAGGTGTGCACAGTGCAAGATATGCAGAAGGTACTGATCACGACAGTGAAGCCAATATGGCTAAACTATTAGCTAATCTTGAAAGCAAAAGTAATCGCAACGCAAGATTCCGTACCATCATAGTCTTGTTGCAACCTAATGCACAACCTATATATTTTGAGGGTAGGGTAGACGGAAAAATTGCAACAGAGAAGCATGGTACAGAAGGTTTTGGTTATGATCCGATTTTTGTTCCAGAAGGTTATGATAAGAGTTTTGCGGAACTTGGTGAGGAGATCAAAAACACGATAAGCCATCGTGCAAGGGCTGTCGTAAAACTCTCGGAATATCTTAAGGAGAATAAGTAATAGATGAAAAGAATATTATTACTTGCTATAGTCTTTTGTTGTTGCGTAGGCATTATGCAAGCAGCACAGACTGGTAGTTGGAAGGCTTATATGGCTTATTCTAACATTCAGGATGTGGAGCAGGGTAGTGGAAACGTGATTTATGTACTTGCAAGTAATAATATTTATTCTTATAATACATCCGACCAGAGCATACAGACTTTTGACAAAACAAATAGTCTTAGCGACTGCAATGTTTCATATATTTCCTATAATAAATATGCCAAAAGACTTGTAATAGTTTATTCTAATCAGAATATCGACCTGATGGACGATAAAGGTGAAGTGATAAATATTAGCGATTATTACAATTCGTCAATAACATTAGACAAGTCGATTAATGATATTTATCAATCTGCTGGATATGCTTATTTAAGTACTGGTTTCGGAATTGTGAAACTGAATGTTGCCAATGCAGAAATCAGTGATACATATAATCTAGGATTTAAAGTAAACTATTCGTATCTGGATTCTGGTTATCTTTATGCAGCAAGTGCTAGCAATGGTATTTATCGTGCGCCAACAACGGTTAATCTGCTTGATAAGAATAACTGGAAACGTGTTGCTGACTATGTAGCAAAGACATCCGATGATAAGGGCAGTCTTATAGAAAAAGTATCAAAGGCAAATCCTGGTGGTCCTAAGTATAATTACTTTGGATTCATGAGGTTCTATAATGGAAATCTTTATACTTGTGGAGGAGGGTGGAATCCGGATAAGGATCTCATGCGCCCAGGATGTATTCAGGTGTTGAAAGGTGATGAATGGACAGAATATCAAGATAATCTTCAAAATATTACAGGGCATTCTTATGTGAATTTGATGTCAATGGATGTTGATCCAAATGATAATTCACATGTGTTTGCGAGCGGAAGGATAGGTCTTTACGAATTTAAGAATGGAAAATTCGTAAAGGAATATAATTATACGAATAGTCCTTTGCAGGGAGCAGCAACAGTGCAGAATGTAAGTAAAGATTATGTTATCGTTCAGGGTTTACGATTTGATGACAGCTCCAACCTGTGGCTATTTAATAGTAACAGTGCTACTACGTCTCTTTTTGAATTAACGTCAGAAAATAAGTGGAATTCTTTTCACAAAAACATATTCATGAACGATGGTCGTTCGTTTGATAATATGACTAATCCATTCTTTGATAGTAGGAAACTTCTTTGGTTTGTTGATGACTATTGGGGATATCCTGCTCTAGTGTCGTATAATAAGTCTACAGACAAAGCAAACGTTATTCATAACTTTGTGAATCAGGATGGCACGAAACTTACCTTGTATTACGTAAGATGTGCAGCAGAAGATAAAGAAAATAATATATGGATTGGTACTAGTGTGGGACCGCTAATGCTAGAGTCTTCTAATGTGACAGATGAGAACCCTGTATTCCAGCAGATCAAGGTTCCACGTAATGATGGTACCAATTATGCTGATTATCTTCTTAGCGGTGTTGATATTACTTGCATGGCGGTAGATGGAGGTAATCGCAAATGGTTTGGTACTAATGGTAATGGTGTTTATCTTGTGAGTTCAAACAATATAGAGGAAGTGCATCATTTCACAGAGGATAACAGTAAACTGCTTTCAAACAATATAGAGAGTATTGCTATTAACGGAACAACTGGTGAAGTGTTTTTCGGTACGGATAAGGGCTTGTGCTCTTATGTCAGTGATGCAACTGAAGCCGAAAGCAAAATGACAAATCAGAGTGTGTATGCTTATCCTAATCCAGTACGTCCAGATTATACAGGTTTGATAACAGTTACAGGACTTTCATATAATGCCGATGTAAAGATTGTTACTTCTTCAGGTACGCTTATTGCTGAAGGTCGTAGCAATGGAGGATTGTTTACTTGGGATGGTAACGACAAGAATGGTCGTCGTGTCGCTTCTGGTGTTTATATGGTTGAGACAGCGACGCAAGATGGATCAAAGGGTGTCGTATGCAAAATAGCAATAGTAAATTAATCATTATCACTTATGATTTATTCTAGCCCCAGTATCTCTATAAAATCATAAAAATAAAGGATTTATTTTGCGTTTCGTCTTTATTTGCGTAATTTTGTAATTCAGACGAACTTTTAGATATATGGCTAAGGACGAAAAAGGACTTACGCCGATGATGAAACAGTTCTTTTCGCTAAAGGCAAAACATCCTGATGCGCTGATGCTGTTTCGTTGTGGCGATTTCTATGAAACATATTGTGATGATGCTGTCGAGGCAAGTAAAATCCTAGGTATTACGCTTACAAGGCGTAATAACGGTGGTGAAACTGGTTCTGCAGCAATGGCAGGATTCCCTCATCATGCATTGGATACCTATTTGCCGAAACTTATTCGCGCCGGAAAGCGTGTGGCTATTTGCGATCAGCTTGAAGATCCCAAAAAGAAGCGTGAGCAGATTAAGGGTAAGAAGGGATTGAGCGATATGGATAAGATGGTGAAACGTGGAATTACAGAACTTGTAACTCCAGGTGTAGCCATGAGTGACAATGTGCTGAACTATAAGGAAAACAACTTCCTTGCCGCTGTGCATTTCGGAAAGGCCTCTTGTGGTGTTAGTTTCCTGGACATTTCTACCGGTGAGTTTATCACGGGCGAAGGAACTTATGATTACGTTGAGAAGTTATTAGGTAATTTTATGCCAAAGGAAGTTCTCTATGACCGTAATTATAAGAAAGAATTTGAATGCTATTTCGGTAATAAGTTTTGTGTTTTTGAACTTGATGATTGGGTGTTTACAGAACAAAGTGCCAAACAGAAGCTTCTTAAACATTTCGGAACAAAGAGCCTTAAAGGTTTTGGAGTTGAACACTTAAAAAATGGTATTATAGCCAGTGGAGCTATTATGCAGTATCTTGAGATAACTCAGCATACTCATATTAGTCATATTACGTCTCTTTCACGAATAGAAGAGGAAAAGTATGTAAGGCTTGACCGTTTTACAATACGTTCTTTGGAGATTATTGCTCCAATGCAGGATGACGGAAGTTCGTTACTTGCTGTGATAGACCGTACTGTTACTCCAATGGGAGGGCGAATGCTGCGAAGATGGCTTGTATTTCCACTAAAAGAGGTTCATCCTATACAGGAACGCCTTGACATTGTGGAGTATTTCTTTAGAGAGCCTGAATTCAGACAGATTGTAGATGACCAATTGCATCGTGTAGGCGATTTGGAACGTATCATATCTAAGGTTGCCGTAGGACGTGTTTCTCCGCGTGAAGTCGTTCAACTAAAGAATGCTCTTGACGCTATTCGCCCAATAAAAACAGCTTGTCTTTATGCCAACAATGATGCGCTGAAACGCATCGGTGAACAGCTGAATCTTTGTGAAAGTATAAAAGACCGTATTGAAAAAGAAATACAACCAGATCCACCGCAGCTTGTAAACAAAGGCGATGTAATAGCTAGCGGATACAATGAGGAACTTGACGAATTGCGATCAATAAGCCGAAACGGTAAGGATTATCTATTGAAGATACAGGAAAAGGAGATCGAAGCCACTGGCATATCAAGTCTAAAAGTGGGATACAACAACGTTTTCGGATATTATCTTGAGGTAAGAAATACGTTTAAGGATAAAGTTCCTGAAGAGTGGATAAGAAAGCAGACGCTGGCTCAGGCAGAACGTTATATTACACAGGAATTGAAAGAATATGAGGAGAAAATTCTGGGTGCTGAAGAAAAGATATTGGCTCTTGAGACAAGATTGTTTAATGAGTTGATAGTTGATATGCAGGACTTTATTCCTCAGATACAGATAAACGCCAACTTGCTTGCTCATAACGACTGTCTTCTTAGTTTCGCTAAAATATCAGAGGAAAATCGCTATGTGCGCCCTGTTATTGATGACAGCGATGTAATAGATATTAAACAAGGAAGACACCCTGTGATTGAGACACAATTGCCTTTAGGCGAGAGTTATGTGCCAAATGACGTGTATCTTGATACTGAAAAACAACAGATAATGATGATTACTGGTCCTAATATGGCTGGTAAATCGGCTCTGTTGCGTCAAACTGCATTGATAGTACTCTTATCCCAAGTAGGATGCTTTGTGCCAGCAGAAAGCGCAAGAATAGGCTTAGTCGATAAAATCTTTACTAGGGTAGGAGCAAGCGATAATATTTCACTTGGTGAATCTACATTTATGGTTGAAATGACTGAGGCTGCCAATATCCTGAATAATGTTTCTTCTAAGAGTCTTGTCTTGTTTGATGAACTGGGGCGAGGAACAAGCACTTATGATGGTATAAGTATAGCTTGGGCTATTGTGGAATATCTGCACGAACATTCAAAAGCTCGTGCACGTACGCTTTTTGCAACTCACTATCATGAACTTAATGAGATGGAGAAGAACTTTTCTCGCATTAAGAATTATAATGTAAGCGTTAAGGAGGTTGATAACAAAGTTATATTCCTTCGCAAGTTAATGCGTGGAGGCAGTGAACATTCATTTGGTATTCATGTTGCCGAGATTGCTGGTATGCCACGTTCTATCGTGAAGCGCGCCAATGTGATATTAAAGGAATTAGAGGCTGATAATGCTGGAGTAGGGGGCGCAGGTAAGCCGAATACTGCAAAGATTGCGGAACACTCAGGCGATATGGAACTGAGCTTCTTCCAACTTGATGATCCTGTGTTGACTCAGATTCGTGATGAGATCTTAGGACTTGACGTTAATAACCTCACTCCTGTTGATGCCTTAAACAAACTGAATGATATCAAGAAGATATTAAGAGGCAAGGCATAGATTGCTTATCATATAAGAAAAAGTCCATTGACAAACGAGTTCTTCTCATTCAGTCAATGGACTTTTTTGTTTGATAATATCTTATTATAGCTTATTTCTTAGATCTGAACATACAATATATGCCCAATATTACGAAAGGTATGCTTAGAATCTGTCCCATGTTTATTAGCATTCCTGACTCAAAATTAACTTGAATATCTTTTGTGTATTCAATGAAGAAGCGGAATGTGAATATAAGAGTTATGCAGAGACCAAAATAAAAGCCTGTACCGACTTTTTTCTTTGCGACACGATAGAAGTACCATCCTACGAAAAAGAACACCGCATAAGCAATTGCTTCATATAATTGACCTGGATGGCGTGGGTACTTATCTACCTTTTCGAAGATGAAAGCCCATGGAACTGATGTAACTTTACCTATGATTTCACTGTTCATAAGGTTTCCCAATCTTATAAAACATGCTGTGATAGGCGTTGCAATAGCTATGTTATCAAGCACCTGCCACATTTTTACGCCAGTATTCTTGCAGTATAGCCATAGGGCGATCATCAGTCCAATTGTTCCACCGTGACTAGCCAGTCCTTCATAACCTGTGAACTTTATGGTACCATCGGTCATGAAGTGTATCGGTAGAAACATCTCAATGAAATGCTGACCTGAAGTAAGGAAATAATCAGGCTGATAGAATATGCAATGACCTAACCTGGCACCAATGAGAATACCAAGGAAACAGTAGATGAAGAGGGGATCAAAGACATTCTTCTCAACCTTTTTTCCGTTTACTGTCGTGGTGATTGTTGTTATGTTTTGGTTGTTGAACAACCATTTCACCATAAAATAGGCTCCGATAAGTCCGGCAAGCCAGCATAGTGAATACCAGCGTAGACCCCAATTGCCAATTTGAATGGCGTAAATATCGGGATTCCAGACGATGTAGTTTAATAATTGAACCATAATATCAGCTTATGATATCCTTGTCTTTTCAGACTTCGGATTGTTTATACGTTAAATCTAAAGTGCATGATGTCGCCATCCTGAACTTCGTATTCCTTACCTTCGACACCTAGTTTTCCTGCTTCACGTATGGCTGTTTCTGTGCCATATTTGATATAATCTTCATATTTGATCACCTCAGCGCGGATAAAACCTTTTTCAAAATCTGTGTGGATAACTCCGGCACACTGTGGGGCTTTCCAACCCTTGTGGTATGTCCAAGCCTTTACTTCCATTTCTCCAGCGGTGATGAAAGTCTGTAAATTAAGTAGTTGGTAAGCCTTCTTTATCAGTCGGTTTACACCACTTTCCTTCAATCCTAGTTCTTCAAGAAACATCTGTTTGTCTTCGTATGTTTCAAGGGATGCAATGTCTTCCTCTGTTTTTGCGGCAATAATCATTGCTTCAGCACCTTCATTTGCAGCAATTTCTTCAACTTGTTTTGAGTATTCGTTGCCATCTTTAGCACTAGTTTCGTCAACATTACAAACGTAGAGTACTGGCTTTGTGGTTAGAAGGAACAGGTCATGTGCAGCTTGTTGCTCATCTTTGCTTTCAAAGGTAGCCTCGCGTGCATTTTTGCCCTGTTCAAGGATTGCCTTGTATGTTTCAAGAACAGTGCAAAGCACCTTTGCGTCCTTATTGCCGGCAGCTGCAGCTTTTTGCTGTTTAGCCATTTGTGAGTCTATTGTTTCAAGGTCTTTCAACTGTAACTCTGTATCGATTATTCCTTTGTCTGATAATGGATCTACAGCCATTCCGCCCTCACGAACAATATTGTCGTCGTCAAAGCAACGGATAACATGTATAATGGCATCACATTCGCGGATGTTACCAAGGAATTTGTTTCCAAGGCCTTCACCTTTACTAGCTCCTTTTACAAGTCCAGCTATGTCAACAATTTCACATGTTGCTGGTACGATACGTCCTGGATGAATAATTTCCGCAAGTTTGGTGAGTCGCTCGTCTGGAACGGTGATTACACCAAGATTTGGTTCAATAGTACAGAAAGGAAAGTTTGCTGACTGTGCCTTAGCACTAGACAGACAGTTAAATAAAGTAGACTTACCTACGTTTGGTAAACCTACAATACCACATTTTAATGCCATATTCTTTAAACGTTTAAATGAGCCAATCTTCCCTTCGATCGGCTATTACTTTTTATTTGTTTGCAAAATTACACAAAATATCATAAAGGTAAAAGTAAAAAGGGATTTTTAAGGATAAAAAGGGAAAATAAGTAATAAAACATCCTTATCGCATGGTTGTGGATGTGGAAACACATCATGACTACATGTATTTTGTTTATTTCATAATTGGGCGTTGTTGTTCATATTGCTATCTAATGAATCATTATGTTCTATCATAGTCAATAAAAAAATATTTTTTTGATTTTTTAATGCCATTTCCTACATGATTTTGCGAAACGCATTGTCATACAATATGTTAGCTAATGTAGGAGAGTCCGTTCTTATACATTTTAGGGAGTGATTAGGCCCTAATCACTCTATTGTCCTACATGCTTTGCATAGTGATTAGGGTCTAATCACTCAAAGGCGCACCGAAAAAGGTGATTTTATTTTTGCTGTGCTTTGTATATTTTGGCGATAATAGAATTGATTATCATTATAGTTTCTGCAATATCTTACTGACTAGGTTGATATATAGAAATGTTTTATGAAACAGTTTAGTTTAAAAATTTTATTTATAAATAGAAATGAAATTCTTTTTTTCTTTATTTCTATGAATGACTTCACTGTGATTTGCTTTACTGCTGAGGACATGGAGTATTGGGCAACATAAGAAGCGTCTTTAGTCTTGCAATATGATCAAAATCCTTTGTTTTAGGTACAAATACGTGTTTATAGTGTAGGAATCATGTAGGAAAGGTGTAGGATAAGGCACTCATATACATGGTGTAAGATGCTGACTAATAGCTATTTAAGTAAAAAATGTATATAGTGTAGGTTGTTTTTCTTTTTTTTCTGGATTCTTTGTAAATTTATGGTGTGGAATCCTCCAGAAATGGCTTTGTGTCTAGGTTGTTTATATATTTGTATAGCATACATTTACAAGTTAGTAATGTTAAATGCTTCTTCTTGAAAACCTTACTGGGGTGGCAGACATGTTCCTACCATAACTTACGTTTTGGTAGGCTGTCATGTCTCCGTTGTCAATAAAAACTATATTAAACTAATCATAATTGTTGCTTGATACAGTTTAATTCACATTATCACTTGTTTTGTTATCTTTTTGGATGTTCATATTTAGAATATTCTTATTCAGTTCAGCTTGCTTCATACTGATTAATATCATTTTTTCATTCAGTTTTAACTTTTTGTCATGAATTATACTTTCTATATCCATGTCAATTTTGTCTTTAGATAAAAATGTATTAAACAACTTATTAAACCTCTTAGTTTTCATAGATTTATATAAATCTAATGCCATTAGTGGATTAGCTTTAATCATGTCAACAGAATCTTTGCTAAGATGAAAATTTTTCTCTTGTGGAGTTAAATCAGCAGTGATATCATGTTTTCCGGCAAATTCTATTATTGCTGTCACTATTTGTTTTTTTGCATCTTTTATTTCTGGTGAAACGGAGTCTGTCTTTGTCAGTGAAGAAAATTCTCGAATTTTTTGAAAAGCATTAGCTTCCTTTTCATTTAGAATTTCTAAATCAGCAATCACTGATTTATCAAAAGAATTCTTTTCTTTTGAAGTTAGTTTAGATGAACACCCACAAGTAAATGTGGATAACATACATGTACACACGAGTACAATAGTGGTAAGTAAATGATTTTTCATGGAAATGTGTTTATATATTAATTATAATGTATTAGCCATAATACCTCACTAATTATAGCGATAAGGCCGAATGCTAATGATAAATAGTCTTTCTTGCTATCTCTTTTTATGATAGTATATATTATAAAGGAAGTCATAATAATAAACGATGTAATAGTTAGCCATACATTTTTACAGATAATCTTATTATAATATTCCTGTACAAAGTAAAATAACACAAATAGTAAGTTTACGGTGTTTTTATTTATTCTAATACAGTTCATATAATTATCATGTATATTTTAATTATAAAAGACTACCCAGAATGTTTGTGATACAATAGCTAATAGTCCTATTCCTACAGCCCAATAGTCTCTTTTGCACTCTATTTTTACAATAGTGTATATTAGATAGGAAATTAATATTAGAAATGTAATGATAGTTAACCATACGTTTTTACAGATACTTTTCAAAAAAAATTCTTGACCTAGATAATAGAAAACAAATAATGCGTTTATTGTGTATTTGTCCATAATGATTA
The DNA here is from genome assembly GCF_017347605.1 of Prevotella herbatica. NCBI lineage: Bacteria > Pseudomonadati > Bacteroidota > Bacteroidia > Bacteroidales > Prevotellaceae > Prevotella > Prevotella herbatica. The sequence goes on from NZ_AP024484.1 coordinate 1,534,508, forward strand.
ATTTTAGTTTAGATTAAAAATATTATGCTTGATTATCAAGATTTATAGTGCATGGTAACCTCGCGATTTGTTTCTTGGTATTATTAATTTGCAAAGTTATGCAAAAATTATATTTAATAGATAGTTTCTTTGTTTCATAAATTTTGCGTTATGTAACAAAACAAGGTTATGAAACAGATTATGCAAACAAGACAGACGAAACGTACGATTTAAATAATTAATGTTCGTACGTTTCGTCTGTCTTCTCAATATGTTTGATAGAGCATTATATTAATGCGCCTCAAGCCAGTTTTTGCCCCATCCTGCATCGGCGATAAGTGGAACGTTGAGGTTGTATGCTCCCTGCATTTCTTCTAAAACTATTTTCTCAACAATCCTTTTTTCATCAGGATATACAGAGAAGTTAAGTTCATCGTGAACCTGAAGTATCATTTTGCTTCGTATGTTCTCTTTCTTGAAACGTTTCCATATGCGAATCATCGCGATTTTTATTATATCGGCTTCGCTACCCTGAATAGGAGCGTTGATGGCATTGCGTTCTGCAAATCCTCTTACGGTGCCATTTTTTGAATTGATATCAGGCAGATATCTGCGACGGCCAAAGATAGTTTCTGCATATCCTTTTGCACGGGCTACTTCTTTTGCTTTCTCCATATATTCTTTAACCATTGGGAAAGTCTTGAAATAACCATCAATGAGTTCTCGTGCCTCATGATTGTCAATATTCATTCGCTGAGCCAAACCGTAAGTTGTTATGCCATATATGATACCGAAATTGGCTTGCTTTGCTTTCTTTCGTTCTTCTGGCGATACCTCATTTACGTCTTTGTGCCAAATCTTTGCGGCTGTGGCTGCATGTATGTCAAAGCCCTCTCGAAAAGCCTCTGTCATATTTTTGTCTTTACTCAAATGCGCCATTATTCTTAACTCAATCTGAGAATAGTCAGCAGAAAAGAATAAACATCCTGGTTCTGGAATAAAGCATTTGCGTATTTCTTTTCCATCTTCACTCCTTACAGGAATATTTTGCAAGTTTGGATCACTTGACGATAGGCGACCTGTAGCTGTAAGTGCCTGATTGAAAGAAGTATGTATGTGCCCAGTACGTTTATTAATAAGCTTTGGAAGTGCATCAATGTATGTACCGAGAAGTTTTTTTAATCCACGGTAGTTAAGAATATCTTCTATAATAGGACTTTTACCTTTCAGTGATTGCAGTACTTCTTCGCTAGTCACGTATTGTCCCGTCTTTGTCTTTTTAGGTTTCTCCAATATGTGCATTTTTCCAAAGAGAATGTCACCAACTTGCTTTGGACTTGATATATTGAAAGTTTCGCCAGCTTCTTCGTATATCGTTTGTTCCAATTGCTTCATGCGATTAGTGAAAATCTCTGATGTCTCTTTTAATGCTTCTGTGTCAAGACATACTCCGTTGAGTTCCATATCAGCAAGAACGCGAATAAGAGGCATTTCTATATTCCAAAATAAATCCTCAACATTGTTCTCTTTAAGTTGGGGTTCGAGTACATTTCTGAGTTGCAACGTAATGTCGGCATCTTCGGCAGCATACTCATAGACATCTTTTGGGTCTAGGTCGCGCATTGACTTTTGATTTTTACCTTTCTCGCCGATCAGTTCCTCGATATGTATGGTCTTATATCCAAGAAGAGTTTCTGCCATGAAATCCATGTTATGATGAATTTCTGGTTGGATAACATAGTGGGCAAGCATGGTGTCGAAAATCTTACCTTGAAGAGTTACTCCATATTTTTTAAGAACTTCATAATCGTACTTTATATTTTGACCGATTTTCAGAATATTCTCGTCTTCATACACTGATTTGAATATATTAACATATTCCAACGCTTCTTTACGATTTGACGGAATAGCAACATAGAATGCTTTTTTTTCTTCAACAGAAAAGCATAAACCAACCAATTCTGCGTCTATTGTGTTGGTTGATGTAGTTTCTGTATCTAGACTTAATATATATTTTGTCCTAAAAAACTCACAAAGTCTTTTAGCATCATCTTGATTATCAATAAGTTTATATTCGTGAGCTATTGTTTTAAGGCTTTCAAAATTTTGATTTTCAAAAGTTTCTTTACTCTCGCTCGGATTTTCTGCGAACAAATCAAGCTCTTGATTAACAGAAATTGGCTTTTGTTCATTCTTGTTTAGAATTTTATTTGCGAGAGACTTAAATTCAAGTTCATTGAAAATTGAGCGCAATTTTTCTTCATCCGGATTTTGAAGTTTTAATTCTTCAAGATTTAATTCTGTTGGCACATCAATTTTTATCGTTGCAAGGAATTTCGACATTTTAATATCTTCAATTGCGCTTTCTACTTTTTCGCGCATTTTTCCTTTAAGTCGATCTGTATGTGCAATGAGTTCTTCTGTTGATCCAAATTCATTGATTAGTTTAGCAGCTGTTTTTTCTCCAACTCCAGGACAACCAGGAAAATTATCTGCTGAGTCACCCATTAATGCAAGTAAATCAATTACTTGGTGTGGAGTAGGGATACCATATTTCTCTTGAACTTCCTTTTCGCCAATTATATCATATCCTCCACCATGTCTTGGACGATACATGAAAACATTGCTGCGGATTAGTTGCCCGTAGTCTTTATCAGGTGTTAGCATGTAGGTTTCAACACCAGCTTTTCCAGATTTTAAAGCAAGTGTTCCAATCACGTCGTCGGCTTCATATCCGTCTACCTGTAGAATAGGGATGTTAAAGGCGCTAAGAATATCTTTTATAATAGGAACACTACGTGTAATATCTTCAGGAGTTTCCTCACGTTGTGCCTTATACTGTGGAAAAGCTTCGTGACGAAATGTTTTTCCATGATCGAAAGCTACACCTAAATAGGTAGGGTTTTCTTTGGTTATTATCTCGTTTAGAGTATTTACAAAACCAAGAATTGCTGACGTGTTGAGTCCCTTCGAATTTATTCTTGGATTACGTATTAGTGCATAGTATGATCTGAATATTAGCGCATAAGCGTCTAAAAGAAATAATTTTTCCATAATTATGATATATTTGGCGTAAAATTACTAAAAAATTGTCAGTAATCCCGTAAAAATGAGTATTTTTGTATCAAATTACGGAAAGAATGGATTATTTATCTCTTATCAAACAGCCTATTGTAGAAGAACTCAACGATTTTATACAATTCTTTAATAAGTCGTTGGATCATGATAATGGACTACTTTCTCAGGCTCTTAATCATATCAAGCAGCGTGCGGGTAAACGTATGCGGCCAATGCTTATATTGCTTATTGCCAAGAACTTCGGTAAAGTATCTGATACAACTCTGCATGCAGCTGTTGGCCTTGAATTGCTTCATACAGCAAGTCTAGTTCATGATGATGTTGTTGATGAAAGTGCTGAAAGGAGAGGGCAGAAGAGTGTTAATGCCCTTTATGATAATAAAGTATCTGTGCTTGTTGGTGATTTTATTCTTTCTACAGCTTTGCTTAATGTATCTTATACTCATTCTGAGATTATTGTAAGATATCTTGCAGAATTAGGTCGTACTCTTTCTGACGGTGAGATATTGCAGTTGAGTAATATACAGAATGCAGATATTTCTGAAGATGCTTACTATGAGATAATTAAGGGAAAAACTGCTGCTCTTTTCGAGGCTTGTGCTGCTATAGGTGCAGAGAGTGTAGGTGCGTCAAAAGAAGACGTTTTGGCAGCAAAGAAATTTGGACAAAACATTGGTATTATCTTCCAGATTAGGGATGATATTTTTGACTATTATAACTCTGATGAGATTGGCAAACCAACAGGAAATGATATGATTGATGGTAAGCTGACCCTGCCAGCTATTTATGCATTGAACTCAACAAACAATGAGGAAATGATAGCAATAGCACGTAAGATTAAGGCCCATCAAATAAGCTCAGACGAAATAGCACGATTGGTTGATTTTACCAAGCAAAACGGTGGCATTGATTATGCAGAGAAGCGCATGTGGGACTTTCATTCAGAATGTATGAGTTTCCTTGAAAGTAGAGTTGCTGATGAGGAAATAAGGAAGTCGTTGACAGCTTATGTTGATTACGTTATAAAAAGGAAATTATAAAAAAAGCCTCTCAATTGAGAGGCTTTTTATTTTATCTAGAAGAAATTTACTTCTTTTCCTGTGATCTCACTAATAAGTAGATTTGTGAGACGACTTGTTCCCATACGGAACCATTTGTTTGTAAGCCATTGCTCGCCAAGAACCTCCTTTACTATTGTGTAGTAGGTTATTGCGTCCATTACGGTGTTTATGCCACCTGCAGGCTTGAGACCTATTTGGATTCCTGTTTCGTCGTAGTACTCTTTTATAGCTTGGCACATTACATAGGCTGCTTCAGGTGTTGCACTTATCTTTTCTTTGCCTGTAGATGTCTTAATATAGTCGGCACCAGCATACATTGATAGGATAGAGGCAATCTTTATATTACTGCAATTCTTAAGGTCGCCTGTTTCAAGTATTACCTTCATAGGGATATCACCGCAGGCTTGTTTCATTTCGTTGATATCGTCGCAAACGCTTTCGTAATCACCACTTAGAAACTTTCCTACAGGCATAACGATGTCTATCTCTGTTGCTCCGTCAACGATCGCAAGTTGGGTTTCTGCTATCTTAACTTCCATTCTGCTCTGTGATGAAGGGAAATTACCACATACGTTGGTTATTTCCACACCGTCAATTTCAAGTGAATTACTTACTAATTCAGTGAAAGCAGGGAATACACATATTGTTGCAACATGAGGAAGGTCTGGATACTCACTCTCAAATCTGTTTACAGACTCTGTAAGAGCAAGAATTTCCTCTTCTGTGTCTGTTGTGTGAAGCGATGTTAGTTCAACGCTTCCAAGCAGAAACTTTTTAACATCAAGAGTGTCATTTTGAGGTACTTTTTCTTCAATTATCTTCTTTACGGCAGCTTTTACTTCAGCGTCGTCAATATTTGTATTATACTTACTAAGAGCTTCTTCGTATTTGCTCTGATCTTTCTTGACATTTAAACTATTCTTGTCAAGATTTGATGTAACTTCTGTCATAACGTTGTCTTTTATGTTTATAACTATTTTATAATCAATGTTTTATGCTTTTAGTTTCGGATTGTCAAGATGTCTCTTGACATCTCTTTTGGTTTTCTTCTCGAAACTCTTTTGCAGTTCTTCTGTAATGTCAGTTCCTGTTTGGTTAGCTAGACATATTAGTACCCACATTATGTCGGCAATCTCTTCTCCAACGTTAGCTTTTTCGCCTTCCTTAAAACTCTGGTCACCATATTTCCTAGCTATAACCCTAGCTAATTCTCCTACTTCTTCGGTAAGGCAAGCCATGTTAGTAAGTTCACTGAAATATCTAACTCCGTATGTCTTTATCCACTGGTCTACAGCTTCTTGTGCTTCTTTTATTGTCATATTTATCTATGGTTATTCTTTATTATGAGTGTCCATAAATATTGTTACTGGACCATCATTTAATAATTCTACCTTCATGTCTGCTCCGAATTCACCTGTGCCGACTTGTCTTCCTAATGCGGTGGATAGCTTTTGGCAGAATTCCTCGTAGAGTGGGATGGAAATGTCGTGACAAGCTGCTCTAAGCCATGATGGGCGATTGCCTTTCTTATAGCTAGCAAATAGCGTGAACTGGCTTATCACCAATATGTCTCCTTCAACGTCTATTATAGAGCGATTCATAACTCCATTATCATCGTCAAATACCCTAAGTCCTATCACTTTTTTTACCAGCCAGTCAACGTCTTCTGATGAGTCTCTTTCCTCTATTCCGAGTAATATCATATACCCTGTTTTTATAGCTGATTTCGTGTTGCCTTCTATTGTTACTGATGCATGACTAACACGTTGAATAATGATTCTCATAATGCAAAGATACTTTATATTTTCTATTCTACCAAATTATTGTTTAGTATCGGATATTTAGTTCTCTTTTTAAACGAATAATTGTAGATATATTTCTTAATGTATTTCTAATATATATGGTTAAGTGTTTGTCTATCAGCGACTTGTAAATTTAAGCGTGATGTATGTGATACTTCTTTTAGATGAGTTTATTGTTATTAACTATCAATTTACATCTGCTTATTGAAGTGGTCCTGTAATATTTTTGTTTTTGCGTTACCAAGTACTTCTTCCAAAGTCTCTGCGTTGCTTTCTTTTATAGCTTTTACAGTCTTGAAACGCTTTAAAAGAGCTTCTTTAGCCTTTGGCCCTATTCCTTTAATGTCGTCTAGTTCACTGTGTAGAGCATGCTTGGAACGCTTGTCGCGATGAAAGGTAATTGCGTATCTGTGTACTTCATCTTGTATCTGCGTAAGCAACTTAAATAGTTCACTTTTTACGTCTATACCTATAGTTTGAGGAGGGTATCCGAATAGTAATTCGTTAGTGCGGTGGCGATCATCTTTGGCTAGTCCGGCAATAGGTATATCTAGATGTAATTGGTCTACTATGACCTCTCTTACAACATCCATCTGACCTTTTCCTCCATCAGTTATAATAAGGTCTGGCAGTGGTGTTTTTTCTTCTACCATTCTGCTGTATCTGCGTCTTACGACCTCTTGCATAGAAGCATAATCATCTGGTCCAATTACCGTCTTTATATTGTATTTTCTATAATCTTTTCTTGAAGGTTTCATACCCTTGTAAACGATACATCCTGCAACAGCATCAGTTCCTGATATATTTGAATTATCAAAACATTCAATCTGATAGGGTAGTTTCTCAAGCTTAAGCTTATTTTGCAGTTCTTTCATTAGCCTTGTTTGCTTCTGCTCTGGATTAAGTTTCTCGGCTTGTTTCAGTCTATCAAACTTATATTGTTTTCCATTCATTTCTGATAATTCTAGCAGATGCTTCTTATCTCCGCGCTGCGGAACAAAGAATTCTGCATCTTTAATCTTCCATTCCATTTCAAATGGGACTATTATTTCTTTCGCCTTGCTCTTAAATCTTTCCCTGATATCTGGGATAGCCGTTATAAGTAGTTCCTCATCCGTTTCTTCAAGTTTTCGCTTATACTCATACGTAAAACTTTGATTTATTGTTCCGTTCTTTACATGTATATAGTTTATAAAAGCATTTTTGCGATCTTCATTGTCTACGATTGTAAATACGTCTACGTTATCTATCGTGTAGCTAACAACCTCACTTTTCGCAACAAATTCATTAAGAAGGTTGAGCTTCTTCTTTAAATCATCTGCTATTTCGAATTTCAATAGTTCGGCATTTTTCATCATTAGGTCGTATAGCCTTTTTCCTACAGCTCTTGTGTTGCCTTTTAAAATTTCACGAGCTTGATTCATGTTCTCCTGATACTCTTCGTAGCTTTGCTTGTTTATGCAAGGGGCATTACAGTTGTGGATGTGATATTCCAAGCAAGGACGATATTTGCCAAGGTCTATTCCTTCACGTGTAATAGGTTGTCTGCATGTACGAGGTTTATATAATCTTTTTATTATGTCAAGCACTGCGTACATACTTGATATGTGCGGATATGGCCCATAAAACGTTCCAAAGTGCTTATTTATAGTTCTTGTTTTGAAAATCCGAGGAAAATATTCATTGGTTACGCAAATACTAGGATATGTCTTGCCATCTTTAAGCAAAACATTATATCTTGGATTATATTTCTTTATAAGGCTGTTTTCTAGTAATAAGGCATCTTCTTCTGTGTTTACAACAGTATAGCTGATATCTCTTATCTTCGAAACAAGTACTTTAGTTTTAAAACGGTCAACTTCTTTATGGAAATAAGACGAAACGCGTCTTTTTAGAGACTTTGCTTTGCCTACATATATAATAGTGTGGCTATCATCATAGAACTGATAGCTTCCTGGCTTCTCTGGCATGTTCAATACTATACCTTTAAGATAAGCTAATCTTTGCTCGTTTTCTTCTTTGTTCATGTTCTGAATCCCGTTAGTTTAAAGGTGTTTTGAAAGTTTTTGTTTCACGTGAAACTGATTGCGAAAATGGGCTTGAGAAGAAATTAAAACTAAAGCAAGAAGATGGGCGAAGTTCTTCTCTTCCATCTTCTTGCTGATTGTTTTAAAACTTCAGTAGGGATGTAATTTCAATATCCTTATCAAATAGTTCGCGGCTTTTTGGAAATTCACTGTTTAATTCAATGATGAAGTTACAATAAATCTTCTTTGGATGGAATTTCTTAACCAAGTTGCATGCTGCAAGCATTGTTCCTCCAGTTGCAAGCAAATCATCGTGCAGAAGTATTACGTCATTTTCGTTTATGGCATCTTCATGGATTTCAATAGTGTCAATACCATATTCTTTTGCATAACTTTCCTGAACAGTCTTACATGGAAGCTTGCCTGGTTTTCTGCAAAGAACGATGCCTGCGCCAAGTTTTACAGCTACGGCAGATGACATTACAAATCCACGACTTTCTATGCCTACAATTTTTGTTATTCCTTTATTTGTATAAAAGTCACACATTTCATCGGCGATTTCTTTTAGAGCTTCTGGGCTCTTAAAAAGGGTAGTGACGTCGCGGAAATTTACACCATCGATTGGCCAATCTGGTATACAACGCAGATTGTCTAATAGTAGTTGATTATTCATTTTTTTCTATATAGTTGTTTGTTATATTTTGTTTCGATTTCATCGAAGTATTACGTTTTACTTTAATGCTTAAAGTGCACAATATCAATGTTTTATTGTTTGATTGGTTTCACGTGAAACGTACGTGGTGTAACACCGGTGTTTCACGTTTTGGGCCCTGTTAAGTTATCTCCCCAAGAGAACCAAAAGAACGTTAATGTCGCTAGGAGAAACGCCTGGAATTCTACTTGCTTGTGCTAAAGTCTCTGGCTCGATTCTTTCAAGCTTTTGACGACCTTCTGTTGAAATTTCGTGAAGTTCGCTATATTTGAAGTGTCCCTTGATTTTTATATTCTCAAGACGGTGCATCTTGTCGGCAACGATTTTTTCTCGCTCGATGTAACCTTGATATTTCATTTTGATTTCGGCTGCCTCTACTATTTCTTCTTTTCTGTTTTCTGGCGAATTTATCGCTTCTTTGAGTGAAGGGATTATTTCAGAAAGATTGCTTAGAGAAATGTGTGGACGTGCAATAAGATCTATAAGTTTACAGCCAGCACGTAATGGCGTAGTACCGATAGCTTCAAGTTGAGAATTTATTTCCTGCGCTTTTATCGGAGTTTCCTTGCAGAAATTAATCAGTTTGTTTACAGCCTCTTTCTTTTCAAGCCACCAATCATATCTGTCGCGCTTGGCAATGCCTAATTCGAATGCTTTTTCTGTTAGTCTGGCATCGGCATCATCTTGTCTCAACAAAATACGATATTCTGCTCTTGATGTGAACATTCTATATGGTTCATCAACGCCCTTTGTTGTAAGGTCGTCTATAAGTACACCAATGTAGCTTTCGTCACGTTGCATGATGAGTGATTCTCCGCCCCCGCATCTTATAGCCGCATTTATTCCGGCAACAGTTCCCTGTCCACCTGCTTCTTCATATCCGGTAGTTCCGTTCACTTGTCCAGCGAAAAACAATCCAGGCACTTTTTTCGATTCAAGAGTGTGTTTTAGTTGCGTTGGATCAAAGTAATCATATTCTATCGCATAACCAGGTCGATAAATCTTTACGTCTCTAAAAGCATGAATTTTGTGGATTGCGTCAAGTTGTACATCCATTGGCATACTTGAAGAAAAACCGTTTAGATACATTTCGTTTGTATCTTCACCTTCTGGTTCCAAAAACAAAGGGTGTTGTTCCTTATCTGGAAATGTGACTAGTTTCGTTTCAATCGAAGGACAGTAACGTGGACCTGTACTTTGTATCTGGCCGTTGAAGAGGGGAGAATCTGCGAGTCCTTTTTTCAAGGTTTCGTGCACCTCTTTGTTTGTATATGTAGTCCAGCAAGGTAACTGTTTTAGTATGCGATGCTCTCCAAAATAACTGAATTGGTGAAAATCAACGTCGCCTTTCTGTTCCTCCATGTCTTCGAAGTGTACGCTGCGTTTATCTATTCTCACCGGTGTTCCTGTTTTCATCCTTGCCGATGTAATACCGAGTCGGTTGATACTTTCGGTGAAATTATGCACGGCTGGTTCGGCGCATCTTCCGCCTTCAACCATTTTTCTTCCTACGTGCATCAATCCATTCAGAAAAGTACCTGCAGTGACGATTACGCTCTTGGCTCTGAATTCCACACCCCAGATCGTACTTACACCAACAGCTTCTCCGTTTTCAACTAAAAGTTCATCAGCTTGATCTTGCCAGATATCAAGATTAGGTGTGCTGTCAAGAACGGTACGCCATTCCCATATAAACTTACCACGATCACATTGTGCTCGAGGGCTCCAAACGGCAGGCCCCTTGCCAATGTTTATCATTCGGAATTGTATTGCGGTCTTGTCTGTCACTCTAGCCATTTGGCCTCCAAGTGCGTCGATCTCACGTACAATCTGTCCTTTCGCAATTCCGCCAATAGCGGGGTTGCAACTCATCTGACCAATCTTATTCATATCCATTGTTATCAGGCACGTCTTCGCCCCCATGTTAGCTGAGGCAGCAGCCGCTTCACAGCCTGCATGACCGCCGCCGATAATAATAACGTCGTATTTAAAAAGCATTATTAGTATATACTTATATTTTTCGCAAAAGTAAGAAATAAAATTGGATTTTTTATTAAATAGCTTTGAATTATCACTAAAATATAGTATTTTTGCAATCTGTTATGAGGATAAATATGCCTATTAATAGGTATTGGTGTTGTGGATTTTTATAACGTGCAATAAATTAATGTAAATTAAATTGAATATAATTTCTAACAGTTAAATATTTAAAAATCAATCATTTATGTGGTTAATCAATTCATCTATTGGTAGAAAATTGGTAATGTCAATAACAGGCGTTGCTCTTATTCTATTTATGACGTTCCACTGTTGTATGAACGTTGCGGCCATTTTCTCAGGAAAGGCTTATAACACAATTTGTGAGTTGCTTGGCGCCAATTGGTATGCAGTAGTTGCAACAATTGGCTTAGCAGCACTTGCAGTTTGTCACATCGTTTATGCTTTCATTCTTACTGCACAGAACCGCAGCGCACGCGGTAGCGAGCGTTACGCAGTGACAGCAAAACCTGAAAAGGTAGAGTGGGCTAGTCAGAACATGCTTGTACTCGGACTTATCGTAGTTTTGGGTATAGGTCTTCACTTGTTTAACTTCTGGTATAAGATGATGTTTGCAGAGCTTGCTGGCATGCAGACAGCACTGTCTCCCTCAGACGGTTTTGGTCTTATCAAGGCAACATTCAGTAATCCTGTATATGTTGTTCTTTATATCATTTGGCTTGTTGCTATCTGGTTCCACCTTTCTCATGGTTTCTGGAGTGCGATGCAGACACTTGGTATCAATGGTAAGGTGTGGTTCACTCGTTGGAAAGTAATTGGTATTGTTTACGTAACAGTGCTTATGCTTGCTTTCGTTGCTGTAGTGCTCGCATTCTACTTCGGTATTGCACCTAGTCTTTGCGCTGCTGCATAATTTATAATCAACATTATTTCCACATTGTGAAAGCATGTGGCTTATAATTCAAAACAAAGAATATTATGACTAAGACATTAAATTCCAGAATACCAGAAGGACCAGTGGCTGAGAAATGGACCAACTATAAGGCTCATCAGCGCTTGGTTAACCCAAAAAATAAATTAAAACTGGACGTTATCGTTGTCGGTACAGGTCTTGCAGGTGCAAGTGCTGCCGCATCTCTTGGTGAGATGGGTTTCAACGTTCTAAATTTCTGCATCCAGGATTCTCCACGCCGTGCGCACTCTATTGCAGCTCAGGGTGGTATCAATGCTGCTAAGAACTATCAGAACGACGGTGACTCTATTTATCGCCTTTTCTATGATACAGTAAAGGGTGGTGACTACCGTGCTCGCGAGGCAAACGTATATCGTCTTGCAGAAGTTTCAAATGACATTATTGATCAGTGTGTTGCTCAGGGCGTTCCTTTCGCACGTGAATATGGTGGTATGCTTGCTAACCGTTCTTTCGGTGGTGCGCAGGTAAGCCGTACATTCTATGCAAAGGGTCAGACTGGTCAGCAGCTTCTTCTCGGCGCTTATTCATCTTTAAGTCTTCAGATACAGGCTGGTAAGGTTAAGCTTTACACTCGTTATGAGATGGAAGATGTTGTTATCGTTGACGAGCATGCTCGTGGTATTATTGCTAAGAACCTCGTTTCTGGGGAACTAGAGCGTTTCACAGCAAATGCTGTTGTAATTGCTACTGGTGGTTATGGTAATACATATTTCCTTTCAACAAACGCTATGGGCTGCAACTGTACAGCTGCCGTTCAGTGCTATCGTAAGGGTGCTTATTTCGCTAACCCTTCTTATGTTCAGATTCACCCTACATGTATTCCTGTACATGGTGACAAGCAGTCTAAGCTTACTCTTATGTCTGAGTCTTTGCGTAATGATGGTCGTATCTGGGTTCCTAAGAATCTTGAAGATGCAAAGAAATTGCAGTCTGGTGAGATGAAGGGCTCTGATATTCCTGAGGAAGCACGTGACTACTATTTGGAGCGTCGTTACCCAGCATTCGGTAATCTCGTACCTCGTGACGTTGCATCTCGTGCTGCTAAGGAGCGTTGTGATAACGGATATGGTGTAAACAATACTGGTCTTGCCGTTTACCTTGACTTCTCTGAGTCAATTAACCGTCTTGGTATTGATGCTATTCTTCAGCGTTATGGTAACCTCTTTGATATGTATGAAGAGATTACAGACGTTAATCCTGGTGAAGTCGCAAATGAAATTAATGGTGTTAAGTATTATAATCCAATGATGATATTCCCTGCTATCCACTATACAATGGGTGGTATCTGGGTTGACTACGAACTTATGACTACTGTTCCTGGTCTATTCTCTATTGGTGAGTGTAACTTCTCTGACCACGGAGCCAACCGTCTTGGTGCTTCAGCTCTTATGCAGGGTCTTGCAGATGGTTACTTCGTATTGCCATATACAATTCAAAATTATCTTGCTGATCAGGATTTATGGCCGCATCTTGATACCAATCGTGCTGAGTTTGACGAGGCAGAGAATGGTGTTAAGGCAGAAATTGATCGCCTTATGAATATTAAGGGTAAGCGTTCTGTTGATTCTATCCATAAGGAACTAGGTCATATTATGTGGGAACACGTTGGTATGGGCAGAACTAAGGAGGGTCTTGAAGAAGGTTTGAAACAGATGGCTTCTCTCCGTGAAGAATTCAATACTAACTTGTTTATTCCAGGTTCTAAGGAAGGTCTTAATATCGAACTAGATAAGGCTATTCATCTTCGTGACTTTATCCTTATGGGTGAACTTGTAGCTTATGATGCTTTGCATCGTGAGGAAAGCTGTGGTGGTCATTTCCGTGAGGAGCATCAGACAGAGGAAGGCGAAGCAAAGCGCGACGATGAGAACTTCTTCTATGTTGGTTGCTGGGAATATAACGGCGACGACGCAAAGGCTCCTGAACTTATCAAGGAACCACTTGAGTATGAGGCAATTAAGGTACAAACACGTAACTATAAGAATTAATAATCATGGCAAAAAATATTTCTTTCACAATAAAGTATTGGAAACAGAATGGTCCTAAGGAACAAGGTCATTTCGATACACACGAGATGAAGAATATTCCTGAAGATACTTCATTCCTTGAGATGCTTGACATCCTTAACGAGGAACTTATTGAAGCAGGTCAGGAACCATTCGTATTCGATCACGACTGCCGCGAGGGTATCTGTGGTATGTGTTCTCTTTACATCAACGGAACACCACACGGAAAGACTGAGCGCGGAGCTACAACATGTCAGCTTTATATGCGTCGTTTCAACGAAGGTGACGTTATTACTGTAGAGCCTTGGCGTTCTGCTGGTTTCCCAGTTATCAAGGACTGTATGGTAGACCGTTCTGCATTCGATAAGATTATTCAGGCTGGTGGTTATACAACTATCCGTACAGGACAGGCTCAGGATGCCAACGCAATCCTTATTCCTAAGGAGAACGCTGACGAGGCTATGGATTGTGCAACTTGTATTGGTTGTGGTGCATGTGTTGCAGCTTGTAAAAATGGCTCTGCGATGCTTTTCGTCAGCTCTAAGGTTAGTCAGTTGGCTCTTCTGCCACAAGGACGCCCTGAGGCTGCAAAACGCGCTAAGGCGATGGTTGCTAAGATGGATGAACTTGGCTTTGGTAACTGTACAAACACTCGTGCATGCGAGGCTGTATGTCCAAAGAGCGAGTCTATCGCTAACATAGCACGCCTTAACCGTGAGTTTATCGTGGCTAAGCTTGCAGATTAAAATAAATTTTAATTATACTTTTAAAGCCCTGCGTCAATTTATTGATCGCAGGGCTTTTTCATTTTATAATCTATGAAACCAAAAAGATATTTATTATTCTCTTGGTTAATCAATAAAAAGGCGCTGGAACTTATTATAATAAGTTCCAGCGCTTATATTTTGCAAGTCGGGATGACCGGACTCGAACCGGCGACCTCGCGCCCCCCAGACGTGTACGCTACCAACTGCGCTACATCCCGATTGCATTATTCAAATGCGTTGCAAATTTAATAATAATAATCGAAATTACCAAATTAATAGTTGTAGTAGCATGCGATGTAAGAGTAGGACTTACATTGACTTCATAATGTCTTCTATATCAGATATATTCTCGGCAGCGAGAATATAATCAGTCCATTTACCACGAATCATTCCACGATCCTGCATGTCGTTGAGCAATGCGATAAGAGAATCATAAAATCCCTTCATGTTGTAAAGTATCACTGTTTTCTTGTGGTATCCTATTGTGTGGCTAGCAGCGACAGTGAATATCTCGTCAAGAGTTCCAATACCTCCAGGAAGCGCAATTACTACGTCGCTTTTGGCAAGCATCAGTTCCTTTCGGTCGCTAAGATTATCACATGCAATGTTTACGTCGACAGAGTCGCTCACCTTGCCGCCCTTTTCAATTATCTGCGGAATCACTCCTATTGTCATTCCTCCAGCGTTGTGAACGCTTTTGCCAATACATTCCATAAGTCCGCAGTTACATCCTCCGAAAACGATGGAATGACCGCTTTTTGCTATCCATGCTCCTAACTCTTCTGTCATTTTAAAGAAATCTTTGTCTATATTATCGTTAGCAGAGCAAAAGATTGATATTTTCATATTCTATTTATTTTTATTACGGCATTCTGTTTATGCCAAGTGTTGATGTTTATTCGTTAAGATGTTTCTTTACTACGGCTGGGTTGCCAGCAGCCATACAATCATCAGGAATGTCGTGTATTACAACGCTTCCTGCTGCGATTATGCAACGTTTCCCTATTCTTACCCCAGGACATACAACAACGCCACCTCCCAGCCACGTATCGTCGCCTATCGTTATCGGGAAAGATGTCTCACAAGTTCCCCTGCGCTCCTTATAGTTTATTGGGTGCTGTGGGGTGAGTAATTGACATGATGGTCCAATCTTCACATCATTACCTATTGTGACACAAGCACCGTCAAGAATTACGCAATTGTAATTAAGAAACGAGCGTTCGCCAATTCTTATTCCAGAACCATGGTCGCAATGAAAAGGAGGGCAAATTCCAGATGATTTTGGAAAATTAGGAATGAGTTTCTCAATTACATCTCTATATTCTGGTGATGAAAGTGTGAGAGTTTGTAGGCGTGTACACAAATCTTTGGCATGTCTTAAACTTGTGTTTATCTCTTTGTCCGAAAAATTATAAAGTTCTTCGGAACGCATCTTTTCAAATTCTGTTTTCATTATATGTTGCGAATAAATACGAAGTCTATTTAGTTAGTGATTTAGCTGTGACATTCAAGAACTTATTCAATTGCGAGTAAGGTATCGTTAATTGTGGAGTTCCTGCTGCATAAGGAGCTATCTCATATTGTCCGTAGACTAATTTAATACCATCTTTAGTAAACAAGGGTGGACATTTGGGGAGCGGAATAATATACATATTGTCAAGCATTAAACAACTTTTCAGTTCGTTATCATTCTTGACATTGAAATATTTTCTCAGTCCAATCTTTATTATATTCTGGAAGTCATCGTCATACGAGTTGTTTAATACTTCCCATCCTATTCGTCTTCCGTCGCTTTTGCGGAATGTCTGTCCTGTCACAATTGTTGAGCCATGAGCACCTCCTTGATATTCATAACATGAATATTCAAAAGTGACGAACTTCGCAGTCTCAGCAGTCTTTTGTGAATTGCAAATGTATTCGTACTTCCATTCACGGTCATTGTTAGCTGTATCCTTTTTTAGTTCGGCATAATCAGCCGAGTCATGACCGAAAGCGGAATTAATATAATGCTTTGCAATAGGCATAGTCTCATTGTATCCTCCTTCGTATGTTCCGCCCATTGTTTCACTCAACCATTCATTTATAGTGCTAGTCAAAGCTTCTGTTTTGCTTGTTGGGCAATCTGCCTTTATAGAGAAGTTGCCAACTTTATTGTTTATAGTAACGCTGTCGGTCTTAACTCTAATATCATAAGGAATAGTTTCACTGTGTGTACAGGCATTCAAAGCACATAGTGCCAAACCTCCGATAACAATTGTCTGTAATGTTTTTTTCATAAATCTTTATTATTTACGAATAATGAAGTGTAAAAATACTCAATTATATTAATATTCTAATTAGTTAGCTGTCATTTTTATATAAAATTAAAGGGCTTTGATTCAGTTATGCTTACTCAAAAAGTGGAAATAAAACAAATAAATATGGTTTTATGATGTTGTTACAAAATAAAATTGTAACTTTGCACCCGATTTTAAGTCACAACTTATTGTTTGTGATAATTTATTCATTTAGCGGAAGGTCTTCACGCCCAAGTATATGGCTGGGAGGGCGATTGTCCTTCCAATATAAAATTTTATTTTTTGAAGACATTTGAAGAGTTAGGCGTAAGCGAAGAGATTCGCCGTGCCATTGAGGAATTGGGTTTTGAACATCCAATGCCAGTTCAGGAAGAAGTAATCCCTTATTTATTAGGAAGTAAAAACGATGTAATCGCACTGGCACAGACCGGTACGGGTAAAACTGCGGCTTATGGTTTGCCAATGTTGCAAAAGATTGACCCTAAAAACAATGCCACTCAGGCTATTGTTCTTAGTCCAACACGTGAACTTTGTGTTCAGATTGCAGACGATCTCAACGGTTTTGGTAAGCATATCGACGGACTTCATATAGTAGCAGTATATGGAGGTGCAGATATTCGTTCGCAAATTCGCACTATCAAGCATGGTGTGCAGATTATCGTTGCTACACCTGGACGTCTTGTAGATTTGATTAACCGTGGTGTTACTGAGTTGGGTCAAGTAAACAATATTGTTCTTGACGAGGCTGACGAGATGCTTAAAATGGGTTTCTCAGACAGTATAAACACTATTTTTGAGCAGTTGCCTGAAGATAAGAATACCCTTCTTTTCTCTGCAACAATGAGCAAGGAAGTTGAAAGGGTAGGAAAAAGTTATTTGCATGAATACAAGGAAATTGTTGTAGGTAGCCGTAATGAAGGTGCTGAACATGTAGATCATATCTATTATCTTGTTCATTCTAAAGACAAGTATCTTGCCTTAAAGCGTATTGTGGACTTTTATCCACGTATCTTTGCAATTATTTTCTGTCGTACTAAGATCGAAACTCAGGAAGTAGCTGATAAGTTGATTAAGGACGGATATAATGCCGAGGCTTTACATGGTGACCTTAGTCAGCAGCAGCGTGATCTCACGATGCAAAAGTTCCGTCAGCATACAGTTCAGTTGCTTATCGCAACAGACGTAGCTGCTCGTGGTCTTGATGTTGATGACCTTACTCATGTTATCAACTATGGTTTGCCTGATGATATTGAAAGTTATACTCACCGTAGTGGTCGTACAGGACGCGCCGGAAAGAAGGGTACATCAATAAGTATTATTCATATAAAGGAAAAGTGGAAAGTTCGTCAGATTGAGAAACAAATTGGTAAGGAGTTTATCGATGGTGAATTGCCAAAGCCTGAAGAAATCTGTACAAAACAGCTTTATAAGGTAATGGACGAAATAATGAAGACCGATGTTGATGAAGATCAGATTGCTCCATATCTTGATGAGATTACACGTCAGTTTGAATGTGTTGACAAGGAAGATATTATTAAGAAGATGGTTACAATCACCTTTGGTCGCTTCCTTGAATATTATAAGAATGCACGTGAAATAGAGAAACCTACTGGAGCACGCAGGGGTGACCGTGACAGTGATCGTGGTGACAGAGGCTCAAGAGGTAAAAGTGCAAGCGGTGTTCGCCGTAAGCATGATACTGAGGCTGGATTCAGTCGCTTGTTTGTCAACCTTGGAAAGAACGATGGTTTCTATCCTGGCGAGATAATGCAATACTTGAATAAGAATATCCACGGACGTCAGGAAGTGGGACATATTGATATCTTGCAGAATTTTGCTTATATTGAGGTTCCAGAAGGTGATGCACAGAAAGTCATGAATGCTCTAAACGGTACAAGTTATAAGGGACGTGAAGTTCGTTGTAATGATGCTTCCGAAGAGGGACATGGACGTTCTTCTCGTGGTGGTGAGCGTAGTAGCCGTGGCGGTGATCGTGGCGGATATCGCAATGACCGTGGCGGTCGTGATAGTCGTGGCGGTAGACGTGATGGAGCTAGACCTGAAAGACGTTCAGATAAGCCGCAAGATAAGCCTGAGGACTGGAGAAGTCTTATGAAAGGCGGTGATCTGAAGGGTGCTGAACCTGACTTTAGTGAGGAAGGCTGGGCACGCAGAAAGCCAAGAAAGAAATAATATAAAATTATTGATATTGAAACGGGGTTGCAGATTAATCTGCAACCCCGTTTTTGTTATTATTACTTAAATTAATTACATTTTATATTCATTTATATTTGTTTAGGTTGTACATTTGTATGTTAATAGCGATAATAATAAAAAACAGTTACATGAATAAATTATTTTTAGGTATTGCAATGTTGCTTTCAGCACAAGCTACATTCGCAGACAACGGTAACTTTACCGTTAAGGGTGAATTGAAGAACTTTGGCGATACTATAATTGCCTTTGTTCCTGTTAACAAGGATTATGTGCGTGATACAATCCTAGTAAAGAACAATAAGTTTGAGGCAAAGCTTAATGTCTCCGAACCATCAAATATATATCTTATGTCTCCTGGTACTATGCGCCGAACTGAGAGCAAACGTGTCGTAATCCCAGCTGTTCCTGGTGAAATGGCAGTTCTTACAGGTGATCTTGCTACAAGATATGATATCAGCGGTAGTCAGTTTTATAAGCAGTATGGCGAGTTTGACCGTGTTTTAGAGGCTGCAAGTAAACCGATGACTGATTTTGAAGCAAGTCTTGACAAGCGTGTTGCAGCAGGTGAAGATCGTGGCAAGATTATGGATGAATACGAGGCAAAAGCTCCTGAGTTTCAGAAGGCTATCACTTCGGCTATATTTTCTTTCATAAAGAACCATGCAGATTGGGAAGCTAGTGCAGTTGCCGTTACCAATCTTGATGCGGATACAATTAATTCTGGTGTTGCTTTGTTGGCAGAGAGCGTAAAGAATGGTAGGCTGAAACCTTTCTATCAGACCGTTTTAGACAATTATAAGGCTAAAGCTGAACGTGAGGCTAAAGCAAAGGCTGCACAGGCTTCTGGTGTTTTGGCTCCAGACTTTACATTGAATGATATAAACGGTAAGCCATTGACTCTTTCAAGTCTTCGTGGCAAGTATGTTCTTCTTGATTTCTGGGGATCATGGTGTATATGGTGTATAAAGGGTATGCCTCAGATGAAGGAATATTATAGTAAATATGCCGGTAAGTTCGAGATTCTTGGTGTTGACTGCAATGATACAGAAGCCAAATGGAAAGAGGCTGTACAGAAGCATGAATTGCCTTGGCTGCATGTATATTGTCCAAAGGGTAGCAATGCTCTTGACGGCTATGCAATTCAGGGTTTCCCTACAAAGATTCTTATAGGTCCTGACGGGAAGATTGTTAAGACTATAGTTGGTGAGGATCCTGCTTTCTATAAGTTCCTTGATGATACATTCTCAAAATAAAATAAACTGATAATGCCACGGAGATTTCCGTGGCATTATTGTTTTAAATTTTCTACAGTCTATCCTTTATACTGTTATAGTTATCAATTTTGTTTTTATTTGTTTTTGACTTTGTAGAAAAGTTATATGCGATTCTACACCATATTTGGCGTGTCTGATTTTTTATATATACATTGTATTCTAGTGTTGGAACGCGATTAGTAGCTTTTGTTTTACTACCGTTAAATAAGTCATCAGTACCAAGTTGTATTGTCAATGCATCCTTTAAAAAAGAGTGTTCTATTGACAAATCCATAGTCGTACTACCTTTACAATATACGTTTTCGCTTATAAATGGTGAATTGTATGACGCACCAATGGAAAGTATTCCAAAATGATTCCAGATCATTCTGTTATTAAAGTTCATTTCACCGCCAAATAGTTTTGTTTTATTATAACTTTGTGGGATGCGTGTGTAATTTCCTGAAAGGTATAAATTTGTTTGCCACCACTTGAAAATTGAACCGCTGTATGAGTAATTAAGCATCAGGGATGATGTTGTACCATAGTTTATATTTGTATGGTAAGTGATTCCATTTTCAACTTCAAAATACTCGGTAATAGTATTCGGTGTATGATTATATATCAATGATAGCGTATGTCTTGCATGAGAAACAGTAAAGTTTAGCATGTCTGTTAGTTCTGCTTTCAAATTAGGATTTCCTTTGTCATACAATACATCTGATATGCGATTAACATATCCATTCATCAAAGAGAATGGCGGTCTGTTAATGGATTTTGTGTAATAAAAAGAATACTCATAACTGTGGGCTGTATTGTATGAAGCGAAAATATAAGGAATAAAATTTGTATAGTTTATACTAATATTATTGTTATCATCTACATGACCATTAATATTTGTCTTTTCAATACGAAAGTTTAATTTCATAAATAAATTCCCTATATTCTTGGAACCTCCTATATATCCACCATAGATATTTTCTTTATATTTCCATCCTGCAGTAGTTCTGCTAGCATCAATATTGTTGTCTACAGAATAAAAACTATTCCTTTTGCTGGTTAGAAGTTTTACTCCTGATAAGAAACTCCATTGTCCAAGGAAGTTCTTACGTAAATCAATATTTGATGTGATATTATGCGATTGTGCAGATGTTACATCTGTTTCATTTACATCTTTCTCTGAATAATTCAGATAGTTAGTTTCTAATTGATTATCAGTCTTCTGATTTTTATTATTATAGTTTAATAATACTTTTAGCAAACTCTTCTGATTATCAATGTTCCAATTATACGACCCTACGATATTATAAAAATCAGAATGACTATAATAATGCGATAGTCCTTCTCCATTAAAAAACTTATTGTTTTGGAGTGTGTAAGTCACGTCATTTTTTCCATAATTTGTAGTAGGCAGACTACTTATCCCATTTAACTCTAGTCCAAAAGTATGTTTTGGAGTAACATTAAAAACGGCTCCAATACGATACACGTGCTGTTTCTTGAAGCTTAGATAACTTCCTTTTTCTGCGTGCTTAGTGCCGTTATATAAATAATTATTTTCTGTTTCACCATATTGTGAAGCTTTTGCTTTAGAGTATGAGTAACTGCCATATATGTTCCATTTCTCTGTACCAAAAAACATATTTGCAGACGGTGTAATATTGTAATATCCTGACTGTGGTGTACTTGAATATAAATCCATATTACCAGTAAAACCATGTCTGTTTTTCTTGGTTATAATATTTATGATACCACCTTGAATGCTTGCATCATTTTCACCACCATGATTTTGAGACAACTCTATTTTTGATATTTCAGAAGCTTTAAGATTTGTCATGAAAGTGCTTTGTTCTTCATCAGACAATTGTCTGCCATTCACGAAAACTGTTGCTTTCTTCCCTGCCATCTTGATGTCGCCATTTGAATTTATTATTACTCCAGGTGCAAACTTCAATACATCTTTGGACGTTAGGTTCTCAATTTTTGGCATCTGATTAATATCAAAGATTGTTTTGTTTTCTTCATGCTTAATTATTGGACGGTATCCTTTAACAATGACACCTTTGATTACTTGCATATCTTCTGTCATGACTATCTTGCCAATATCACCGACATCGAATGGCCTTAAAATGGTTTTATATCCTATGCAGGATATTTTGACCAAGGCATGCTTTGCACCGCATGGGATGACAAACTGCCCTGCCAGATTGCTGACTCCACCATTGATGAATGTTGAGTCTCTGGCGGACAGCAATGATATGTTGGCGTAAACTATGGGTTGACCTCTCTTGTCGACAACCTCTCCTATCAGTTTCGTGCTTTCTTTCTGTACACACTCTACAAAGATGTTATCTCCATCGACCGTCATCCTTATGGGATAAAAGCCTATCACGTCTCTTA
This sequence comes from Prevotella herbatica, assembly GCF_017347605.1. Lineage (NCBI taxonomy): Bacteria > Pseudomonadati > Bacteroidota > Bacteroidia > Bacteroidales > Prevotellaceae > Prevotella > Prevotella herbatica. The sequence continues at coordinate 1,557,078 of NZ_AP024484.1, forward strand.
TGGCATCGGGCACAGTCTTTTTGTCAATGCTGGTAGTAACGGTAAAATCTTCAAGTTCGTTATAGATAAAGTTGATCTTGTACTTACTGGTATTCGCCTCTATAATCTTGAGGACCTTAGACATGGAGACGTCTCTGAAATCATGTGTGATTCTCTGTGCACTGACTGAGAGAGCAACAAAAGCTGCAATCAGAAATAATATATATCTTTTCATTTTACATCTATTTTACTGTCAGTCAATGTCATGTTCACATTCTCAAAATGGTTCAATGACTCTACGATAGTTTCTGCATCCTTGGTTTTATCCCAATAAAAGTGCAGACGCAGATGTCTTGACTTGTCTGAATGATAGATCACCTTTAGTTTGTAATATGAGGATATGTCATCAAGTATAGTTTGTAACTCTACGTTATCAAATAATTGTTCTTTTTGTGTGGTGGTATCGGTAGTTTCTGCATTGATGCTCTTGACAGGCTTGTCTGTCATCACTTGCTCAATCTGTGCTTTCCGGACAGATTGTTTATCAGAGGAACTCCGATTAATGACTATTGCTGCATAGGTTATGCCCGGCAACAATACTATACCAATCAATATGGCTGGTATCCTACTCAATGAGAAATGATGGGATAGTCTCAACATCTGCTTATAGTTACTTCTGAAAAACTCTTCAAAATCCTTTTTCTTTTGCATACTTATTTTACTTTTGTCGTGTATATAACGAATGAGTTTTGATTATCCTAACCATGAAAATCAAAAAAAGTCTGAATGAATAGGTAAAATATTACAGTATTCACCCATAAACTACAGCCGGTTAAGCTCTTCTTTAGAAGCACCCTTGCCTTTGAATGTGTTCTTGTGGTTAAACGAATACGTAACACTCAGGCGAACGAAACATGAAGCTCCTTTCCTATTGTCAAGATAATAAATGCCATTGGTTTCCACAAGATTTTTCTGTCTCCATGACGAAACGAAGTCATTTGCTAGAATATTGAATGACCATTTGCCTATGCTCTTGTTTAGCATCATATAAAGCATGGCTCCACCATTACTGTAAACTGTAGCATCATTACCTTTTGTTAGCCACATTCCTGACAGATACGCATAAAAATTCCAGGGCAGATCAAAACGGTTGTTTATTTCCAGCTTTCCCAACACGCTGTCATAGCGTTTCTCCGGACTACCGTATTTCAGATTCTGAAACTGTACTAATCCCTGCAATGTCGGATGCCATCTGCCAATGTCAAAGCTCTGGGATCCCACTATTTGAAATCTATCATAATCAGGAAGATTTATTTCTTGTCGTACATTCACATTCTGACTTTCAAGGTATGTGTATGTCGTGCTGATATATCTTTTTCTACGTGTATACGAGGCCGTAACATATGTGTGGTTGTAAGAAAAGCGCAAGTCAATGTTATGATCTTTTGATGACTTTAGAAGTGGGTTACCTGTTTCCCATGAAGTATGGGATATATAGAAGTAATTATTATTCAGCATACTGTAACTTGGACGGCTGATGTTGGTATTGTATGTTATTCCCATTGCTAAACCATTATTACTGTAATTGAGTCCCAAAGAGGATAGCCAGTCGTTATAAGTTTTTGATTGAGTAGGAATAATGATGCCATTCTGTTCATAATTAAAATCTGCATTTTCAAATCTAAGCCCAGCATCAACGTTCCAATACTTGTTGTATTTATAGTTTAATGAAGCATAGCCAGCTGAGAGATGTTGCTTTTCTTTATCTCGTGCTGGTTCAAAGAAATTCTTTGCGTCTGAGGTGCTACCTGCAAAGCTCTGAATGTTTTTAGTGTATGAATACTGTCCTCCGACATTCATTGTTATACAATTCCAAACAGCCTTCAAATTCGCCTTTGTTGCAGTCAGATGATACGTACTATTGTTCTCTGTATTGATGTTTTGTTGATAAGACAGCCCTTGTTCCTCAGTTTCAGATCCAGAATTTGAATTTCCATAAAGATAGTCCATGTCTGCGGTAAGCTCATAGTTCTTTTTGGTACCGAACTTGAACAGAGAGTAGGCATTTACATAATGGCGTAAACTGCGACTGTTGTCGTTACTTGAGGAATAAATACTGTCTGGTCCGGCATCTGCGTTAGTCCATATGTTATTGGCTGATGTAAATTTACTTTTGGGAGTTCTGCTGAATTCATACCTTATGCCGAGTGAGTTATCCTTAAAATCATAACTTGTTCCAACTGTAAATCTAAGACTTTCTGATCGCTTCTTGTATGCACCGTGAGTAATTGTCTCATCTTTATTCTCATTAAACTTCTCTGTATATATTCTATTCTGTTTGAAACCGTCGTCTGACAAATTCGTACTAGCATAGAATCCCAAACCATTTTTATTTATCCATGACATGTCAGCATCAGTAGATCCAGACGAAACTTCAGATTGGCTTCCTGATAATTTCACCACACCCGCAAGTCCAGAGTCAAGCCGCTTTGTATGAATTACAATCACTGATTTTACGTCAGCACTATATTGTGCACCAGGATTCGTAATGATGTCAACGCTTTTAATGTTTTGAGGTGATAGCTGAGATACTTCACTTATATTCCTCACTTTACGTTGGTTGATATAGATTTCTGGAGTACCTTTTCCTAAAACAGATATATCGTTTTCAGAACCGTCTATCATTGGCATTTGTCTGATAGCGTCAACAGCGGAACTGAGTTTGGATAGAGGATTGTTGTCCATTGATATAGAGAGTCCCGCATTTGTCGACTTAATGAAATTACGATGTCCCTTCACCACAACTTCACCAAGAACCTTGCTGTTCTCAACCATTTTCACATCACACTCTTCTCCAGATGTCCATTCTACATACTTGGTCATATATCCTATGCATGACACCTTGACCAGGGCATGCTTTGCACTGCATGGAATGACAAACTTGCCTGCCAGATTGCTTACTCCACCATTGATGAAAGTTGAGTCTCTGGCAGACAGCAAAGATATATTGGCGTAAACTATGGGCTGCCCTCTCTTGTCGACAACCTCACCTATTAGTTTCGTGTTTTCTTTCTGTACACACTCTACAAAGATGTTATCTCCATCAACCGTCATCCTTATGGGATAAAAGCCTATCACGTCTCTTACGGCATCGGGCACAGTCTTCTTGTCAATGCTGGTAGTAACGGTAAAGTCTTCAAGTTCGTTATAGATAAAGTTGATTTTGTACTTACTGGTATTCGCCTCTATAATCTTGAGGGCCTTAGACATGGAGACGTCTCTGAAATCATGTGTGATTTTCTGCGCACTGACTGAGAGAGCAACGAAAGATGCAATCAGGAATAATATATATCTTTTCATTTTACATCTATTTTACTGTCTGTCAATGTAATGTTCACATTCTCAAAATGGTTCAATGACTCTACGATGGTTTCTGCATCCTTGGTCTTATCCCAATAAAAGTGTAGACGCAGATGTTTTGATTTGTCTGAATTATAAACTACCTTTAGTTTATAATATGAGGATATATCATCCAGTATGGTTTGTAATTCTACGTTATCAAACGACTGTCCTTTTTGTGTGGTTGTAGTATCCGTATCTGTGGTTTCTGTATCAATGCTCTTGGTAGGTTTGTCTGTAATCACTCTGCCCGTCTGTGTTTTCCTGACAGATTGTTTATCAGAGGAACTCCGATTAATGACTATTGCCGCATAGGTTATGCCCGACACCAATAGTATACCAATCAATATGGCTGCTATCTTGCTCAATGAGAAATGGTGGCTATGCTTTGTCTCAAACTCTTGCAGGGCTTTGTCTACATCTACATCAGGGCTCTTAGTATAGGCATTGTCTGTCTTTATAATGAGATCATAATACTCACGGGTTTCTTTGTCTGCAAGGATTTCCTGCATCTCCTCTTCAGAATAATGCTCGGGGTGCTCTGTCATATCAAGCAACCGCTCTATTTTTTCATTTGTATCCATATTCATCCGTTTATTTGAAATTGGCTTTTAAAGTTTTAAGAGCTTGTGAAAGATGCTTATATACAGCCACCTGACTTATGTTAAGTTCGTCGGATATCTCTCTGTACTTCATCTTACGCTCATACTTCATAATAAGTACTTGCCTGTCTCTGGGCGTTAAAAGGGTATCTACCATTTCTCTGAGTCTCTGCATATCTGGTGTGTCATTATTAATGGCAATGGATGGCAGTGAAGATTCAAGGGTGAGCAAACGGCACACACGCTCTTTGATACGCTTGTGATTAAGCAGGTCGATACAGCGATTGCGTACGCACATCAGAAGATAGTTTTGCGGCTTATCTACATAGGGATTGATCGTTCCATCCCAAATGCTTGTGAATATGTCACTCACAATGTCTTTAGAGTCTTCTTCATCCTTAACTATAAGGATTGATAGTCTCAACATTTGCTTATAGTTATTTCTGAAAAGCTCTTCAAATTGTTCTTTCTTATGCATACTTATTTTTGCTGTCGTTGTCTATATAACGGATGAGTTTTGATTTTCCTAACCATGAAAATAAAAAAGTTTGGATGAATGTCTAAAATATTACAGTATTCCAAGTTGACTCCTAAACAAATCATTTATATGATAATCGTAAACAGAATGGGTAAGGACGAAATAGTAACAGTAATAATAAAGGCTACCAAAGGTAGCCTTTATTACTCAATACTGTGATATATTATTAAGTTTATCCATATTCTTATTTTCCAGTTTCTGCTGCAACATAGTCTTTAAGGTATTTATATCTGAAAGATGCGTGTTGGGACAGAACTTGTCTGAATGCATGTAGCGCAGTACACTCTCATAAAATGCTTTGCCTTCAGGATATTCTAGTGTCTTATCCAAATCACTCATACAGATAAGAAGTTTGCCTTTGCCAATCTGAAATTCAAATATCAGTCCTAGTTTGTGGTTTCGTTCTATATTGTCTATCACTTGTACGATTGGTCTGTATTGCTTCCCCATATTGTCCAGTATTGCTGGATGAGACTCTTTGATAATAGGGAACCATTGCCAGTTTGTGTGCATTTCAGTTGGGAAATAATTAAATATAGGATGTTGTGGGTTGGTTAGTATTCCAAGTGTGCCTGGAGAGACTGTCTTCTTGTTGTTCTCGCATATAGTTTTAAACATATGGTAGTTCCAGTAATCAGTCATGAAAAGTCCACCTACCTGATATTTCACAAATTCTGTAGAATCAGGCATAAATAAAACTTTAGCTCCCCTTAATAATTTTTGCCCAATTTCATCGGTCATCTTATGTGTAATGATGAGGCCTTTCTTCAATTGCTCAGTTTGGTTCTCATTAGGATACACCCATATTTGGTAAGTATTATATCCTATGCCTTTTTGTGTCATGCCCGTATCATCAAGAAATCCCAGTTCCATCGTCAGGCATGTAGGCTCTTTAAATCGTGAAAGATCGATGTCTATATTTCCAATAGAATCCAATCCCTCTTTTATAAATCCACCCAATACGATGAAAAATTTAGTTTTGTTACCTTGTTTGATCTGGCAATAAACTTCTGTGTCGTTGAAATGATAGCCTGAATAATTCGCTACTTTTATCTTTGCTTTCAGATGTTCACTGTTGCTGAAACAATATTTGTCTGATATAAGAAGCGGTACAACTGGACTGCACCATTGTCTCCACTGTTCTTTTGAAACTATTCCTTTGTTGTCCATAAAAGCATCCATAATACCGACGTATGCGCTTCCTTGACCAGGATAATCCTGAATGTCGAGCAACTGAAATCCAGCCATATTCTTCGTACGCAGGTCCATTTCTATATCAGCTTTATACAGTAATGCGCTCCAGATACCGCTAGCTTTATGAAAGTCTTCAGCTTGATCAAGCATTCCCGCATTTTCAAGCCTTTTGCGGAATACTTCCATATTATATGGATATAACACCCCTGTATACTTCTTAATTTCGTTGAAGTCGGGATAAGTCTGAAACTGTCCAGTCTCGTGACTGATCACAGGAACGGTAGCCTTGTCGCAAGCTTCGTCAAAGTTTAACGATGAATTCGGATAAAAATGGTTTATCATTCCGCCTTCGTAAGCATCGGCATACGAAAACGAGCCACGTGTATGAGTGTTGTATTTTCCCCAACCTTCACCGCCTATTCTGCAGGTGGTGAAATAGTCCATTCCAGTTTTTATTCCTTGATACCCCAGATAGTAATTGCTGCCAAATGTATAAAGAATGTGTGGAGCTATTTTTCTGAAGTCATTGGTGAACTCTTTCATTTTTTCAATGCTTCCCCATAACTCGTTTCCTAAACCCAGCATCACGAAAGAAGGATGATGAGAGTATTCTCTCAGAATATTCACGCCTTCTTTATGTAGAAAAGTCATTAAAGTTGTATCTGAAGCGTTGAAATCGCCCCAAAAAGGTAGTTCGGGCTGCAGATACATTCCTATCGAGTCGGCAACAGCAAATGCAGCTTCAGGAGGACACCATGAATGAAACCTTATATGATTGATGCCATATTGTGCCAATTTGCCCATATATTTTGCCCATGACGGCTTATCCATCGCTACGTGCCCAGTTATAGGCCAGACGCATGCATCGTGCTTCCCACGTAAAAAAATCACGTGACCGTTGGCGTAGAAATGATGTTGGCCTGCATGGAAATCCTTAAAACAGTCTTTAATCTCTCCGTTACATGTATTTGTTGTTTCCTCTTTTGCGTTTTCTGCTTCGATATATATCTGTCCAATAATTCCGTTCCAGTTAGTTTGTGTATCTTCTGCATAAGCATGACTGTTTCCGTAAATCTGTTGCGGCACACCACTTGTGTTGTCCACAATTATCGTAATGTGGTGTAGTCCTGATTTCTTTATCGGGAGTATGTATCTCTGAGGTGTTGATATGTCATTGCTTGAACCAATATACACGTTGTCCAAATACACCTGTGTAGGTTTTGTACGTTCAAGGAATAATGTTGGTCGTGAGTTCTTCCATGTTTTTGGAATCACAACATTGTGTTCGTATTTTGCTTTTCCACGATATTCAAACAATCTTGTCAGGTGAGTAGTCTCTTCCTTTGAAGATGGTTGGTAACCTAAATGGTTTGTGTCTGTTGTTCCTGGAAGTATAATATCCTTCGTTGTTATACTATTATTCTCAATCTGCTTTCCGTCTTTATCAGAAAGCAAACTGCATCTCCATTCGCCTGCTAAGTTTATTCTTTGTGCTTTTACAGAAGGGCACAAAGCAATGAAAAGCATAATTGCAAAATAACTTCTAGTTCTCATTTGTTTTTTATGGTTCTTGTTGAGTGCAAAGATATAAATAATATTTTAAAACGTTAGTCAAATATCATCCTCATGCTATTTTGTAATAAGGTTAATCAAAGTTAAGCTGCAAAATATCATCTTCGATTATATCACAATTCCTACTTTTTGGTAACTACATTACTATTTAGTACCTACTTGTGAAAAGTATTTCTAATTAGTATATTTGCACCATAACAAAGAGATATTATTAACAACTTAAAGAATAACGAAAATGAAGAATGTAGTTTTAATCGGTGCAACAGGTTTCGTAGGAACAGTACTCTTAAATGAATTGTTAAGTCGTGGACATAAGGTAACTGCTATTTCGCGTAATGCTAGCAAAGTAACTATAAAGAATGAGAACCTGAATGTAGTGGAGATAGATTCCACTGATCCTGCACAATTGGCAAAGGTAGCAGAAGGCAAGGACGCGATAGTTTCTGCTTATAATCCTGGCTGGGCAAATCCTCATATCTATGAAGATACCTTAAAGTATTATCCAAAGATTCTAGAGGGCGCAAAGAAATCAGGTGTACCTCGTTTGTTAATCGTTGGTGGTGCAGGTACCTTGTTTGTAAAACCAGGTCTTCGCCTCATGGATACAGGCTCTTTGCCAGAGGCTTGGCTTCCTGGTGTGAAATCTCTTGGTGAGTTCTATCTCAACACTTTGATGAATGAGAATGATATCGATTGGGTATTCCTGTCTCCAGCAGCAAATCTCGGTAATCTTAAACCAGGTGTTCGCACGGGTAAGTTTAGGGTAGGTAAGGATGACCTTTTGGTAGACGAGAAAGGCGATAGCTTCATCTCTGTTGAAGATTACGCTGTTGCAATGATTGACGAACTAGAAACCCCGAAGCATCACAAAGAACGTTTCACCGTTGCTTACTAATAGCAAGTCATAAACACAAATTCATTAAGCTGTCACCACATTATTGAAGTTTTCTTTAGCCCATTTTATGAGTCCATCAAGACTTGGCATGAGGCTTTTACCGATATCGGTAAGTGAGTATTCCACACGAGGAGGAACTTCAGGGTATAGTTTGCGATTTACAAGATTATTGCTCTCCAGATTTTTCAATGTCTGCGAGAGCATTTTTTGTGAACAGTCTGTCATGTTTCTACGAAGTTCATTGAAGCGCATTACTCCATTTTCTGCTACATATAAATGATATAGCACGAGCAAAGACCATTTATCACCGAATTTGGCTAAAACGTTACGTATTGGACACGTTAGATATTCAGGATTCACTATTTTCTCTTTCTTTTGCATAGTATTCTCTTTATCGTTATTATTGCAAAAGTAACAATTTTCTACATAGTTACTATTAGTTACTAGGTTAATCTTAGTTAACGAATAAAGTTAGATTATTTAATGTGCTCTACACGCTATCATGTTTTTTTATATGTCATTAATTTAATAATGATATGAAAGTTCTAGTGAAATAATTTCCTATTATGGGTTTTCAATTAGATAAAGTCATTCTTGATACAAAAACATCCCTGTTCTTATTATTTAAGAGCAGGGATGTTATATACTGAAGGAATTTCTGAGAAAACTTCCGTTTAAACACTCAAATTATCCTATTTTTCATTCTTATTTATTGGGACTGAATTCTATATTTGCGACGATTCTCACATCATTACTGATCATTGCCTCCGGAAATTTCGGACCAAGATCATAATCTGAGCGTTTTACAACTCCTGTTACCTGAAAACCAGCAGTAGTTTGCTTGTTCATCGGATTGATTATTTTTCCGAAGAATATCGCATTCAGTCTGATTGGTTTGGTTATACCATGGAAAGTTAGGTTACCATATATATAGCCTTTTTTAGCATTCAACTTTACCAGTTTGGTACTTTTAAAAGTTAGTGTAGGATATTTCTCTGCATCAAAGAAATCAGCAGACTTCAAATGATTGTCACGAGGCGTGACATCCGTATTGATACTTGCTACCTTAGCCTCCAAAGTAATTTTTGCATCACTGTAGTCAGCCTTTGATGTAATAACTGTTGCATTGAAATCCGAGAATCGCCCGTCTATTTCGGAAATCATAAGATGTTTAACGACAAATCCTAGTCTTGAATGTTGTGGATCATTTGTCCATGTTGTCTGTGCATTTGCTGCTAATGCTGAAAGCATGATTACAGCTAGAAGTATGTATTTTTTCATTGCTATATTGTTTATTGAAACTTTATTATCCTTTGTCTTTTATTTAATTCATTGTTATACTGCAAATATAACGAAATAAAAAGATAAACACTGTACATATTTCAGAAAAGAATAAACTAAACTATCGTATTTGATTAAAAGTTTCTTGAAGCAGCAGCGAAACAACCGCATCTTGTTTCACATACCCCGATGTTTATTGTCATAAACGCTGATAATTACTCTATTAAGATTCACGAAAACCTTAAGCATAATGCCCCTTTTCTTCATCTAAATCAAAGACAATCATTTCTTTTTCTGAGATAAATATTGCCATTAGCTATAATAGATGTATCTTTGTATTCTAAAATTAAAAGGAGTTTCTTATTTATGATAAAGCTAGAAGAAAATAAAGGCATTCCTCGGTATCTAATCTTAATGATGGCTATATTGGCAGGCGTGTCAGTAGCCAATTTGTATTATAATCAACCGCTGTTGGAACTTATTCGAATGGATTTTTCTGTTACAGAAGTTCAGGCTAACTTAATTTCAGTGATTACCCAAATTGGTTATGCAACCGGATTATTTCTGATTATTCCTATGGGTGATTTATATTCCCGACGCGTGATTATTCTCATCAGTATGCTGTCTGCAGCACTTGCTTCGGCAATCATTGGTTTTGCTCCAAGTCTGATTCTGGTATGGATAGCCTCCTATTTCCTTGGTGTTTGCTCTGTGATTCCTCAGTTATTCATTCCGATAGCAGGGCAGTTCTCTAGCCCCGAAAATAAGGCTCGGAATATGGGCTATGTACTTTCTGGACTGTTGATAGGAATTCTGACTGCAAGAGTTGTGAGTGGATATGTGGGTAACTGGTTAGGGTGGAGAGCTATGTTTTTTATTGCTTCGGCAGTAATGATCATCAGTTGTTTGATTTCTGTTCGGGTAATGCCAGATATGAAATCCAACTTTCAAGGGAATTATCGTTCTTTAATGCGTTCTATACTGAAGATAATTGCAGCTCATCCAAATATCCGACTAAATTCCGTCAGAGCAGCTTTTGGATTTGGCTCTATGCTGGCGGTTTGGTCTTGTTTGGCTTTTCATTTAGGTCAAGCACCTTTTTATGCCGGAAGTAATATGGTAGGAATGTTGGGACTATGTGGCATCTTAGGTGCTGTTGCTGCTTCTGGAATTGGTAAATATATTCCTCAATATGGTATCGGTAAATTCTCCATCACAGGTGCTATAATACAGATAACAGGTTGGGTTATCGCATTTTTCTTTGGTAATAGTTATTCTGGATTGGCTATATCTATTGTCATTATTGATGTTGGCTTACAGTGTCAACAACTTAGTAATCAAAGTGGATGTATTCAGGAAATACCTCAAGCCAGTAACAGAGTGAATACAATCTTTATGACCACCTATTTCATTGGTGGCAGTTTGGGAACTTTCCTGGCTGGTTGGGGATGGAAGTTGGCAGAATGGACGGGTGTTTGCGCTATGGGAGCGGGAATGGCTGTTATATCCTTAGTTATTTCTTTGACAAGCCTTCACAAAGAATAATTTCAAGAAGGTTATGTTGACTTCACTCATGAAAAGAAAAAATACTTTTTCTTTCTCATAAAATATCTTGCAAGTGAGGACAGAGCCAAGCTAGCTTGAGCTATGCCGAACGCAGCTAGATATTCAAAGTATTTAAATATCTTGCAAGTGAGAGCCAAGTTTGCTTGAACTATGCCGAGCGTAGCCTATATTCATGTAAGAAACAAAATATAAGGGAAAACAGTCAATAAAATTAAGGTAATTAAAAGATTAATTTTTAATAGAGCACGTGTAAAAAGACTTAGAATAAAGGGCCATTTATGGAGAAAGCTACCCCCTAAATAGAAAAAGATTCCAGAAAAAAGAAAAATAACCTACACTACCTACATTTTTGACTTAAATAGCTGTTTATCAATAGTTTACATGATGTATATAAGTGTCTTTTCATACATCTTTCCTACATGGTTCCTACATTATAAGCACGTATTTGTACCTAAAACGATGGAATTTGATCAAAGCATAATACCAAAATCGCTTTTTTTTGTCCCACCATTAAGTCGTGTATTTGGCTGTAAAGCAAATCACAGTAATGCCTTTCTTAAGAATTATAAATCTAGGAATGTTATTTCTATTTGTCTATTTGTAAATAAAATTTTAAAATAGATGGATTTATATAGCATTTTGATGTGCCAATCTTTTCAGTAAAGGATTTCATACAACTATACTGATTATCAGTAACAGCTTAAAAATGTGTATAGTGTTTCAGAATGTATAATGTATAACTATGAATGTTTATAATCAATTCCTATTATAGGCAAAATGTATGAAGCACAACAAAAATAAAATCACCTTTTTCGGTGCGCCTTTAAGTGATTAGGGCCTAATCACTCGGTAAAGCATGTAGGACAACAGAGTGATTAGGCCCTAATCACTCCCAAAAATGTATAAGAACGGACTTACCTACATCATCTAACGTATTGTATAACAATACGTTTCGCAAAAACATGTAGGAAACGGCATTAAAAACTCGCAAAAAAAATATTTTTATTGCAATAAAAGGTATTCTAAAGAAGTATTATATTCTTATTTGCAACCAGTATTTTATAAATTTATAAGCTTAGTTTTTTGCATTGTTGTCAAATTGCCGTACCTTTGTAAAAAATAAAATTAGGTTTGGTCTTATGAGTATAATAAAATTTATCAAACAATGGACATTGCTTTTTGCTATATGTGCGGGAACAATAATTTATCTTCTTTTTTCACGTATATCGTTTCTTGTACCAATAGGCGATGTTGTTGGTCCTCGTTTGGTAAGTTTGATGCCTTTTGTTATTTTTACGATGCTTTATGTCACCTTCTGTAAGATCAAGCTTGATGAATTTCGACCTCGTACTTGGCATTTCTGTTTACAAGGTATTCGTACATTACTTTCAGCAAGTGTAGTTTTACTTATTTCTTGGACAACATCGCCTGAAACTAAAATGATCTTAGAAGGAGTCTTTATCTGTGTTATTTGTCCTACTGCCGCTGCCGCCCCTGTTATCACGGAAAAACTTGGTGGAAGTATAGCTTCTATGACTGTATATATGATTATAGCGAACTGCTTTACCTCTATCATTATTCCTCTTTTCTTTCCAATGGTAGAGAAATCAGCGGATATTACTTTCCTCTTCGCTTTTCTGATGGTACTTAAACGTGTCCTTTTAGTTTTGGTATTGCCTTTATTACTGGCGTTATTTACGAGAAGGTTCTTACCGAAGATTATAACCTGGCTTAAGTCAAAATCTAATATAGCTTTTTATTTGTGGTCCTTCAACCTTTCTATTGTTATGGGGTTGACAGTGAGAATGATTACCCGTTCACAGCTTATGGGTACAACAATGGCTTTATTGATTATTTTACCGTTGATTATTTCCTTATTGCTTTTTGGTATTGGTAAATTGGTTGGTGGTTTCTGGGGAGAGAGTATTGCTGGCGGTCAGGCGTTGGGGCAAAAAAATACTGTTATAGGAATATGGCTAATGCTTTCCTTTCTTAACCCAACAGCAGTTATTGCGCCGTGTGCTTATGTTATCTGGCAAAATTTAATTAATTCAGTACAGTTGTGGTACAAAGGAAAATATGGTTATTTGAAATGGTAACGTTTTAAATAATAACATGTCATAGAATCTTTAAACATATACTGTTCGACGTTTCAACAAATGTAAGTGTTAAGAATAAAAGCTACAATAATATAGAGAAAACTTGATATTTTTAGATGCATCAAATATCTTAATAATACTATAATTAGGCAATAAATGTCTAAATAATTTTGTGATGCTTTTTATTTGTTATATCTTTGAAAATCAATAAGTTCTCTGTTTCTATGAAAAAAACAATATATATATTGTTGCTGATGCTTGTTTCATTAAACGCTTCAGCCTATGATTTCCTGCGTCCGGTGAAGAACCAGATACCAGGAGGATATAACTTTTGGGTATATACTCCGCAGGATTATTTTTATTCATTGGAGACTACTCCTGTCGTGATATTTCTTCATGGTGCAAGTTTGTGTGGCCATAATCTAAATAGGGTAAGACGCTATGGACCTCTGGATGCTATTGTAAAAGGTCGTGAAATAGATGCCATTACTATTGTTCCGCAAAACCCTGGTGGGGCATGGAGCCCAAAAAAGATTATGCAGGTGCTTGATTGGGTAAAAGCAAACTATAAATGTGATTCTACAAGAGTTTATGTGCTAGGTATGAGTCTTGGCGGTTATGGGACAATGGATGTATGTGCAACATATCCTGACCGTATAGCTGCAGGAATGGCTCTTTGTGGCGGAACTTCACTTCATGATGTAAGCGGATTAGGCAAATTGCCATTTTGGATTATTCATGGAACAGCGGATAGGGCAGTGTCTATTAAGCAGTCAGAAGTTGTCGTGGATAAATTGCAGAATTCAGGAAATGATACTCGTTTGAGATATAATTGGCTTCAAGGAGCTAATCATGGTACTCCTGCTCGTATATTTTATCTTAAAAAGACATACGATTGGTTGTTCTCTCACAGTTTGGTTGATAAGGATCGACCTGTAAACAAAGATATTTCAATAGATCTTTCAGATATACATAAAGCTTATAGTGATATCCATTCTGGAATTCCTAATCCCGAAATTATTGATGGCCCAAGCATCACTAAGGGAAATGAATACTAAGAAGGAAGCCTGTAAGAATACTCTTACAGGCTTTCTCTTTTTCTACAATATAGGTTCATAGGCATATATTACGCAAGTGGATTTCATCTTTGATACAATTCATAAAGCATTTGATACAAATTAGGAACTCGAAATTAGGAAAAAAGCTATATATTTGCAATTAAATAAAATTCGCATATTTTATCTAATACAGCGACACTAAAAAATCTAATTATAATGAAAAAGCACTTAATAAAATTTTTACTCTTGGCTTTATTCATATTGCCAACAGTTTGCCAAGCACAGCAGCAAGTAGATAGTAATCAAATAAATGTACGCCTGTTTTATTGCAAATATGCGCCCATTTGTCAGTTACCTAATTTTGATGATTTTTATAAGCAGTATACAGCCTTACTTGATGAATATGCTTCAAGTTCTTTTAAACAGTCTGTCTTATCAGAGTTAGATGATTCTAATAGTCCAGGAGCAGATATTGCTACAGATGATCATGGTATTCAGAAACTATCTTTGGATAATTTAAAAGTAGAAAAAAGAGGAGCTTACTATCTTGTCAGTTATCCTATTTATGATTCTGATGAAAAGAAATATATTGAGATTGGACTCGATGTAACTTTGGATTATCATGGTAAAATACAGTCTATTAGTGGCAGCTATACTAAAGAAATTAATAATCCTAATGATTTAGATAAACAGCAATAATCAAGTTCATTACTTCCTAATAAATTATATAATTATGAAAAGAATAATCATTTGGATATTGGCAATAGTTATTTGTATTTGTGCTACATTATATTTTTGTCAGCAGACTGTTATTCCTAGCTATGATGTTGATGGGGTCTCGATGCAAAAAATCAATATCAAAGGGATGGCATTTTCAAACAAAAAGCATGGAAGTTATTATTTGATTGTGGTTAAATTAAAAGATGCCAACAAGCGTAAGCAACTTATGGGATTCAAACAGTATTTAGATGGCATTTCAAGCTTGATAAATAAAATCAAAATCACGGATGATAAATCAATATTATTATCAGATAGTATAAGAGGATTAGATAAAATATATGGTATTCCGTATGATCTCTTAAATGTTGAATATAAATACATAGATATGTATGAACACCATAGATACTTAACATGCAAAATGGTAAAGCATCTAAGTGATATGCCATATATAATCAATAATCTTTGCCTTGATATAGGTAGTTATCCTTATAGTTATTTCAACGAGACACACTATTTCGCAGCTATAGTCTATATAGATAATCAAAAGTCAAGTCCTAAATCAATCTCTATAGAAACAGAAAATGGGGCTTTTACATCTAAAGTGATTTCAAAGCCAATCTTTGTAGAGATAGATGGAATTATTTTAAAGGAAATTAAGTAAGAACTTATGCAATCTCTTATCATAGAAATATTCTAAATTCATTTATGAAATCCTTTAGATTTAATTGTCAGTGACATTAAAATTGATGGGGAATATGGAATTTTAAAACTTAATAATGAAAAAGCGTTTAATAAAATTTTTACTCTTGGCTTTATTTATATTGCCAATAGTTTGCCAAGCTCAGCAGCAAGTAGATAGTAATCAAATAAATGTACGTCTGTTTTATTGCAAATATGGGTCAATTTATGAGTTAACTAATTATGATGAGTATTACAAGCAGTATACAGTTTTACTTGATGAATATGTTTCAAGTTCTTTCAAACAGTCTGTCTTATCAGAGTTAGATGATCCGAATAGTCCAGGAGCAGATATTGTTACAGATGATCATGGTATTCAGAAACTATCTTTGGATAATTTAAAAGTAGAAAAAAGAGGAGCTCATTATCTTGTCAGTTATCCTATTTATGATTCTGATACCAAAAAATATATTGAGATTGGACTCAATGTAACATTGGATAATCATGGTAAAATACAGTCAGTTACTGGCAATTATACTAAAGAAATCAATAATCCTAATGATTTAGATGGTCAACATAAAAAGTAAGCATGCAGAAACGTTCTACATATAAAATTTATAGAAACAATAATGATTTAAAACGATGAAACATTTTTTTATTACACTGATGCTTTTGGTATCTATAATATACCCAGAAACGTGTTGTGCTCAGCAACAATCTGATCATAATCAAGTGTCTATTCGTACTTTTTACTCGAACTATGCTGTAATTTCAGATATTAATGACTATGATAAGTATCTTAATGAGTTCAAGAGTCTTCTTGATAAATATGCTTCGGACTCATTCAAAAAAAAGGTTATTGATGAGTTGGAAAATCCTAAATCTCCAGCGGAAGATTTTGTTACAGGTAACTGGGGAATTGATCTTAGTTCATTGTCCTATTTAAAAATAGAGAAAAAGGGCCCCTCTATGTATCTTGTTAGATATCCTCTCTATGATTTTGATACAAAGAAAAATATGGAGATAGGATTCTATGTAAAATTAGATAATCATGGCAAAATACATTCTGTTGACGGTAGCTATACTAAAGAGATTAGCACACCTAGTGATTTAGATGGTCAACATAAAAAGTAAGCATGCTATTTTGCGTAAGAAGAACATAATGGCAGACATGTGAAGAAGTAGTAATAATTGCCTATGTTCACTTTTCAACAACCGTCTCTAGCCGATAAGAGAAGGACTCAATATGGCATTATGATTAAAAATCTAAAATAATTATGCGTTTATTCTTTTTTTTCATATGTAATCGGTATCTTTGCCCAGTATTATAAGATGTAGATAAAACAATAAGTTATTTTAAATTTTTAGATGAACGTTATTACAAAAACAGTTCAATTGCCAGATGGAAGAACCATCTCAATTGAGACCGGAAAGGTTGCAAAACAGGCTGATGGCGCTGCGGTTATACGCATGGGCAACACTGTACTTCTAGCAACTGTTTGTGCAGCAAAGGATGCGGTTCCGGGAACAGATTTTATGCCTTTGCAGGTGGATTATCGTGAGCAGTATAGTGCTGCAGGTCGTTTCCCTGGAGGATTCACAAAACGCGAAGGTAAAGCAAGTGACAATGAGATTTTAACCTCAAGATTGGTGGATCGTGTACTTCGTCCACTTTTCCCTTCTAATTACCATGCTGAAGTTTATGTTCAGGTTATGTTGCTTTCTGCAGACGGCGTAGATCAGCCTGATGCATTGGCAGGTTTTGCAGCTTCTGCAGCCATGGCTTGTTCAGACATTCCTTTTGATTACGCTATTTCAGAGGTTCGCGTAGCTCGTGTAAACGGTGAATACGTGATTAACCCAACATTCCAGCAGATGGCTGATGCTGACATGGACCTTATGGTCGGTGCAACAACAGACAATATCATGATGGTTGAAGGTGAAATGAAAGAGGTTTCAGAGCAGGATCTTATTGATGCATTGAAGGCTGCAGCAGATGCTATTAAGCCAATGTGCCTAATTCAAACAGAACTTTCTAAGGAACTTGGTACTGACGTAAAGCGTGAGTACGAGGATGAAATAAATGATGAAGAACTCCGCGATCAGATTAAGAAGGAACTCTATACTCCTGTTTACGACGTAAACAAGCAGGCTCTTGAGAAGCATGCACGTATGGATGCTTTCGACAAGATTCTCGCAGACTTCCTTGAAGCTTACGATGCAGCTCATACAGATCTTTCAGCTGATGATTTGGAAGAGAAGCATGCTGAGGCTCATCGTTATTATGACGATGTTATGCGTGACGCAATGCGCCGTTGTATCCTTGATGAAGGTATGCGTCTCGATGGTCGTAAGACTACAGACATCCGTCCTATCTGGTGCGAGGTTGATGCATTGCCAATGCCTCACGGAAGTGCAATCTTCCAGCGTGGTGAGACAATGTCTCTTTCTACATGTACTCTTGGTACAAAGCTTGATGAAAAGATGGTTGACGATGTACTCGGAAAGAGTTACATGCGTTTCCTTCTTCACTATAACTTCCCTCCATTCTCAACAGGTGAGGCTAAGGCTCAGCGCGGTGTAGGCCGTAGAGAGATTGGTCACGGTCACTTGGCATGGCGTGGTTTGAAGGGTCAGATTCCTGAGAATTATCCTTATACAGTTCGTCTTGTAAGTCAGATTCTTGAATCTAACGGTTCTTCTTCTATGGCTAGTGTTTGTGCAGGAACTCTTGCACTTATGGATGCTGGTGTTCCTATCAAGAAGCCAGTAAGTGGTATCGCAATGGGATTGATTAAGAATCCAGGCGAAGATAAATATGCTATTTTGAGTGATATCCTTGGTGATGAAGACCACCTTGGTGATATGGACTTCAAGACAACAGGTACAAAAGACGGTCTTACTGCTACACAGATGGATATCAAGTGTGACGGTTTGAGCTTCGAAATACTTGAGCAGGCTCTTATGCAGGCTAAGGCTGGACGTGAGCACATCTTGGACAAGATGCTTGAGACTATGTCTGAACCACGTGCTGAATTGAAGCCACAGGTTCCACGTATTGAGACTCTTGATATTCCTAAGGAATTCATCGGAGCTATCATCGGCCCTGGTGGAAAGATTATCCAGCAGATGCAGGAAGAAACCGGTGCTACAATCACTATTGATGAGGCTGACGGTAAGGGACATATCCAGATTTCAGCTCCTAACAAGGACAGCATTGATGCAGCTATGAACAAGATCAAGTCTATCGTTGCAGTTCCTGAAGTTGGTGAGGTTTACGAGGGAACAGTTCGCAGCATCATGCCTTATGGTTGCTTCGTAGAGATTCTTCCTGGTAAGGATGGTTTACTTCATATCAGTGAGATTGACTGGAAACGTCTTGAAACTGTTGAAGAGGCTGGTATCCATGAAGGCGACAAGATTAAGGTTAAGTTGATGGAGATTGATCCTAAGACTGGTAAATACAAGATCTCTCGTCGTGCATTGCTAGAGAAGCCAGAAGGTTATGTAGAGCGTGAGCGTCGCCCACGTCCTGATCGTAACGACCGTGGTGAGCGTGGTGAGTATCGTCCACGTCGCGAGGGTGATTTCCGCCCACGTCGTGATGATGACCGTCATGATAATTACAACCGTCGTCCACGTCATGATGATGATCGCTACGAAGGTGGTGGCCGTCGTTTCGAGCACAAAGATAACGTTGAGGAAAACAACGGAAGTAACGAAAATAATGAGCACAATGCAGAGTAATCCTTTTATAGGATAAACTGCAATAAACATTATTGAGATATAATAATCCCTGCAACCCAAATATGGTGTTGCAGGGATTTTCTTTAATATCACAAATGGCAAAAAAAGTATTAGTGTTATTCATTTATTATTTGTAGTTTTGCAAAGTTGAATCAACACTAATATCATAATGAAATTTAAACTATTATTAGCATTACTATTTATGGGGTCTGCCGCTGCATCTGCAGAGCAGGTTGTGGTACAGACTCATAGCATCTCAATGGTGCTGAATGTGGAAAAAGGGGCACAGCCTCAGTATGTTTATTTCGGAAGCAGATTAAATGCCGCAGACCTTAAGAATCTATCAGTTCCCAGTGGAGGAAGAATGGCTGCATATCCAGCCTATGGAATGAACTGTCCGGCAGAAGCTGCATTGGCAATGCGCCACAGTGACGGAAACATGTCTACAGTTCTTGTTGCTACAGGCGTGTCATATAAGCAAGACGGGAACGCAACTATTACTATAATACACCTTAAAGATCCTGTATATAATATAAAGGTAAATATGTATTACCGTGCTTATAACGATGTAGATATGATAGAGGCATGGACAGACGTGAAGAATGAGGAAAAAGGAACTGTTACTCTAACCGAATTTGAATCAGCAATGTTGCCTATACGTCGTGGAGATGTTTGGATAAGTCATCTGTATGGTTCATGGGCTAATGAGTCTCAGGTATCAGAAGAACCGCTGGCACCAGGAGAAATGGTTATCAGTAACAAAGACGGAGTTCGGAATAGCCACACCTCGCATGGTGAGGTGATGTTCTCTCTTGATGGTAAGGCTCGTGAAAATGAGGGTAATGTCATCGGTGCAGCAATATGCTATAGTGGAAATTATGAACTAAAGACGGTCACAGATGATACCGACTATCATTATTTCTTTGCTGGCATAAATCCCGACAACTCGGAATATCATCTTGCAAAGGGGGAGACATTTACAACCCCAGTTCTTGCGCTTACGTTTTCAAAAGAAGGACTTAGCGGTGCGAGCCGTAATTTCCATAAATGGGGACGTGAATATAAATTGATGCACGGAAACAAGGTTCGCGATATACTACTGAACTCATGGGAAGGTGTTTACTTTGACATCAACCAGAAAGGAATGGACCAGATGATGGCTGATATCGCCTCTATGGGCGGAGAACTGTTTGTGATGGATGATGGATGGTTTGGTGATAAATATCCCCGTAAAACGGATAATTCAAGTCTTGGTGACTGGGTAGTTGATAAGAACAAGCTACCTGATGGCATTGACGGACTTCTTAGAGATGCAAAGAAACATGGTGTGAAATTCGGTCTATGGATTGAGCCTGAGATGGCAAACACTGTAAGTGAACTTTACGAAAAGCATCCCGACTGGATTATCAAGGCGCCTAACCGCGATGCCGTATTGGGACGAGGAGGCACGCAGGTAGTGTTGGACTTGGCTAATCCGAAGGTGCAGAATTTTGTGTTTAGTATAGTAGACAATCTGATGAAGAAATATCCAGCTCTTGCCTATATCAAATGGGATGCAAATATGCCAATAATGAATCATGGTTCCCAATATCTTCCAATGAATAATCAGAGTCATTTGTATATAGAATATCATCGTGGTTTTGAGAATGTGTGTAAGCGTATTCGTGCAAAGTACCCAGACTTAGTGATTCAGGCTTGCGCAAGCGGTGGCGGAAGAGCCAATTGGGGAGTGCTCCCATGGTTTGATGAATTCTGGACAAGTGATGATACAGATGCTTTACAGCGTGTTTATATGCAATGGGGTACTAGTTATTTCTTCCCAGCAATAGCAATGGCGTGTCATATCAGTGCTGCTCCAAATCATCAGACACAGCGTGTTATACCATTGAAATATCGTATTGACGTTGCTATGAGCGGAAGATTGGGCATGGAAATTCAGCCAAAGAATATGACTGAAGAGGAAAAGGCTCTGTGCCGTCAGGCTATCAAAGAGTATAAAGAGATACGCCCTATTGTGCAGTTAGGAAATATATACAGACTGCAAAGTCCTTTTGAGAAGAAAGGTGTAGCAAGTCTTATGTATGTTGATGATGCAAAGCAGAAGGCTGTATTCTATTGGTGGAAGACGGAGACATTTATCAATCAGCACTTGCCATTGATAAAGATGGCTGGTCTTGATGCAAACAAAATGTACAAGGTCCATGAACTTAACCGTATCGACAATAAACCTCTTGACTGTGAGGGAAAGAGCTATAGCGGTGAATATCTTATGAGTCACGGCTTGGAAATGCCTTATAACCATAGTGTGGACTGGGGAAAACAGACGGCATGGTCGAGTAGGGTGTTGGAACTTTCGGCAGAATGATTAAAATAGCAAGTTAGTAATTGTTAAGTATTTGAGAAGTGATAATGAAAAGCCCTCTTGAATTAATCTTCAAGAGGGCTTTATCATGTTTATAGATCTACTTTTAATTCTTCATATATTCACGTGGAGACCTACCGTATAGGTTTTTGAACATTGTTGAGAATGATGCTGGATTTGTGAATCCGCATGCGAACATTACTTCAGTAATATTCTGGTATCCCTGTTCCAATAAATGTGCTGCCTGTTTTAATCTTAGGTTGCGTATGAAGTCGTGAGGAGTTTGATTTGTTAGTTCCTTCATCTTTCTATGTAGGTGTACACGACTAATTCCAACTTCCTGAGCAATCATGTCCACATTTAAGGATGGGTCGCTAAGGTTATTGTTTATGACGCTCATAATGCGGTTTAGAAGTTTGTTATCAGGTGATTCAACATTTATCTTCTCAAGGTTGTTCTCTTGTGATTCAGATCCGTTGAATTTATTACGCAGTAGTTCACGTTGATGTAGCAAGTTTATGATCGTGCGTCGAAGTATATCCAGATTGAAAGGCTTTACGATATATGTATCAGCACCCATTTCCAATCCCTCAAGTCGGTCTTCGTCACGGCTTTTAGCAGTAAGCATTATAACAGGGATATGGTTAGTATTGATATTGCTCTTTACGCGTGAACAAAGTTCGTTACCGTCCATGACGGGCATCATGACATCGCTAATAATAAGAGAAGGAATTTCTTTCATGATAGCCGTTAAAGCTTCCTTACCATTTGGACAAGCTATTACGTAGAAATCTCCAGATAATTCGCGCTCAAGGTATTGTCTGATTTCGTCATCATCCTCTGCTATTACTATCGTTTGTCTCTTACGGTTAGATAACTGCTCGTTGAGGATGTCAATCTTATCAGGGCTCATTTTATTATCTTCAACGCCAGACAAATCATTCTCTTCGCTCAGTTCAATTAAATCAGTCTTTTTGTTATCATCATCTTCGGTGACCATCTCTTCTGGTTTAAGATGTGAATTGCCAAGTGGTAGCGTAACGACAAATTCACAACCGTCACCATTCTCAATGTTATGTGCCTGAATATCACCATAATGAAGTTCTACTAACGAACGGGCAAGGTCAAGTCCTATTCCAGTGCCCATATTATTATCGTTTGCGGAGTTTTGAGCTTGATAAAAGCGTTCAAAAATGCGTTTGATATTCTCTTCCGGAATTTTTTCTCCGTTGTCTCTTATGGTAATATTTGCTTCAGAATCGTTATGCGTAAGTTCAATATCAATTTTTCCACCAGTAGGAGTGAACTTGAATGCATTCGAGATGATATTAACCAATACTTTATCGAAGTTGTGTCTGTCTATCCATAAAGACAAGGCATCACTATCGTGGGTAAAATTGAAATCAATGTCTTTTATCTTTGCTTGATCGCTGAACAATGAATAAACATCATCTATGAAATTCACCATATCAGTCTCTTGCATGTGCATAGTAAGCATACCCTTATCGATCTTTCTAAGGTCCATCATCTGATTAATAAGATGAAGTATGCGCTCGGCATTTCTCTTTATCGTTTCATACACACTTCGACGATGCATATCATCATCTTCCTTGATTAATTGAAGCAATGGTGAGACTATAAGCGTCATAGGGGTGCGTATATCATGGCTGATGTTCATGAAAAACCTCAACTTAGCTTCACCCATCTGTTCTGCATGAATATGCTCCTGAATCTGCATTCGGTCATATTCCTTGCGCTTTTGATAATGGTATATGAAATATATTATTACGCCGATGATGATTAAATATAGAATATAAGCAACCGTAGAACTATACCATGGTGAAGATATGTGCATAGTGAATTCCTTTATTTGTGAAGACATGTTGTTATACATGGCTTTTACTCGGAACTTATATGTACCAGGAGAAAGGTGGCTGAAAGTAATCTCATTCATGCCTGGTTGCAGACGAGTCCACTCTTCACCGTTTATACTGTATAGGTAAGTAATATTGTTTGGATCATCGTATGTGAGCGTAGAAAGGTGGATAGAAAAAGAATTGTCCTCATATTCCAGATTGAAATTGTCGCCCATAATATCAGTATTTCTTTCTTTATTGCCGATTATTATCCCTGTAATAATAACATTCGCTTTCCACGACATGTTGTTGGTCTTAATTGCATCAAACCAGTTGATACCATCAGTACCTCCGAAATACATCGTGTGTCCGTCTTTACACACGAAAGATGCTCCATCTGAGAATTCATTACTTTGAAGACCATTGTTAGCATAGTAGCAACTTATCACCTTTCCTTCTGTTGTCATACAGCATAATCCATGGTCAGTTCCTATCCACAAACGCCCTTTCTTGTCTTGTTCAATACAGGCAATTCCATTATCAGGCAGACCATTTTGCATGGTGTACATTTTACTTTGTCTGCTTTTAAGATTATAGCAGTAAAGCCCATCGTTTGTACCCATCCATATATGTCCTTGATGATCTTCACATACAATGCGTGAGAAAGTAGCATAATTTGGACAGTTGTTTCCGAAAACACTGAGCCAGCTACCGCTCTTTATATCAAGACAACTCATTCCTACAGAACTAGCCACATATATTTTCGTTCCGTCATGTGAAACTTTAATCTTGGCAAGATAGTCGTTTGGAAGTGAGTTAATATGTCTGTTAAGATCGGCACCCTCTTTCATTCTGTATTGTGTGATGCTATAGTCGGTGAGATTTAGTCTTATAAGTCCTTGTCCCATAGTAGCAAACCAGATGTTGCCACTTTTGTCAACATCCATACCGAATATGCTTGAACTACCTCCTGCTTTTATGTCAACAGGATGGTATGCTGCGGATTCTCCGTCAACCCATCCGCATCCCTGCTGATAGCTGCCAATCCAGATACGTCCGAATTTATCTTCAGACATGCACAAAATCGCTCCAGGAACGTTTGTGTAGTGCCTTATCAGTTTTTTGTTGCTATCCAGAAGATATAATCCATCTTTATCCGTACCAACCCATAGTCTGCGTCGGGTATCTTGAATGATACTTGTAACGCAGTTTGTTCCTATATAATTGAACGTTCCAAGTTTTGGACCCATGTATCCGAAATTTCGTCTTTTAGCAGGTTGCATGAATACGCCCTTTTGCATCATTCCAAGCCATATATTTCCGTTCCGGTCTTCAACAATAGTTTGTATTTTTGTCTTAGGAAGACTTATGTCATTGCTATAGAATGGATTTGCTGAAAGCTGACCAGTGTTAGGATAGTAAACATATAATCCGATACCGTCGCATCCAAGCAATACATTTCCTTGATGGTCAATATATAAATCTTTGATAGGCATTTTGGCAGTAGACTTTATCAGCGCAAACTGTTTTGCACCGTTGTTTAATTTCCATAGTCCCATTCCATTGGTGCCTACATATATGTTTCCTTTTTTGTCTTCGCAAATATCCCCGTCTTTTATGGATGCTTTCTCGTTTGCACTAAGAAAATATTGTTTTATACTGTTCCCCTTAATGCATAGTAATCCCTTGTCTTCTGTAACCAACCACAGTTGACCGTGTTTGTCCTCCAGCATGTGAACTATATAATTCGTGTTTTTGGGTATTTTAGCATAAGGAGTTCCATATTTTCCTTTTAGTTTCATTACTCCATATCCAGAACTACTAACGATGATATCACCGTTTTTAAGTTGCAGAATCCCTGTTATGTATGTTTTTATTCTTTTGCCGTTTGGCCTAAGTAGGACAAAATCCTCAAATTTTCCATTAACCATTTTCTGCACACCATTATTTGTGCCAATGAATAATGTTCCTTGGCTGTCTTGGTATACACAGTTAATATAGTTGCTTGTTAGTCCGAATACCTTGTTTTCCTTTTTCAAAATTTTGAATTGGTATCCGTCATATCTGTTCAAACCATTGCGTGTTGCAATCCACATGTAACCGTCCTTGTCTTGAAAAACATTGTTGACAAAACTACTTGACAGTTGGTTGTCCCCATTGTATAGTTTGCCGATCTGTGCATTGGTATTAACAGTAAATAGTAGTGATAGTAAAATTAAAAAGCATTTCATGTTGTCTAGGTAAAGTTTCGATATATTTCTGCAAAGATACAGCAATAGGGTGGAAATGCAAAGCAAAACGTATTTTAATTTCGCCAAAATGTTACATAAGATAAAGTCTTTGAAACGCAAAATAAGGAATATGTTACATAAAGAGAAGTTTATGCAACTCTTATTATAATATATATATATAATAATGCTTAACTTTGTAACTGTTGTTAATAATAATCAGAAAACATGAAACGAAAAAACGTATTATTGAGACGCCTTCTTGTTGGCGCAGCTATGGTTACGTCGGTGTTGGCAGTAAAAGCAGCACCTGACAAGAACTTTTACATCTTCCTTTGTTTTGGGCAATCTAATATGGAGGGCAATGCAAAAATTGAACAAGAGGATTTGGAGGGTGTTGACAGTAGATTCCAGATGATGGCTGCTGTGGATGACCACAAATTAGGCAGAAAGATGGGACAATGGTACACTGCTATTCCACCTTTGTGTCGTGAGAACACAGGACTCACTCCCGTTGATTACTTTGGTAGAACTATGGTAGAACGTTTGCCGAAAGACGTAAAAGTGGGTGTTATCACTGTAGCAGTAGGTGGATGTCACATAGAAACCTTTATGCGTGATTCTGTTGATAACTACGTGAAGACTCGCGCTCCTCAGTGGATGAAGGGTATGTTAAAGGCTTATGGCAACAATCCATATAAGAGACTAGTTGAATTGGCTAAGAAAGCCCAGAAAGTAGGTGTGATAAAAGGCATCCTACTTCATCAGGGAGAGTCAAACACTGGAGACCGAATGTGGGGAAACAAAGTGGCATTTGTGTATAATCAGTTAATTGCTGATTTGAAACTGAAGTCTGAAGACGTGCCATTGCTTGCAGGAGAAGTAGTAAGAGCTGGTGGTAAAGGACGTTGTGCGGCAATGAATCCTATTATCGACGCACTGCCAGAAACCATTCATACTGCTCATGTGATTTCTTCGGAAGGTTGCACAAGTGGTCCTGATGATTTGCATTTCGATGCAGCTGGTTATCGTGAACTTGGACGTCGTTATGCTTACAAGATGTTGTCACTTTTAGGTTATCCTGTATTTACACCGATTGCAATTCCTGCTGATGCAGTTGTTGCTTCAACAGCAGAACCCGGAAATGAATTCCCTAAGATAGATAGCAACCATCGTGCTTATTTCAGTCTTTATGCACCATCTGCCAAAAATGTTAAGGTGGATGTATGTGGAAAGAAGTATGATATGCAGCGTGATGAAAAAGGAGTTTGGACAGCTGTTACCGATCCATTGGTCGTAGGTTTTCATTATTACTTTATGTTTGTTGATGGTGTGCAGATTGTTGATCCAGCAAGTGATACATTCTTTGGATGTTGTCGTCAAGCAGGAGGTATCGAGATTCCTGAAGGTGAAGAAGGCAATTACTATCGTCCACAGCAGGGCGTAGCTAAGGGACAGGTTCGCTCTTTAAGCTATTATGCAGAGTCTACAAAAGAATGGAGACGTGCAATGGTTTATACTCCTGCTGAATATGAAAAAGGAAACAAGCGTTATCCAGTACTATATTTGCAGCACGGTATGGGAGAAGATGAAACAGGATGGAGTCATCAGGGTCAGATGCAGAACATTATGGATAACCTTATCCAAAGTGGAGAAGCTGTTCCTATGATCGTAGTCATGGAAAGCGGTGATGTCAAAGCTCCTTTCAAAGGTGGGCCAAATGAAGCTGGACGTAGTTCTTATGGCGCAACATTCTATAAGGTAATGCTTAATGACCTTATTCCTACCATTGACAAGACATTCCGTACAAAGACTGATCGCGACAACCGCGCAATGGCAGGATTGTCATGGGGTGGACATCAGACTTTTGACATTGTATTTACTAATCTTGACAAGTTCTCTTATGCAGGAGGATTCAGTGGTGCAATATTTGGACTTGATGTGAATAAGACTTATGACGGTATTTTCTCACGTCCTGATGAAGTAAATTCAAAACTGCATTATCTGTTCCTTGGATGTGGAAGTTTAGAGAATATGGGTACAGACAAACTGATTGATAATTTGCGACAAGCTGGTGTTAAGGTTGATAGCTATGTATCTCCTGGAACACTTCATGAATGGCTCACATGGCGCCGTTGTCTGAAGGAGTTTGTTCCGCATCTTTTCAAGAAATAACTTTATTTTTAAATGAACATGCTCAGAAATATCACTTTATTATTTATCTCATTATTGGCTATGCCTATAATTGCAGCAAGCCGTTTCGTAAGTTTCACTTCTGGTGATATTATGCTCAATCGCAACGACAGTGTAAATCTTTATGTTGGAAACGATGAGATGAAGGGAGTCGGAATTGCTCTTCATAATCTGGCTGGAGATATAAACAAAGTATGTGGGGCTAAAACTGTTTTTACAGATGCTGTTAAGGCTGATGTTGTAGTTGGGACAATAGGTCACTCTACCATAATCGATAAATTTATAAAGGAAGGTAAGATTGATGTCCGTCAACTTCGTGGGAAGAGCGAGAAGTATATCATCACCGTTGTAGGTAGACAACTGGTAATAGCTGGAAGCGACAGACGGGGAGCGATATATGGCATCTATGAAGTGTCTTCGCAGATAGGAGTCTCTCCATGGTATTTCTGGGCAGATGTTCCAATAGAACATCATGATAATATTTATGTAAACAAAGGCACGTATAGCGACGGAACTCCTTCCGTCAGCTATCGTGGACTTTTCCTTAATGACGAGGCTCCTTGTCTCACGTCATGGGTTAAAAACACCTACGGAACAAACTATGGTGATCATAGATTCTATTCACGTGTGTTTGAGTTGATACTTCGATTGAAAGGTAATATGCTTTGGCCTGCAATGTGGGGATGGGCTTTTTATGCTGATGATATCGAAAATAGTAAAACTGCCGATGAAATGGGTGTTATTATTGGTACTTCCCATCATGAACCAATGGCACGCAATCATGAAGAATGGTCGCGTCACAGAAAAGAATATGGGGCATGGAACTATAAAACCAATCAAGCAACTTTGGATAAATTCTTCCGTGAAGGTATAGAAAGGATAAAAGGTAAAGAAGATGTCGTGACAATAGGCATGCGTGGTGACGGTGATGAGGCTATGAGTACAGATGCAGATACAAAGCTTTTGGAAAAAGTAGTGGTTAATCAGCGCAAAATTATCAGTGACGTTACTGGAAAACAAGCTTCAAAGACTCCTCAGGTATGGGCTTTGTATAAAGAGGTTCTTGATTATTACGACAAGGGAATGCGTGTGCCTGA
This sequence comes from Prevotella herbatica, assembly GCF_017347605.1. NCBI lineage: Bacteria > Pseudomonadati > Bacteroidota > Bacteroidia > Bacteroidales > Prevotellaceae > Prevotella > Prevotella herbatica. The sequence continues at coordinate 1,586,142 of NZ_AP024484.1, forward strand.
TGATGTTACGATAATGTTGTGTGATGACAATTGGGGTAATATCAGAAGAGTGCCAAATAAAAAAGAAAGAAAACATCCTGGAGGTTGGGGACTTTATTACCATGTAGATTACGTGGGTGCTCCACGAAATACGAAATGGCTCAACGTGACTCCTACTCAGAATATGTGCGAACAACTGAAACTAGCTTATAACAATGGAATAAATCGTATGTGGATTCTTAATGTTGGTGATCTTAAACCAATGGAATATCCTATATCACTGTTTATGGATATGGCGTGGAATACTGACAAATATAAGCCAGAGAATGTTACTGAACATACATTAGCTTTTTGCAAGCAGCAGTTTGGTGACGAACAGGCTGCCGAAGCAGCGAGAATACTTAATCTAGTATGTAAATACAACGGTAGGGTAACGGCAGAGATGCTAGACAAGAATACATATAACCTTGAAACTGGCGAATGGGAACAGGTAGTAGCGCAATATCATCAGTTAGAAACAGAGGCTTTGCGACAGTATATCATATTACGTCCAGATCAACGTGACGCTTACAACGAACTTATTTTATTCCCAGTTCAGGCAATGAGTAATTTATATTATATGTATTATGCGCAGGCGATGAATAACAGTCTTTATAATAATGATGATCCTGCTGCAAATATATGGGCAGAACGTTGTGAACAGGCTTTTAAGCGCGACTCTATATTATGTGCAGCTTATAATCATGATATAGCCGGAGGAAAATGGAATGGAATGATGACTCAAAAACATATAGGATATACAAGTTGGAATGATAATTTTCCACATGAGATTATGCCAAAGTTATATAGAGTCTCTGACACGGCTTCTGGCGGTTTTACATTTCAAGGAAATAATGGGGTAGTGTCAATGGAAGCAGAACATTATTATCATGCAAAGCCTTCAAATTCTAAAGCGGAATGGACCGTTATTCCTTATATGGGACGTACACTTAGTGGACTTACTCTTATGCCAAATACCAATTCTACAGATGGTGCAAGCGTGACATATAGATTTAAAGCTACAGATAATCAAAAGGACAGTGTGAAAATTCATATTGTGGTTAAGTCTACACTTGACTATCTCAATAAGGGGGGGCTTTCGTATAATGTGTCTCTTGACAATGGAAAGAAAGTAAATGTCAACTTCAATGGAAAACTAAATGAACGCCCAGAGAACATATATTCTATATATTATCCAACTATTGCAAAAAGGGTCGTAGAGAGCGTTGTTACTCTTCCTTTGAATAGAGGTGTTGATATTCATAATTTAGTTTTGACCCCTGTTGACCCTGCAATTGTATTCGAGAAGATTGTTGTAGATTACGGTGGTTATAAGAATACCTATCTCTTCATGAACGAAAGCTATCATAACAGAAAATAGCAATAAATGATTTTCTTTGATTTATGATTAATTTGTTGTTTAAATTATTATCTTTGCATAATATACAGCGACACTAGGCATAAAATTCTATAAGGCTTAATGCTTCTGTTGTCGCAAGCAGTGTTTAACAATAAATTAATCATAAATCAAAGGAGTTTTTATGACGTTGGATTTTATATTACGCTTATTTGTTGCTGCCTTATTGGGTGGTATGATAGGCTTGGAACGTGAATATCGTGAAAAGGCTGCAGGATTGCGTACTCATTTTCTTGTTGCGCTTGGTTCAGCTCTCTTCATGATAATTTCAGTATATGGCTTTGAAGGAGTTCTTGCAAATTCGCAGATGCGACTTGATGTATCAAGAATCGCAGCACAAGTTGTAAGTGGTATCGGCTTCCTTGGGGCAGGTACTATAATATTCCAAAAGAATGCAGTCCACGGGCTGACTACTGCTGCCGGAGTATGGGCTACCGCAGCCATAGGTCTTACTTGTGGTGTAGGAATGTATCTTTTGGCATTGTCGGCAACATTCTTGGTGCTTGTCGGTTTGGAGGCTTTCAACTATTTGCTGAAGATTCTCGAAAAGAGGCAAGAGGAGGCAAAAGAAGAATGAACGTTTCCGAGTTTATTAATTTACATAAATCTGAAGATGTACGGAAGCTCGCTTTTCTTGCTACCAAGTTTCCAGATATAGACATGCCGTGGGCACTCGATCAAATTCGTGGTTGGCAGGTAGCCCGCAGTAAAATGCCTTCATGGGCAGAAATAGACGGAATGATATATCCGCCTCATATTTCTATGGAGCAATGTTCCAGCGAGTTTACAGCAATGTACAAGGCTTCTATTTGTGAAAGATTACAAAATGGAAGTGGCGATAGAATGCCTTTACTAATAGATCTCACAGGTGGATTTGGAGTAGACTTTTCGTTTATGTGTCGCAATTTCGATAAAGCTGTTTATGTAGAATGTCAACAGCATCTGTGTAATATCGCAAAGCGAAATCTTGACTTATTGGGAATGCACCATGCAGATGTGAAATGTGGTGATGGTGTGGATTATATACACTCGATGAAAGCTGAAAATGCAGTGATTTATCTTGATCCAGCACGGCGCGATGTCAATGGGGCAAAGACTTATGCGATAGAAGACTGTACACCTGATGTTGTGGAACTATGCGATGAACTTGTTGAAAAAGCATCTGTGGTAATTATAAAGTTGTCGCCTATGCTTGATTGGCATGCAGCTGTAGAAAAACTTAAATATGTTATTGAAGTGCATGTTGTAAGTGTTGACAACGAATGCAAAGAATTGCTTTTGATCATGTGCAAGGATGCACAACAGCACCCTGTTAAGCTGTTTTGCGTGAATAATGAAGATGTATTCATTACAACACAAGAAGAATCTAATGTTGCAGTGTTGTCAATTCCTCTTGATCAGGCTAAATGTCTTTATGAGCCGAATGCGTCTATAATGAAAACAGGATGTTTTGATCAAATAGTTTCACGTTATAATGTATCTAGCATAGGGAAAAACTCTCATTTGTTTATTTCCAACGATGAAATCGATGATTTTCCTGGTCGTAGATTCCATATCATGTCAGTGTCATCATTTAATAAAAAAGAATTAAAGCAAAAGCTGAAAGGTGTCGAACGAGCAAATATCACCGTGAGGAATTTCCCTTTGTCAACAGACCAGTTGCGAAAACGATTGAAAATAAAAGATGGAGGCGATGTATATATCTTTGCAACGACAGCTTGGAATGACCAACATGCTTTAATAATCTGCAAAAAAATGATGTAAATTTTGAAATGTGCATGTTTTTAATTAAATTTGCATGTTTTAAATATAAAAAATAAATATAATGTCATTAGTAGAAATAAAGAAGGTCGAAACGAAGAAGGATTTAAAAACCTTCATAGAATTTCATTATGACCTTTACGAAGGCAATGAATATGATGTTCCTAATCTTTATAGCGATGAGCTAAATACACTTTCTCTAGACAAGAATGCTGCATTTGATTTTTGTGAAGCTCAATATTTTATAGCTTATAAAGACGGAAAAGTAGCCGGTCGTGTAGCGGCTATAATAAACAATAAAGCAAACGAAAAATGGAATAAGAAGTCTGTACGTTTTGGTTGGATAGACTTTATTGATGATATAGATGTAAGCCGTGCACTTTTGAAAGCTGTTGAGGATTATGGTAAACAAAAGGGTATGAATGAAATGGTTGGTCCGTTAGGGTTTACAGATATGGATCCAGAAGGCATGCTCACTTGGGGATTTGATAAGTTGGGCACAATGCCTACGATATATAATTATCCATATTATCCAGAACACATAGAAAAACTTGGTGGGTTTGAAAAGGATAATGACTATGTTGAGTATTTCCTTCCTGTTCCAGATGCTATCCCAGAAAGGTATTGCAAGTTGGCAGAGATGGTAATGAAGCGCTATAATTTGAGAATTCGTAAACTCACAAAAAAGGATGTTTATGAAGGTGGTTATGGCCGTAAGTTGTTTGCTCTTATCAATGATACATACACTGATTTATATGGTTTTGCTGAATTAACAGAGAAGCAGATAGATCAATATGTCAAGATGTATATGCCTGTAGCTAATTTGGATTATATAACTGTTATTGAGGATGCCGGAGCCGACAATAAGTTGGTTGGTATGGGAATAACAATCCCTTCACTTTCACGTGCATTGCAGAAATGTCATCGTGGCAGATTACTACCTTTCGGATGGTGGCATGTTATAAGGGCTTTAAAATTCAATAAAACTGAGGGTATAGACTTGTTGCTTATGGGGGTATTACCTGAATATAGAGCGAAGGGAGCCAATGCCTTATTGTTTTATGACTTGATTCCACGCTATCAGGCTGCTGGAATTAAATGGGGCGAAAGTCAGGTGGAGATGGAATCAAACGCTGGTGTGCAGAGTCAGTGGGGAGCATTTGAACCTGTAAACCATAAGCGTCGCCGTTGCTTCAGAAAAAGTATTTAAGTAAAGCTTCTTCATCTTGGATATATTCCGATGCGGAAAGAATAAAATAAGTCAAAAATATAAATATGCCAGAAAACGAGAACATAAACGAAGAAATCAACAATCAGGAGCCATTGGTTGAATATACTGATGATAACATCCGACATCTTTCGGATATGGAACACGTGCGCACTCGTCCCGGTATGTATATCGGACGTCTCGGCGACGGTAATCTGCCCGAAGATGGTATATATGTATTGTTGAAGGAGGTCCTTGATAATTCAATTGACGAGTTCAAGATGAAAGCTGGAGACCGAATAGAAGTTGATATTGAGGACAATCTCAGGGTCAGTGTGCGTGATTATGGCCGTGGAATTCCACAGGGTAAACTTGTTGAGGCTGTAAGCGTTCTAAACACTGGCGGTAAATATGATTCTAAGGCGTTTAAGAAAAGTGTTGGATTGAATGGTGTCGGTGTAAAGGCTGTTAATGCATTGAGTTCACATTTTGTAGTGAAATCATATCGTGATGGAAAGGTACGTGAACTTTCGTTCGAGAAAGGTGTAAAGAAGTCTGATAAGACGTCTAAAACTGATGATGAGGGGGGTACTTATATTTATTTTGAACCAGATAGTACTCTTTTTAAAGGGTATAATTTCCATGATGATATCGTAGAGGTAATGCTGCGCAACTATACCTACCTTAATAGTGGACTTACGATCATGTATAATGGACGACGAATAAAGAGTCGTAATGGTCTTGAAGATTTGTTGAATGACAATATGACCAACGATGGACTTTATCCAATAATTCATATCATCGGTGAGGATATAGAGATTGCATTTACTCATGCCAATCAGTATGGTGAGGAGTATCATAGCTTTGTAAATGGTCAGCATACCACCCAGGGAGGAACTCATCAGAGTGCCTTTAAGGAACATATCGCAAAGACAATAAAAGAGTTTTTTAATAAAAACTATGAATATACTGATATTCGTAACGGCATAGTAGCTGCTATAGCACTGAACGTTAACGAACCGGTGTTCGAGAGTCAGACAAAAATAAAGTTAGGTTCGACACAGATGTCTCCTGATGGAGAAAGCATTAATAAATTCGTTGGTGACTTTATAAAGCAGAACGTAGACAACTTCCTCCATATTCATCCGGATGTTGCCGAAGTTATGGAGAATAAAATCAAGGAAAGCGAGCATGAGCGTAAAGCTATGGCTGGCGTTACGAAGCTGGCACGTGAAAGAGCAAAGAAGGCTAATCTGCACAACCGTAAATTGCGCGACTGTCGCATTCACTTCTGTGATGCTAAGGACGAACGCAAAGAAGAGTCATCTATATTCATTACCGAGGGTGACTCTGCCAGTGGAAGTATCACTAAGAGCCGTAGCGTAAATACGCAGGCTGTATTCTCATTGAGAGGTAAACCGCTTAACTCTTTCGGTCTAACCAAGAAAGTTGTTTATGAGAATGAGGAGTTTAATCTTCTTCAGGCTGCGCTTGATATTGAAGACGGACTTGACTCGTTAAGATACAATAAAGTTATTGTGGCTACCGATGCCGATGTAGACGGTATGCATATCCGACTGCTTATAATAACATTCTTCCTTCAGTTCTTCCCTGAACTTATAAAGAAAGGGCACGTGTTTGTATTGCAGACTCCTTTGTTCCGTGTACGTAATAAGCGTACAAAGATAAAGAATAAGAAAGTTATTGCTGAGGAAGATGCTAAAGTGGGAAAGAAGGAAAAGAAGAGCGATTTTGTCACTAGATATTGCTACACTGACGAAGAACGACAAAATGCGATTAAGGAACTTGGACCTGACCCAGAAATTACTCGATTCAAAGGTCTTGGCGAGATTAGTCCTGATGAGTTTGTACATTTCATCGGACCAGATATGCGTCTCGAACAGGTAACAATTCACAAGACCGATCAAGTTGGTAAACTACTTGAATATTATATGGGCAAGAACTCTATGGAACGTCAGAATTTCATAATCGATAATCTTGTCGTTGAAGAAGATATCCCTGACGAAGAACTGTTGGACGAAATTTAGAATTATTAAGTAGAAGGTTAATAAAAAGAATAATATGAAAAAAATGTTTTTAAAATATAGTATGTATGTGGCAAAGCCAAGAACAGTATTATTCTTGCTCTTTAGCCTCCTCACTCTTAACATGTCCGCTCAGAGTATAGACTTCGGTAAAGATAGTCCGCTGCGTAAGTTGCAGATAGCTGAAATGGCTATCAGTAACCTTTATGTTGATACTGTTGACGAGAAAAAACTTGTAGAAGACGGTATTCGTGGAATGATTGAGAAACTTGATCCTCATTCTGCCTATACCACAGCTGCAGAGACAAAAGAAATGAACGAACCACTTCAAGGTTCTTTTGAGGGTATTGGTGTCCAATTTAATATCGTACAAGATACGTTACTTGTTATTCAGCCTGTCGTAAATGGACCTTCTGAAAAGGTTGGTATAATAGCTGGTGACAGAATTGTTTCAGTGAACGATACTGCAATTGCAGGAGTGAAGATGTCAAAGGAACTGATCATGAAAAAACTTCGTGGTCCTAAAGGCTCTAAAGTAAAGCTCGGTATTGTGCGACGTGGAATACCAGGTATATTGAAGTTTGTAGTTACCCGTGACAAGATACCTGTAAAGACGATAGATGCGGCATATATAATCCGACCTATGACAGGATATATCCGTATAGGTAGCTTTGGAGTTACTACTTATGAAGAATTTATGGAAGCTGTTAAGTCTCTTCAAAAGCAAGGCATGAAAGACCTTATTCTGGATTTGGAAGAGAATGGAGGTGGTTATCTTGTGTCTGCTGTTCAGATAGCAAATGAATTTTTGCGTCGTAACGATCTTATTGTTTATACGAAGGGTAGAAGTACTCAACAACAGGAATATCGTGCTCAAGGCGACGGAAAGCTGCTTGATGGTAAAGTTATTGTGCTTATCAACGAATTTACAGCGTCTGCTGCAGAGATTGTGACAGGTGCTATACAGGACCAGGACCGTGGAATAGTTGTCGGTAGACGTTCTTTTGGAAAGGGACTTGTACAGCGTCCTATAGATTTCAGTGATGGCAGTATGATTCGTCTTACGATAGCACATTATTATACTCCTTCTGGACGTTGCATCCAGAAGCCTTATAAGAAGGGGCAGCAACTTGATTATGCTATGGATATAGAGCATAGATTTGAGCATGGTGAACTTTATAGTGCTGACAGCATACATTTTGCGGATTCACTTAAATACCAGACTTTGCGCGAGCACCGTACTGTATATGGTGGTGGTGGTATTATGCCTGATTATTTCGTTCCGCTTGATACAACACTCTACACACATTTCTTCAGAGAGTTGGCTGCGCGCAGCATCGTTATTAATGCCAATCTTAAATATGTAGATAATAACCGTCGCCAACTAAAGAGCAAATATCCTACATTTGGTGATTTCATGGCTCGTTATGAGATACCTGAATCATTTGTGAAAGATATCATCAATGAAGCCGCAAAACAGAAGATAAAGCCTCGTGATGATAAGGAATTGAATGCTACTTTGCCACAGTTGAAACTTCAATTGAAAGCTCTTGTTGCACGTGATTTGTGGGATATGAGTGAGTATTTCCAAATTATCAATGAAAGTAATCCTATTGTTATGAAGGCTGTCAAGTTGATGGTATCACAATAAGGAGGAACATATAATAATGATAAAGCCACAGCGTAAACCAGATAATGGTTGCGCTGTGGCTTTATTATTTGTATATAAGTGTTGCTTAGTCTTGTAGCGAAGCTAATATAGCGAGAGCCTTGTTCTCGTCGGCCTCCATGATTTCTCTTTCTCCAGGTCCTTTGTCATTTATTCCGCAAAGGTGCAATATGCCGTGGATAATCACGCGGTTAAGTTCTTCAGTGTATTCTTTGCCAAACTTATCTGCGTTAGTGCGTACTGTGTCAAGGCTTATTACCAAGTCACCGCTTATCACGTCTTCTTCGTCATAATCAAAAGTGATGATGTCGGTATAGTAATCATGACCGAGGTATTCGTTGTTTACTTCAAGAATCTTCTCGTCATCAACAAACATATATCCAATGTCGCCAGTCTTTTTGCCATACGTATCAGCTACAGCCTTAATCCATTTGTTGGTTAGACGTTTCTTTATCTTCGGCATTTTCACGCCGTCTACATTGTATGTTATCATATAATTAATGCATTAATCTTTTTTCGGTAAGAATTCAGATACATCCTTGCCAAATGATTGCAGTTCCCTTACCATAGAACTGCTAACACCTGAAAGATTAGGATCAGAGAATAGCAAGACGGTTTCTATTCCGCTTAGGCGGTGGTTTATATCTGCTTGCTCACGTTCATATTCAAAGTCATTGACTGATCTTACCCCACGTACAATAAATTTGGCACCTTCTCGTTTAGCCATATCTATCGTCAGGTCGCTGTATGGTTTTACCTCAACGTTGTCAATTCCTTGGAATATGCTTTTTATATTGTCCACACGTTCCTCCATCTCTTTGGCAGTATGCTTGCTGTTACTTAACGCTACGGCAATAATCAACTTGTCAAAAAGTGGTAATGCTCTGTCAGCGATTGATTTGTGACCTATTGTAAACGGGTCGAACGTGCCAGTAAATAATCCTATTCTCATATATCAGTTTATTTGCTGCAAAATTAATCTTTTATTAAGTTATATGCAAATAATTCGTATTAAATAGCAGTTCTTTCTATTCAAACAAGTCTGCTTGCATAGAATCTCCGGCATAAGGATTCCTTCCTAAATGCTCGTATGCTAGTTTGGTTGCCATGCGTCCACGCGGTGTGCGCTTAATAAATCCCTCCATGATAAGGAACGGTTCGTAAACGTCTTCCACGGTACCAGTATCTTCGCCTATAGCTGTTGCGATTGTACTTATTCCAACAGGACCACCACGAAACTTGTCTATTATAGTCAATAATATTTTATTATCAATCTCGTCAAGTCCGTATTTATCGATGTTCAGTGATTGTAGGGCCATTTGTGCAATCTCGCCCGTTATAGTTCCATTGCCTTTTACCTGTGCGAAGTCGCGCATACGTCTAAGCAGAGAGTTTGCAATACGTGGAGTACCTCGGCTACGCAGACTTATTTCCACAGCTGCATCATCTTCTATTGGAACTCTCAGCAGCATTGCGCTTCTCTTAATGATGCGTTGCAGTGTTTTTGGATCATAATATTCCAGATGCATGTTGATTCCGAATCTTGCACGCAGAGGAGCTGTAAGCATACCGCTTCTAGTTGTAGCTCCCACAAGAGTGAAAGGATTAAGGTCTATCTGAATCGAGCGTGCCGAAGGTCCCTTGTCTATCATAATATCTATTCTGTAATCTTCCATTGCAGAATACAGATATTCCTCAACTACGGGCGATAGCCGATGAATTTCATCAATGAAGAGCACGTCGTTAGCTTCCAGTGATGTAAGTATTCCTGCCAAATCACCAGGCTTGTCTAATATTGGACCGCTGGTTATTTTGAATCCCACACCAAGTTCATTGGCAATAATATTGCTAAGTGTCGTCTTTCCAAGTCCCGGAGGCCCGTAAAGTAATGTGTGATCAAGAGGTTCGCCACGATATTTAGCAGCTTCAACGAATATTCCGAGGTTTTCCACCACATTTTTCTGACCGTTGAAATCAGCGAATTTAAGAGGTCGTAAAGCGTTTTCAAATTCTTTTTCAGCCGTAGACAAACTGTCTTCTCTTATATCAAAATCTTCAGACATTCGTATCTTTTTTTGTTTCTGCAAAGATACTGCAAGCCGAACACAATACAAAATAAAAAGGCAATTTTTTATTTTTATTGTTGAGGCGCCGCGTCTCTTATCTAAAGATACTGCAAGCCGAACACAATACAAAATAAAAAAGCAATTATTGGTTTTCATGTATAAACATCATTATTCTGATAATTTATTGATTCCTCGTTAATTTCAGGTGGCAATATTTTAGCACTCCACCAGAAAAAGTTTTTTTAATGTCACTAATGTCATAATGTCACTAGCCCTTTGTTTATCGGGCTTTAGCCAGTGACATTAAGTGACATTATCGGGGTAAAAGTGGCATTAAACCCTAAAGTACACCTATTTTTAGCGTTTTTTTCGCAATTATGCTATTTGCATAATACTTAATTTGTACTGATGGAGCTTTTTGAACATAAAGACTGGCTCCCTGAATAGCATAAATAATTCAAAATACGACTCCGTACATGTATAAACACAAAGGAATAACTTTGAAGGATGCAAATAAATATAGAAACTGAGCACACAAACTATTACCTAGATTTTCTCAGCTTTTGGGTAATTCGATTACCTCAGCACGTGTGTAATCCGATTACCCAACGTAGGTAATCGGGTTACCCAACGTGAACAACTCAATTACCCACGTTAGGTAATTGAATTGCCTAACGTGAAAAAGGGTATTACATGACGTAGGTAAACAAATAATTATCAATAAGACTACAAGAGTAGAGTGAATGGATATTACTATTATTTTTGCAGTATAGTTCTGAGATAAGAACTAAACATCTTGCGAAGTATAGTACACATAATGACAAGTACAGACCATCATAAACGAAAAAGTGTCTATATATGTACTTCATTTTGGGTGAAAAATCGCCAAAAATAGGTATGATTTGGAGTTTAATGTCACTTTTGTCCCGATAATGTCACTTAATGTCACTGGCTGAAGCCCGATAAACAAAGGGCTAGTGACATTATGACATTAGTGACATTAAAAAAACTTTTTCTGGTAGAGCGTTCTGTCTTTAGCCCATTTATGGAGGGTATCATCGCTGAATTGACTAAGAACCAATTTATTGCCAAAAAAGAATAAAATACCAGTTTGTGAGCTTACAATATAACAGAGAATGTTTATCTTCGTAATTTAAAGATGTTTTGGCATTTTTACAATTATATAAATTAATTGTAACATAAATCAGAATATTACGTCTATGTTATTGTAAGCGCTACAAATGGTTATAAACTTTTAAAACAAAATTCATTATGAAAAAGATTTTTCTTTCACTGGTATTGGCTTTAGCCACAACAGTTTGCACTGCACAAAGTGTTAATGACGTGATACGTGAATTCAAAAGCGCTAAAGGCGCTACATGTATTAATCTTAATAAGTCTATGATAAAACTTATGGGACAAGGCAAAGACAAGGTGAATCTTCCTGAGAATATAAATCTTGGTGACCTCGGTGATATTGGCAAAGATATAGACTCACTTAAAATACTTGTGCTTGAAGATTGCAATGCGAGCATTAAGAAGAAATTTGCCAAAAAGAATATTAATTGGGAAAAATATGGATATGAACCAGTTGTCGTAACTAATGAAGACAAAGAGAACGTTCAAATATATGCTAAGAAGAATGGCGATAATTTCAAGGAAATCGTTGTACGTGTAGCGTCTGGCGAAGATGAGGGTGTATTGGTACAAGTGTTTGGCAATATTGATCCGAAGATGCTAAGCAATATGAAATAGATGATATAATCCACACTAAATGGAAGCCTCTGAATTTAAACGACTTTTTCTGCCTTGCAGCAATAAGATGTATCTTGTTGCATGGAGACTTACGCATAACCGTCAGGAAGCGGAAGATCTTGTGCAGGAAACGATGCTGAAACTGTGGACTCAGCGTGATAATTTGAATGAGTTGAAGAATTGCGAGGCTTTCAGTGTAAGAACTCTCCATAACATCTTTATTGACCAAAGTCGCAAGAAACATCTTGCGGTGGCTGATTCTCCACCTGAAGGGATGACGCTGAAGGCAAATGAGTGTGACGCATCAGAGATTATGCAACAAAAGGAGACGGGAATTATCGTAACAAGGCTTATTGCCAAACTGCCGAAACAGCAACGCAATATAATAACTCTAAAGGATATTGATGATTTTTCTTATGAAGAAATAGCTCAACAGACAGGACTATCCATGATTAACATCAGGGTACACTTAAGTAGGGCTAGAAAGCAGATCAGACTATGGATAAGATAAAAAATATGATGGATAAATATTGCGAGGCGCAGACTTCTGATTCTGAAGAAAAGGAAATAAGAAGGATGATAATGGGTGAAGACCCAAAAGTGCCTGATGACTTGGAAGCAAGACTATCCAAACAGATTGATATGTGGAACACGGTAGAAAAGAAGTCGGTACGTAAAGCCAACATCACAAGTTTGCGTTGGATTGGATGTATTGCTGCTTCACTGCTGTTGCTGTTCTCTCTTGGATTTTTTCTGAACCAACGTACTGATGAAGAAGAATATGCAAAGCAGGAAGAAAACTGCACAAATCCTGATGATGCTTATGCTGAAACGGCGAAAGCTCTAAAGACGTTTTCTCACGCTATGAAGCATGGAGAAGAACTTATGAATAAATAAAAGAATTTGTAAAATAACAGACATCAAATGAAAAGATTTATCATATCATTGGCTTTACTATGCTGCATGACTATTGCTGTAGCGCAGAATGCCCTGTTTAACAAATACGCAAACACTAAGGGAGTAACTACTGTCACTATAGGAAGTGCCATGCTGCAATTTATGGGAAATAGCAGAGTGGGCGACAAGGATATAAGTAAGATTGCCGGTAAACTGAAAAGTATAAAGATTTTGGATTGTGAACGTCCGTCAATAGCTCCGACAATATATAGAGAGGCGCAGCAATACTATAATAAATATAAATATGTTGTAGCTATGGAAACCAATGAAGATGGTGAGCATACAACGATATATATGAAAGAATACGGAAAGGGATTAAACGAATTCGCCCTTCTCCAATATGAGAAGAGCGAACTCCAAATTATTAATATATGGGGATATGTAAATCTCAACGATATTAAGGGATTGCAATAATCTTTGTCTTTACAGTCTTTCCTAATTTATTGTCTTTTACGGTAAGTAGTATGTCGCCCTTCTTACCGTTACTCTCTACAATGACAACCAACTTTCCGCTGAACAGTTTCATTTGAGGTTGAGTGAATGATTCAAGACTTGTAGCGTCTCCATTACATACTGCCTTGAAACTTCCAGCTCCCTTAACTTCAAATGTAAGTTCATCAGAGCCGTCAGGAATCAAATTACCCTTGTTGTCCGTTAGGCTAATGGTAACAAAAGCTAAGTCGTTTCCATCGGATTTTATCTCATTACGATCGGCTTTAGCCTCTAATTTCGCTGGCTTTCCTGCGGTATATATAATTTTCTCCTCAGCTTTCTCGCCATTGGCATTATATGCCACAACCTTTATCTCACCAGGTTCATATTTCACTTTGTCCCACATAAGGCGGTAGCGACGGAGTAGATCCATGTTTTCTAGCTGAGGCTTCTCTGTATTTGAGCTTGAAGGAGCAACCGAATAAGTCTGCTTAAACAGTCTTCCCTGACTTTTCCCGTTTACAAATAGTTCTGCAGAAGGATAGTCTGTATATACAAACACTGGTGTAACCTCTCCCTCGCGTCCATGCCATGTCCAGTGAGGTAATACGTGAAGCGTGTGTTTTGCTTTGTTCCAAACACTGCGATAAAGATAGAAACGGTCTTTTGGAAGACCAGCTAGATCGCATATTCCAAAATAGCTACTACGGCTAGGCCAATACGTATCATAAGGAGTAGGTTCGCCTAGATAATCAAAACCAGTCCATACAAACTGCCCAATGGTGTAACTTCTATCATCTTGCATCAGCAAATCAGCCTCTGGAAGATTACTCCATCCACAATATTCTGTATCATAACTAGAACACTGTCCGTCAGGATAAACACCGTTATCAGTGATTTTCATAGGGAATTTATATATTCCACGACTGCTAACTGTAGAAGCTGTCTCTGAACCTAAAATAAAACCTTGTGGAATTTGCTTTATGCTTGTATCGTATTTATATACTCTGTAGTTGAATCCAGGAACATCCATTACCTTTGCAAATCCACTAGCAATAGCTTTTTCAGCATTGTCCATACCTTGTGTTACAGGGCGTGAAGGATCAAGGCTATGGCATAAGTCCTGCAAGTGACGAGAAATCTCACGTCCTTCAACACTCCATTGCTCAGGAATCTCGTTTCCAATACTCCACATTACGATGCTAGGATGATTACGGTGATTAAGAACAAGATTTGTTATGTCGCGATCAGCCCAGTTATCAAAGAATTTAGCATATCCGTTTTTGCATTTAGGATATTTCCACATATCAAAGCTCTCAGCCATAACCATCATACCCATTGAATCGCAAACTTCCATTTGCATCGTAGAAGGCATATTGTGTGAAGTGCGAATAGCATCACATCCCATATCCTTCAAAATACGAATCTGACGAATTATTGCAGCCTTATTGACCGCTGTTCCAAGAGGACCTAAATCATGATGTAAACATACGCCCTGAATTTTACGACTGATACCGTTTAGCATGAAACCTTTTTCAGCTGAAACGCTTATCGTACGAATACCAGTCTTATCAGTCGTTTCATCAATAAGTTTGTCTCCACAATAAAGTTTCGTCACTACGCTATAAAGATATGGACTTTCAGGACTCCACAGCTTAGCATCTGCTATATTCATCTCAGAATGCATGTTCCCTATTTTGTCTATCTTTGCATTACTTTGAGCTTTAATATTTCCAGTAATATCAATGATAGATACTTCTGCATGAAGTCCTTCAATATTCTCATATCCATGTACATGAGTGTCTATGGCAATGTTGGCATTCCCATTACTGATTTTGTTTGTTCTTATATATGTGCCCCAACGGTCAATATTTGTATCCCCAGTCATTATCAATGTCACAGGGCGATATATTCCGCCGCCAGGATACCAACGACTGCTCTCCTCAACATTATTCAGATGCACTTCAATCGTATTATCCTTTCCGTCTTTATTGATATAAGGAGTCGCATCAACACGAAATGCATTGTATCCATACGCCCAATATCCGGCTTTGTGACCATTAATATAAACAGTAGGTTCACTCATTGCACCATCAAATTTCAGCATTGCGCGGTTATATTCAGAAGGAACAGTGAAAGTTGTTTTATAGAATCCTTCACCAATCCAAGGCAATGCACCAGAACGTCCGCTCTTTTCCGTTTTATTCTTCTCGCCATTCTGTGTTATGGCAACAGTCTGTAAGTCCCATTTTTTGTCAAAAGGTCCACTGATAGCCCAATCATGCGGAACAGTTACCTGTTGCCATTCTGTGTTATCGCGGCTGAACTGCCATTTGTTAATGTTAACTTCTCTGCGTACCTGTGCAAAGCAGGTAGCAGAGATTAATAATGATGTCGCAATAAGTTTTATCTTCATTGTTTGAAAATATTTAGTGTTGATGTCGCCTTTCCTGAGTTGTCAAATACTCCTTTGCTGTATCCTTCCCAACTGTTGTAGCATTCTGGTTCCCAATAAAACACACCAAGGCATCCGTTAATAGCTTTACAGCCTGTTACAAGCTTAGCCATAAAAGCTCCTGCATTTTCTGAATCCCAAGGCATACCTACTTCAGAAAGAACTACTTTACATCCATATCTGTCTTCCAGTGTCTTGATGTTGCTTAAGCAGTCGCCGGTTTCTGTTTCCCAATCGCTGTCTTCTGGGTAAAGAGACATACCGATGACATCCCATTTTGCACCATTAGCTTTCAATCCGTCGAAAAGCCATGTGAAACGACCTAATAAATTACCTTTGTCTACGTGTATGATGACCTGTGCGTTAGGGTACACACTCTTTACAGCATCATAACCAGCATTAATAAGTTGAGCGAAACTGCTCTGATCAGTGTCAGAATAAGCTCCTTCCTTCCACAACATTCCTGTTGGAGTTTCATTACCTACCTGAACCCATTCTACATCAACGCCTTTGTCTTTCAAAGTCTGCAATACATCTGTTGTATGTTTTGCTACGTCAACCTTAAGTTGGTCTAGGTTGTCGTTTGCCCATGCAGCAGGTTTTGTCTGATGTGCAGGATCAGCCCATGAGTCACTGTAATGGAAATCAATCATAACTCTGAATCCCAGAGCTTTTGCACGAAGAGCTTTAGCAAGAACATCCTGTTTGCCGTTCCAACCATCAGTAGGGTCAACCCATACACGTAGTCTTATAGAGTTTACGCCCATTGATTTCAACAGCTTCAAACATTCGGTTTCTCTTCCGTTTGCATCATAGAATTTTGTTCCAGCAGCTTCCATTTCTGTAACCCAACTTACATCGGCACCTTTTGCGAAACCGCTCATGTCGTAAGTTGGTACAGTCTCGGCAACTGTTGTATCGGTATCACTGCATGAAGATAATGCAATGATACTGACAAAAGCTAGAAATATATACTTTAATTTCATAAATTTTTAGTTTTAAGAATTGAACTATTTAGTATAACTCCACTTCATAGTGTTTAAATCCACTGTCACATTGAGAGTTGTTCCGTTCGTAAAGTCAGCATTAAACCATAGACCATACTTTCCATCTCCGCTGTCAAGAGTATATTGGTTTGTAGGATCAGAACCATACCACACCTTATTCTCTTCATCAACTATTTGGAAGTTCTCCCATTGCTGTGCAGCGTATGTACCAGCGTATGTACCTGTTCCAGTCTTAGCTAGTGTTGCCAACTTTGTTGAACCGTCTTTAGAATACATAGCCAGTTCTGATGGGAACTTAACTGTTGGATTACCAGGTGTAACAGTTCCGCTAACAATTTCATAACTGTATTGTGCATGACTGTTGATATACATATTAACAGTGTAAACACCAGCCTTTGCTATTGTTGTGTCTGGAAGATTGAATGTCTTCACTACAGATGAAGAAGTACGTGTTGTAGAATTGTATTCATTACCAGTTGCTGTTCCACCAATTTGTGTGTTGTCGGCTGTTGTCGTAATCAGAGCAGTCCAAACTCCCTTCTTACTATCATACGTAAAATCACTACCATTTATTGTGACTTTGGTGATATTTGCGGCACTCCATACGTCATTCTTTGTATCAACAGTAACAAACCAATGTCCGCTACCATCAGCAAACCAGCAATTCCATGCGTCGCTAGCCTTAGATAGTTCAAACTCATGGCCACTAACGTTATAGTTACCCCATACCGTTCCATCGTTCTCAACAAACCAGCAGTTATACCAACCAGCTGCTTTCATGTAGCCAGTATATATTCCGTTTTCAGAGTCACTGTAAAGGCGAGCTACAGTATCAGTCTTTTCCTTGCTTAATACACTGACAAAGTTCATGTGGATCGTAAATGGAGTAACGTTAACCTTTTCAACATTACTGTATGCTGGTTCCATATTGTTACCTTCTACGCTTTTTATGCGAAAATACAAAGGAGCCGAAACATCGGCACTTAGTCCTAAGCCTTTAGCTATGGAATTGAGGTCGTCACCTATATAAGCTTTAGAAGGAGAAATTACAGTACTCTCGTTAACCTTTCCGCTGAAATCCTCATTAGCTGATATTTGCAGATAAGTCTTTAGCACTCCGTCAGGAGCAGTCTTCGACGAATCAGAAGAAAGTAGAGTAGGGTTATTCCATTCTATAGACAATACAAGTTTCTTGCTATTGGCTATTGACAGTACAACGTCACTCGTTGTAGCAGTAAGTTCAGAACCCCCGAACCCGTTAAGGTATATAAGGTCACCGTCCTTATTACAACTGCTAAGCATTGTAACAGTTGTAAGTAGCAACATTATGTTGTATAATATCTTTTTCATTTAATTGCTGTATTAATAGTTCTCGTTGTATAGATTTGGATTAGCGGTGAGCTCTGTATTAGGTATAGGGTAGATGTTATACTTGTTGTCTACTGCCATACCGTCTTTAGTGCCACCTTTCCACTGCCAAAGATATTTTGAAGTGGTAAACTCGCCGAAGCGTATGAGGTCTGTACGACGTTCACTCTCAAGATATAGTTCACGTGCTCGTTCATCAATAATGTAATCAAGAGATAACTGGCTTTGTTTTAAATCACCGTCAGTGTTACCATAAGCACGTTCGCGCAAAGCATTTACATACTTTAAAGCCTGATCATAGCTTCCGCCATTGCCACCTCTTAATACCGCCTCTGCATACATTAGATATACATCTGCGAGACGAAACATTGGATAATCTGTATCTACACCACCATCGGCAGTATTAGAAGCAGTTTGTCCAGCATCGGTAAGGTTAGTCCATTTTGTCATGAAGTAGCCTTGCGACTGGTTCGTAATATCATCTAGATACTGAGTTTGGTTTTTCGTGAAGAATTTAGCACGATTGTCTCCAGTTTCAAATTTAGCAGGCAGTTCGCCTCTTGAACGGAACATTCCCCATGCAGACTTTACTCCATAATCGGCAACGTTAAGATCGCTTGATGTATTTCCCATTTCACCACAGATGATATATGTAGTAGAACCCCAAGACACAGTCTTCTGTGCATCAACAGGTAATGCGAATATTATTTCGTTGGTACGTTTGTCGTTGTCGGCATTAAATAGTTTAGAGTAATCACTTTCCAAAGTGTATCCTTGTGCGATAGCGTTATTACATGCATCAATGCACTCTGTGTATTTAGCCTGACCTGTATAAACCTCATCGTTTAGATACAGTTTTGCAAGCAGTGTATAAGCTGCGCCTTGTGAAGCACGTCCATAAGGGCATTCAGAAGCAGGACACATATCTGTTACTGCAGATTTAAGTTCACTTTCAATGAAAGCGGCTGTCTGTGCAGGAGTATAGCGAGGAGGAGTGAAACTTCCTACAGGATCGTTTTCGTCAACGAAAGGTATATAGCGGAACAGGTCAAGTGCGTGATAATAGAACAACGCACGCATGAAGCGAGCTTCTGCACGATAGTGTCGAAGCAATTGCTGATCGGTATCGCTGAATGTACTAATTTTAGTATCAGTGCAGTTGCGTAGGAATTCATTACACAGTGTGATGTTATAATATATACGATAATACATATCGGAAACCCAAGGATCGTTGGCATCCCACTGCAGATAAGTAATACCCGAAGTTTTATCACCCGACAACCATGTAGAAGCAACTTCATCAGTGCCACATTCCTGTAAATTGAAGTAGCATCTCATGTAATCGTATCCCATGTTAGAACTTAGGTCTGAATTTTGACCACCCTTACCTTGTCCAGTGGTCACCATTGACGTATAAATCTTTCCAAGAACAGATTCGTAATTTTCTGTAGAGGTGTACACCTGTTGAGATGTAGTCTCTGTATGTGGGTACTGGTCAAGATCGGATGTACAAGATGCCATAGGCATTGTCAATGCAGCAAGAGCCAGTGTATTGATTGCTATTTTTTTAGATTTCATGAATTTCGATTTTTAGAATTGAAGACCAATGCTAAGTGAATAAGTGCGTGGACGAGGATAGAAAGAATTATCCATTCCGTTTGGTACCTCTGGGTCTACGCCTGTATATTTTGTGATAGTGAATACATTCTGAACCAAAGCAGATAATGTAAGTCCAGATATATACTTTCCTACATTTCCGAAATTATAGCTGAGGCTTAAATTATCCAATTTCAGGAATGATGCATTCTCTACATAATAGTCAGACAAATACTGGCGAGATTTGAAACCAGTCTTTACATAACTG
Organism: Prevotella herbatica; assembly: GCF_017347605.1. Classification (NCBI taxonomy): domain Bacteria; kingdom Pseudomonadati; phylum Bacteroidota; class Bacteroidia; order Bacteroidales; family Prevotellaceae; genus Prevotella; species Prevotella herbatica. The sequence goes on from NZ_AP024484.1 coordinate 1,606,163, forward strand.
TTATTCAGATTATTCAATTGGAATGAGTTGTAGCTTACGGTTTCCCATGCGCCTGTGCTCATTGCCATTCCGTTATATACATAGTTGCCTATGTTTGCACGGAAACTTGCGCTGAAAGTAAACTTCTTATAACGTAAAGATGAACTTAATCCCATAATATAATCAGGGGCTGGAGACTTGTAACGATACAAATCAGAAGAGTTTATCTGTCCGTCGTGATTTAAGTCGGCGTATGCACCCTCAATAGGTTTGCCAGTTTTCTGGTCATAAAGCTGATGATAAACATAGAACATATAAGGTTCATAACCCTCTGATAATACCTGGAATTGATAAGAGTCAATGCTTGGACCTACAAGAATGTTGGTTGCGGTGCTTCCCTTTACTAAAGAGAGGTTCTTAACTTTCATTTTCTGCCAAGTAAGGTTGTAGCTTATGTTCCAATCCCAGTCCTTAGTCTTAATAGGATTGGCGTTAAGAGAGAACTCAATACCGTGGCTGTCTACGTTACCCACATTTGTAAGAATATTCTTAGCAAAGTTTGTTCCTGCAGCTGAAGGTACTGTTGCTAAAAGGTCTTTTGTCTTTCTTGTATAAAAGTCGAAACTTCCAGAAAGACGATTGTCGAGGAATCCGAAATCAAGTCCGAAATCCCATGATGATGTTGTTTCCCATTTAAGATTTGAAACGTATGCCTCTGGACGATATGTATATATGTATTGTCCGTTCATTAGTGCTTGTGCGCCGTCAACGCTCTGAGTGTATATAGGCAGATAGTTGTAGTTGCCTATACCATCCTGCTGGCCAGTAATACCATAGCTTGCGCGCAGTTTAAGATTATTGAGCACTTTGTTATCCTTTAACCAATTTTCCTGAGTCAGTGTCCATCCCAAAGCAATAGAAGGGAATGTTCCCCAACGTGTGTCTGGGGAGAAACGTGATGTGCCGTCACGGCGCATAGTTGCAGTAACAAGATATTTCCCGTCATAAGAATAGTTCAGACGACCATAGTAAGAAAGCAATGCATGACGATAGTCACTTGCCTTTACCTGTGATAGAATGTCACCCTTTGCATCCAATGTAGCATAAGCTGGGGTTGTGCTCTTCCAGTATTGGTAGTCATAACCTACAGTTGCCTCTACATTGCTCTTTATATCTTCAAAGTTCTTGCTATAGTTTGCATAGAGTGTAAGAAGACGGTTTGTGTTTTTCTGCGGACCGTAAGCATAATCAAGTCCGTAAGTTGAATAATTTGAAGCAGCCTCTAATGGTACATATACTGTTCCCTTACCTTCAGAGATATCAGTACCCATTGTCGCGTGCAATTTCATGTCGGGGAAGAAATGGAGCTTATAATCGAGGTCAACACTTCCGATGAAGCGCTTGACCGTACTTTTTGATGTGTTTTGGTCTACAAGACCTAATGGATTTCTTACGCCACCGTTTACTGGCAGTCCTGAAGCGTCAAGAGATTCATAATATCCGCCATAAGTCTGGTTACTCATGTAAATAGGTTGAGTAGGATTAAATGTCGCTGCTGCCCATATTGCGTTGCTATTATAAAATTGGTTGTTGTTGTATGTACCTTTTGCGTTGACAGTTACTTTCAAGTGGTCTTGAAAGAAACTAGGGCTTAATACTACATTTCCAGTCCAACGACCAACATTGTCATTCTTAACTAATCCGTTCTGGTTCATATATCCAGTAGAAACACGGAATGGCAGGAAACCAACTTTTCCACTTAAACTCAAGTTATTATCAGTTCCGAAAGCAGTGTGATACACTTGGTCGTTCCAGTCGGTATTAGCATCACCAAGAAGAGCCTGCTGGGCTGTTGTTCCCTGTGACTTTATGGTGTTTACAAAATCGTTGCGACTCATCATGTCGATAAGTTTTGTGCGAGTCTGCATGCTGTTAGTTGTATTAAAAGCAATTTTTAGCTTACCTTCAGCACCTTTCTTTGTTGTGATGATGATAACACCGTTTGATGCGCGTGAACCATATATGGCAGTAGAAGAAGCATCTTTCAATACGGTCATACTCTCAATGTCGTTTGGATTTATCATACTGAGGAAATTACTTGAATTTCCAGATATACCACCTTGCTCCAATGGCACACCGTCAAGAACGATAAGTGGGTCGTTACTTGCATTCAATGATGCTCCACCACGAATACGGATCGTACTTCCAGCTGTTGCAGAACCACTGTTTGACATGATCTGTACACCCGAAACTTTACCATTGATAAGCTGTTCAGGACTGCTTACCATACCTTTATTAAAGTCTTTAGACTGAACTGTTGATACACTACCAGTAAGATCACTTCTGCGTGCCGTACCATAACCGATTACAACAACTTCATTAAGAGATTTCTGGTCAGTCTGCATCTTAATGACAATATTGTTACCATTGATAGATACTTGCTGTGAAACGTATCCCACATAACTTACAGTAAGAATCTTTGTACTTTGTGGTACGATAATCTTAAAGTTTCCGTCAAGATCTGTTACAGCTCCGCCACTTGTGTTGCCTGGAAGCATAATGGTTGCACCGATAAGTGGTTCGCCATCGCTAGCGTCAGTAACGATACCTGTAATAGTTCTGTTTTGTGCTGCTGCAGATAATGACATGCAAAGCAACACCCCCAAAATAAAGAAGATATTCCTTATTCGGGATAGATTTAGAAGGTTACTCATTGTTTTTTAATTAATAGGCTTAATTGATTTTGTTTAAATTCTATGGCGACAAAGTTAGTCCCAATAAAATAGGGTAAAGAACACAAAATAGACAAATAAAACTACATATTAGACAAATATTCTTAATCGGATAACAAAAAAGACATCTATTGGTCTAAAATACGTATCTTTGCCATATTATACACAGTCAACTACAACCATAACATTATGAAAATCATATATCAGACATTGTTTATAAGCATTGTGCTGCTAATGTGCAGCATTAAGGGAAATGCCGTGCCATATAGATTTGATAATATGCATATTGACGGAACTTCTACCGTTTGCAGTTTCACGCAGGATGAAAGCGGAATGATGTGGCTTGGAACCGAAAACGGACTGTATAGTTATGACGGTTATAATTTCTATCCACATTTTCAGAGAAGGGATATCGCAAATTCACGTGTACATTCTTTATGTATGCGCAACGGAATGATATATTTGGGAACTGAAAATGGACTCATGATTTATGATATTCATGCCGGGAGATATGTAGAAAAAGCTATGAATGGACCGCATGATATACGTGCAATGCTGATGATGCACGACAGAATGTTGCTGGGAACATCACGTGGACTTTTTATAAAGAAAGGAAATAGCGTAAGATATGCTGCGGAATATGGAATCAGTCAGACTGTCTATTCACTGCTCAATACTCATTGGGGACAACTTGTTGGTACAATCAATGGACTATACGTCATCAATGGCAATCACGCACGCAGAATAATGATAGGTGCGGGAAGGCAACCACTTGTAAATGCGATAATTGCAGATAAGCATAATAATATATGGGTGGGAACGGAAGGTGCTTTATACAGTTGGAATGGGCGATCGTTTATCCCAGTTCTCCCTCTGATGGGAAATTCTGTCAAGACTCTTGTCATTGATGCTAAGGATAATTTGCTTGCCGGAACAGACAATGGCTTGTATGTCATCTCTTCAAATGGTCATGTAACGCGTGTAATACATGATGCGCGCTCACAAGAATCACTTGCCAATAACATCGTGTGGTCACTTTATCGTGACCGGTTTAATAATATATGGATAGGCACAGATAATGGAATGTCTATGTTCTCAGGCTTATCTTTCTATAGTTATACTTCTCTTGCTGACATTACGCAAAGTGGAGATGGTAACTGCCTGCACTATATTTATCGCGACAGTAGGGGCACCATGTGGATGGGTGGCACAGATGGATTGTTGAGATACGACAACCATAATGGTATATATGATCATGTTTCATGGTTTAGGCAGAATTCGCCGATTTCACCGCTGTCTCATAATCGTGTGCGTCGTATCTATGAGGATGTTGATGGTGATATTTGGGTAGCAACAGATCATGGAATTAATTGGTATGACAGAAAGAGTGGACAGTTTCACAACTTCATTATATTAGACAAGATCGGACGTTATTCCACAGCATGGGCGTATGATATGGTGCTTGACAGTCGCAAGCGCTTATGGATTGCCGCATATATGGGAGGTGTGTTTGTGATTGATAAGCGTAGACTCCTTTATTCTCATGGTACAGTCATCGCGGATCATCATATTTCTGATGGAAAGGGTAAACTATTAAATATACATGTTGGTCAACTTAATATTGATGCAAAAGGAAATATCTGGGCTCTTGTTTATGGTAGTGGCATGGCATGCATAAATCCGGTTAATTTCAAGGTGCGAACTGTAATGCCGCAGCGCAGCATCAGCTATATGATGGCGGATAGTCGTGGACGTATCTGGGCTGGATATGACGGTGGTGTAACAATGATAAATCCATATACAGGAAAGACGACGGACCATAAATTTACAGATGGTTTCACTTCCGACCGTGTAGTTTCTATGGTTGATGCCGGAGGACAGATTTGGGCTCTTGGAGAGCAGACTTGCCGCATCATCAATATGAATGGAAGCGACCGACATTTCCGCATACCTGGAATCACAGCTCTCACTGCTAGTTATTCTCCACGCGACAAGATGGTTTACATTGGTGGTAATGACGGCTTTGTTAGCGTTGCACCTTCTGTGTTCTCTGGAAAGGTGAAGACCCATAAACTAATGCTTACTTCATTGCTCGTTAACGGACATGAATATGTAAATGACGAATGTGATATACGCTTTGCTGACGAAGTAAACTTGAAATACAATGAGAATAATATCTCATTTCACCTTTCAGATATGCCTTACAATAATAGTCCACAAGCTATTTATGTCTACAAGCTTGAAGGTAGCGATAACGACTGGAGAAACCTTGACAGCAGAAATGGTGAAATACAATATAATGCACTGGAATATGGTAACTACAGATTGTTGGTGAAGAATATTGACAATGCTTCAGATGATGCATTTGTGTATAGTCTTGATGTTATCATATCTCCACCTTGGTATCTTTCCATTTGGGCTAAGATATTCTATGTAATTCTTATTATCGCACTTTTGCGCTGGATAATGAACTTCTATGCTGTTAAGAAGAATCTGAAACTTGAACGTATCGCAAGGCAACGCATCATGGAACAGGCTCAAGCTCGTACTCGTTTCTTTGCTCACCTGAGCAGTGAACTTAAAATTCCTTTGGCAAGGATTCTTTCGCCTGTATATAATCTACTTGCTTCTGATAATACAAAGAACTCCGAACTGGAGGATATACGCAACGGGGCATCTACTATCAATAGACTTATTTATAAGTCACTTGATGCAGACAGTGATGATCGTGAAATGATAAAACCACAGATTGTCACGATTGATGCTGTGAGCTATCTTAAATATCTTGCAGCTGATATTCGTAAAAGATGTAATGGCGGTATGCGTGTAGACAGTGATGTCACAATGCTTTATATTGATGTAGATGTTGTGCGCTGGGATATCGTGTTCAATGCTCTTCTTGAGTTTGTTCAGCGACATTCAGATAATGATTCCGAGAGCGTTATAACATTGCGTAGTGACGTAGAAAAACAGTTGCTTTCTATTTCGGTTGCTAATCGCACTATGCATATTAAAGATGCAGAACGACAGTTTATATTCGAGAAATACAATCCTGGGAGTAACGATGCCGACAATGTGTCTTCGGGACTCTTCATGGTAAAGAAATATATTGAGTTTGGCAAAGGTTCTGTTTCTTTTGACCGTAATTCAGTAGGAACTTGGGTCTTTAGAACACATTTCCCACTTGATAGAAAAGCTGCTCATTCCATAAACAGTGGTGAACAGGAACCAGCTGATAAATTGTTTGCAAAGGCTGTAGCCGTTATTGAAGCGCATATCAGCGATTCCGAGTTCAATGTTACTAGTCTGCAAAATGAATTAGGAGTTGGAAACAAATTGCTTTATCGTCGCATCAAACAAATAACCGGCATGACACCAGTTGAATACATTCGTGACATAAGGATGAAGAAAGCCGCACTGTTGCTTCGTGAAGGTAAATATTCTGTGTCAGAGGTGATGTTCATGGTTGGTTTCTCCAATACGGGATATTTCTCAAAGTGTTTCCAAAAAGCATTTGGAATGACACCTACTGAATTTGGAAAAGGAATAAAGTAATCGTATGATGTTAAAAATAATATAGCATAATCCGTTTGTTATTTTAATAACAAACGGATTATATTTAACTGATAAAAACTATCAAAACTATTTGAAGCTAATAAAAAATGTTATTATAGCAATTCTTGTGAATTCAAGCTAAATTATTCTTTTAACATAGAAATGGCAAAACCACCTCCTCTAGCTTCGCGTATCTTGAGCACATCGCCCTTTCTTAACGTTCTGTGAGTGATCACATAAGCTTCTGAATTTTTCTCGTAATCAGCATCAGGCGCATCTTGGTAGATAGTACAGTTGTACTTTCGTCCTTTGTCTAGAAAATCCAGCTTCACAACTGCTGTATGACCATCTCCGTCGCACTTACCGCCAATAAACCAATTGTCTGTCCCTTTAGTTTTACGGGCAACGGTAATATATTTTGCAGGCTCAGCCTCCAGATATTTTGAATCGGCCCAGTCTAAAGGTACGTCACGAACAAATTGCAGTGCATCATCATACTTTGCATAATTTTCAGGTGTATCTGCTACCATTTGTAGTGGACTATACATTATCATGTAAAGAGCCAGTTGACCGACAAGAGTTGTATGGATATAATTTTGATTTTTGCTCCATGTACTTAGCTTTGTTTCAATAATTCCTGGAGTATAGTCCATAGGTCCACCTTGCAGACGAGTAAATGGAAGGATGACAGTATGGTAAGGCGTATTACCACCAAAAGCCTCGTACTCTGTTCCACGTGCACTCTCATTAGCCACCATATTCGGATATGTTCGACAAAGCCCAGTTGGGCGGACAGCCTCGTGAGCGTCCACCATAATATGGTGTTTGGAAGCTTCTTTGACACAATACAAATAATGGTTATTAATAAATTGGCTGTAATGATGCTCACCTCGTGGAATAATATCCCCGACATAACCACTCTTAACAGCATCATAATTATATTTGTTCATCAGATTGTAGGCAGCATCCAGATGACGCTCATAATTCCTTACCGAGGCGCTTGTCTCATGATGCATCATGAGTTTCACCCCCTTATCATTAGCATAATCATTTAAAGCCTTGATATCAAAATCCGGATAAGGTGTTGTAAAGTCGAATACGTCATCCTTACTATGTCCGAACCAATCTTCCCAGCCTTCATCCCAGCCTTCGACAAGCACCTCGTCTAAATGGTTTTTAGCAGCAAAATCGATATATTTACGAACCTCAGCATTGTTAGCCCCGTGTGTGTTATTTGGCTTACATTTAGAATAGTCCGTAACACCTAAACGGACGGACGGAAGATCATCCGTGTAATTCCAAGTTTTAGCACCCACAATCATTTCCCACCATACACCGCAGTATTTAATGGGATGAATCCATGACGTATCTTTTAATTTGCATGGCTCATTCAAATTCAGTATAAGTTTACATGATAGCATATCCCTGGCATCATCGCTTACTAACACTGTACGCCAAGGTGTATTAAATGGTGTCTGTATATATCCTTTCAGACCTTCTGCATCTGGAGTAAGCCAAGACTCGAAGATAAAATTCTTATCATCAAGATTCAGGTTCATCGTCGGATAATTGACGCATGCAGCTTCATGAATATTAATATATAATCCATTATTGCTCTTCATTTGCAAAGCTGTCTGGACACCCGTCGGAGAATATGTAGTCTGCGATGCATTACTTGTTACAGCAGTCTTCATCAGACCACGAATCTGGGAAAGTCTGGATATCTGTGTTTCATACTCCTGCGTATCATAATCACCAGGTATCCAGTAAGCCATATTATCACCTGTCATTGCAAACTGTGTATGCTCTTCCTTAATAATAAAATAATTCAGATCCTTCTGCTGTGGGAATTCATACCGAAGTCCCATCCCATAATCATAGACACGGAAACGAATTACGATATTTCGGTTACTTGATTTCTGATAGAGATTGACTGCCATTTCATTATAATGGTTGCGAATAGTTGACGTCTCTCCCCAGACGGGTTTCCAAGTTTCGTCAAATGTAGAATCATGAGCTGACGTTTCCGTAAAGCCATCAATTAGACTCGTCTCATTCATTCCTTTGGAAGCACTCTTATTCTTAGCTAGTTCCAACCCCAAATGACTAGGCTTTATAACAGTCTTACGCTTGTAGAACATCTCGTAGGTAGGGACTCCATCTTCTGTAAGTGAAAATTTCACCAATACATTCCCATTCGGTGATTTTACTGTCTGAGCACATAGGCAATCAGGCAGTAAAATCATAAGAATAATAATAATCTTTATTATCTTTTTCATCCTTTTTTTTCTCTTATTATAATAATTTATTTATTTTTCGATGACAACCATTGTCCAATATTTCAAGGAAGGAATAGTAAACGTAACATAATCTCCTTGCTGCTTAAATTTAAGTTCTTGAGGAGCTCCACCATAATTATCAGGAGAAGCAACCCATATCTTCTTGACCGAAGAAGCATGTACCCCCAAAGGTAAGGATGTTATTGTCTCTGGTTCTGGCATGGAACCGTCGAGGTCGCGCCAACTTAAACTATTAGCTTTGACAAAGTTGAGAAGATGAATAACTTCTTTACCTTTAACCTCTTTGGCATACGCCGTTACTGTATTTAGCTTTGGAGGCCAGTTATTAATAATTACATTACTGTTTCCACTATAAATCTCATCATAATTCTGATTACCTTTATCTCTAAGGAAATTTTCATAAGCTGTAAAGAAATCATAATAATGAATGATTGCCGTTTTTAAAACGTCACTCATATTTAACTTGCTGTTTGGAAAATATTCATTCCCCAACATGTGATCGCCTAATTCAAGATGGTCAGCTCCAATGGCAAACATAACAGCATCAGTTAACAGCACACCAGGAGTGTTAAATTCAGATTTACTGCTGTTATAATTCATATAAGCGGCATAAACTTGAGCTAGGCTGTCATTATATGACTGATTGCTTTTCATAATGGAAAGTAAATCACTGAATGTTGACTCTCCACTCCATAATTCAGAGTACAAGAAATCTACATCACCAGTTTCTGCTATCTGTTGAGAACCAAAATTGGCAACCGCATTCATCACTAGACTTTTATTTAATTGGCGAGTCTTCATTTTTTTTATAAAAGAAGCGAAACCATCAGTAAGATTTAATTTACTCCCATAATAATCATAGACATTGCCCCTGTCTCCAACCTGGTCAATATGATAACCGTCAAAATCCAGACTAGCATAAACATCATCATTACGGTCGGCTATATAATTCTGCCAGTTTTCATTAGCAGCATCCATCAAATAGATGTCACTCTTCCATCCAGTCGGCATAGAAAGTTTATCCATCGTGGCATGTCCTGCATCATCATAAAGATGCCACTTCTCACTGACACCATCCTGTTTTGCATCATCCAAGGCCCCATAGCATAGATTATAAAACATAGCCTTCATACCATAAGCATGCTGAGTAGATATATAATCTTTGATAACACTAGTATAAATAGTACGGTTTGCTATATCTGTATAACTGTCCATCAAGTTTCCTTTTGTTCCTCCTAAAGGCCATTGATGTTTGTAATGCCAATCATAAAACTGGATACCATTGATATGGCAACGATTGAGAAAAGACATGTCATCCTGAATTACAGAATGGGTTTTACTACCATCGTATGTAGCCACAAAACCATAACGGGGGTATTTAGCCCAATCGGTAGATACATCGATAGCAATAGTACCATAGACGGTTTCTGTATGATCGTCATTTTGAGTATAAACATCAGCTAGATAACCAGTATAGTTAGCGGATGGGGCTGTCCATGTCCATGCATTACCAGCCAAGTTATCACTGGTAACAACATCGTTCCCATGACGATAACGGATCTTAGCTCCTACCGGAATCTTACCAGAAGCAGTAATAGTAACTGTCTCTCCAGGTTTGTAAAGTGCTTTGTCCGTATTCAAATTTAAATTTAATTCAGAACTGATATTGACTGCCGGTTGCAACGTCTCTATATGAGAACTGTCAAACGCGACATTGTCACTACTACAAGATTGACATATCAGCGGAATAATCATTAATATAGGATACATTTTCATATTTATTATTATTTTTTTATATTGTAAACTATTGCTTAACAATAGAAACCGTCTCTTCAAGTTGATTAAGTGTAATTGTATAAGTTCCGGAAGTTGTAATTTTCCATTTTCTATCAATACTGGAAATATCAATGTTTTTGTATTCCTCTTTTAGATAGTCATTGCTCATATCAACAAATAGAGCTTTTTCAGTCTGTCCAGTAGGATTTTCATCATTCCCGTTGGCACACATGAACCAGCCTCCAAGCCAGTCACTTTGTTTGTCGCAAGAAAACTTTAGTTCACCAGCGTTAAGTGTTCCTGTCCATGTAAAGATATAAGGACTGTCTGTAGCTGTCATTGGTGTAGCGTTGCCAAGATCCCAGCCGCTTGGAGCTGCATCACCTACCAGATACATCATGCTGTAAGGTGTAAACTCACTCATCATCATACGCTCCTTGCCTGTCCGAATATCAACACAAATTTTATATGCTTTACCCGTCTCACTATCCTTCAGTTCCCATTTGTTGTCAGGACTGAATCCGCTTACCAGTTGCATCGAAGTTTCGTTATAAAGGGCATTTTCCTGAGTTGGTTTATACATATATTCCCAACTGTTTTCTGATGTGCCGAATTTAAAATTACCGCCTTGATCAAAATAATGTCCATATCGGAAAAGAAAATTATCCAAAGGATCATGGGCCATATTAACGAAATTCCAACTTGTCATATCTCCTACAAAATAAAGATAGTCAAAGGCTGGCTTATTTCCTTCTTCCTGAGTGAATGTGACTTGACCAGTAAGGAGATTTGCTGTCACCTTGTAATAATGGTCCACAGTAATTTGCCATTTACCGTCAGGTTGATCATCACGGGTACGTAATACTACCGAGTCATTTTCATTCTTATTATATGATGGGAGAATCTGTCCAAGGGTCGTGATAAATTTCAAGTTGCCGGATTTTAAAGTACCTTCCCAAGTGAAAAGACCGTTTTCTGTACGTGTCATCGCTGTTGCATTATCTGCACTCCAGCCATTTGGCGTCGCATCACCGATAAGATAAAGAGTTGTAGTAACAGCCTTATAGGGAGTCATTTGAAAAGTTAGGGAGTCTGTTTGAGCCTGATCTACTCCATTTACGATAGCACTGATACGTGCATCTATACTTGTAGGCTGTCCTGCTGTTCCGCCAAACTTATCTAGGATAAGATTATTGATATTTTCTTCGTTTATACTCCATGTATAGACTTGTGATCCATTTGCCAAAGCTGTATACGGTTCCGCAAAATTAGTTCCTGCTTTAGCAAGTTCGAGTTGATAATAAATTCTATTACCTGTATCAGCATTATTTCCGGTTGTCCAATTCAGCGTAATCGCATTACTAGCATGGTTGATTTCCTGTAAATTATCAACTTTCTCGGCTGCGGTTAGGGTGAGTTGATTCGACCCTTTATCCAACTGTTTGTAGTCCTGATCGGTACAAGCTGAAAGTAATAGCCCTCCTAGCAATATTCCGATAAAACCATAAATATATTTTTTCATCATATTTCTTAATTTATTAATAACCTGGATTTTGTGTCATCAGAGGATTTGCATCAATCTCTGTCTGTGGAATTGGGAATAACAAACGGTCTTTTGTCACATTTGTCTTTCCGATAGATTTAAGAAATTTCAAAGCATAATTGCCATGGTCCAAACGGATCATATCAAACCATCTATGCCCTTCAAAAGCGAGTTCCATACGCCGTTCATGAATAATTTTATCACGCATTTCTGACTGCGTAAGACCAGAAACAGCATCTAATCCAGCACGTTTACGTACAGTGTTAAGAGGTATTGCTGCTTGGTCTGTTTGGCCAAGTTCATTAAGAGCTTCTGCCTTCATAAGTAATACATCTGCATAACGATATATGACGAAGTTGGCTGGCGATGTATTATATTCAGGGGAAATACTCTTCGGAATTAAGAATTTTCTCACATTATACCCAGTGTATGAATAAGAACTTTTATAGCTTTTTCCATCAAAGTCTGGGCAACCTTCATAAAGAACCGTAAGATCTTTTCTCTTGTCACCATCTTCCCATTGACCCATAAATTCCGATGTAGGTTGATTCCAGCCGTAACAGCCAGCTACAAAGTTGGAGTTACGTGGTCCCATAAAGGTAGACAACCAATTTGACTGAGGATTGTTCCCCCAGAAATCATACTCAGTATCTCCACTATATTGTACTTCAAATATAGATTCAGTTCCATTATTAACCTTTGCGTCAAAATTTGCGTCAAAATTACATTTGCTCAAATCGTAACCAAGAGCTGTAACTGAATCACAGAGATTTACTACATGCTGATAATAGTCTGGATGGTCAGGTGCAAGCGTTAGATACATATCTGCCATCATGGTCATGGCTGCATCCTTAGTAGCGCGTCCTATATCTACTTTATTATATTCACTCTTAGTTGGTAAAAGGTCCATAGCCTTTTGACAATCAGAATGAATCTGTTTGTAAACATCATTAGCAGAAGAACGGGCAATAGCTGTAGTTGTACCAGGAGCATAAGGCACAAGTCGTAGAGGGATGCCTCCATATAGACGAACGAGAATATAATAATAATGTGCACGAAGGAAATATGCCTCTCCAAGACAGCGTTTTTGGAAATCATCCAAATTTTTACCTTCTAGATCCTTGATCAGAATATTACATTGCCCTATGCCTACCCATGGTGAACGCCACATGTAAAGGGCCATGCCATTATCACTTCCTTCCGTGAAGTTTGAGGCCTGAACAGTTTCTATACCATCAGTACCTCCGCCAGCACCAACATTGCTGTTTCCTGAAACTATATCTAGCGTCCATAAACGCTGATTATACATATTTGAAGATTGGAGCGTTCGATAACAACCACTCGCCATAGCTGAAGCGACAGAATCTGTGACACTTGTCTCTGGATCTACCGTGTTCTTGGGTGCTTTGTCTAGAAAATTATCACTGCAAGATGTAACTGTTTGGACAGCTAGAACTGTCAAGAATACTATATTGAAAACCGATAACTTTTTCATGATGATATTTTAGAAGTTAACATTAAAACCAATATTGAAAGTTCTGGAAACAGGATAACTGGACAAATCTATGCCGTTAATGCCTACTTCCGGATCAAATCCAGAATACCCCGTGATAGTAGCTACATTTTCACATGAAAGTGTTAGTCGAGCACTTTCAACAGAGAAAATTTTTACCCACTGCAACGGAAAATTATAAGAAAGAGATATCGTTTTTAGACGAAGATAAGATCCACTTTCCACAAAACGGTCTGAAATGCGGTTATTGCCATTTGGATCGCTATAGACGGCACGGGGTATAACGTTACTTGTTCCCTCTCCATTCCAACGTGAAAGAACATCGGTCAACTGGTTGTAAGCTGCAGACATTCCTGTAAGGTCAATTTTATTGGCATTAAAAATTTTATTGCCAGCAACTCCTTGAAGATAAATGCTCAGTTCAAATCCTCTCCAAGTCATGCTGTTGTTTATTGAGAACAAATGGCTTGGATTAGGATTACCGATAACCGTACGGTCTTCATCATTGATTACACCATCATGATTAAGATCTTTGAAACGAATATCACCTGGTTCTGCACCTATCTGAGAAGCATGGTCATGAACTTCTTTCTGATTTTGAAATATTCCGTCAGTTACATAGCCGTAGAATACGTTGATAGGATAGCCTTTTGCCAACATCGTGACATAAGAATTATTAACTTGATTAATATAATAAGGGGTAGAACTGTTTAAATCGTTGATCTTATTTTTATTATACGTGTAGGATAGAAGTGTTTCCCAACCAAGAATTCCTTTAAGATTCTGGGTATGTAAAGTGATTTCTATTCCTTTATTGGTAACTTTACCAGCATTGGTGTAAGTAGTACTGGTATCCTCAAAACCAGATGTAATAGGAATCGAAGCTTTTACAAGCATATCGCTGGTCTTCTTGATATATGCATCAAAAGATAAATTAATTCGTGAATGGAACATTGTCGCATCAAAGCCAATATTTTTTTGGGCAACCTGTTCCCAGTGAATGTTTGGATTAGCCAAAGTGGTGGAAATAAGTGCTGTCTGCTCATTGCCATCTGTACCAAAAGGATAGACACTTGTATTATAGGTAGGCATATAGCTGTAATTGCTTACGCTGGCTTGGCTACCTGTAATTCCGTATCCCATGCGGATTTTCAAGTCATTGAGTAACTCGTTCTGTTTATACCATGGTTCTTCTGTGAGTCGCCATGCCATAGAAACAGATGGGAAAGTTCCCCAGCGATGATTGCGTCCAAATCGGCTTGAGCCATCTTTACGTATGGTTGCTGTTATTAAATAACGGTTACGATAATCGTAATTAGCACGAGCCATATAGGAGAACAGAGCCCATTCTGTCTCATTGCCACCAATCGCATACATCTTCTGTCCATTGTCCATTTCATGAACATTTTCGAAAGCGAAGAGATTTTTCTGTGCATTCAGATAATCAAAATCATTCCATTGTGCAGAAGTACCTGCCATTAGAGAAACATGATGCTTCTCGGCAAAAGTATGGTCATAGAGAAAATAATTATCCCAAAGGTAAGTAAATGACTTATTATTACTTTTATATCTAGAGCTTTGCTCTACAGGAATAGGCTTCCATGCGTAAGCTGGAGTATAGTTATCCATATACCAGAATTTCGCATCAATACCCAAAGTACTTTTAAATTTCAAATCCTTGCTAAAACTGATTTCACCTGTAATACTACCAAGAAGATTATAACCATTTGTCTTGTTTTGATCCATTTCAGTAGGGCCCACAGGATTTCTTGTAGAACCATACCATAAAGAATTACCATTAGGTCCTGACCATTCACCGTTTTCATCTTTTACAGGAAAAATAGGGAGTGCACGATAGGTACTTCCCAAGTCATAATTTCCCTGCTTCTTAACATCAGCACTCAAAGCAAGGCTGTTTGAAAATTTGAGCCATTTTAGAACTTGAGCATCACTGTTAGCCTCGAAGGTATATCGACGATAACTCACACTTTTAACGGTACCCGTCTGGTTAAGAAAACCTCCCGAC
Organism: Prevotella herbatica; assembly: GCF_017347605.1. NCBI lineage: Bacteria > Pseudomonadati > Bacteroidota > Bacteroidia > Bacteroidales > Prevotellaceae > Prevotella > Prevotella herbatica. The sequence continues at coordinate 1,621,587 of NZ_AP024484.1, forward strand.
ACATAATAATGGGCTTTATCTGATCCACCAGAATAGCTTAACGTGTAATTTTCAAGATAACCTGTACGAAAAATCTGGTCATTCCAGTTGGTTCCATTTCCGAGTGAAGAAGGAGCTGTCCATAAAGGGTTCTGATCATAACCAGCATTAGCCATCATCTCATTATTCAATTCTGCATATTGAGAAGCATTGAGCAGAGAAGGCTTTTTCGTAGCATTCTGAAATGAAAAGTTTACGTTCAGTGAGAGATGTCCTATGCCATCTTTACCTTTCTTTGTCGTAATCATAATTACGCCATTGGCACCACGAGATCCGTAAATAGCAGTTGCCGAAGCATCCTTTAATACATCTACTCGTTCTACATCAGCCATATTCAGATTATTCAATCCCAAATCAGTTGGTATACCATCTATGACGACAAGAGGATCACAGTTGTTGATAGATCCCAATCCTCTGATTTTAATAGAGACATTGTCACCAGGTTTTCCTGCATCTACAACTTGCAGACCAGCGACTTTTCCTTGTAAAGATTGTCCTATGTTTGCAACAGGTTGCTCATTCAACTTTTTAGCATCTATGGATCCTATTGAACCCGTTAGATCACTCTTCTTCATCGTGCCATAACCAATAACTACAACTTCATTAAGTTGCTTGCTACTCTGAGATAGCTCGATGTCTAAAACTTGCCTGCCTTGAACCGGTACATTTTTTGTAGTATATCCCAAATAAGATATAGAAAGAGTACCTGTAGAAGGAACCATAAAGATAAAATTACCATCCAAATCCGTAACTGTGGCATTTGTAGTACCTTTTTGGATTACCGTAGCTCCAATAATAGGTTCCCCGCTTTCGTCTTTTACGACTCCGTGAACCTTAATGTTTTGGGCGAAAAGGCTTAGTGATAGTAGAACGCCTACGCTACAAAACACAATTCTTTTTGTCAATTGTTTAAAGATGTTCATAAAAAAGATAAGTTTACATTTTGTTTAGATTTCTGTGGCAAAAATAGTTTTTTATTCTACAAGTTAATCATGCAAGTATAAAATAAGTAGATTATTGAATATTTATGAAACCTATAACTCATTGATTACTATTATCTTTCATGTAATTTAAAAAAACATTTAAGTAGATGTTTGATAATATCTTATTTTTTGTTATATTTGCAGAAATATTTAAAAAACCATGTTAAGACGCCTTTTGTACACTGTTTTTTTCTGTATGCTTGCGGGATTGTCCTGTCAGGCATCAAACCAGAAACTCCTTTCACGATTGGATAGTATTCTTTCTAATCGTGAAGCATATCACAATTCCAAAGAAATGTATATTAGTATACTTAAAAACTATGCTAAAAAAAAGCAAAGCAAGGAAGAACTGTTAAAAATATATGAAGATCTTTATCAGGAATACTATGTGTACCAATTTGATTCAGCCAGGGTATATATAAACAAAGCTATTCTGCTCTCCCAGCAAATAAAAAGGACTGATCATGTCATTCAAAATTTGCTCTATAAAGTGCAACTTTTTGGTATAGGAGGACTTTATAGTGAAGCATCCAATTTACTGAATACGATTCAAGTAAACAAAATGCCAAAAGAGTTGTATTTCCTATATTATATTACTCGCTTTACTCTCTATTCATATAGGAGTGATTACTGTAATGATGACTATTATTCTCCAAGATATAGGGCATTGGCAGCATATAGCCTCAAAATGGCCATGCCATATCTAACCAGCAACATGCCTGAATATGATTTCTATCACGGTGAATACTATATATATGTCACGCGAAATGACAAAAAGGCTCTTTCCTACTATTTTAAGACTATCTCTCATCAGAAAGAAACTTCACGTTATTATGCAATGGCCTGCTTTGCCATTGCTAATAACTATAATGCCCATGGTGATACCCGAAAATATGAAAAATACCTAATCCAAGCTTGTATAAGTGATGCGTTATGTAATACACGAGAAAATCTGGCATTACAAGATTTCGCCATCTTTCTGTTTAAAGAAGGCCAAAAAAGTGAAAACCATGTAGAACGTGCCGATAAATATATCAACATTGCTTTAGAAGATGCAAAGTTATATAATAACAGGCTTAGAATATTGGAAATATCTCAAAAACTACCTACCATCGTTTCAACTTACGAAGGTATGATCAAATCAAATAATAGAAAACTTGAATTAACTATTAGTATTATTTCCATACTTATTTTTATCTCCATTTTCGGAATAGTATTGATATTCCGCCAAAACAAGCTTCTTGCCTTACATAGGAAGCAATTTTGTGATAGTAATAATCAGCTCACTCTGCTAAACAATAAACTTAATATTCTCAATTCAGCCCTGCTAGATACAAATCGTAAAAGGGAAGGGCTTGCCAAGCTGTATATTGACCTATGTGCCAAATACATTGACAGACTAAGTAAATATCAAAATTTAGTAAAGAGAAAAATAAAAGCTAATCAAGTTAATGAACTTCTTAGTACTATATCTTCCTCGCGTTTGTCAGAAGAAAATGCTAAAACATTTACTAATAGGTTCGACAAAGCCTTTCTTGATCTTTATCCTACTTTTATAGATGAATTTAACAGTCTTCTGATTGATGGACAATCTAAAAAGAAAGAAAAAATGCCCAAGAACTCTATGACTAATGAACAGCGTATTTATGCCTTGATTAGGCTAGGTGTACAGGAAAGCTCAGAAATAGCATCTCTCCTTTTTTATTCCCCACAAACCATTTATAATTATCGTTCAGCAGTTAAAAATAGAGCAAAAAATAAGGATACTTTTGATGATGATGTACAGAATCTCTGTACAATCATTAAATAATCCTAGTTATAAAAACATATTAATCCACTTGCTGTTAGATAGCATACTTTCCTGTTGAATACATTCGTGATATAAGAATGAAAAAAGCCGCACTGTTGCTTCGTGAAGGTAAATATTCTGTGTCAGAGGTGATGTTCATTGTAAGTTTCTCCAATACGGGATATTTCTCAAAGTGTTTCCAAAAAGCATTTGGAATGACACCTACTGAATTTAGAAAGGGAATAAAGTAATGATAAGAAACGAGGGAAATATTTTGATTTTACCCTATTTTGCATTAACTTTGCAATCACATTAGTAATATAAATATGTTATGGAACAGAATTTTTTAATCTATAATACTCTTACTCGACATAAGGAGTTGTTTAAACCGTTGCATGCTCCTAATGTTGGTATGTATGTGTGCGGGCCTACTGTTTATGGTGACGCACATCTTGGACATGCACGTCCTGCGATAACTTTCGATATCTTGTTCCGCTATCTTAAGCATCAAGGTTACAAGGTGAGATATGTTCGTAATATCACTGATGTAGGTCATCTTGAGCATGATGCTGACGAGGGGGATGACAAGATTGAGAAGAAAGCTCGTCTTGAACAGCTTGAACCAATGGAGATAGCTCAGTATTACACGAATCGCTATCATGATGCTATGGAGGCGCTGAATGTGCTTCCACCGTCTATAGAACCTCATGCTACGGGTCATATCATTGAACAGGAAGAGTTGGTAAAGGAAATCCTTGCTAACGGATATGCTTATGAGAGTAATGGAAGTGTATATTTCGACGTTGTGAAGTACGATAAAGATCACAAGTATGGTATTCTTTCAGGTCGTAACCTCACCGATATGATAAATAATTCTCGTGAACTCAATGGTGTAAGCGAGAAGCATAATCAAGTAGACTTCGCTTTGTGGAAGAAAGCTCAGCCTGAACATATCATGCGTTGGCCGAGTCCTTGGAGTGTTGGCTTCCCTGGTTGGCATTGTGAGTGCACAGCTATGGGCCGTAAATATTTAGGCAGTCATTTCGATATTCATGGTGGAGGCATGGATCTAGTCTTCCCTCATCACGAATGTGAGATAGCACAGGCTGTGGCAAGTCAGGGTGATCAGATGGTTCACTACTGGATGCACAACAACATGATAACCATAAACGGTCAGAAGATGGGAAAAAGTCTTGGTAACTTCATCACTCTGGAACAGTTCTTCACTGGCAAGCATGAGAGTCTGACTCAGGCTTATACTCCTATGACTATAAGATTCTTCATTCTCTCTGCTCATTATCGTGGCACTGTCGATTTCTCTAATGAGGCGTTGATTGCTGCACAGAAAGGTTATGAGAGACTTATGAACGGTATTTCAGACATAGATCGTATTCAGGTTTCTAAAGAATGTGACGCAGAGACAGAGAAGTTTGTCAAGGCATTACGTCAGCGTTGCTATGACGCTATGAATGATGATTTGCAGACTCCGCTTGTTATCAGTTATCTGTTTGAGGCATGTCATCTAGTAAATACCTTACTAGATCATAAAGCTCAGATTTGTGCTGATTGTCTGAAGGAACTTTCAGAGGTAATGCATATCTTCGCTTTCGACTTGTTAGGTTTGAAGAGCGAAAAGGGTGCAAATAATGATGCCCGTGAAGAGGCTTACGGAAAGGTAGTAGACATGGTTCTTCAGCTTCGCACAAAGGCTAAGACTGATAAGGACTGGGCTACTAGCGATCAGATACGTGATGCTCTTGCAAATGCAGGTTTCGAAGTTAAAGACACCAAAGACGGTGTTACTTGGAAGTTAAATAAATAAGATATACGAATTAGCATTGGCTAATGGAAATGAGTGCACAAGTGAATGTGCGCCTTTTGAAATCCCCTCCCGTGAAGAGAGGGGATTTTAATTTGTAAAAATGTTAGCAAGTTCTCATAAAAAGTTTTGAAATACTATTATAAATTTAATCAATGTTTAATATATAAAAAGATGAATTTTAAACTAATGAAGCGTATTACCTTAGTAATACTTTTAGCAAGTTCAATGCCCGCTGCGGCACAATTTAATTTTAAGAAAGTAATTGGCGGTGCATCAAAAGCTGTACAGGCTGTTACAATTTCAGATGCTGATATGGCAGCGTATGTAAAAGAGTATATAGATTGGATGGATAGCCATAATAAGGTTTGTGACGAAAAAAGCAAATATACCATTCGTCTGAATAAACTGACACAGGGATTGACAGACGTTGAAGGTTTAAAATTGAATTTCAAGGTGTATTACGTTACTGATATTAATGCATTTGCGTGTGCTGATGGCAGCGTTAGGGTATTTTCTTCTTTAATGGATATTATGACAGATGACGAATTGCTTGGAGTTATAGGTCATGAAATAGGTCATGTGGCACATAAAGATTCAAAGAAAGCCTTCCGCACAGCCTTACTTACTTCCGCATTGAAGGATGCAGCGGCTTCACAAGGTGGAACAGTGGCTAAACTGACTGATTCCCAATTAGGTGATTTGGGTGAAGCACTAGTAAACTCTACCTATTCTCAAAGTCAAGAGCGTAACGCAGATGATTATGGTTATGACTTTCTAAAAAAATCAGGGAAAAATCCTTGGGCAATGGCTTTGTCTTTCAAAAAGTTGAAAGAGTTACAAGATAAGGCTGGCGCAGAAAAGAATAGCAAAATAAATCAACTGTTTTCTACACATCCTGACTTAGTTACACGTATTGGACGTATGGAAGAACGTGCGACAAAAGACGGTATAGCAAAACCGACAAAGTAAAAAAGCATATTTTACTTTATAACGAATTTCTGTAAATGAATATATAAAATGGAGAAGTAAACTTGTTGTTGAAAGCTCAACGCACAAGATATACTATTTCTTAATATACGAACTGCTCCAAAGCGAATACTTTGGGGCAGTTTTTGTTGTTATATAAATGAGTTGACTCGAAAGTAATCTGTTTTGTCCATCTTATTCATATATATTGATGTTTCCTATAGAATATATTTTGCTTTATAATAAGAAGCATTAAGATGTGAATTGTTGTTTTTTTTGTGATAAAACTATGTTAAATAAAACATAACTGAATTTTATTTCACCAAATTGTTGTTATTTTGTAGTCATACAAAGTCAAATCGATTGAATTGTGACGAATGCTAATTTGCAGACGTTTGCATGATATTTGGAGTGTGTAATCATGAGAAGCGCATTTTAAAACTTCAAAGGAAAATACTACTCAAGATTTTACTATATAAAATTGATGGAACAATTTGAAAATATACTTACTGTTAAGCACTTGAAGAAGTCTTATAAAACCTCCTCTGGTGCTATTGATGTCCTTAAAGATGTAAATTTAGAACTAGGCAATGGTGTGACAGCTATTCTAGGACCGAATGGGGCAGGGAAGACGACGTTAATCAAGATATTTACCGATCTGCTGAACTTCGAAGAAGGACAAGTTGCTTATTGTGGCAAAGAGTTGAAAACTATGACAAAGAAGGAAAAAAGCCAGACTTTTTCTCTGCTGTCTGAAGGGAGTAGAAACTTATATTATAAACTTACGCCACTAGAAAATATCAAATATTTCGCCACATTGAGAGGTATCCCTTTTGACTCCATCAAGGAATATAGTCTTAATCTGCTTCAGAAACTCAATCTGTATGAGAAAAAGAGCGAAATGGTAGAAAATCTTTCGAGAGGTATGCAGCAGAAAGTTGCTGTTGTATGCGCATTGAGTATGAACACTCCTGTGACTTTCTTAGACGAGCCAACTCTTGGACTTGATATGGAGAGCAGTATCAACTTGAGTAAATTCCTTAGAAGCCCTGAATTTACTTCGAATAGATCTATTATCATCACTTCCCATGACTTTAGTTTTATCGAAAATACTGCTACTCAGATATACAAATTACAAGGTGGTATGATGATTGAGAAACAAGAATTTGGAGAAAGTGACGACACTTTTATCATACGCATTAATCATCCGGATATTGATAAAATAAATGATGATGGTTTAGAAATTGTTGACGCATGCGGCCAATATTGCACCATCAAAATATCGGTTTCATCTTTACGATTAGGCGAAGAGATACATAAATTGAATGATGCAGGTCACGAAATTGTTTATGTAGAGGCTGCGAATCAAAACATTACGAATTTCTATCTAAATAAAGAACCATGAAATACTATTTGAATTTATTCTTCCAAGAATTTGAGAAGACATGCAAAATCGCACTGCGATATAAGTTTGACACTATATTTTATATCTTTTTCTGGGCAATTTTAAGCGTAATCATATCCCATGTTCTTTGCGCTAAACATCCCGGAAATGTGCCGATATTTGTTAGCTCGTTTATGATTTGGCTGATTACCAATAATAGTTTCATCGCCATTGTAGAATCTATTATGAAGGAAAACACTCAAGGTACTTTGGAACAGTTATATCTTAATGCGCGTTCCTTCTATAGCCTACTAATAATAAAGGGAGTTGCCGTAAGTATATTATCTATTATAGAATCAATGGTTACTTTATCTTTATGTTTATTGTTTGTGCCAAATGTGAAATTTAGTATGATGTTACAATGGATTTACGTTTTGCCATTGCTCTTTATCGCAATATTCTCACTTATCGGCATTGGCATTACTTGTGCCTCGTTTGCCTTGAAATACAAAAATATCTCAAACTTCTATAGCATGGTGTCGTCCATACTTTTTGGTATTCTTACTTATGGTGCTATTTTCTTAAACAAGAAACTGATATTGACGATACTCTTTCCCTTTGCTAAGGCTAATGCTACTATCCAATTATTCTTAAGAGGAAAAGCCCCAATCAGTGTAAATGCCTATATCATCATAATTATCAACGACTTGCTCATGATGGCATTAGGTTATGTTGTTTTGAAATACTACCTGAAAGAATCCAAGAAGGCTGGCTCCTTGTCTAAATTCTGAAGACAGCTGCATGGTATGGCTGCAAGTATTCTGCGGTTCATGATATTAATCTGCTGGAAAAAACGGATTTATACAATGCTACTATCGAATTTCGATAGTAGCATTATCCGCTAAATTGTGAATGAGTTTCGAAGCTACAGCATATCACTTGGCAATTTTATTCTTCAGATGAACCAGATCAACTCTTATTTATCTCTTCTTATTCATACCTATATAATTTACTATAAATATAAATGGTTACTAAATAATTCCTTTACTTTGCTATATTCAAGAAATCTTCAGTTCTTTGCTCATCAGTCTTTTGTTCTTTTAATAATTCTCTCATATTGGCAAAGTTCTTGCGGAAGGTTTCTATACGTTTTTCAAACTCATTAGGATAGTAGCTGATAGCAATACCAGTAGATTCCATAGAACCAATTCCTTCATTAAGAACAACTCCTGCATCCTGACGTTTCAAGTTTAGAACAGCATTCCTTACATGACGCATCTGCCCTAACAATCCATCGGTAACATCTGAGGCTCCGGAAGGATAAGTAACCTTAATAACCTTAGCGATGCTACAATCCTTTTGAGGGATATCTATTGAAAGTGTCAATTCATTACCATCATATACCGGTTTTATTTCCATTCCATCAACCGTTACTTTTTCTGGTACCGCTGAAGCCAATACTTTTACCTTAAAATTACGATTAGAAGGCATATCTGGATAAAGACCCTTACGCTCGCCAATATTGACAGTTAGTGTATTACCAACTTTCTCAGACGTCAACTTTGTTATTGTATATTGAGTGGCATAATTCTTATCGTTACCATTGTCTTCATACATATTGAAGCTACCATTCATACCAGGGAATACCGTTACTTCAATCGTTTCATCATTACTTTTCAAATTTTTTACTTCTTTATTATAGAATGGCAAAACAGAACCGGCTTTTACATAAATAGGATACTCGTCTAAACGGAAAGTACGTTCTATTGTCTGTCCACCTTTCAATAATGTTCCTGTATGCCATTCATACCAATCGTTACCGGCTGGAAGCCATACATTCAAAGTAGACTTACCATTCTTCATAGGTGATGTAATTGGATAAACCAATACATTGTCACCAAACATATATTCGTTACGATTAGTATAGGCTTCTTTGTTTTCCGGATAATCATAATACATGGGGCGACAAAGTGAGATAGCATCATTATAATCTTTACGAGCCATCGCATAGATATAAGGAACCATTTCATAACGTTTCTGAACAGTATTGCGAATAATATCTATATATTGCTGAGCAAAAGCCCAAGGTTCCTTATTTAGTCCCGCATTTTTTGTTGAATGAGTACGAAGAATAGGGCTCAACGCTCCAAACTGGAACCAACGAATATACAGTTCAGGATTAATATTGTCAACCCCCATATGACCACCTATATCATGACTCCAATAACCATAAAGCACATTAGAAGCCGTCATATTATAATAAGGTTGGTAATCAAGACTCTCCCATGAGATAAAGGAATCTCCCGAGAAACCTATCTGATAACGATGGTTACCAAGTCCTCCCCAACGGTGATAAAGCATGGGGCGAGTATCACGATTGCGTTGCATATCTGTGAAAAGAGTATAATTTAGCCACCATGTATTACTCAGGTCTGTAAACTTTTTGTCGTTGGGCCATTGTTGCCAGTCAAGCCACCAGAAATCGACTCCTGCTTTTTCTAAAGGACGAAGCTGAGTATTAAACCACCCTTCCATAAATTTTTTATTAGATGCTTCCCAAGGAATCACCTTTGTCTTAGTAGTATCTACACCCATCCATTGAGCCATCTCTGGGAAATGAGTTTCGTAAGAAGCAACACCATCTGCAGGGTGCAAATTTAATGTTATCTTCAGATTATTGTTCTTTATATATTTCAAAAAGCCATCTGGATCTGGGAATAAACGCCGATTCCATGTATAACCAGTCCATCCTCCTTTACCGGGTTCTGTATAATGCCAATCCATATCAACAACAAGCACATCCAAAGGAATATCATATGCATGAAAGTTGTTTACTAGGCTTCGAATTTCATCATCAGAATAGCTCCAATAGCGTGACCACCAGTAACCGAAAGCATAACGAGGAGGCAATGGTACCTTGCCAGAGAATAGAGTAAAATCTTTTAAAGCAGATTTATAATTATGACCGTAAGCCATAAAATACCAGTCTTGCGTTTGTCCCTTCTCTGGACGTTCCATAACCCAAGGCCAGTCGCTATGATCAAACAGATAGCTTTTAGAATCGTCAATCAATTTCCATCCACTGGTAGAGAGCAAGCCATCTTCAATGGGCATGGGTTTGTTATCCCCCAAATGCAGATTACCTTTATAGCTGTCCAAAGTCCGATAAGTTCCTTTCAGATTACCGTAGTCCGTCAAGCCCGGTTTCCAGGCAAAAGGTACAAATCCTTTTCCCTTTACAGAAGTGATTGATAGATTGTCTGCTGTAAATTTGCCCGTATTCTTTTTATATTTTAAAATCATTTTGGACGTACAAATCTCTATCATTTTACCACTATTCTTCAATTTGTAGTCTACCTTAGGATAGTTACGGTTGACTGCAATAAACGAATTATTATCTACAAATTTACCATCAGGAACGTACTCCAGACGTGCTACTCCTTCAGTGATTATTGTAATTCGGACTTTACCATCTTGATAAGCTACGTTTGGTAACACCTTCTTTTGGGCAAACAAATTTAGATTTGTCACCCATATACACAATAAACACATGATTACTTTCATTCGATTTCTATACATCATATTTTCTTTAAGTTAGTTAATAGGTTAAATTTTACAGTCAAGTTTTTCAATTGGCTGGAGAAGTGAAAACGAATTCGCAAATTCAGACTTCAATCCATATTGTTTCTGCGTTTTGTATAATACAAAAGACGCTACTTTTATCTTTAAATAATTTTAAATCTGATGTTTTATTCGCAGCCAAAACAAGGTAGCTTTAATAGCACCAGAAACGTAATGCTTGAAAATTTTCACCGACCATACCGAATATGTTATTCGCCATATTATGAATTAAAAGGTTTTCACATAGTATTAGGGCATTGAGTATTAATCCTTGTTATAGTGAAATATACTCTCTGGGCAAAGATAATCGTATTTGATAATCATATAATTGCAAAGCATTATTAAAATTAATTTACAAAAGTACGACTAACTTATTCAAGTTAAAATCGAGCACAAAGATATTCATAATTTTCAGTATACAAAAGAGCTATGAATATAAATTTTATTAAAAATACAGAAATAGCAATAGTAGTTATACCTGTTGTGGAAATCTTAAAAAGAACAAATTAATGCATAATTTCTTCTGTTTAGGGTTTCTCCAAAGTATATTGTATCTCCCAAAATTTTTTTTTTTAGTTTTTAATGCGATTTCCTACATGTTTTGACGAAACGCATTGTTATACAATACGTTAGATGATGTAGGTATGCCCGTTGTTATACACTAAACGGAGTGATTAGGCCCTAATCACTCTGTTGTCCTACATGCTTTACCGAGTAATAAGGGCCTTATCACTCAAAGGCGCACCGAAAAAGGTGATTTTATTTTTGCTGTACTTTATAATTTTGGCTATAATAGGAATTGATTATCATCATTTGTGATTATATTTACGGAATCACTATACATATTCTAAAACTGTTATGGATTATCATCATAGTTTCTGAAATCTCTTACTGACAAGGTTGACATATCGAAATGTTTTATAACTCATTTTAGTTGCCTAATTTTATTTACAAAAAGAACGGAAACTCCTTTTTTGTAATTCCTATGAGAGACTTTATTGTGATTTTCTTTATTGCTGAAAACATGATGTAGTGGCGTAATAAAAAAGCGTCTTTCGTCTTGCGGTTTAATCAAAATCCATCGTTTTATATACAAATACGTGCTTATAATGTAGGAAGCATGTAGGAAAGATGTAGGAAATGGTACTTATATACATAGTGTAAACTGCTTACTAGTAAATACTTAAGCCAAAAATGTAGGAAGTGTAGGTTTTTTTTTTTTTTTTTGGAATCGTTATCAATTCAGGGGAGATTACTTGTCGATTAATGGCCTTTGATGTTAGTAATTTTACGCTCGATCTATTAATCATTGATCTTTTAATTACCTTGATTTTATTGACGTTTTTCTCTTGTTTTCTTTCACTTTTGGGCGTGATAAATAGAAAAAATGTGTGGCATGAAAAAGAAAACAACAATAACGACCGTTTTCTCGTAGCACAAAATATAATAAAGCTGATAATTAAAGGATCTATTTATCACTCCCTAAATTGGCGAAGAACATAATATGACTGTTTATTTAGTGTGTTTTTGACTCTTTATGTAAACGATTGCACATATTTTATAAAAAACAAGTGGTAGTAAGTGTTTGATATCTCGTAAATAATGTTATATTTGCAGTTGATTTTAAAAAACAAATAATTATGAATAAAGATAATCTACTTTTAACGAGTAATGGGGATGACTCAAAGGGTACATCTGCTGACATTGATTTCAATATGTGGCTTTTGGAGTTCCTTGATAGAAAAGTTTAAGTTTTAGTTTTAGGTACATTCTCTCGACTTCATAATATTATAATCGTAAAACTATTATGGGCTGACATATTACAATATGCCAGCCCATATTTTTTTCATGTCTCCATGAAATAAGAATATTATTTTGTTATGTGTGAACGTACAAGATCAGAAACAACCTTTCCGTCAGCAGAACTCCATTTCTCCTTTACTTCCTTTATCACAGTACCCATCTGCTTCTGTTCAATTCCGTCAGGATATGAAGATTTGATGAAAGCATCTATTTCGTCATTTGAAGGAGCCTGAGGAAGCAGGGTCTCTAAAATGAGGTATTCAGCCTTTTCATTGTCGGCAAGATCTTGGCGGTTGTTAGTCAGATATATCTTTTCGCTTTCCTGGCGTTCCTTCACCATTTTGCGTATAATCTGAATCTCTGCGGCATCGTCTAGAGGTTTTGCGTTTTTCGCGGTTGTGAACTTTAGAAACTCACTCTTAAGAAGGCGGTAAACTGCAGCCTTCTCTTTTTCACCAGACTTCATTGAAGTCATGATCATCTTGTTAATTTCACTGTTATACATAAGCTTATATATTTTATGTGTCTTCACTTTAATGAGCAAAAATAGTGCCAAAGATACTATTTGTGGGCTAATGTGACTTTGCAACCAGGTTGTATTTCCTTTTCCATACCTTTGCCCTCGAAAACAATAATAAGATTAATTATGGAAGAAAAAAATATGCATAGTCATGAGCATGAAGAAGAGGGAATGGCACTTTGGCAGATTATAATGTCTGCTGTTATGCTTATAGTAGGTATGATTGCTAATGTTAAGGGGGTGAATATGTTTGAAAACAACACATTCAAACTTGTATGGTATGTGATAGCTTTCATGCCAGTAGGGCTCCCTGTAATGAAAGAAGCTTGGGAAGCTATCGTTGATGATACCGACTTCTTCAGTGAGTTTATGCTTATGTCTGTAGCCACGATAGGAGCATTTGCTCTTGGCGAATATCCTGAGGCTGTGGCTGTGATGTTGCTTTACTCAATTGGCGAGGCTTTGCAGGATAAGGCTGTTGATAAGGCTCGCGACAACATAAAGAGTCTTGTTGCTTTTCGTCCGGATATGGCAAGAAAAGTAGTGGGACAGGAGTATCAAGAGGTTAAGCCTGAAGAGGTGAATATCGATGATATCATTGAGGTGAGACCAGGAGAGCGTGTACCTTTGGATGGCAAACTCGTTACTGCTGCTGCATCAATGAATACTGCTGCGCTAACAGGTGAGTCTGTGCCACGACTTATTGAGACGGGAAAGGACGTTATGGCAGGAATGATCGCTACAGATAGCGTGATACGTATAGCTGTGACACGTATTTCTGCCGAGAGTGCTATAAGTAGAATATTGTCAATGGTAGAGGAGGCTGCAAATCGTAAATCTCCTACAGAGACATTCATCCATAAGTTTGCGCATGTATATACTCCTGTAGTGATATTGCTTGCGGTGCTCGTTGTTGTTATTCCTTGGCTCATATCTTTTGGTACAGCCTATGACTACGTGTTCTCTGAGTGGTTTAAGCGTGCGCTTGTATTCCTTGTTATCAGTTGTCCGTGTGCATTGGTTATAAGTATTCCTTTAGGATATTTCGGTGGCATAGGTGCGGCTAGTAAAAGAGGAATACTTTTCAAGGGAAGCAATTATCTTGATGCTATCGCAAATCTAGATGCCGTGGTATTCGATAAGACAGGAACTCTCACAACAGGCGAATTCAAAGTGCAGCAGGTTGTTGGTATTTCAGAAGATGATATGGCTGTAGTTGCTGCTGCAGAATCGTTCAGCAGTCATCCTATTGCTTCGGCAATAACACGATATGCTGGTAAAGATAACATGTCTATAGATGACTCTTTGCTTAGAAATATTCCTGGCGCAGGAGTGGCTTATGGTAATATGCTTATAGGAACGCTGAAATTGCTACGTGACAACGGAGTTGACTATGATAAGTCACTGAACAGTATACCCGAAACAATCGTTGCTGTAGCCAAAGAAGGACAATTTAAGGGGTATATATTACTTGCTGATACTCCCAAAAGTGATACTGCAAATCTTCCACTAAGACTGAAAAGACAGGGAATAGGGATGATGCAGATATTGAGTGGTGACAAACAGGCATTGATAGATAAGCTTGTGTCTGACCTTAACAAAGGTGGTAAGATGCACGTAACAGGATTTGGTGATCTACTGCCACAAGATAAGGTTTCGCATATCTCTGCACTTAAAGAACAAGGAAAGAAAGTGGCTTTTGTTGGTGATGGAATTAACGATGCACCAGTATTGGCACTTAGCGATGTAGGCGTGGCAATGGGAGCCATGGGCTCTGATATGGCTGTTGAGACTGCTGATGTAGTAATTCAGACCGACGAACCAGGAAAGGTTGCTGAGGCTGTGGCAATAGGTAAGCGAACACGAAGAATTGTTTATCAGAACATAATTCTTGCTATCGGTGTAAAACTTATTGTGATGATACTTGGAGTGTTTGGCGTGGCAAATCTATGGGAAGCTGTATTTGCCGACAGTGGAGTAGCATTGCTTGCTGTTATGAACAGTACACGTGTATTCTTAACGAAAAAAAGTGGGATTTAATATCCCACTTTTATTATCTTTCTGCAATCTTCAAGTATAGTCATCAGCTCGTCCATCTTTGTGGCTCTAAGCATCGCTATACGTGTTTGTCTAGAATCAATTTTCCGTTTTTACTTAAATAATTTTTGTGCAAATGTGGTCAGATAGATTCTCCAGTTGCGCCAGATGTGCCCTCCATCGGTCTCCATGTATTCGTATGGATAATGGTTCTCGTCAAGGAACTTACGCAAGTCCGCGTTGGCTTTATAGAGAAAATCGGAGTTGCCGATAGCAATCCAATAGAGTTTCGGGTTGCTGTTGAAGAGCTTTTTCATTTGCTCTTGAAATACCTTGTCGGCCTTCATCTGATTGTAGATTGAAGGATCTTTCAAATTGATGTTCTTACCTAAGTGTAAGCCTGCAGAGAAAAGCCCATAGTAGTTGAAGTCGTTCGGATAGAGACGGCTGATGTTAAAGGTGTGTCCACCACCCATAGAGAGACCGCAGACGGCACGTCCTTCACGATTCTTGATAGTCTTATAGTGACTATCCACATATTTCACGATATCCATAAAACTTTCTTCCATACTTGTTGCAGCGGGAGTCTTGGGGCCCGTGTTGCCCATGAATGATGGTGTATACATACCAAATGACCATTCACCTGGGGCTGCTTGGCAGTTAGGATTACCGTTAGGCATGACTACAATCATTGGCTTAGCTTTGCCGGTTGCTATCAGGTTATCCATGATTTGTGCAGCACGTCCTAGTTCGCTCCAAGCGTTTTCATCGCCACCGGCACCATGTAGTAAATAAAGTACAGGATAAGCTTTTCCTTTGTCATAGCCTGCTGGCGTGTAAACTGTCATGCGACGGTTCATCTTCAACGTTGGACTAGGATACCAAACTTTAGCTAAATCACCGTGAGGAACTTCGTTGACGCTGTAAAGGTCACCCTTGTCACCCTTGTGTTTAGTGGTGATGAATATATTGCTGTAGGTGGCGATGTCGCGGTTCATATATATGTTGGCAGGGTCGTTGATGTTAAGACCATCAACATTGAATGTGTAGGAATAGAGTTCTGAAGGCAGAGCGGGAGTGGTAAAACTCCACAGTCCTTTTTCATTTCTCACGAGTTGAGCACTTCCAGGGGCATCATATTCACCGCTAGCGGTTTGTATCTTGACCGTAGGAAGGAAGTCTCCGCTCACGCTTACCTTCTGCGCTTGTGGGGCATAGAGGTTAAAAGTGACGGTCTCGTCAGCGTTTTTGACTGGTGATTGGATATTGATACCATTGAAAAGTTTCTCTTGCGCCATGCTGCTTGCCCCTATCATCAGGGCAAGTGCGGCTGTGAATATTAGTTTTTTGTTCATTGCTTATAGATTCTTGTAATAGTTATTCTTCTTTTATACTTCATAATTATGGATTAGCGATGCAGCAGATTAAGAGGTTCTTGAGGGGCAAGTACATTATGGACCGAGGTCTCTTGTGCTTTCACGGAAGTTGAAAGGGTAGCTCTTATGTCACGTGATGAATTACCGATGAGCAGCTGATATATTCCTGCATCTATTTTCCATGCTGATGCTGCTTCATTAAATGAAGCTAAATCAGACGTTTTGACTGTGAGTGTAACAACTTCTGTTTCACCGGGTTTCAAGGCCTTTGTCTTGGCAAAAGCCTTTAGCTCTTTAGTTGGTTTATTGAATTTTTTACTGTTGGGAGCAGCTTCATAGAGCTCGACAACCTCTTTTCCTGTTGTCTTTCCGATATTCTTTACATTTACAGTAACGGTAATTATATCACCATTATTGTTTACTTTAGCATTAGAATAGTAGAACTGTGTGTAGCTGAGTCCATAGCCAAAAGGATAAGAAACCTGCTTGTTAAAACTGTCAAAATAGCGATAACCCACGTAAATATCTTCCTCATAGTTGGTGTAGTCTACGTTTTTTTCGTTGTTTCCAGCCTTACCTTGGTTAGTCATATTCAGGTCGGGCATCTTGTCAATAGGAAAGTTTTTTGAGGAATAAGCGTCAGCAAAGTTGATAGGCCAAGTCATTGTGAGCTTTCCAGAAGGTGATGTTTTACCGCTTATTACGTCAGCAACGGAGTTGCCTCCTTCCTGTCCAGCCTGCCAAGCACAAAGAATTGCATCGGGCATTGCTTTCCATGACGCAGTTTCAATGGCTCCACCGACATTTAACAGTACGATGACTTTTTTGCCAACCTTATGATAGGCTTTACACACATTGCTGATGAGTTGATTCTCTTCTTTGGTTAGATTGAAGTCTGCTTGCTTACGGTCGAGGAACTCACCGCTGATGCGTCCTAATGTGATTATGGCTATCTGGGCGGTCTTAGCTTGCTTATTTAGTTGCTCGGGTGTGATATTCATCTCGATAGGACGGGGCGAAGGAAGGAACATTGCAAGCATGGCAGTCTGTTTGTCTTTCTTCATAGCCTCTTCCATGTGTGCTTTCTCGGCAGCCTTACAGTCGGAAATATATTGGGTGTATGCCTTTTGTAGTTGGCTATCAACACGATAGCCGGCATTTTTCAACCCCTCTAGGAGAGACACTATATAGGCATGATTCACATTGCCGGAGCCCGTACCTCCGGCTATGAAATCGTAGCTTGTGCAGCCATATAGGGCAATCTGCGTGTTGGAAGCCTTGGTTCGAAGGGGTAACGCACCATTGTTTTTGAGCAATACCATACCTTCTGTGGCACTCTGTCTGGTTACGGCTGCGTGTGCTTTAAGATCAGGTTTGTTGCTGTAATGATAGCCCTGGTAGCGTGGTGTCTTCTCAATGAGATTCAAAATTCGTGTTATATTGCGGTCAAGATCACCCTTTTCTAATTTCCCGTTCTTCACGCTTTCAACGATAGAAGTGAACTGTTCTGCCTTTCCAGGTTGTAGCATATCGTTGCCTGCCCATACTTGGGTTGCCCCGTCCTTGCCGCCAAACCAGTCGGTCATCACGGTACCTTTGTAGCCCCATTCATCGCGAAGAATAGTGGTGAGCAAGTCTTTGCTTTCTGAAGTATATGTGCCGTTAATTTTGTTGTAAGATGACATCACTGTCCAAGGATTGGCTTCTTTGATGGCAATCTCAAAGGGTTTAAGATAGATTTCCCTGATTGCACGTTGTGAAATCCGTGCATCGGTGTTCATGCGGTTGGTTTCTTGGTTGTTGAAGGCAAAGTGTTTGATACTTGTTCCTACACCATTGCTTTGAACACCCCGTATATATGCTGCTGCTGTCTTACCAGCTACAAGTGGGTCTTCACTATAGTATTCAAAGTTACGTCCGTTTAATGGGTTGCGATGAATATTGACAGCAGGCGCCAACAGAACGTCGGTCCCATACTCTTTGGCCTCGTTTCCTATGGCTTTTCCTACTTCTTCCACCAACTGTTGGTTCCATGTTGATGCCAATAATGTACCGATTGGGAAGTGAGTGCAATAATAGGTTGCGGTGTCCCCAGCGCGATGTGCGTCGATACGGAGGCCCGCTGGGCCGTCAGCCAGCACTATAGATGGAATCCCAAGTGAATCGAGTGGGTAAGTTGTTCCGGCTGCTCCAGGTACCAACGACTTTGTGGCTCCAATGACAGCATTGTTCCCGTTCATGCCAGCCATACCCGTTCCAATGACGAAGTGGGCTTTGTCGGTCAATGAAAGTCTCTGAAGTATGGCTTTCTTATCAATTGTCTTGGCTTGCGGAATACAGACGATAGTCAGTGAAGCAGCCAGTGCAATAGAGAATATGTTTTTTGTTTTCATAGGTTTGGTTTTTTGATAGATTAGCGATGTAGTAGGTGAAGTTTCACCAAAGGCTTCATCACATTATTTACTTTGCGGATAGATGCCTTGACAGTTGCCTGACAACGGGTTTCTACATCATTTGCAGAAGAGCAAATGAGGAATTGATAAGTGCCGGCATCAGTCTTCCAGGCCGATGCTTTTTCATTGAATGAAGCAAGATCGTCGGCATTTACTTTCATTGTTATGATCTCGCTCTCATCTGGTTGAAGTAGGTGTGTCTTGGTATAATCACGCAGCTCTTTGGCTGGTTTATTGAGATGCTTGCTTTCTGGTGCGGCTACAAACAGCTCTACAACATTGCGTCCTGCACGTTTGCCAGTATTCTTTACCTCGACGCTTACGGTATAGACCTTGCCCTGCTGAATGACTTTTGCCTGATCGTAGGCAAAGGTTGTGTAGGACAGACCAAAGCCAAATGGGAAACTGACTTGCTTGGCGAAACTGTCGAAATAGCGGTAGCCCACGTATATATCCTCGTCATAATCGGTGTAGTCGATATTGGCTTTAGGCTCGCGTTTGGTGTTCTGCTTGTCACCCCCCCACATGTACATAGATGCCAAATCCTTCATATCTTTCACGTCGGACGGAAAGTTTTTGTCGGACGCAGCGTCACCATAGGCATTTTGGAATGTGACAGGAAGTTTTCCAGAAGGGTTAACTGCACCTGAAACTACGTCGGCAATGCTGTTGCCAATCTGTTCTCCGCTCTGCCAAGTACAGAGAATACCATCGACAAGAGACTTCCATGAGCTCGTTTCGATAGGACTGCAAATATTGAGTAGTACGACAACTTTTTTGCCTTCCTTGTGATAAGCATCGCTCACCTGTCGTATCATCTTCAGCTCTTTATTGTAAAGATTAAACTCATCTTGCGTTCGGTCGGCGGCTTCACCACTCTTTCTGCCTATGGTGATGACGGCAACATCTGTGTTTCTTGCGTTTTCTTGCAGTTGTTGGTCTGTCATTTCAATTTCTTCGGGGCGATTGAGTGGACGTAGGGCAAACGGAGGAAGCCCGTTAGGATAAAGTCGCTTCTGTTCCGATACGATATGCGTTTTATATTGGTTTAGAAGTTGTTTGTAAACTGTGAAACCAGCTTTGCGGAGCCCTTCGACGAGCGAGACCGTGTAACGGCTCACCATCGTACCACCAAAGCCTGTTCCACCAGAAATGATGTCATAGCTTGTGCAGCCATAAAGGGCTATGTTTTTTCCTGTCTCTAATGGTAAAACATCGTTGTTTTTTAGCAAGACCATGCCCTCGGTACCAATTCTTCGGTCGTCGGCAGAATGCTGTTTCAGGTCGGGTTCATTGGAATATGCGTAGTCGGCAAAGCTGTGACTCTTGACTATGAATTGCAAAATGCGCTTTACATTGCGGTCTAATACGGTCATTGGCAGCTTTCCGTTCGTCACATTAACCAGCAGTTCCTTATACTGACTGTCCTGTCCGGGTTGCAACATATCGTTGCCTGCTAACATTGAAGCTGTAGCACTCTTACCTGCATTCCAGTCGGATACCACCAATCCCTTAAATCCCCACTCGTTGCGGAGTATGGTTTCAGTAAGTGAAGGGTCTTCACATGTAGGCTTCCCATTAATACTGTTGTAGGCAGTCATGACAGTCCATGGATTGCCAATCTTAGTGGCTAATTCGAAGCCACGCAAGTAAAGTTCGCGTAAGGCACGTTGACTGACACGGCTGTCGTTGGCATTGCGGTTGGTTTCCTGATTGTTGGCAGCAAAATGCTTGATGCAGGCTGCCGTGCCCTCGCTTTGGATCCCCGAAATATAATAGGCTGCAATTGTGCCCGAAAGATAGGGGTCTTCGGAATAATATTCGTGGTTACGACCACAGAGAGCATTACGCATGAGGTTCATGCTCGGTGCAAGAATCCAGTCGAGTCCATATTCTCGGGTCTCGTTCCCGATGCCTTTCCCGACGAGATAGGCTGCTTGTTTGTCCCAAGTTGAGGCCAGAGTGATGCTTGTCATATAGTCAGTACAGAAGTAATCGCGGCTATCATAGTCGCGATGGGCATTCATCCGGAGTCCTTGATTGCTGTCAGCACAGTAGGTAGATGGTATGCCCAAGCGGGGAATAGCGTAGGTACTTCCTGCCGTACCAGGAAACTTCACCTCGGTTCCATAGCCCATCCCGCAGCCTAAAACAAGGTGGCATTTTTCTTCAACGGTCATGGCATTTACCACTTCGTTGATATTCCCAGGCTGCAAACGTGGCTGTGCAGAGACGGTGAAGCCATGGCAGCAACAAACCGCCATAGCTATTATTAAGATATGATTTCTTTTCATTATTTGAATAATTTAGGGACAAACTCGCTCAAATAGATTCGCCAGTTACGCCAGATGTGACCGCCTTCGGTCTCAAGGTATTCATATTTAAAGTTTTTGGAATCAAGATAATGGCGCAATTCGGCATTGTTCTTATAGAGAAAATCACTCTTGCCGATACCGATCCAGAACAGTTTCGGATGTTTGGCAAATAGGTTGTCAATCTTCTGTTCGCGGTTGGCATAAATCTCGTCAAGTCCACCTTTCTGTTGTTGGTCCACGGCTGCGGAGAAGAGTCCCACGTAGTCAAAGGTATCAGGATTGTTGATGGAGATGAACAGAGAGTGAAAACCACCCATTGAAAGACCGGCGATGGCGCGGTGAGCCTTGTCTTTTTGCACGCGATAAGTGTTTTCGACAAACTTGATAACATCGGGGAAAGCTTGCTCAAAGTAGCCATCCATGGTTTTGGGAAGAGCCATAGTGGGGACCGTGAAGCCTTGGGAAGTCTCGCCTGGGCAAGCCTCCTGTGAGATGTTTCCATTGGGCATTACGACAATCATAGGTTTTGCTTTGCCTTGAGCGATGAGGTTATCAAGAATTTGCGCTGCGCGACCAAGTTCTGTCCAAGCTTGTTCATCACCGCCGATGCCATGAAGCAGATAGAGCACTGGATATTTCTGCTTGCTGGTTTCATAGCCTGCTGGGGTGTAAACCGTACAGCGACGGGTCAGACCAGCTGTAGGGCTGTTGTACCAAATCTTTGAAACAGTTCCGTGCGGCACCTTGTTCACTTTATATAAATCAGCGCGGTCACCACCAATGAGGAAGATACTTGTGGTGTTGGCAATGTCGCGAATGGCATAGACATTGGAAGGATCGGTCACCTTTACACCATCGATAATCATATTATATAGGTAGAGTTCGGGTTTTATTCCTTCTTTTGTTGTGAATGTCCACAGACCTTTATCGTCCTTAGTGAGATCGGCTACGCCCGGTGCGTCGTATTCACCATAGGATGTGTTCACTTTTTGTGTGGGCAGAAAGTCACCCGTTATTTGCACCTTCTGTGCTTCAGGAGCCATGAGCCGGAAGGTTACTGTGTTGTCAACATTCACTTCTGGAGATTTTGGAGCCTGTCCACCAAAGAGGTTTTGCTGGGCAAAACTGCATACTGTCAGCGTTGCCATGCATAGGGTCATCAATTGTCTTTTCATTGTGTTTCAGAGTTTTATAATTGTTATATAATGTCTTTTACTTTTTTTGTAAATCGCAAATTACAGATAATCAGTCTGTTATCCAATGCTATTCGGTGGGTTTGGAATATGCGCCATATTGGAGAATTGTTTTTCCTCCCTTATTCTAATAACGCTGTATTCCGTCTCCCATCGCTGTGGAACGAGGCACGAGAGACTTATTTTCTCTCGTGCCAGTCACGTTCACAGACAGTTTGCCTGCGATTTACTTCCAACCTTCATTCTGTGAAATATTCGGGTTGAGTTCTGTTTCCTTCAAAGGTATAGGGAGAAGCTTGTTGCGCTCTTGATAGCCGTAAGTGTCGTTCTTGTAGTTCCATTGTATGCCATTTGCCGTGAGCGAAGGAATCTGTTCTCCCTGCTTGCCCAGTGCTTCCTTGGCATCGCCCCAGCGTACGAGGTCCTGATAGCGTACGCTCTCCATACACAGTTCAAGGCGTTTTTCGTTCTTGATAGTCAGAAGGGTAACGGTAGATAGCGGAGTCAGCTTGGCACGCTTACGGATTTGATTGACATAGTCTAGGGCTTTAGACTGATTTCCGGCCTGAAGATTGGCCTCGGCAGCCATGAGCAGTACCTCGGCATAGCGCATGACGCGCATGTCTGAATATTGAAGGGCCTGAAAATAAGGTGCGTCCATGATGCAATCAGCCTTTAGCGGACGAGTTTTCCACATGAAGTAGCCTTCGTTTCCATAGAGATAGGCACCTGGCATGATGCTGATACCATAGGCTTTCATCTGGTCATAGGTGCGTAGGGTGCTGTTGAGACGGTATCCGTCCTTGCCCTCTTCAACCACGAATGCGTCGTAAAGACTCTTGCGTGGGTTCATGAAGCCGTATGTTCCGGTGGCGATTTCGGTTGAGGCTTGTCCGCTGTAAAGCAATTTGTCGGTGCGCCAGCCCTGCATCAGGTAAAGCATAGTCATCTGATTCCATGCCTGTTCAGAGTCGTTGCGGAGTTGTGCTTCAAGTATATTTTCGCAGCAGTTGTTGTTGATTGCATGGAGCAGTTGGTCGTATTCCCCAGTATAGAGGGCATATTTGCCCGATTGAATGACTTTTTCGAACATCTGTGCAGCCTCAGAATACTTACTTTCGAACAGATAGGTTTTGCCCAAATAGGCTTCGGCGGTCTCTTCGGTGATGCGGATTCCTGTTTCGCGGTCGTTGACATCTTTCTTTGATGGCAGCACTCCGGCGTTGATAGCTTTCTTTAAGTCATTCTCAACGTTCGTCCAAAGGATTTCCTGATTAGAGTTGCCTGGGCGGTATTCATTTGGTTGCAGTAGATGGTCTACTACCGGCGCTGTGCCCCAGAGTGTGACCAGTTCAAAGTTAGCCCATGCACGGAAGAAATATGCTTCAGCAATGTCGCGCTTCATATTATCGGTGTTGGGGGACACTTGGTCAATAATTAGGTTGGCTTTATAGATGATACCATAGAGGTTTGTGTATTCAGTCTGCACCATACTGTGATCGGTGCCAAAGGTATATTCATTGAGTTTCTCCATTTCGGCATTGTCTCCGCGTGATCCTCCTCCGCACCATACGTCGTCAGACAGTAGGTTTTTAAGGAAAAACCAGTTGTAGTAGTTACTTCGGAAACTGACATAGAGCGATGTAAGGGCCTGATCAGCCTCCTCATCTGTCTTGTAGAATGCTTCCTGACCGCCCATGTTGCCATGCTTAGCAATGTCGAGTCTATCTTCACAGCTTGTCATGCCCAGTCCTAAGCTGGCTATGATCAAAAGGGAAATATATGATTTTTTCATAAGTATTCGTTATTTGTTGGGGTTAGTTAAAAGTCTATGTTGAAGCCTAAGACAAACTTCTTTGACATAGGGTAGGTACCCTTATCAATGCCCATGCCTGATGTTGCATTAGCAGAAGCCTCTGGGTCGAATCCTTTATACTTGGTAAAGGTGAAGAAGTCGTCAAGAGATAGGTAAACACGTGCATTGCTGACAGCAATCTTGCTTATCCATTTCTTAGGTAATGTCAAGCCTAACTGGATTTGTTTAATCTTGAAATAGGACCCATCAAAGACCATTGCGCTTGAGCAGGCATACTTGTCCATATTGGCAGCACCGGCACGTGGCTGGGTGGCTTTAGTGTGGTTAACTGTCCATCTGTCAGTATAGAATAGTTCTTTCTGCTTGTTGCTGGCTGCATAGTCAGGGCGGTTGATGCAGTTGAATATGTCGTTGCCCTGTGAACCTGTACCGAATATGGTGAGGTCAAAGCCTTTATAGGCTGCCGTAATAGTCAAACCATACGTAAAATTAGGGATAGCGTCGCCGATATAAGTGAGGTCTCCATCGCTGATGTTTCCGCTCTTGTCAAGATCTGCAAAGGTTGGATTACCTGTTTTTGGGTCGATTCCTGCGAATTTATAGCCACGGAAGTAGTAGACAGGATAGTTCTGCTCAAAGTAGGTTACGGTGTATGTGTGGAAAGTAGAACCGGCAAGGCGGGTAATAGAAGGATCAATATAGGTCACTTTATTGCTTATAGTAGCAAGGTTTGCACGGATTCCATAGCTGAAGTCCTTGATGTGGTCACGCCATCCGAGTTCAAATTCAAAACCTTTGTTGGACACGTTTCCTGCATTGATTGGTGATGTGTTACCGCCAATCTCAAGAGATGGGGTGGTGTTCCAAATCAGAAGGTCTTTGGTCTTTTTGTTAAAATAGTCCATGCTGAAGTTCAGTCGACTGTTGAAGGCATAGGCATCAATACCAATGTCGGTCTGTTCTGAAGTCTCCCATTTAAGGTTATCATTACCCATTGTTGATGGACTGACCCCGCGTAGGTAATTGATTCCACTGGTGAAAGGATAAAGTCCTGACTGAGTCATATCTGTACTGTAGGAATATCCGCTTAAAGCTGAAAGACTACCGTTCTGTCCCCAGCTAGCACGCAACTTCAAACTGTTGATGGTGTTGCGCAAAGGGGTAAAGAATTTTTCCTCAGATACCGTCCAACCTAATGATGCTGCAGGGAAATACCCCCAACGGGTATTCTTGGGAAGCAGGGCAAGGTCGGCTGCATCGGCACGCAGAGAGAACTGTGCATAGTATTTGCCTGCATAGTCATAGCTCAAACGTCCAAAGTAAGAGAGTTTTGCTGTGCGGGTCTTTTCGCCGGCAACACTCTTAACGGCTGAAGCTGATGCGAAATTAAGATAATAGAAGAGAGGGTCGTTTTTGAGCAGTGCATCTTCACCGTTTGCGTTGAGTCCTCCCTGAACATAGTCATAGGTTGATTCCTGATATGACATGCCGACCATGGTGTTAATATTGTGTTTGCCTAAACTCATTAGATAGTTGGCAAAGTTTTCCCATTGATAATAGATCGAGGTTGAACTTTGGCTGCTTTGGCTTACGTAATCTCTGCTCTGCACACCATTGCCATAAAACGGTAGGCTAGTTGTGCTGCTGCGGGTTCCAGCAAGGCGATAACCAAAGCGTGACGTAAAGGTAAAGCCTTTAATAGGAGTGAAGTCTGCATAAATAGAGCCATTGATGTTGAAGCCACTGTTCCTTGCCAAATTGTTATCACGCATGATCATTGGGTGATATTGCTCGCCTGCATAGAAGTTGGAAATACCGTAATAGTTGCCATTGGCATCGGTAAGGAGATGCTTTTTGTTGTTCAAAGCATTCTGCACGTGGAAAGGGAGTGTGCCGTTGGCATAGGTGTCTGGTGTCAACGGGTCAAGCATCAACACGGAAGTGAGCAGAGAACCGTATTCGCTATTACTTGAAACCTGGCGTACATTGTATTTTTCAGTCTGGTTGGTTGTACCCACCTTGAGCCAACTTTTAATCTTATATTCAGAGTTGATGGTAGCGGTGAGACGCTGATAGGTATCAGCATCACCTTTGACGATACCGTCGTTGTTAAGATAAGAGAGTGACAGATAATAGTTGCCACGGTCATTTCCGCCGCTGAAACCAAGGTTGTGTTTCGTCATTTTGCTATCTTCAAAAGCCACATCTGTCCATTTAGTGTCGGTCTTTCCGTCCCAGTTAGCTGACAGGTAGTCTTTGGTAAAGGTGTTACCCTCGGTCATATACTGGATATACTCCTCTGCATTGAGCATTTTGGGAACGCGGGCGAGTGACTGTCCTGTGTATTGGAAACTGTAACTGATGTGACCTTCGCCCGCTTTTCCTTTCTTGGTAGTGATCAAAACAACACCATTTCCGGCTTCTGCACCGTAGATGGCAGCACTGGCAGCGTCTTTCAGAATTTCCATAGAGGCAATGTCATTCGGGTCAATGCCGCTGATGTCGCTCATTCGGATACCGTCTACAACGTAAAGAGGCTCTGAACTTACATTTGAAGAGAAGCCACGAATGCGTACGGTAGGGCTTGATCCTGGGGCGGCAGAAGACGAAACAATCTGCACTCCGGCTGTCTTTCCCTGCAAGGCCTGCTTTGCATCGGTGATGGTTCGGTTTTCTATATCTTCGGCTTTCACTTGAGAAATAGCACCTGTTACCGAACTTTTTTTCTGAATACCATAACCGACAACGACTACATCATCAAGGATTTTAGAGTCTTCCTTAATGACGATCTTTAGATTTTGTCCGGCCTTGACCTCTTGCGTGGCATAACCGATGTAAGAGATAACAAGCGTTGCGCCCTTGCGCGCTTTTAGTTTGAATACTCCGTCAAGATCGGTTACGGAACCGTTTGTCGTTCCTTTTTCGACAACGCTTACGCCAATCATTGGTTCTTGTGTGTCATCAACGACACGACCGGAAACATTCATGAGTTCCTGTGCCCATGTAGGCAGGCACATAATTGTCAAAAGAAATAAGGTTAGTAACCTGATAGATTTAACTTTTTCCATGTTAGTAGTATTAAATTGTTACGGTTGCAAAGATATAACACAATTTTGATAGTGGCTTTTTCTATTATTCTTTTGTTTTTCACTTTTGTTCAAATGCGATTTCCCTCATGTTCAAATGTTTACATATTTGTTCAAAAATATCAGTGAATCCTTTGTATGTGAAGGCTTTATTTGTATATTTGTGCCGGCTAAAAACAGTTAACATGAAGACACTTAAATCTAAGACCATTCAATCTTTTGTAGGAATCGGCATTGCATTGCTTCTTTTTTCGTGTGGAAAAAACAAGGAGAAAACAGCACTAGTTGATGAAGACCATGCTATGGTTGTTGCCGATGAAATATCCAATCACAATATCAAAGCGTTTGCAGAAGATGCTTATGGGCATATCTGGATAGCTACTTTTCGTGGTTTGAATAAGTTTGACGGCAACAAATATTATCAATATTTTTGCACTGATGACTCACTTGGACTGCCTGATAATAACGTTTCGGGCGTGGCAAAAGATAAGAATAACCGCCTTTGGGTATCAACAGTGAATGGTATTTGCCGTTATACGGACCGCAATACCTTTGAGCGTATTCCTATGGACGACGATAATCGGAACATTGTGCAATTGCTCGTGACGCCGCAAAATCGTATCTTTATCTATAACATTGGTAGCCTCTTGGAATATGACGGACAAAAGAATCGCTTTGTTAAGCGACTCTCTCATCTAGATCCTCATAAAAATTTCATGGGTAGTATCCATGTAGACAAATATGAAAATATATGGGTAGCTAATTTGAACAGCCTTCGATGCTTTGATCACCAGACGCTCAAAATGACCGATTCAATAGCTTTCCCTAAAGGATTTTACCCTTTATATACCTATCTTCAGGATGGTAAATATTTCTGGTTGTGTGCAGGTAATGGTATAATGCTTTATAACACAAAAACTAAAACCTTTGAACATATTTCCTCAGCCATTGCTTCAAATCCTGTATTCAGTCACGATCAAGTTTACTGCATTCATCCTTATAATAAGGGCGGTCTGTTAATCAGTACGGCGCAGAATGGCCTTTTTTATTATGATAGCAAAGCTAAAATGCTGACGGCTCAGGGACATCCCGGTTTCCCTTTTGATGAACCGAGCTTTAAGGTGACGCATCTTTTCAAAGATTCTCGCAACAATCTCTGGATGGGTTCCTCTGATCAGGGGTACAGTGTGAACTATCAGTACAACAAATGTTTCAATGCCAACCACTTCTTGGTTCAGGCTGTGGGACATCAGTCGGTACTGGCTCTGGCGGCAGATCGTGGTGGAAATTTATTTATTTCAACGAAAATGCGTGGGTTGATGGTATATAACATGCAGAATAGAATGCTGAAGCCCTTGACCTTAGCCGGACTTGATACACACGATAGACGTAGTGAAATAGGGAGCTTGCTTGTTGATAGCTGTGGAAAACTGTGGTTAGGAAATGGCTTGGAGGTTATTCGAATGCACTATGACGGCAGTAGGTTGGTGATAGAGAAACGCTATCAAGTTCCTTTTGTGATGTCGCTGATGCAGGGAAGTCATAGAATTGTCTGGGCAACCACTGCATCTAATAAGATTTATGCCTTTATGCCCGATGGTGTGCTGAAGCCCTGCACACTCTATCCAGCTACGTTTATCTTCATGCCTTGTGCCCTTCAGCTTCGAAACGACCGTGTCCTGACTGCGGCCTTCGGGCAAGAACTCGTGGAAGTGAACCCCTTGTCAATGGAAGCCCGTAAATGGAATGTGAATCTACTGGATTGGAAACGCTGCCTACCTCGTTCCTCTTTTATACCCACCGACCTTTATGAAGACCCAAAAGGCAATGTTTATGTGGGTACCGTCACTAACGGATTAATGCGCATTAGTCCCGACCATCAATATGCCAAGCGCATTGATGGACTCTCATGTAAGGATATTTCGGCGATCGAAGCCGACCGGAAAGGTAATATTTGGGTAAGCACTATGAACGGACTCAATAAGATAGATGCCCTCACGGGTGCCATTACGTCCTATTATGCTACCGATGGAATCGGTGGGAATCAGTTCAACGACCGTGCTGCATGTCTCTTGCCCAATGGACGAATGGTGTTTGGTGGTACGCATGGACTCACGATTTTCAGTCCCGAAAAGGTGTATGCACGTCAGAGTGTACCTTTGGTCTTCGAGATACTGAAGGTACACAACGAGGTTATCTCACCCGAAACCGACGACTGTATCGCCCGAAATCTGGAAGACAAGCCTAAGATTCATTTGCAGTATGACCAAAATAGTTTTAGTATTTCGTTTGCTGCTTTGGCTTATGGAGATTACGAACGCGCCAGTTATTCCTATCGTTTGGAAGGTTTTGATGACTACTGGGTCGAGTCTGGTAACAGTCATGAAGCCTTTTATGCCAATCTTCCTGCAGGGCATTATACACTGAAAGTGAGGGCAAAGAGCAAGGGAAATGATGAATTCACGGCTGAAAATGAGATTGAAGTAATCGTGGCTTCAGCTCCTTGGAACACGTGGTGGGCATGGATGCTCTATGTGTTGGCGGCATCGTTGGTGGCTTATCAGCTTTACAGACTGCGCCAACGCATCTTCCAAGAGCATGAAGCTGTGCGGAAAGCAGAGTTGGAAAAAGAACAGGAATGCCGTGTCAATAAAATGAACATGAGTTTTTTTGCCAATATCTCTCATGAGTTTCGAACACCATTGACTATGATATCTGGACCAGTAGGTATGCTTTGTGATGACCGTAATATATCGAATGACAACAAAAAACTACTGCTGATTGTTCAGCGAAGTGTGGTGAGAATGTTGAAACTGGTCAATCAATTAATGGATTTCAACAAACTGGAGAATGACACACTGAAACTCAAAGTGAGACGTACCGACGTTGTCAACCAGTTGCTTCGCATCTGTGATATCTTTAAGGTTAATGCCGATGAAAAGGGTATTCTGCTACGACTCTATGGTCTTGAAGACTCATATTTGATGTGGCTTGATACCGATAAACTGGAGAAGATCATGAATAATCTGCTCTCGAACGCAATGAAATTTACGCCCAAAGGCGGCAAGATAGCTGTCAGTCTTGATGTTGCTGACGGCAATATGACCGTAACGGTGGCTGATAGTGGCAGGGGTATTCCAAAAGATCAGATTGAAAATATCTTCAGACGCTATTATCAACTGAACAACCAGACCAAGGGGAAACTCAATTGGGGCACTGGAATCGGACTCTATTATGCTAGAAAACTCGCCGAACTGCACCATGGAACTCTCGTGGCTGGCAATAAACAAGATGAGACTGGGGCTGTGTTTACATTGACTTTGCCGGTAGGAGAAGGAATTTACAGCGACGCAGAACGCGCATTGCCCGAGGATAAACAGACAGAGCTCTTTCCGATTCTTCCGCAAGAAGAACAGCTTATAGACACGGCTTCCCTGACTGATGGCAAGCCAACTATAATGGTTGTTGATGACGATACCGAGGTAGTGAACTATTTGCAGACGTTGCTTGTGCCTTATTATAATGTGGTTTATCGCTTTGATGCCGAGAGTGCATATAAAACTATTAGTGAAGATGAACCCAACCTGATACTGAGCGACGTCATCATGCCAGATAAAACGGGTTACGAACTTTGTAGGGAAATAAAAGAAAACCTACAGCTTTGCCACATTCCGCTAATCTTGGTTACGGCAAAAGCCACGGTCGAAAATCAAGTAGAAGGGCTTAATACTGGGGCTGATGCCTATATAACCAAACCGTTTGACCCTAAACTTCTACTGGCCATGATTCATTCGTTACTGGCGAACCGAGAGAAGGTGAGACAGTTGCTTATCAATTCTACACAAACCGATGAAATAGATGAAAAAGCTCTTTCTCCTCAGGATAAGAACTTCATGGACCAATTGTATCAGATAATGGAAAATGAACTGTCGAATCCCGAACTCGACGTTGGGCACCTGACAGATATGCTGCATATCTCGCGCACCAAACTTTATTACAAGATGAAGGGGCTCACGGGGACCAATCCGAGCGTGTTCTTCAAAACGTACAAGTTGAACCGCGCCGCAGAACTCATTCGTGAGGGTTGCTATACCATGAGTGAGATTGCAGACCGCACAGGTTTTAACACGCCGAGTCACTTTTCTACGAGTTTCAAAAAGCAGTTTGGAGTGTCGCCAAGTGAGTACAAATAATGATCCGCTTGATATTGGATTAGGGGTGGTTTGGATATTCTCTAAATACTGACCCTATTTGGAACTTCGGATAGATGAATTTCTAATACGCAAGTTATACAAGAGTAAGTGTGAAAAAAAAATCCTTTCCTCATGATGTGGAGGGAAGGATTATGGGAATGTAGCCCTTGTCTTTAGGCAAGGAAGACGTCTTATTCCTTTAATATCTTTCGACAATCTTCAAGTATAGTCATCAGCTCGTCCATCTTTGTGGCTCTAAGCATCGCTATACGTGTTTGTCTGAAGTCTGGTATACCTTTGAATATAGGACTAGAAGCAAGATGTCTTCTAGTGTGAACGATTCCACGGTATTCATCAATTCGCTCAACGTTGATTTTCAGTTGCTCTTCAAGAATATCAATCTTGTCATCTAATGATAGTGGATTTGAGCCGTCTGTGATGCCATCAAGATATTCTCTCATATCCTTAAATACCCAAGGACTGCCGAATGTAGCCCTTCCTACCATCACTCCGTCCACACCATATTCGTCGAAGGCGCGTTTTGCCTCTTCAGGATTAGTGATGTCTCCGTTTCCAATGATAGGTATATTTATTCTTGGATTGTTTTTTACCTTACCAATCAATGTCCAGTCTGCTTCACCGGTATACATCTGACTGCGTGTGCGTCCGTGTATGGTAAGAGCTTGAATACCGCAATCCTGCAACTGTTCAGCAAGTTCGGGGATGATAAGATCATCGTTGTCCCATCCAAGTCTTGTCTTAACTGTGACGGGAGTCTTTACAGCTTTCACAACGTTTCGTGTGATGTCAAGCAACAAAGGTATGTTCTTTAACATTCCTGCTCCGGCACCTTTACCAGCTACCTTCTTAACAGGACATCCAAAGTTAATATCGATAACATCAGGATGCACTTGTTCAACAATCTTAGCAGCCTCTACCATTGACTCCACGTCACGACCATATATCTGAATACCTACAGGTCGTTCTTCATCGTTGATAGTCATCTTGCTTAGAGTTGCCTTAATGCTTCGTATTATGGCTTCGGCAGCTACAAATTCTGTGTACACCATAGCGGCACCATATCGCTTGCAAAGCATGCGAAATCCTACATCTGTTACATCCTCCATCGGAGCTAGAAACAAAGGGCGGTTGCCATAATCAATATTTCCTATCTTCATACAGGGTGCAAAGTTACAACAATTTTTCTATCCAAGCAACGAATAATAAATATTAGGATTGCTCACGATTTCTTTAATACCAACCATAGTCCGTTATAATTTCTTGCTATAAGCATTTATAATATTAAAAGAGGTGTAACTAATCAAGATATTCGATTATGTATGTTATTGCAAATACAAATGCGGTATAGCCTACGGCATAACCGCCAAGGTGATCTACATAGTCTAAGGAAAATCTGCGACCTTTATAATTTTTCTCATCTAGATGATTTAACCAGATATAAAAGACCCCACATGAAAGAGCATTTAGTATGACAATTATATTAATCATAATTGTGAACACGCCCAGACATAAAAAATATACACCCAGACATATACGATTTTGTCTTTTATATGTTCTGAAAAATCGGCTAAAATGGGGAACAACCAGGATTAACAATCCTGTAATAATATCTGCCAAACACCAATAAATATATGTTGTCATCCTTTTAGATTAAGAAGTAATAGCTATTCATTTTTTATAAAATAAAGACTATAAGATAGTTCTTTTGTCTTATCTTTTTGATAGTATTTGCTTTTGTATACCAATATTTCTATTCTAGCAAATGATACACTCCACCTGGCAATGTTTTAACTAGTCCCTTCATTTCCATAGAAAAGAGTAGGGCAGTGAGGTGTCCTATTGCCATGCAACTGGTGACGCATAGCATATTTATCTGCTGGTCGTTTTCCTTTTGTAGAGCTTTCACCACTTGCTGTTCTTCTGCTGATAGTTGTGGAAACAGTTGTCGCTCTATTCCTTTACTGCGAGCTTCGGAGAGTTGCTTCCCGTTTTCCCAACCCATAGCCTTTACCATATCATAGGCGCATGTGACGAGATTTGCTCCGTTGTCACGTATAAGGTTGTTGCAGCCTTCACTATACATAGCACCCACCGAACCAGGAAACGCAAAGACGTCTCTATTGTAATCGCGTGAAAGGCGGGCTGTAATGAGGCCTCCTCCATGAGCAGCACTTTCAACCAGAATACAGGCATCACTCATCCCTGCTACTATTCTGTTTCTGCGCACGAAGTTCATCTTGTCAGCATTTGTGCATGTCATAAATTCAGAGAGCAGTCCTCCCTGATTTATCATTTTGGCAGCATCGTCCTTATGTGCTTGCGGATATAAATAGTCAAGTCCATGAGCAAGAACTCCAACAGTTTCAAAACCGTTTTGCAGAGCGTTGCGATGTGCATGTATGTCAACACCATAGGCTAGACCACTTACGATAAGCGCATCTGGGCAATACTGCTTCAGATCAGCGACGAATCTTCTTATCATGTCCTGTCCGTAGATGGTGCAACGTCTTGTACCAACGATATTTATGATCTTCTGATTGTTAAGGTTTGCGTTTCCACGATAAAACAGCACAAGCGGTGCGTCATCACATTCTGCTAGTCTTCGGGGATATTCTTCATCGTTGAGACAGAGTATCTTCACGTTGTTAAGTTCGTCCCATTTAATTTCCTCTTCAGCTCTGCGTTGCAGTTCGCTGATATCTTTGAACGCATTAACAAGTTTCTGTGAAGCATCTGGTACAATCTCGCGGATGTCGTTACGATGTTCAAGAACGGAAGTAGCACTTCCTACTCGTCTATACATTTCAAGCATTCCCGCAAGATTATAGAAGCCTATTCGGGAGAGAACAATGGTATTAAATTTTTCTTGTTGGTCAGTCATTATCCCCTTCCATAAATGGCTTGAAAGCTTTGTCGTAGTCTTCGCTGTTGCCGAGTCTACCGTTGATAAGACATACAAGTTCTACAGTGGCATGGAAGCTGAGTCGTTCGTCGCTTGCACGGAATAAATCGTGAGTGAAAATATATCTCACGCCTTCTTTCTTCAGTCCCATACGAGAGATGATTTCATCATCGCATTTAAGTGGTGTCTTGAATGATAAGTTCATTCTTGCAACAACGGCATCAACACCTTGCTCGTGCATCTTCGCAAAACTCAGACCTGTAGATTTAAGAAAACGATGTCGGGTATGTTCTGTATAGTGCAAATAATTTGCATTGTTAACTATCCCTTCTATATCACATTCGTAATCACGCACTTCCATGCGTGTTTCAAAAATATATTTCATAATTATTTTTATGTTAATACCCAATGATGAAATTGAATTCCATCTATATTTGGTTATGCAGTTATTATCTTCTTTTTATGGTAGATGAATATATTTTTATTCATTACTTTAAAAGTAATACCATTATGATAATAACGATATACATAACCAAATATTGCTTCGTATTAAGATTTCTAATTAGGAGCCTTAGCCGATACTTCCGACACAGCATAAGCCGTAAAGAATCCTCTTGCCCCATTAGATATGTTGGTAGATATATTGGCAGGAGGTCCTCCAAACATAGGATTTGATCCATTCTTCTGGCTTGCACATTCATCAATAAAGTGATAGTAGGCCTTGCTTATATTACTAAATTCCACAACCATACTGTCGCCCGACGACATGAATATCATATCCTTAGCATCATCATCGCTGAATTTACTCTTATCACCCACATCGTTAAAGTTCCATACTGAGAGATTCTTTACATACTCACCATTAAGGCTTACGTCGTTAAACGCGATATACTTACTTATCTTGTTATACCAAACTCCATTGATGCTATATTTGCCCATATAAAAGTTCTCTACATCTCCATCATCCTGAGCACTTATATTCAAAGAGTATAACGTATATTCGCCAACCTTCTTCTTAGTAATATTAAACGAGTCTACCTTCAGAGCCTTAGGCATATTACACTCAGCCGTGTACTCCTCATCGCTACCATCATTATTAAAGTCCATCACAACCGATAGCCTATAATTCCATCCCGGTTTACCCATCATTGGGTCTTTGGTAGCATATATACCACTTCCCACAGAGTCCTGTGTAAGCACGTATGAGTTAGAAACCATCCCACTGTCCTCTTTCAGCGTAACGATAGCTTTAGCGATACGCTTATTCGTCTCCTTGTCGAAGTATGCACTTGAACTGTTCACCTGAATCTGCTGCCTTATGTTCTGGTTTGTTATTGTGCCATATATTACTGGTACATAAGCCGAATTCTTAGTATCTATAGTTGTATCCTCAGTGCACGAAGATATAATCGCAATAAACAATAATGCGATTACAGACGCTGATATTGATCTTATTTTATTCATTGTTCTAATTAGAATTTAAAATTATAAGTTACAGATGGTATCGCCCCAAATAGATAAGTCATCTTAGCCTGAGGATATCCGTCGGTTGTATTCTGATCAAAAGATGTCATCCACGGATTCTTGTGCCAATACACATTGTAAACCGAGAACACCCACTCACCCTGATACCATCTCTTTGGATGCTTGTGTGGATGATACGTGGCAGATATATCCATACGATGATATGGTTCTTTACGTTCCTCACTCTTGCCCGAATATATAGGATAATACTCTCCGTTTATCTCCATTCTACCTGTAGGATAGGTTACTGGTGTACCCGTAGAGAATACCCACTCGGCAGACACATCCCACTTTTTAGATAACTCATAAGATCCCAATATATTAATGCTATGCGTTTTGTCGTTAGGCGCCAGATAAGTCTTTCCGTTATTGATACCTGCTATCGTACGGTCGGTATGTGCCAAAGTATAATTAATGAATCCTGTCAGACGTCCTGTATTCTTTTTCACCATGATCTCCATACCGTAAGATTTTCCCTTACCAGTTCTTATGTCGCCATCCAGTTTGTCATTAAGTAGAATCTGTGCATTGTCTTTAAAATCTATCACATTATTCATACCCTTGTAATATAACTCTACAGAAGTCTCAATGGCATTATTCTTGAAGTTTCTGAAGTAACCCACCGAATATTGATTAGCTTCTTGTGGCTTAATGTTTGGACTAGCTGGGAACCATAAGTCAAGAGGAGATCCTGAATCCGAATTATTGGCTATCTGAATAAACTGCGTGTTATGAGTAAAGTTAGCTTTCACCGATGACCATTCATTCAGTTTGTAAACCAGTCCAGCTCTGAATTCCGGTCTTATGTAAGTATGATATATCTTACCGCTGCCATATTCTGTAGCTCCTGTTACATCATAATTAGTATCATAATGGTATTGCAACGTCTTTCCCATGTTTCTAAATGCCGTCAGTCTGGCTCCGAAGTTCACCGATATCGCCTTACTTAAGTTCTCTTCTACCCCAAAGTATATGTTATGTTCAAGCGCATACGATTTGTTCATCTTGAAGTCAGGGTATCCTGCACGTGATATCATAGCAGGGTTAAACATGTGATATGTGGTCGTAGCACCATATTGCAGATTCAGCTTGTCAGATATAGCGTGAGTGAAGTCAAGCCTTGCCTCTAAATTCTGGATGTCAGATTGCCATTCAGCCCTTGAGTCCGTAACTTTCCAAGCCAAATCATAACTATATTTGGTATAATTCAGACTCAATCTAGAAAACAATTTATCCGAAAATACATGGTTCCAGAAAGCCGAAGCCACAAAGTTGCCATAACCTATATCGCCAAATGATGATATAAATCTGTCTCTGCCATTATATAGATTAAGTCCGATTTTGTCTGTCATTGACAGGCGATGAGAAACTTTGGCATTGAAATCATAAAAATATAGATACTCCTTTCTCTTCTCTGGGTCAGACGACATGCGCAGAAATACATCAGCATAACTGCGTCTGCCACTTACTAGCCAAGATGTTCTATCCCCAAGAGGACCCTCCAAAGTAAGTCTACTAGATATAAGTCCAATGCCACCAGCACCTTTCACTTTCTCTGGAGCATCGTCTTTCAGCTCTACATCTAATAGAGAAGATAATCGGCCGCCATATTTTATAGGCATATTACCCTTATACAGTTCAGCACTCTTCACCGCGTCATTATTAAATACAGAGAAGAAACCGAACATGTGTGATGCATTATATATATTCGTATTGTCAAGCAATATCAAGTTTTGGTCAGCACCACCACCTCTCACATTAAATCCGCTACTTCCTTCAGACGTGCTTTGCACTCCTGGCAGTAGCTGAATAGCCTTCACAACGTCTATCTCACCCAGTAGCGCAGGAACCTTTTGTATTTCAGACCCTGTCAACTTTTGCACACCCATTCTGGTATCAGTGATGTTTGCTTCTTTTCTCTGCGATGTCACTACTACCTCATGGATATTCCGTTCGTATGATATTTTGTTAGAATCATTACCTGTGCTATCCCTGTTGATAACATTTATCTTTTTTCTCGGTTTAGTCTTCTGAGCATACAAATCTGTATAAGAAGAACAAATCACGAAAAAGCCTAATACCAATATTGGTAAAGAGTTTGAATTAGTTCTAAAAATCAATCCTAATGTTTTACTTAATGTCATTTTGTTTGTTGCTTACCCGTTGACGAAATTAAATTAGTGCAAATGAAACTCATCCTATGGGTTTGTTATTTTTTCTTGTTAATATATTTACGTAATTGTGAATACACTAATTTGTCTTGACAATCCGAGCAGACAATCCTTTAGCTTCTTTCTCATTAACATAAACTGATCCCAATGGGCTCATGTTACTTGCAGAACTTTACGTGTGTACTAAAGTTCATTACGGCCCATACGGCAAAAAATAAAATACTTAATCTTTTCATAATTATCAATGTTTATAGTAAAATTTATCTGTTCTACTTATATAACATGTATTTTGTATTTTACCCCTATTCCCAAAAACATTTTTTTTCATTGTCTTTGTTATTTATATGTTTATAACGCTGATGTAGGGGCTTTTTATATATGTCCTTCAATAATTCAATATGTTTTTTTACTATATTCAGATATCGCATCTGTTTATTTATTACCAGTGTCTATTTTTATATAACAGCCATTGGTCTTTATAATTTCTCATCTATTTCTAGGAATTTGCATTAAAACATCTTACGATATAAACACTACTCATCATTATAAAAGGTCTATTTTGCTGTCTGCCTCCGTTATCTTTCTTTTCGGTTTGCATGGGCTGCCGAATGCGACATAGCCTGCAGGAATATCCTTTGTTACGACACTGCCTGCACCGATAACAGTTCCGTCACCGATAGTAACACCTCCTAAAATGACTACATTTGATGCAATCCATACATTATTGCCAATATGAATCTCATCGGCATATTCAGAAACAGACACATGGCCATCTTCATATTTCATAGCCGTACGCTCTTCGGCTATCAGTGGATGATTAGTTGCCATGAGAGATACATTAGGACCAAACATAACATTATCGCCGATATAAATACGAGCATCATCCATTATCATGAGATTGAAATTTGCAAAGAAGTTATTTCCAATGAAAGTATGAGTTCCGTAATTAAATTGTATAGGACCTTGAAAATAGTACTTCTCTCCAATACTTCCTATAAACTCTTTAATAATTGGCAATCTGGCTTTGTCATATTCATCCATAAGATTATATTTTCGGCATAGTTCATGAGTCTTATGTTTAATGTCACGCAGTTCTTTAGTGCGAGCATCAAATAACTTGCCTGCAAATATTCTTTCCTCTTCTGTCATATTGTTCTTATTTTAAATTGGATATATAAGTAAACTAGAATAATCCCCCTAGCGTAAAATATTAATGATTAGATGTTATTCTAGCCTATTTTTTCGCCTTTAAGATATTCATATCCTATTCTGCACCTCAGGCAGTTCTTCTTGTCACAGTATTCGTTTTTTAGTTGGATGAGAGCTTGTGAGTCTCCTGCATTATCAACTTTCAGTCCGCATTCTTTCCACATCCTTACGATATGATTGTTTTCTGCTTTCAGTTGTTCCAAAAAATCGAATGCTCGGTCGCAATATTTCTCTTTACTCTGATGCCTGCCGTATGCGAACAATACAGGGATTACTGTGTTTATCATCAGTAGGTTTAGTGAGAAAGGGGAGATATGCTTCTCGTTTTTTTCACTCTCAGAACCAAATGTGTAATGCGTTTCCCAATATGGTGTCACACCAGTGTGCATCGTGTTCATTGCTTCTTTTACTGTATCACATTCCACAATTTGACTGATGCTGCATTTAGCTGCATAATACAGATTCGCAAGTTGCGATATACGTATATGGGGAAAGTTCTGCGGGCGCAATCTCAGGAACCTCCACATATTACCGTCAATCTGTTGGAGTCCGAATTTATGTTTCAGATACAGATACTCGTTCTTCAACTTGTTGAAGTAACCATCAGCAATTGCATCATGATGATATTTCTCAGGAATGGTGTCCAAATCCAATAATCCAGCCTGCCCCATGAATATTGCTTCTATTTGGAAAAGGTTGTCACGGTGATGTGCAATGTCGTTAAGCGGAATACTCAAAGCCCATTGTTCAAATGCGTCACCATTAATGCCGAAACCGAAGTTGCGTGCTAACGTAACAAAAAATCCAGCTTCCCAAGAACCGTTACATTGCTCAACTCTATTTATTATGGCATCTGTTTTCTGCTCAAGACGTTCCGTTTGCAGAGCACTCATCCAAGAGTGAACCATTAAGTTGCTTAATTCGGGTATTATCTTGTAGCATGGAGGGTAGTTGTCTGTTGAAAGTAGTTCGGCATAATGTCGTGTTACATGTTCAGGAACGTCAAGTTGCATTTGTGGAATACAATCACCATTTTGGTTTTTAACTTCCATATCAATATCACCGCAAACATGCAAAATGACATTATTATATCTTTCGTCTTTGTCGTGTTTATGTAGATACCAGTCACTAGCTTTATCGTGTATCTCAACGTTTCCCACCCAAAGAGTGTCATCTATTTTTATTTTAGCGTTGAAGAAATCAGGACCGGAATTCATGTTGTGTAATCCGGAGTCAATTACTTCTACGTGGAGTCCTTTAGTGGTCTTCATCTCATGCAAAGGCAGCATTTTATGCTTCCAAACATAGTGTAGTAATTGTTCCATTATTTATAGTGGTATATAAGGTCTTTAATTTATGCAAAGATATCGCCAGCGAGCGCAGAATCATCAAGTTTACTTGAATGTTATGCCGAGTGCAGCTTTATCTTATGCAAAGGTACGCTTTTATTTTTAACGTGAAAATAAACGCTATTATTATTATTATTTATTGTGAGAAGTAAAACGATCTTTAGAGCGATAATCAATAAACTATTATTAATAATAAAAGGAGTTACAGTAATGTAACTCCTTTATTATGATTTTGCCAATGCTTGAATAAGGTTTTATAATACACTTATCATGAACGCAATATCTATGTTCAAATAAAAGGCTTAACGATCTATTCTATTGATGAAGAAAACTCTGCAATATATCTAGAAGTTATTTGCAAAGGTTTGCTATGTATACTTTCTCTTTAAAGTAGAAAACCTTGCTCCAAACATATCTTTTATGCACTCCAAAAAGCTATTGCAATTATGTTTCCGTTGGTTATCTTCATCTTTTATTTAATAAACATTATAGCTATAAATAACATGATAGAAACGACAAGTAAAAACTTAAACCAGTACAATCCCTTATTGTAATTTTGAAATTTTTTAGTTGCGATTTTAGAATTCAAATAGATTTGCGATTTTAAGTCGTCAACGAATTTAATGTTGTCTTCCTTAAATATTTCATATTTCATCTTATTAATAGAACCATAGAATATATATGAAGTTTTTTCTAATCCAGGATGATCTTCACGTATCTTCTCATCATCAATATTTCCATTTATAGCTAGGAATAAATAATAGCATGATGTAATAAGTATAGCAATAGAAATGGCTAAGAGAACGAAGACTGTAAATCTACTCCATGAAAAAGATAGATTACTTGTCTCAGTTATATTTTCTACGAATGGATTAAAAATATATTTTCGAAGATATTTTAGAAAGTCGCTTGTTCCTATGACGGTTATGGTGACGCCTACAATAGCAAGTAGGATGCCAGCCTTCTGGTCACAACTATTTATCCAAGAATTGACAGATTCTAGAGTGTATTCAAAATCATCCTTCTGTTTTTTATCTTCATTAGAAAGGATAGTGATTGCTGTTTCGTCATTAGCTTTTTTTTCTCTCTTTATGTTTATAGGCTTGTTGTGGCGATAATACTTGTAACCTATAATGGCTACACAAACTACAAAAAATATTATTCTATATGTTTCCATATGTTATTTTCACTTTATGTTCAAGTTACATCCCAATACACTAAAATCAATATCTTTGAATTTACTTTTATCTACAGAAACAAATGTTTTCTTTATATCCTTTTTTGTAAGTCTATTAAAAACATCTGACGATATAACTACTGCAGGAATGTTATCTTTGCCTGCCTTATCGGTTAACCGTGAAGCTAAGTTAGCAGGCTCACCAATCCATACCAAGTTTTGGTATTCGGGATTTTCATTTCCTTGTACTGACAAGCCAACTTTGATAACATCTATATTACCGTAATGGATTCCTATACCACAATAGAAATTATCATTTGGTAAGGTTTTGCCCATTTTAAGACTACAAAAACTCATAATAGTTCCTGCACATAGTACTGCGTTATCACAACAACTTGCTTCGTCAAAGACTATCATTACCCTGTCTCCGATAATATTGCGCACATGCCCATTATATTCTTTTGCAATTCTAAGAACCCCGTATATAAACGAAGAATACATGTGTGCCAATGTTTGCGATCTGTGGTCACTATTTTTCTTTACCGAGTCTCTTATATCTACAAATAGAATGCAAGTAGTCAGCGAACGCCCTATGCGATCTTCATGTCTGGAAAAAGTGAGATCAGAAACAGTTGGCACAGAAGCATTCTCATTGAAAATAGTATTATGATTATTGATACTATCCACTTCACTCCCTATTTCTTTCATCAATATTTGCTTGTTGTAATCTATTTCAACTTTTGGATAATAGGTGAAAATTTCATTATCGGTATAAATAGAGAACTTTGCATTCTCTTTAATAAAATCTGGTAAGTGTTTCATAGGATTACCTTGTAGGTAAAGTGCTCTTAATGATTTTGTATTTAAAATGCCATTATGCAATTGAGTAATATTATTATTTTCAAGATGTAAATAGCGCAATTTCACCAAGTCACCGATATTAACAGGGATTTCTGTTATATGGTTATTTGACATATCTAATCTGCTTATTTTCTTGTCTGCAAAGACATCTGTTGGGAACGTCTTAAACTCTTTGCTGCATAAATCTAATTTTCTAGGTTTTTTTCTTCTTATTTTAATCATAATATATTATCTTTGCAATGCTGAAGGGACAGTTAGTTATACATGCCAATGTGGAGGGTGAAGAAAGCAAACTCCAAGCTATAAGGTAAGAGTGAAACGATAGCAGAAAAACTGTGACAAACGGAAACGAAATAATCGGGTACGTTTCGGGACAATTTTATCAATCGTTGGAATCCCTATTTTGGTCATCTTCCGGGATGGCCTTTTTTATAATTCAACTCATCCTGAGCCATCACTTCTTTTTTGTTTTCAATACTTTTTGAATATTTACTTCTGTTGATGGCATCAGTGCACTAGCCGTTATGCTATTATTGTCCTTTTGTGCAGCTGTAACCATCTCTTTAATAGAAGGATTAATCAAAGACCTTTGCAGAATTCCTTGAGCAACTAGAGGTTCCTTAAAGCTATCTGCTACTGATTGCAAAGCAGAGAATGATGATATTGCTGCTGTTTTTTCTTTTTGTTTCAATACTTCTTGAATATTCAATTCTGTTGATGGTATCAGTGCACTAGCCGTTATGCTATTATTTACCTTTTGTGCAGCCGTAATCATCTCTTTAATAGAAGGATTAATCAAAGACCTTTGTTGAATTTCTTGAGCAACCAGAGGTTCCTTAAGGCTATCTGCTACTGATTGCAAAGCAGAGAATGATGATATTGCTGCTGTTTTTTCTTTTTGTTTCAATACTTCTTGAATATTCAACTCTGTTGATGGTATCAGTGCGCTAGCCGTTATGCTATTATTTACCTCTTGTGCAGCTGAAACCATTTCTTTAATAGAAGGATTAATCAAAGACATTTGCTGAATTCCTTGAGCAACCAGAGGTTCCTTAAGGCTATCTACTGCTGATTGCAAAGTAGATAATGATGATATTGCTGCTGTTATTGGGGTGTTTATCTTTGGCATCTCTAGGGCTTGCTTGATTGCCGACTGGATAGTTGGACTCATTGCTATGTTGCCAAGTTTTCTTGTAGCCTTATAAGTGCCATGTGGATAATCTCCATCAATAGCATCTTGTAGATCATCAGTATCAATCTCTATGATATCTATCTTTGGTTTTTGATTGATTTCTGATGCGGTGCGATCCATTTCAATAGTTACCTTTATAGTAGAGGTAATTTCTACATCTGAGTCTATATAATTCTCGAATATATATCCTTTTTCTTCTGGATCCCAGACACTATTTTCTTCACTAAAATGATTAATATTGATTTTAGTATCCAAATTTACATAATAGATAGCTTGTAAACACTCTGACTCAACTGTTAGTATCTCTATATCTTTAACATTACTAATTAAATTCAATGTTTTGATGCTCACTTCATTAATATCAACATAGTTAAAATGCTCTGAATATCGCGATACATCATCAAGGTATTTCTCTACATATTTACGAATATTGGGTTCTAGGTCTGTTGAATTATTTTTTATGTAATCAAATAAGCGAGTAATGTCCTTCTTATCACGTTCTCGTTTTTCGATTTCTTCTTCATGTTCAGGAATTCGCTTCGAAAGAAATTCATTTAAATAAGCACTTGGGTCACGATTGATAAAGAGTGTGTTATTATACTCACACATATCACCATCAGTAGAAAATATCTGAATCTGTTTAATGCTATTCTCTGCCGCATACTTCTCCAAGGATGCAAGAATAAAGGCATCAGGAAATTCTTTCTCCTTACCCTTATCACCAAAA
Source organism: Prevotella herbatica (assembly GCF_017347605.1). NCBI lineage: Bacteria > Pseudomonadati > Bacteroidota > Bacteroidia > Bacteroidales > Prevotellaceae > Prevotella > Prevotella herbatica. The sequence continues at coordinate 1,666,116 of NZ_AP024484.1, forward strand.
GGCTTTTCTTTGGCAAAATATCTATTAACAACCGATTCAAGCTTATCACAGACATAGCTTGTAGGTATCTCTATTACATTTGCTCGATTCATATGTTCGTTAAATGCGTCCAAGACTATCGTGTCGTAGGTATTAGCAAGTTTCTCATGTTCTGTAAGAAAACCATTCGCCTCTTTTGTTTTTCCCATAATGATAGTTTTTCTTTCTACCTCCGCGAACTTTAGTTTTGTTGCTACATTATAGTGTTTTATCCATTCTCTTTTGGCTATTTCAGGCATAAGAATCCGAATCCAACCTTCTCCAGCCAGTTCAAATAAACGATAAACAGATTCCGTTCTTTTAAAATACGATTGTTTTATAAAAACAGAAGTATCTATGAATACATAGTCAAATGGTTTTTCCATATTATATTTTGAGTTTTTTTTTACGGCAATGATGCTAGCCCTGATAAAATAAGGTATAATGGTTATCAAATGCAGTAAGTTGACGAATAAAATACATGTTTACTATTCTCTCTTTGAAATTAGATAGAACATCAGCATCTTTGGTAAGAGGAGGCTTTTGCTTTATTACCTAACCCTTCTTTTACAATGTTCTTGCGTCTTTTCTATTTATAGATACAGATTGCTCTATCCCCCCTCAGCAATATGCCAAGTATCTTCTGGATCAGACATCAGTACTTCCTTTCAATAAAACAAATATATGGACATATTCAATAATATCTTGAGAGAATAACAAGTAAACAGCAATCATGAAAATACACATTTCATCCTCCTTCAGGGGAAATCCTGAAGAGTAAATGAGAAGGATATTAATTCCGCATGTGGACTGCTATGAGTTTATGATTTGCTCGTATTCTCCACGGTGAACGAGTGATGTCCGCAGATTGCCATTCAACTCTTTTTCGTTATTCGTTACAAATGTACACAAATATTTTTATTTGTCGTTGTGTTGTATGAAAAAAAATGTATCTGATGTGCTTTTTATGAATAATAGAACCATAAAGTTATACCTTTTCAAGACAATCACGCTCATTATTTCTTGCGAGAATTAATTACCCTAAGCATCAATGCTGATAAAGATAACTGAATTGTTCATCTTACTTTGTACGATTACGATATAACTAACTTCATTACAGTCTGCCCCCCTATATCTTTCTTGTTTTTTAGCTACGAAGCTACGGCAACTCGCGTAAAGCCCATAAACATAGGATTTGACGATACGTAGCTAGGTCTATTTAGCTACGGTGAGCTACGTACTAGCTACGTCAATTTGTGTCATTTTAAGGATGAAATGTATTTTATAAGTAAATTTGTCAAAGAACTGTTGGCTGCATCTGAAAAATTGCACACGTAGATTAAGTAAACAGGAGTAGAATTTTCTGTGCTTAAAGTTCTGCTGGATTCCGCTGAATTCTCGGCAAAGGTACTGCAAAATTTTTGCCCATGCAATGGAAATTAGGTTAGACTGTTAGCCAAAGTTTTAATAACTGGGGAGTAACACATTGATAGCACACGTGCGTGTGTATGCGCACTCAGAGTTTTTCGTAAAAATAAGTGTCGAAGTGTCTATTCGTTGAGCATCAAATTGTTAGAATACTTTTTAAGTGACATTAAGTGTCGGTTATTCGTCGGTAAAATATGGGTGAACATTTTTCCTCATCTTGTATTGCGTTTTACGAAGTAATTCGAGGTGTTTTGCGATGTTTTGCAGTGCGTTTTACGTTATATTGCATTGTACTTTACGATGTTTTAGAAGGTAAAACATCGTAGAAACGTTTGCGTTTCTATATGAAAACAGTTGCATTTCTATATAGAAACGCATGGAAAACTCAATATTTTACCGCCATTTTACCGTCACTTTATGACGTCTCATTCGTCGATAAAATATTGATATTCATTAAGTTGACACTTCGACACTTATATTTTTCAAAACCCTAAGTGCGCGCGTGATCGCACGTACATTATATAAGCAGAAATTGATAACGTAGCTAGTACGTAGCTCACCGCAGCTAAATAGACCTAGCTACGTGCCGTCAAGCCCTCTGTTTATGGGCTTTGCGCGAGTTGCCGTAGCTCCGTAGCTAAAAAACACCAAAAATGCAGAGAAAGCCTCAAAATGTACAAAATTTAAATCGTCACTGAGAAATCTAGGCTTCAAACATGTATTTGAACATGCTGGACAAAATGCTAATCATTTTGATTAGACTCCAATTTTTATTTTATGAGACACACCGTTTCTATTGTGATTTTATATTCAAGGGCACACGAATAATATTAAGTTGTGAACAAAGATGCAATATCATTAGGTGTTATTTTCTAATATCCTCCTCCATATATTTATGTGGAGATGAGGAATATTTATAACAGAATAACAGAGAAGTTCTCATTTAATGATATTTGTATAGTTTCATTTTCAAACTCCTTAGTAATCTATTTCGGAGACTTTTTCAAGGATTTGTCAAGTGTCTCATATTTTTCTTCTGCCAGTTTCATGATTTTTAGCTTATCTGGTGTATAGGCCTGTGCAAATGGTTCAAGTGGAGGTACAATGCCGAGATAATCCTTGTTGTTTATGTAGAACCTTGTCATTTTAATTATAGCTGCCAAATAAATAGTCTTATTAAATTTAATATTGTAGCGCAACCCATTGCTTATTATGCCCGCCTCATAGGCAAGAAAGCAGAGTGCTCCTGACGTGCTTTGGCATATATCATTCTCAAATTCGCCAAAAGGGACCGTCACATCTTTCGACTGCATATTCCAATTGTGAAAAAATAGACTAGCCTCAGACATTTTAGGGGCTGTAATTGGATGATCGAGGTAATAATTAGAACAGTATAAAGCTTCTGCATTATATTTTGAAGCTTCCTTGGCAGAAGCAAACTCCTTTTCTTTAGGTACCCGCAAGTCGGCAGCTCCCTCCTCCAGTAGCATAGCAATCTTATCTGCTGCAGCTTCATTACCCGACTCTTTGAGATACTTCTGAAGAGAGACCAGCTCGTCTAAATATGGAGTAGTATCATCTCCATTGTATTTCTGTATAATTTTCAGTCCCTTCAGCTCTTCTGTAATAGCGTCTTTGAAACGTTGTAATTTAACCAACGTCTCTGCAAAGTTAGTGTATGCCGATCCCAAATTCATCCACTGAGTCATATCTTTATTCGGCATTTTTTCCAGAAGACTAATAGATCTTTGTGAGCTCTCTACAGCATCATTCATTTGATTGGCGTTCATCTGGCAAACGCTCAGATAGTTAAGTAGTGAAGCATAGTTGAAACTTGTAGAATCTTTGAATTCAGTCCAAAGCTCAACTGCCTTTTTTACTTCCGTTAATGCTTCATCAAATTTCTTTAAGCGTTCCATGCACATTCCGCGATTTGCAATGAGCAGGATGAGATTTGAATCGCTTTTGTCCACTTGTTTGGAAAGCATGTCTATTTGTTTGGTCCTTAGCAGATAGCCTCCGGCATAATTGCCGTTATTTATTGCTACATCTGCAAGACTGTCTAAGCTTTTTATATCATCTTGAGCTTTGACAGTTATAGGAACTAGCAACATAAAAAAGAAGATCATACTAAATAGACTAAATTTCTTCAGTCCACGCTTTTCGTAAACATTTAAGTTGTTCATATTTCTTGTGTGGTTAATTATGTTTTTATTTATTTTCATACGTTTCATGGCTCTATAATAGTGCAAATATAATCATTTTAGACAATTAAAGCAATGATTTGACTTGAAAATTTATGGAGAATCAGCCAAAAAGAGATAAGATAACCTTGTCGGCTAATTTAAACCACCTTATGAAACACCACTCAATGAAATAGAATGTTTACGCAAATAATAGGAACAAGTTCTCTTTATTCAGTAGAGAACAAGCTGATCTGTTTTATCCAATTCTTTCCAATGTTTAAAGTATTGGAAAGAATAGGATAGATTATGTGCTCAGCTTCTATTATATTAAGTGAAACTGATAGTATCAGCTATTACGGCTAATAATAGAATTAGGGAAGATCACGGTCTAGTAATAATTAGTCTTAAACTATCAGCATGACTTCTTTCTTTCAACCATTTCTGTAACTGTTCACGAGTGGCCTCCTTAATAGGCTTTTGTACTCCAACAATAGCGGTTATAAATCTTTTTGTAGGCAGAGTGTCTGTGCTGACTTGAACGGTAGATGAAAGAATAATATTTTTCACTTGTGGTGCAATTATTTTCAGTTCACCCCTTATATCTTGACTCAATAGCTCGTAGCTTCGATACTCTGAAAGCTGGTTTTTAAGTTTAGTGTTCTCCACTGTTGCTTGTTCCAAAAGATGTTGCTGGTCTGAACTATTTAGGTTATAATTGGTCAGTTTGTTTTTTAAAGCCATGATGCTGTCGGAAACAGTTCCCTGTATTACTCTCAGTTTGTATCCTTGTAATGTGCTATAGTTGTTGATCGCAGCTTGTGCTTCGGCAATCTTGTTTTTAGATAATGCTCGTCCTACAGCCACGACTCTAATTGTACTGTCTTTGCCAACACTATTGGCGACTATTTGTGACCCTTCCCATTGTAAATTTTCATGGATAAATGTGCTTATTTGTGAGTTAAAGAGACTCTGACGCATGATTCGCCATGTCATTATACCCGCTGGGATCATTGTGAGAACAACGATGGCTATAATTGTACGACGGACCACTTTAGAACGTTTATCGTCAAGAAAAGTTTTTGGACGGAACTTCATTAGTTTTATACCGATAAATGTTCCTAAAGCAATAAATACCGTATTGATAAAATAAAGGAAAAAGGCTCCTGCAAAAAACGCCCAGTATCCATAAGCCAGTCCGTATCCTGCTGTGCATAGTGGTGGCATCAAAGCTGTGGCAATGGCTACTCCTGGAAGTACATTTCCTTTGTCACGTATGCAGAGTGCAAGAATGCCTGCGCCGCCACCTATAAAGGCAATTAGAACGTCGTAGAGTGTAGGTGTGGTACGTGCTAGTAATTCTGATTGAGTACCTTGGTATGGGGAAAGCAGAAAATAGATGGTCGCGGTGATGATACTGATGAGTGTAGCTACAAGATAGTTTTGCGCAGATCGTTTGAGCAGCTCTATGTCATTTGTTCCGATAGATAGTCCCATGCCGATTATCGGTCCCATGAGTGGTGAGATGAGCATAGCACCTATGATAACAGCAGTTGAATTAATGTTTAATCCAAGCGATGCTATTAAAATGGCGAATATTAGAATCCAGAGGTTGGCTCCTTTGAAAGATACCCCGTTGGAAATTTGAGCAACGCTTTGTTCCTGACTTTCCAAGTCGTGGTTAGCGTTGAAATAATTTTTGAAGTCCATAGTTGTAACTTTATTTTTTATACTCTTTTTTATCAACAAACATCATCGCTTTATCTTCATCAGCCATGATACTCAAGTAGCGTTCGTACTCACGCAGTACATCTGCAATTATTTCGTCTTTGCCAAGATATTGAATATCGTTGCCAGTACGCCCATCGCTGTAATAGGTTACGGGAATATATTGCCTGGCATTTTTGATGTCGGGTGTATTATTTTCGTCTATGATATACGCTGATATGCGTTGTGCCTCAGCGCTGACTCCATATCGAAAATTCCAAATGCGATCGTAGTGGATAAATAATTCTATTGATAAGCCTCCACGATTACCTTCTATAATACTGGCATTGACACCCTTCTTAGCCAATTCAGCCTGTAATTCGATGAATGCGGGATGGACTTTCTCTTTGATGAAGTTGCTTATATCACGTTTTTGCGAGAAAGAGAGAATCTGGTCCAAACGTTCTTTCCATCGTGTTCCGTCCCAATTGCGACTACCATAAGGTATTTTAGTGCCATGGTAGAGTTGATCAGTACGTAGCGCTTGCAATAGACAGAAGCAAAGTACAAACATGATTAATCCAAATGGTAATGCCATGATTAGGGTCATTGTTTGGAGAGATCTTAAACCGCCAGCCCGCAAGAGAATTATTGAAATCAATGCCAAAAGAATTCCCCATAAAATTGTTTGCCATTTTGGGCTGTTGGGACGGTTGCCTGTTGCAATGCTGTTCATTACAAGAATACCAGAATCAGCAGAGGTAATGAAGAATACTGCAATCATTAATACTGCTAATACGCATAGTGGCGTAGCCAATGGGAATTGCTCAAAAAATGTGAAAAGCAAAATATCAGGATTGCCAGCCAGTGCCGAGAGGGCACCATGGGCAGAGTGCGTGTCTAAGAATATAGCTCCGTTTCCAAATACGGTCATCCATAAAAAGATAAACAATGACGGAACAAGTAATACGCCAAAAATGTACTCACGAATTGTTCGTCCACGCGATATGCTGGCAATGAAAAGTCCAACAAATGGAGCCCAACTAATCCACCATGCCCAGAACATGACCGTCCAGTTGGTGAACCATCCGCGCCCATTTTGTTCAAAAGCAAAGGTATTAAATGTAAGGTCAGCAAACTGATTGACATAATAACCAATTCCTTCGCTGAATGCTCCCAACAGAAAGGTTGTGGGCCCCAGAAATAAGACGAACAACAATAATAGAATCGCTAAAATAAGATTGAGTTCGCTGAGCCGTTTAACACCTTTTTTAACTCCAGCTACGGCTGAGGTTACAGCAATACTACTCACGATTATAATGATGAAACTTTGAAATGGGAAGCTTGACTTGCTAAGAATGCCAAGATGTACAAGACCTGCATTTAGCTGTACTACGCCGAATCCTAACGAGGTAGCAATGCCGAAGAAAGTGCTGATAAGGGCAAAAACATCTACGATATCTCCAATAGGGCCATTGATGCGTTCTTTAAGAAGAGGGTATAGTCCACTGCGGATAGACAGTGGTAATTTGTAGCGGAACGAGAAATAAGCAAGTATAAGTCCCATGATAGCAAAGATGGCCCAAGCATGGAATCCCCAATGAAAGAAAGTTGCCAGCTGTGCTTCTTTTGCAGGATTTACCATATCAGGGAGTGCAGGATTGACATAATGAGACATTGGCTCTGATACTCCGAAATACATGAGCCCAATTCCCATTCCTGCAGCAAACAGCATTGCTATCCATGAGAAAAAACTATATTGTGGAGAGGAATTTTCTGCACCAAGCCGAATATTTCCTATCTTACTAAATGCTAGAATTAATAGGAATATCAGAAAAAAGGATACAAGAAGAATGTAAACCCAACTCAAATTTTTGTAAATGGCATTCTGTATAGTTGTCAGAGCTTCGCTCATCAGATTGGGAAAGATAGCACACAGAAGTGAAAGAATTATGAGAGATATGAATCCTGGGTATGCAACCCGTGGAACCATAGTTGTTTTTTTAGGAAATATATTTTTCATAACACATTTGTTTTTTTTGAATGATGAGAAGTGGAACGTAACAAAAAATAGCCGATTGTTCCACCGATAATAGATGCTGAGAAAATGCCAACCTTTGCTTGAATGATGTTAGTGGGATCAGTAAAAGCCAATGCCGTGACAAACATTGACATGGTGAAGCCGATTGATGCTAGAAATCCTATTCCTACGAGCTGTCTCCATGTCATTGTTTTGGATATGTTCCCCAATTTGAGTTTGGTTAGCACCCATGTTGAAAGTAATATGCCAATAGGCTTGCCCAATAGGAGACCCAACAACACACCGATAACTACATTCGACGCGAAGAGGGTTGAAAAGTCCATGTCAATAAAGTTTATACCGGCATTAGACAAGGCGAAAACGGGCATAATGCAGAATGCGACAAATGGATGTAGCCCATGTTCAAGACGCTGCAGTGGAGGCACAGCTCCTTTTGAGGTCTCTTTTACTTTTGAGATAATCTCAACCTGCTCTTTCTCTAAAGTGATAACATCGTTGGATTGCGTTTCCTCAAAGTGATGAAGTTGCTTTTTCAACCGTGAGATAAAAGCCGCTTCTGGTATTTTAGAATCTGCTGGAATCATGAATGCTGATAACACCGCTGATATTGTGGCGTGTACACCTGACATTAGAAATGCCGTCCATACGCCACCAATACCAAGAATAGCGTAGAACCATACATTTTTAACCCCCATTTTGTTGGCTATAAACATGACCAACAGAAAAGCAACTCCCACAGCAATACTTACTAAAGAAATGTTTGAAGTGTAAAATAGGGCTATAACAAGAACAGATCCTAAGTCATCTACAATTGCAAGTGTAGTGAGGAAAACCTTAGCAGCCAGAGGAACACGATCGCCAAGAAGATAGATTACTGCTAAGGCAAAAGCAATATCTGTCGCCATAGGAATTCCCCATCCATTTGCAGCAGATGTTCCATGATTGAATAACAAAAATATTAAAGCGGGGACTATCATTCCCATAAGAGCTGCACCCGAAGGCAGAATGACTTGACGGATATGCTGAAGTTCTCCACCGATAAACTCCCGTTTCAATTCAAGTCCAACAACAAAAAAGAACATAGACATCAGACCATCGTTAATCCAATGCTCAAAACTAAAATTAAGATATGATTTGCCATCTACAATAAAACCGAGATGATGATGAAAAAACTCCTGGTATTCGTAACGTAGGGGAGAATTGCCCAAAATTAGAGCTACAATTACAGCTAAAGCAAGTATGATGCCTCCTGATTTCTCGTTCTGCATGAACTGTTGAACTGGCATTACGATCTGATGGTTGATTTTGCGTTGATACTTATTATCCATATATAATTGATATAAAAGAATTATGTGTTTTCTGAGCTTAAAAATCTTAACCAGATGGTTTTCTGGTACGAACTCATGTCGTTATTGAGATAACATTTAATCACAAAGATAAGAAATAATATTGAGAAATTAGAATGATACTTATATATTTATGGTTAATTATGGCTTGATAAATCAATAGAATATCAGATGAAAATGTACTTAGTATTGGGGGATTTCTCGATTTCAATAACGATGAAATAAGTCTATGCGTTTTAACTATTTTTTTGTTTTATATATGAAATACCATGAATAGGGTATTGCTTATATTATCTAATATGATTAATTTTGACACGAAATATTAGGTAATAGAAGAAGATGATAGATAAAAAGAAATCGTTTATAGGAAAGCAGAAGCAGATGATGCTTTGGATAGGTGCACTCGTTGTCGGAACATTGTTAGGATTATTGCAACAAGGTTGGCTTAATGATATTATGACGTTTGTAGCAACTGTTTACACAAGATTGTTTCAGTTAGTTGCAGTTCCTGCTATTGTACTTGCTGTTATAACAACCCTTGCTATGTTTGGTATGCAGAAGGATACAGGTCGCATTTTCAAGCATGCAGTATTTTACACTTTACTCACTACTATATTTGCAGCGGCAGTTGGATTAATACTCTATTTGATAATTCGTCCAGGCAATCTTCCAGCCGGACTTGTGAATAGTGGAACAAGCGTGATACCTCAGAATCTAGGGAATCAGACTTATTATGACCACATTCTTCAGGTCATACCTAATAACGTTGTAAAACCATTTCTAGAAGGTAATGTGCTATCACTGCTTTTGTTGGCTTTTGCTATTGGTATTGGCTTGGCAAAGTTGCCAGAATCAGAGAATAAAGCGACCTTAGTAAAGGGTATTGAAGGATTACAGAGCCTGCTCTTTCTTCTCATCAAAGGGCTTATTTGGACACTTCCTTTAGGTATTATAGCCTTTTCGGCTCAACTTTCAGCTCAGGTTTATGCGGGCGTTGCAGCAGAGTCACTTGGAAAATACGTTATGGTGATATTGGGTGGAAATGTCATTCAATTCTTTATCATTCTTCCTCTTTTCCTTCTTGCCCGTGGTATCAATCCACTGAAACATCTTGGAAAGATGATGCCTGCCGTATTGATGGCACTCTTTACAAAAAGTTCGGCTGCAACATTGCCAGTGACGATGGAGACAGCCGAGAGTCGTGCTCATATATCGAAGAAGGTATCTCGTTTTGTGTTACCAATCTGTACGACTATTAATATGAATGGTTGTGCGGCCTTTATCCTTGTTACTTCACTCTTTGTAATGCAGAATGGAGGTATTAGTTTGTCAATCGGTCACATGATACTATGGCTATTCATAGCTGTTATTGCAGCTGTGGGTAATGCTGGGGTTCCGATGGGTTGCTATTTTCTTACCCTCTCGTTGATGACAGGGCAGGGAGCCCCTATAGGCATAATGGGTATTATTCTACCTATTTACACAATTATTGATATGATAGAAACAGCCGAGAACGTGTGGAGTGATAGTTGTGTAGCCGCAATGACGGATAAAGACGTAAATTTGGTTATTCCAAATGAGATTGGAACTGAGGTTCTAGTCAAATGATGCAGAATTTGTTGCGTAATCAAGATTAAATGAATTATGTTACACGAAATAGTTCGCAAATGGTCTCATGACAGAGATCCTTGCGAATTGTTTCGTGTTATTATTTATATAGATGTTTACTTATCTCCGAAGATGTTGAGTTCTTCAATCTTTTGCTGATTCTTTGACTTCATTAACTCTTCGTATTTCTGCTCAAACAAATTTCTGAGACAAGGATTAGTAATCACTTTGCGATGAACAGTCATAAAATCGTTGAATACTTGCGATTTCTTTTTATCGTTAGGATTTGTACGATATATTGAAATTGCATGACTAAGTTCTCCAGAATCAAACATCCATAACTGTAAGAACAGTGATGGTTCTTGTGTGTGGAAAATCTGCTTGTCGGCTTCCATTACAGAATCAGCCATATCATTCCAGGATAGACTCAGTTCCCCTTTATTATTAGCATGAAGTCCAGTCATGATATTGTCATATCCATCGCTGAATAATACCCGACCTCTAAACCCACCCATGATAAGATATGCGGGGTCGTCTGCTCTAAGTTTTCGTAGTAAAGTATAATCACTAAACTTCTTATTAACAAAGTTTCCCTTGATAAAAGTGTTTTCCGTCACACTGTCGTCGAGATAAATTATATCAATCAGTTTATTAAGATCAATGAAATATCTCTGCAATACATGAATTTCCTTCTTTGTGAGATTGAATCGTGCTGCAAGATATCCTAAAGCTTTATCGCCAGTTTTCGCAGACTCGAAAAATGAAAGACGCGTTGCTGTAAGCATGTAAGACAGATTAGCCATTGGCGAAGTTTTGGAAAAAGATGCTCTTCCGTTTTTATCGAAATTTACCTCTGTGGTCTTGCCTTGTTCCAAGTAATAATTGGCATCGTTTATGCAGCTTGGCACGTAATTTGAGAAATGAGGATAACTCACAGGAAGATGGTAGATGTATGTCTCAACATTATTGCTATCACTTCTGAGTGAGTCCATGGACATATTATAGATTATCCCAGGCCCTATGTTGTCGATTCCAATGTCAGTCCATGTGACGTCGTGAAAGTTCTTATACTTATTCTCCTTTGACTCTTTCACAATAAGAGTTGCTATTCCTGGCTTAAAAAAATCGTCGATATTAGTAATGATTTCAGAACTGGTGTCGTATGATGATAGCTTCGGAAAGTTCATTTCGTAGCTGGCATCATGAATCCCGAAATAATTCTTGCTATATTCATGATTCATAAAATCAAAATACTTGGTTGTTGCTGGCATAGGATCGAAGAATAAACGATAACTTAATCCAGTCTGCTCAAATCCATGAATATTATAATACTGTTTGCTTTCGGATACTAAAGCAATAGGATTGGTGAAAGTTAATTTCTCAGGGGTGTCCGACTTTACTGTAACAACAGTTGCAGAGTCAGTGAATTCAACCTTAACAAATTCCAATGTTGTATTCTTTTGAAAAAAGTTGACTGGAGCTGTATAAACAACTACAGGATGGTTAAAAGTAATAACTTTCTCTGCTTTTGCACAGATAGTAGCCATGCAAAATGCAGCAAGTAAAAATATTCTTGTTTTCATTATTTTCGTTGTTAATTTGTTATTCAATGTTATTTGCTGTTTTTTCCTGCTTGGTCATGAACCAATATGCGGGAATATAGATGCTTTCACCTTTGCCTACAAGCAATCTCAATTTTCCTTTATATACAATAGCAAGATAGAATGGAGTTCTTTGATTACCTCTATATGAGCCTTGAAAGACAATTTTATAGTTCTTATTAATAGATTGTCCAATGCCTTTTCTTATGTTTATCATAAGAGGATTGTCGAGGCTTTTGAGATTGTCGAGCAAATACTTCTCGAATTTCTCACAAAAGCCATTGCCTTCATTCGGGAAGATATAGAGCTTGCCCTTTCCTGTTCGATTAGAAGAACATGATCCGATGCCAATTTCAGGTTTAAATCTGGAAAAGTCCTTGCTCTCATCAAATGAAACTTCCTCACCAGCAATATTTGCTTTATGAATTGTTTCCTCAAAAAGTTTATTGATGATCTCTTCTTTTGAAGTATCGGTCTTAGATTTTAATGTTCTATCCTGACTAACTTTGATAAATCCTTGTGCACCGTGATTTACTATTTCACTGCTCACAGCATAGCTATGCAGCGAGTCTACCTGAACTAACATGCGGTAGGCAATGGTGTCGATAGTAGCCTCATGACATTCGTAATGATTGCTTAGTTTGGCGTTTCCTTCAATGCCAAACATCAGATGGCGAATGATATTGATGTCTTCGTTACTCAGATTTTTGTAATTATATGATAGGTCTTGTTTTTGACCATAATTATAAATGCTATAGTGCATCACACCATCGCCCAATTTGTTGAGTTCATTTATATGGTCGAATATAGGATTCTGCGACCAACCGATAGCTGGTGCAAGAATGGCTATAAGGATAAATATTATTTTATTCATAGATGTATTCTATTTTAAAATGGATCGTTGTAATCTACTGAGGCCATGTAATGGTTGACAATATCGTCAACACGTTTGCGGCGTTGCTTGCTGGTATCATCCAGTTTATCCGCAGCTACTTGGTTGTTAACAGTAGGAATATTGCTCACATTTATAGGTGTGGAATCTTTTTCTTCAACCTTTGTGGCTTTTATTTTAGCCATTAAAGGACGATAGATAGGTTGTCGAACGAACTTTTTCGTTGATGGAACTTTATTATCGACAGAGTCTTTGCTCATGTTTTTAGTGTCTTCTTCTGTAGCTTTCTCCTTAGTCTCTTTATTTTCTATTTTAGGCTTTGTTTCAGCAACAGTCTTGTCTCCTTGTTTCATCAAGGGTAGAGATAAAGTGAAGATTAAAGCAACAACGGCTGCTACAGCCGAGATTTTCCACACCAGAGAAATGATCTTTGGTTTTTCTTTAGTATCCTTGGTTGTTTGAGGAAGTTCCTCAACGATGGTCTGAATATCGTTTTGTTTCTGAATGATGTGGTTGTATTCGGCAGAGTGATCCTCGCTAAAAATATCTTCATCATCATCACAGGAAAAATCAATGCAAAGCATAGCGAGTAGATCTTTCTCCTGAGAAGAAAGCTTTTCAAAAGGAATTTGTTGAAGTAATGATTTTAGTTGCTTCTCTTCATCCTGTGTTGAAATTCCCTCGAAATATTTATTGATGAGTGTCTGCTTCATATTTTTAATTGTTGAATCATTTTTTTTCTTGCCGATGAAAGCATCGTCCTTATGGATCTTATCGGAATGCCTGTTATGGAAACAATCTCTTCATTCTCCATTCCTTGCTGTCGCATCAGCATGAGTCGTCGTTCTGATCGTGGCAGATGACTGATAGCTTGTTCGATTATTTGCTTTTGTTCCTCAGCCATTAGGTGGGCGTTTGTAGACTCTCCACTTTGCAAGTCACAAGTATTCTCATTTAGAGAAGCTGAGGCTCGAAGCTTTTGTTTTCTCCATTTGCTCACACAAAGGTTCTTTGTCGCAATTATAGCGAGGCTTCTTACTTGCTCATTCAGGTCATTTCGTTTCATCCATAGCTTCATAAGAACTTCTTGTATGGTGTCTTCAGCTTCATCTTTGTTGTGGAAGAAGTTGAAAGCTACCTTATACAAGATAGGTCTAAGCTCACGGATTAGATTTTCGAAATTTTCTGTTGTCATACAATTAGAATACGCATTAAAATTAAATCGTCAAGTGGTAAAAGTGGTATTTTTATTAAAAATATGAATTTTAGCTTTTCAATTGAGCACAAAGTTACTAAAAACTATCTAATAAGGATAGAGTATTAGATGAAAGTTATCAAACTTAGACAATCTAGATTTGTAAATGAAAAATATTAAAGAGTATACATGTGTGTATACTCTTTTATAATAAATATATAACTGTGGCAAGTGACAGTTTTCCATCAAGATTGCTTCTGCTAATTTATATCTAGTGACACTCTCTGTTTGTAGTTTTTGCAATAAAGTTATAATTCCACCTGATCCATAACCTGACCATCATACAGATTAATTATACGATCGGCATAGCTGGCATCATGTTGCGAGTGGGTTACCATGATAATTGTAGTGCCCTGTTGATGCAATCCTTGTAGTATATTCATGACTTCGTTGCTGTTTTTTGAGTCAAGATTGCCTGTCGGTTCATCAGCGAGGATAATTTCTGGATTAGTAATGATGGCGCGCGCAATGGCTACTCTTTGCTGTTGACCGCCTGAAAGTTGATTTGGGAAGTGCCTCCGACGATGCGACATCTGCATTTTGTCCATCAAAGCTTCAACCCGCAACTTGCGTTCCTTATTGGTAATATCCATATAGAGTAGGGGGAGTTCTATGTTCTCAAACACATTGAGATCATCAATGAGGTTGAAACTTTGGAAAACAAAACCAATGAGACCCTTGCGAATGTCTGTTCTCTCATTCTCGCTCAAGGTAGTAACATCCCTGTTGTTGAGTATGAATGTACCATCAGTTGGATTGTCGAGCAATCCTAGAATATTCAGTAATGTTGATTTTCCACAACCTGATGGTCCCATTATTGCAACAAATTCTCCTTGTTTCACTTCTAAATTAACTTCACGTAGTGCCCAAGTTTCTATTTCTTCGGAACAGAATACTTTCTTTATATTTGATAACTGTATCATATCTTTATTTTTTTTAAATCTCATTTTATTCTTTTTTTATAATATCTGCAGGGCTAATCCTTGCGATTTTATATACTTTTTGCCAGATAGTGACGGCAGTAACAATAGTTATTGTAAGTATACTTATAAAATAATCTGCTAATGCCAATATCATTGCATCTGAATGATAATTATGATGCAATACAAATAATATAACTACTGATAGTCCGATAAATCCTGTTAGCATGAATGCAATCAGTAGATTTTTGATATATGGACGACAGAGTTGTTTCGCTATGTCGTGAGCCTTTGCTCCATTCACTTTGCGGATAGCCATTTCCTTCTGCCTTTCACGAGTTTCAAGTGTAATAGATGAATATACAGTTAGTATAATACTAACAAGACTTATCAACACTAACGCAAAACAGAACTGAAGTTGAAAACGGATAATTGCCAGTCCATAAAACCAATATTCATAAGCTGAAGAAATATTGGTGTCAATGTGAGTAGGGCTTTGCTTGATGACTTGGTGTCTCAACTTATTAATCTCTGTACACATCATCTCGTATTTGCCGTCTTTTGGAAATGCCAATGTTTCCAGTTCGTCATAATTAATTCTGTCAGCATTAGCCATGTTGATAATCGTAGATGCAGAAATCTGAGGACGAACTATATATAGATTAAATAGGCGCCCCGTCATTCTGTATATATCTAGCAATGGCGCATAACCCAATTTCACATATTTCCTTTTCTGAAGAATGACAAATCCAGATGGCTTTGCTGTTATACCGAGTTGTTTGCTCACCTGAACAGCTTCTGTAGGGAATACATAAACCGGCAATGTGGAAATAGTCTTGCCATTTATATCTACTTTAGAGCTGATATTTTTCTCAATCTTAATATTCATCAGTTTGAGCAAAGCAGGGTCTAAGACACATGCTGCTCTAGTGCTATCATATTTTATCTCACTTGATGGTGAATATGACATAGCTGGAATAGAATCTCCAACGCCTTTGTATTTATAGCTATAATCCAACTTAGCCAATCTTCCCACATGTTTTACTGAAGGTAGTTTGTCTAACTCGTTTACATCAAAACTAGTAATACGAGCAACTTGTTTATATTGATCTATATCGCCTACAAACTGATAGTTGTGATAGTTCAAAATGAGAGCGATAGATGTTATTAACACGAAGAAAAAAACGATTGTAGTCACAAAAAACTGCACCACCTGCATGGCATTCTTCCATCGAGATTTATGGTTGTAACTTTTACATGAAGACTTTCTAAATGAAAAATGAGCCACCTTGAGTACAGATATCCAGATAATGAGTAATGATATGATTAAGGTAATGATAGCCACCCATGTCTCTATCTTGAATAACGAGAATATATCAGGATAAATCTTGTAGCCTATTTCAGTGAATGCCATCTTTGGTACCATGTATTCATCAAATCCTATAGTAAGACAAATTGCACAAATCAATACGAATATAAAGGTGATAAACAATTCTGTAGTCAGTAGCATTATAAGGTGAATAGGTTTTGCACCATTACATCTGCGGAGTGTCATCTCTCGCTTGCGAATGTGAAACATCTGGAGTTGAATCTTGAGGTAACCAGTTAGTCCGATGATAAGTATGCTAGCCCCAAGGAATAAGGCAAAGGTGCAAATTACGGCTAATCTACACATATTATCTCTATATTGAGGAAAAATAGATAATTTGTCTCTGGGTATTTTTTGAGCTGCTTCTTTAGTGAACTGTTTCTGACTAACTCCATCTTTCAACAATACTTCCAAATTACTTATATATAATGCGGAATAATACACAGTATCGCCATTACGGCTTTTCTCCAATGGATACTGATTCCTGCCATCGTTCACAATATAAAGTCCCTCATCGGCATCAGTATAATTGGTGATGTCGATTACGTCGTCTATCTTACGAGGCTTCTCAAAATTGAGGACCTCATAGCCAATAGAATCTGCCTTGTGTGTGAAAAACTGATCGTATTTGCGATATGAGAGTATTGCAGTTCCATTCTTAAGTTTTCCGAATTTCTTACCTGTGATTGCCGAGGTAAAGTGATTACGCTCAAGCCAGTTAGGACTCACATATCTAAAAGTTCCGGTAAATGAATGCACATTACCTTTATAGTCTTTTATCTTAAAATAACATCTAGATTCATATGTACTATAAACAAGCGACTTGACGGTAGAGAATTGCTGGAGTTTCTTTAAATTGCCAGTTGTTGTAGCTGTGTCCCCCCTCATAAAAGATACTTTATAAGCGTTGTTGTCTGCATTCTTGGCAAGATGGTTATTCCATGATGCATTTACACTCCAATACGTAACGGCAAAAAGAACCGTCCCAACGGCAAGACAAAGAATTGATATCAAGTTTTGGACTTTATTTTTTAAGATGTTTCGCCACCCAACAATAAAGTGATGTTTAAAAAGTAAATTCATTTTTTTATTGGTATTAATTTTTATTGTTGATGCAAAGTTAAAACTGTTTTTCCTATTTGCAATGTATAATAGTCCTCTCAAATACTGTTTGTATAAAAATAATACACAATGTTGCATGAAAATCATACACTTTTGAGTTAGCTGGTATGATTTTTCATTTCTCGCATTTCATATTTCATTTATATTGGCTAACTTTGCGGTTATGAACTCAAATTACCATACCTTATTAGTCGTTGATGATAACCCCGCAATACTAACTGCCGTGAAAATATGTCTTGCGGGTGTATTTGAGCATATCATCATCCTTTCTAATCCAGAATCTATTTTAGTAACTCTCCAACAGGAGCATGTAGACGTCATTATGCTTGACATGAATTTTAAACTTGGAGTGAACTCTGGTCAGGAGGGAATGATATGGTTGCAAGCGATTCATCGTCGTCATGCGAACATACCGGTTGTGCTCGTTACTGCTTATGCTGATGTGAAATTGGCTGTAAGAGGATTGAAAAATGGTGCTTCTGATTTTATTACTAAACCATGGGATAATGATGAACTGATTCGAGTACTCAAAGACGCTATAGATAAGAGTAATAATGTTGTATCTCTAGATCAGTTGGAAAAACAGCATGTAAAGAAAGTTGTGGATACTTGTCATGGTAACATGAGCAAGGCTGCAGACTTGCTTGGTATCACAAGACAGACGCTGTATAATAAATTTAAAAAATAAATGTGATAGTCTAATGATGATAGTTTATCTAATTTTGATTTTTGTAGCGTTTGCACTAGTTGCAATTTCGACCTACCATCATCAGTGTCTACTTCGTGATAGAGCTCAGATGATGCGTGATGCTATTCGTTTTCATGATTTCACATTCCGTCTGCCAACTCGTCGTTTACTTTTTGGTGAACGTGCATTGCAGGACGCACTAAATGAAATGGGAAAAGAGATTCAGAAGCTAGAGGCACATAATGAAATTGAATCATGGCAACGCCTTACCCGTGTACTCACCCATGAAATTATGAATGCCGCAACACCTATTCAGAGCATTAGTCAGGCTTATCTCAGTAATCCTAAAATTAAGGATTCCCCTTACGAAGACGGTATTAACGCCATTTATAATACAAGTTCAGGTCTTACAACCTTTGTAGATAGCTATCGTAAACTCACTCAATTGCAAGAACCTGTGCCTACTGATGTTAACCTTTCAGAATTTGTTCATAAACTATCTGCTCTCTATCCTGATATTGTATGGAACATTGATGTTGCAACATCGGCTATCTTCAATATCGACGAAAATCTGCTTCGTCAAGTATTTCTCAACCTTATTAAGAATGCCATAGAGGCAGGTGCAAAGAATATTGCCATCAATTACAATGGAAGTTTGATAATTAGTAATGATGGTCATATAATTCCTGATGAATCTCGCAAGGAGATTTTTATTCCTTTCTTCACAACAAAAAGCACAGGATCTGGCATTGGACTTGCTCTCTCACGTCAAATTCTAATGATGCAAGGTTACATGCTCTCACTTGATGACCATTCCCAGCATGGCTACAATGTAACTTTTGTGATAGAAAAGGATTTGTAATCATTAGAGTTTTTGCTAACATTTAGGTTGTTTTTCAAGAAGATCATAAAAAACACCTCATGATGTCACCTTTTTGTAACCAATCTTGTTATATAGATGAATCGGTTCAAAACTAAACAAGAAGTATAACATATAAAAATATAATGATTATGAATAGTGTACAGGTCATGCCCATGATTGTAAGTTTGGGTGTTTGTGTGGTCCTCCCAATAGTTATCGTTGCTTTGTCACAGAAGCACAAGCTTGAATCAGAGAAAAACCGCAAGGATATCATTCTGGCAGCCCTTGAGAAAAATTCCAATATCAATGTGGAGGAATTGGTGAGAAAGATGAATAAGCCAGATAAACTGATTAAGGAGAAGTTGCTAAGAAAATTCCAGTGGGGTATTCTCACAAGTATCATAGGGGTGGGGTTTGTTGTTTTAAGTTCTATCATGGGTTATGCAGGAGGATTTATTACAGACAATATACAATTTCTTGGTATCAGTGGCGCAGTGCTTTTGGCTATTGGCGTAGCGTTCCTTCTTACCTACTTCTACGGCAAGAAAATGCTTTCAAAAGAGATGGAGGCTGAAGAAAAAAATATGCAGCAAGGCAATCTGTAATGACACGAGAAAAGTTTATTGTATTGGTGCAGAGTGAGCAAGGGGCATTGCGCAGCTTCTTGCTTGCCTTGTGTTGTGGCAACCAGGCTGATGCTGATGACATAGCACAGGATGCTTTGGTCAAGGCATATCTCTCTTTGGGGAGTTATCGTGAGAAGGGTAAGTTCCGATCTTGGCTCTTCAAAATAGCTCACAATACCTTTATTAACCACAAGGTGAGCAATAGAACTTTTGAAAGCATAGAAGCAACAAAAGGAATTACGGCTACTTCCTCCGCAGATACAGCCTTCCAGCATCAGGAACTTTACATGGCACTTGGAACATTGCCTGCAAAAGAACGTTCTGCTATAGTAATGTATTATATGCATGGCTATTCCATTAAGGAAATAGCTGCCATCACCGATATATCGGAAGATGCAATCAAGAAACAATTGTCACGTGGTCGTGATAAGTTAAAAGAAAAATTAAAATTATGACAAAAGATAGAGCACTTGAGGATTTGTTCCTTGCAGCAAAACCATCGTTTGACAATACTGATCAGTTTATGCCCTCACTTATTAAGCGGCTTGATGCGGTGGAATATCTGAAACAACACGAGGAGGCTTGCATTCGTCGCTATCGATATGGAATGATTGCTGCTTTTGTATTGGGCATAGTTTGTGGAGGTATTATACTTGCTATAATACTATCTATGCCAGCAAATAGGCCTCTAATAAAATTTGATGTTGAAAGTGGATTTCTATTTACCATTTTTCAGCAGTCGAGAATTATAGCTACGGTATTTCTCTCAGGACTTATTTGCTTTTTTATTATTAGTGTTATAAATGCTCTTAATGAAATAATTAGCATGAAAGAAATGCTACCGTTTTATAAATAAAAAGCTGCTGCTGGCTAAAGAAAATAAATGGCTAGCAGTATTTGTTTTTTCCCTTGGCCAAATCTTCTGTCTCATTTTGTTTTAGAGCATGGATTTATATAAATAATTTTACTATAATTTGTTGAATATCAGTAATTTTTAGAATTACTTGAAGTGTTAGAAAATACAACTTTATTCTAGTTTAATAGGGATGAAATCTAATGGAATTATACTTGTTCGAAAGGTGTAGAGTATGTAAAATGTATAAGAAATGTTTTCTTGTATTGAAGATACCTTGTTCGCTATAGCAAAAAAAAGGAGTTACAATAATGTAACTCCTTTTATTGTGGACCAGCCTGGGCTTGAACCAGGGACCTCCAGATTATGAGTCTGTTGCTCTAACCAACTGAGCTACAAGTCCTGAATTTTGAATTCGGATGCAAAGATAGTGCCTTTTGTGCAAATTACCAAATATTTTTTGAAAAATTTACGTAATCATATAATGTATTCTTATGTTCTGCCGTGCTTATATCATGCAACAAAATGAAGTAACGTCTTGAACAATAAGTATAAAAAGTATTTTTTTATTTTGCTTTTCCGCAAGCTTGGTGTACCTTTGCAGAGTTTGGTAGATCTGCTCTCATTTGCAGTATCTTTAAATAAGATAAGGCTGCATTCGGCATAACATTCAAGTAAAAACTTGATGATTCTGCTCTCATTTGCACTATCTTTGCATAAAATAGAATTTATGATAATAGATGATAACGATATAGAAAATAGATTTCAAGGACTTACGGCTTCACAAGTAGAAAAAAGTCGTAATGCCCATGGCATGAACATACTTACGCCTCCACATAAGACATCTATGTGGAAACTTTATCTTGAAAAATATAAAGACCCTATCATACAAATTCTGTTGGTTGCCGCTGCTATATCTTTGGCTATGGCATGGGTGGAGAACGATTATGTGGAGACCGTTGGAATAATTCTGGCGATATTCTTCGCTACTACCGTAGGATTTTATTTTGAACGTGATGCTGCAAAGAGATTTAATCTGCTTACTAAGATGGATGACGTGCAGCTCGTCAAAGTAAGACGTGATGGGCATGTAATAGAGATTCCTCGTAAAGACGTTGTGAAAGGTGACCTTATTATTGTGGAAGTAGGTGATGAAGTTCCTGCTGATGCCAGATTAATATCTTCTGTTAATTTACAAATCAACGAGTCAAGTCTTACAGGAGAACTACTCTCTGACAAGAATGCTAATCCGCAAAATGATTTAAATGCTGCTTACCCTGCTGATATGATTCTGCGTTCTACAATGGTTATGAATGGTCATGGTGAAGCTGTTGTTACTGCTGTGGGGGATGATACCGAAATTGGCAGTGTAGCAAAGAAAAGCACAGAGGAAACAGATGTGGTGACCCCGCTTAACAAGCAACTTAATAAACTCGCAGCATTGATATCTAAAGTTGGAACTATAGTTTCAGTTCTGACTTTTGCGATATTCCTTACACACGATATTCTTACCCAACCTGTTTGGCATAGTTCTGATTATTTTAAGATGATAGAAGTGGTGTTGAAGTATTTCATGATGGCGGTTACTCTTATCGTAATGGCTGTTCCTGAAGGACTTCCAATGGCTGTAACTCTTTCTCTGGCTTTGAATATGCGCCGCATGTTGAAATCAAATAATCTTGTAAGACGACTTCATGCATGCGAGACAATGGGAGCTGTAACGGTTATTTGCACAGATAAAACGGGTACGTTGACACAGAACCGCATGAGCGTAGTTTCTCCTGACCCGTCAGAAGGAAAGAATGATTTCAACACAGATTTATATTATGCCGCAATAGCCTTGAACTCAACAGCCGAACTTGATGGCGACAATGTGATAGGTAATCCTACAGAAGGCGCATTGCTTATGTGGATGAAGGAAAAGGGCGTTGATTATTTGGAGTATCGCCACAAAAGCACGATCGAATCTTCTGTGCCTTTTTCCACTGAAAAAAAATATATGCAGACGACAGCTGTCGTTGATGGAAAGAAACATGTATTCCTTAAAGGTGCACCTGAAATAGTCATTGCAATGTGTGACATAACAGATGAGGATCGTAAAAAAGCAAATGAACAACTGCTTTCTTATCAGCATAAAGCAATGCGCACATTGGCACTCGCTACAGACAATAAGTTGCAGGCTATTGTTGGTATTAGCGATCCGATACGTAAGGATGTTCCTGATGCTGTGAGACAGTGCCATGAAGCAGGTATAGATGTCAAGGTCATTACTGGAGATACAGCTGCTACGGCAATAGAGATATCTCGTCAGGTTGGAGTGTTTGGTGATGATGTGTGCAATGATATTCCTGATTCAGCTGTAATTACGGGAGCTGAATGGGCTGCGTTGAGTGATGATGAGGCTCTTGAACGTGCAGGAATGATAATGGTTATGAGTCGTGCACGCCCTACTGATAAGCAGCGTCTCGTTAAGATGTTGCAGAAAAGGGGAGAGGTTGTTGCGGTCACTGGAGATGGAACAAACGATGCTCCTGCATTGCATTATGCTCATGTTGGTTTGTCATTGGGATCAGGAACAAATGTAGCAAAGGATGCCAGCGATATGACTTTGCTTGATGATTCATTCGGGTCTATCGTTAATGCCGTGATGTGGGGACGATCGTTGTATAAGAATATACAGCGTTTCCTATTTTTTCAGCTTACTGTAAATGTTACAGCTTTGCTTCTTGTTCTTGGTGGAGCATTTGTAGGAACAGCTATGCCACTCACTGTGACCCAAATTTTGTGGGTAAATCTTATCATGGATACTTTTGCCGCAATGGCTCTTGCTTCGCTTTCACCTTCACGAGAAGTGATGAAGGAAAAGCCGAGAAAGCAGACCGAATTTATCATATCACGTAAGATAGGTGTCAGTATATTTGCATGGGGCTTTGCGTTCTCTATTGTATTGCTTGGGCTACTTGTGTATTTTGAACAAGATGGGAATATCGTAGATACTCATGAACTTACGATATTTTTTACTATATTTGTCATGTTGCAATTTTGGAACCTTTTCAATGCTAAGGCTCTAGGAGAAAGTAAGTCTGCATTCAGCCATATTGGTGCCGAGAAAGGAATGGCATTAGTTTTGCTGTTGATATTTGTAGGACAATGGATGATTGTAACTTTTGGCGGAAAAATGTTCCGCACAGTTCCGTTGTCATTTACTGAATGGGCTACGATTGTGGCTGTAACTTCACCAGTATTGTTTATCGGTGAAGGAATAAGATTGATAAAGAGAATATGAAGATAATAAAATTAAACAGGGAAACTTCAAATCTTGCACCATGTGTTGCAACGATAGGTTTCTTTGACGGTGTGCACAAAGGACATCGTTTCCTGATAAATCATGTTATTCAGGAGGCTGCGGATTCAGGATTGCAGTCTGCTGTGATTACTTTTGACCGACATCCGCGTGAGGTGCTGCAGAGTGATTATATACCACAGATGTTAAGTGGGTTTGATCGAAAAATGTCTCTGCTCGCAGATACTAGTGTAGATAACGGAGTCGTAGTGCATTTTGATAAGGAAATGGCTTCGCTTTCTTCGTATGAGTTTATGAGAGATGTGCTGCGTGACCAATTAAATGTGAAGAAACTGGTAATTGGATACGATAACCGTTTCGGACATAACCGTGACGAAGGATTTGATGATTATGTAAGATATGGCAAAGAACTTGGTATTGAAGTTATTCATAATCAGGCTTTCGTGTTAAACGGGGTGAATGTCAGTTCGTCTGTTATACGTTCACTACTTAAAGATGGCGAAGTTGAAATGGCAGAAATGTGTCTTGGATATTATTATACAATAGTTGGTAAAGTTGTTCATGGATATAAGCAAGGACGTAAAATGGGATTCCCTACAGCCAATCTTGATATGACTGATTCTCGTCAGCTTGTACCTGCGCCAGGTGTGTATGCTGTAAAGGTACGTATTGATGGTGAGGATGAATGTAGAAATGGAATGATGAATATCGGCAGACGTCCGACATTCGGTGGTGATGATATTTCATTAGAAACGAATATATTTGATTTCGCTGCTGATATTTACGACAAAATTATGAGTGTGTCGTTTATTCATCGCATAAGAGAAGAGCGTAAGTTTAACAATGCTATAGAATTGGCAGGTCAGCTTAAAGACGATCGCAGACTTGTTGAAGAGCAGTTTTTAAAAGAAGATTAATAATATGAAGAAAATCTTGAATGTTGTTCTTGATGCCCTATGGTATCTGGTGGTGTTTATCTTAGTGCAGTTTGTTGTGACTCTTGCAGGAGGATTAGTGATGATCGGAATTAAGGGATTACCTATTTCGTCAATTAGTCATATTGTAACAACAAGTACAATGCTCGTAGTCGTAACAACGATATTGAGTAGTTTGATAACGATAGTTCTGTTTGTATGGCGTGGATGGGCTTCTAAGTCACGCAAGTATATTCAGTCTCGTCCGTGGACAACTCTTGTATGGGTTGCAATAGCAACAATAGGACTTATACTTCCTGCTGCTGGATTAGAGGAATTAATGAAGCTGGAGTTACCTAAGCAACTTGGAGACTTATTCTCGGGAATAATGAAACAGCCTTTAGGATATGTTGCAATAGGAATATTGGCACCTTTAGCTGAGGAGATTGTATTCCGTGGAGCTATATTACGTCGTTTACTTTCTATATTAGGCGATAAAAAGCATTGGATTGCCATTCTTATATCAGCATTGCTATTTGGCGCTGTACATGCAAATTTAGCCCAATTTGTTCATGCTGCATTGCTTGGTCTATTGCTCGGTTGGATGTATTATCGCACAGACAGCATTGTTCCTGGAGTTGTACTTCATTGGGTAAACAATTCTGTTGCCTATATTGCGGCTAATTTAATGCCAGGAACGCAAGATGCTACATTGAGTCAACTTGCAGGAGGACAGACAATGAGAATCGTGTTGTATCTCGTATTCTCGTTATGCATATTCTTACCTGCTCTTTACCAGTTGAATATACGACTAAAAAAGTAATTCGCCAAATAAAATATATACGCAGACTTAAATTATAAGTCTGTGTTATATTTTTAAATCATAAGCTACATCGAATAGCTTGTGTGTCTAGAAAATGATTAGGCCTGCAAATCATATAATGATTTGCAGGCCTTTTCTACGTTAGTATGTTATGAAAAATTTGAGAGAATTGAAACTTCACAGTTTCATAATTGTTTTATTAAACATGATTTTATAGAGAAAGCTTAGAAATATATCTACTTCAAAATTGATGCTGCCGGTGTCTCCACAGCGTTCATGCTGCTTTGTTGTATCGTGTCAATGGCGGCAGAATCGCTTAATGCGACAGAAACGCCCTTGTGGGTTGTTCCTGCTGTGTTTACAACAGGACTGGCATCATCACTAAAAGGAACCTGTGCGGCATTGCCCAGTGTGAGCATGATGGCAACAACTGCGGCAGCCTTGAACAGAGGTTTAAGTTTCTGTTGCATGGTTATCACGCGTGCCTTTACAGGTGCAGGTCCTTGAATTATAGACATAATCTTCTCGTCGAAGTCATCACCCAATACGTCAGACTTATGCTCTACCTGTTGGTAAGCAAACAAATCCTTGTATTTGCAAAGGTCGGCAGGTACGTCTTTCTGACAGAAGAAAGCCTTCAGGATTTCCTCTTCTTCTAAAGTCGTCTCGCACTTCCAATAGCGCTCAAGTAACTGTGTGATATATTTATAATCCATAATTGTCTATTTCTTGAAATTTTTGTTTTACAGCCTGACGTGCTCTGTAGATATTTACTTTAACCTGTTCTTCTGTTATTTCAAGCACATTGGCAATATCCTTATAAGCTTTTCCTTCAAAATCTCGAAGCTGCATGCAGAATCGTTGTTTCTCAGGAAGTTCGTCTACGATTTTCTTCACCACACTCATTCTGTCTTTGTGGATTATGTCCTCGTAAGGGTTGTAAGCGCTATCAGGAGCATCTCCCCCGGTACTATCAAGCTGGCTGTTTTGATTGTCGTGTTTCTTTAAACTGTCAAGAGACAAGTTTCGACAAATTGTGTAACAGAAAGCTTCGATAGATTCAATTTCTTCCCAGGTTTCTCTGTTGTTCCAGACTTTAATCATTGTCTCCTGCACGATGTCTTCCGCCTCTGCACTGTTAAGTGTTATGCGTAGAGCAAGCCTGTATAGCTGATTCTTCAGCGGCAGTACATCGTTTCGAAAACTGATTTTTTTCATCTGCGCTCTGTTTAAATGACGATTGGATTATTCGAAAGTTACAAGAGAACTCGAAATTATCTCAAATTTAACATTGTTTTATTATTGTTCCGTGTTTACCGTCTATGGCATTCGCCAACGTTATTATAACTTGTTTCACACCTTTGTCTACGGCAGCAAATGCATTTTCCAATTTTGGCAACATGCCCCCTGCTATCGTTCCGTCGGCTACATATTTATTAAAGTCATTGCGTGTAATAACCGGAATCACACTATTGTCATCATCCGGATTACTCAATACGCCTTTCTTCTCAAAACTGTATATCAGTGTCACTTCATAAAAACGTGCAAGCGCTTTGGCTGTTTCGGCAGCAATGGTGTCAGCATTGGTGTTGAGGATGTTTCCGCATCCATCGTGTGTTAGCGGAGCCATTACTGGTGTAATACCTTGTTCGATAATGTTTCTTAGTTCGAATCCGTTTACATGATCAACATCACCTGCATATCCAAAATCCAGTCCGTTTCTAACGGGGCGTTTGTGGCTTCTTATCACGTCCATGTCAGCACCTGTTAATCCAAGTGCATTTATGCCGTTTGACTGTAACATTGCAACAACATTCTTGTTTACAAGTCCGCCATAGACCATAGTCACAACTTCCAGCATGTCTGCGTCGGTAATACGTCTCCCGTTCAACATCTTACTTTCAATGCCAAGTGCTTCTGCAACCTTAGTGGCTCTGCGTCCACCGCCATGTACAAGAATTTTTTTACCTTCAATGGCAGTGAAGTCTTTAAGGAGTTGTGACAGCCTTTCTTTGTCTTCCACGATTGCTCCTCCGACTTTTACAACAGTGATCTTTTCTTTCATCTCTTATTCCAAGTATGTATATCCGTATAGTCCAGAACGATAGTTGCTCAGGAATTCTTTTCCCTCTTCAAGAGAAATCTTTCCGTTTTTAATACTTTTTGTTACCCATTGTTCAAGTTGTCTTACGAGTTTCTTTGGGTTGTATTGTACGTAGTCAAGAACTTCTTCAACGGTTTCTCCGTCAAATATCTGGTCTATGCTGTATTTTCCATCTTTAACAGAAATGTGAGCAGCATTCGTATCGCCAAACAAGTTGTGCATATCTCCTAATATCTCTTGATATGCTCCAACGAGGAATACACCTAGATAG
The DNA here is from genome assembly GCF_017347605.1 of Prevotella herbatica. Lineage (NCBI taxonomy): Bacteria > Pseudomonadati > Bacteroidota > Bacteroidia > Bacteroidales > Prevotellaceae > Prevotella > Prevotella herbatica. The sequence goes on from NZ_AP024484.1 coordinate 1,694,051, forward strand.
TAAGGCTCTTCTTTATTTAATTGATGCAGTGGTAGCACGTGTCCCACATGACCGTTTGTTACGAAGTTGGTTATCTTTCCGTCGCTGTCGCATGTAATGTCTTGTAGTGTGGCATTACGTGTAGGACGTTCTGTAAGTCTCTGAATTGGCATTATTGGGAATAACTGGTCAATAGCCCAACTGTCAGGAAGACTTTGGAAAAGAGAGAAGTTGCAGAAGTATTTGTCTGCCAACAATTTGTCAAGATTACGCAATTCGTCTGGCACATGCTTCATATTCTTTGCCAGATTATTTATCTCGTGACAAACACTCCAGTACATTGCTTCGATCTCAGCGCGTGTCTTTAGGTCAACTATTCCGTGAGAGAATAGTTCAAGAGCTTCTTCGCGAATCTGTTCTGCATCATGCCAGTCTTCAAGCATTGATCTTGAATCCAAATTATCCCATATCTCATACAGGTCTTTTACAAGTTGGTGGTCGCTATCTCCTGGTTCAAACTCCTCTTTCATCTCAGGAAGACTCGCCGTCTCAAGCACGTCGATAACCAAAACAGAGTGATGTGCTGCAAGTGAACGACCGCTTTCTGTAATTATGTTTGGATGATTTATGTTGTTCTTGTCTGATGCGTCAACAAACGTATAAACGCAGTCGTTTACATATTCCTGAATAGAATAGTTAACCGAACTCTCGCTGCTTGATGATCTGGTTCCATCATAGTCAACTCCAAGTCCGCCTCCGCAATCTACAAATTCTACATTGTAACCCATTTTGTGAAGGTTTACGTAGAATTGTGCAGCTTCGCGTAATGCAGTCTGTATACGTCTAATCTTTGTTATCTGACTTCCTATATGGAAATGAATCAGCTTCAGACAGTCATGTAGTCCGTTGTCATCAAGTTTCTGAAGGGCTTGCAAAAGTTCCGAACTTGTAAGTCCGAACTTAGAAGCATCGCCTCCGCTCTCTGCCCATTTTCCAGAGCCAGAAGATGCAAGTTTTATTCGTATTCCTAGATTTGGTTTGACGTTAAGTTTCCTTGCCGCCTTTGCTATTAAATCAAGCTCATTCAGCTTTTCAACTACGATAAAGATGCGTTTTCCCATCTTTTGTGCAAGCAAAGCCAGTTCTATATAGCTTTCGTCTTTGTACCCGTTGCAGATAATAAGCGAATCACTTTGACATTGCACTGCAATCACTGCATGAAGTTCTGGTTTAGAACCAGCTTCAAGTCCCAGATTGAATTTTCTGCCGTGAGAGATAATCTCCTCAACAACAGGTTGCATCTGGTTTACCTTGATAGGATAGATGATGAAGTTCTCGGCTTGAAAGTCATATTCTTTCTTAGCCTGCTGAAAACAGCTTGACGTTTTTTCAATACGATTGTCGAGGATATCGGGAAAGCGTAGCAGAACTGGTGCTGTTACATCTCTCAATGCCAGTTCATCCATTATGTCACGTAAGTCTATTTCTGTGTTATCTTTACACGGTGTGACATAAACGTCGCCTTTTTCGTTTATACCGAAATATGAGGTACCCCATCCGTTAATGTTATAGAGTTCCTTCGAATCCTCAATAGTCCATTTTTTCATTCTGAAGTTAAAAACATAATGTAAATAATATGATTGCTTATAAACCGAGCAATTCTCTTAATTTAGTAACAAATATTTTAATTTTCTCGTAATTATCCATGAGGTTTACGTCAAGGGTATACTTTGCCTTACTGTAGAAGGGCTCTCGTATCTGCAACTGCTCGTTGATGAATACTTTTACCTCTTCGGAGGTTTTGTTTTGCAGTAATGGTCTCACGCTCTTTCCCATTTTCAGATGACCATACAATACTTCGGGAGTGGCTTTTAAATAGACCGTGTCTCCCTGTTGATTCATGTAGTCAATGTTGTCATAGAAACATGGCGCTCCACCACCACAACTGATTATCACATCCTCAAATTCCGCTACCTCATGAAGAAGGTTGTGCTCAATAAGTCTGAACCCTTCCTCTCCTCGTTCGTCAAAAATTTCCTTTACCGTTTTTCTCATTCTGCTCTCTATGTACCAGTCTAGGTCATAGAAGGGCAGATTGAGTTCTTGTGCTAAAGTCTTGCCGACAGTTGTCTTGCCGGCACCCATATATCCTATTATAATGATTCTTCTCATTTCTTTCTTCTAGCCTTAGGCTCAGGAGCATTCTTCACAATATCCATACACTGCTCAAAAGTAAGTTCTGCTGCCTTTTCGTGAAGAGTTTTTGGCATGCGATAGTTCTTTCCGTCGTAAGCGATATATGGACCATATCTGCCGTTTAGCACTTCCATAGCTCCGTCTTCTTCAAAAGACTTGATATGGCGTTGCTTTTCTTGCTCTCGCTTTTCCATTATCAGCTGTATAGCTGTTTCTAATGTTGTTGTCATTGGATTCTCAGTCTTTGGCAGAGAAACATATTTCTTATTGTGCATTATGTATGGTCCGAAACGACCTGCACCGATAACTACGTCTGTGTCTTCAAACTGACCTACTGTGCGTGGCAGTTTAAATAGTTCCAGTGCTTCGTCAAGGGTAATAGTCTCCATACTCTTGTCTGATGGTAACTGTGAGAATCTTGGTTTTTCTTCATCATCGGCAGAACCAATTTGAACCAAAGGACCGAAACGACCAATCTTAACAAAAACAGGCTTACCGCTCTTTGGATCTGTTCCAAGTTCGCGTTCTCCTGCTTTATGCTCTGAACGTGCATTCCTTACTTTTTCAACAGTTGGCTCAAAATTCTTGTCGAATTCTTTCATCATCGTGTTCCATCCTTCTTTGCCTTCAGCTATTTGGTCAAATTGCTGCTCAACTTTTGCTGTGAAGTTATAGTCCATGATGTCAGGGAAGTTTTGCATTAGGAAATCGTTAACAACGATTCCGATATCTGTAGGCAGAAGTTTTCCCTTCTCATTGCCAGCCATTTCCTTTTTCTGCTTGCTTGTAACTTTTATGCCTTTCAGCGTGTCGATAACGTATTCTCTTTCCTTACCGCTCTTATCACCTTTCTGAACGTATTCACGTTGCTGTATAGTAGATATTGTAGGCGCGTAAGTAGAAGGACGTCCGATACCAAGTTCCTCTAGTTTGTGTACCAGACTAGCTTCAGTGTATCTGTTTGGACCCATACTGTAACGTTCTGTTGATGTTATCTCACGTCTTTGCAGTTCGTCACCCTCTTTCATTACTGGTAGATTATGGGTTGACTCGTCCTGATTGTTGTCATCATCATCTGTAGACTCACGGTAAACTTTCAAGAAACCGTCAAAAGTAACTACCTCACCGTTAGCAACAAACTTCTCCTTTACTCCAGCTACGTCTATTGTTACTGTAGTCTTGTCTATTTCGGCGTCAGCCATTTGTGATGCAACTGTGCGCTTCCAGATAAGCTCATATAGTCTCTTTTCCTGCAATGTACCTTCAATCTCGGTATTGCTCATTTCTGTAGGACGTATAGCCTCATGTGCTTCTTGTGCGCCCTTAGAGTGAGTTTGGTATTTGCGAGTCTTGCTGTATTCCTTACCCCACAGTTTAATAATCTCATCTTTGGTGGTATTTATCGCAAGTGATGAGAGGTTAACTGAATCGGTACGCATGTATGTGATGCGTCCGTTCTCGTATAAGTGCTGTGCCACCATCATCGTCTGACTTACGGTGAATCCCAGTTTTCTTGCTGCTTCCTGCTGCAATGTTGATGTAGTGAAAGGAGGTGCTGGGGTGCGGTGCAAAGGTTTCTTTGCTATAGATGACACTGTGAATTTTGCATCCTTGCATTTCTCAAGGAAAGCAATAGCTTCTTCGTGTGTATTGAATCGTGTGTCCAATTCTGTTTTCACTTCACTGATGTTTCCATTAGAATTCGTGATAGTTAGAATTGCATTTATGCGATAGTATGGTTCGCTCTTGAAAGCCTGTATCTCTCGCTCTCGCTCAACGATAAGTCTCACAGCAACACTCTGCACTCGTCCTGCACTTAGAGCCGGTTTAACTTTTCTCCATAATACAGGTGATAGTTTAAATCCCACAAGGCGGTCTAGTACGCGGCGTGCCTGTTGTGCGTTTACGAGATTCATGTCAAGATGACGTGGAGTCTTTATAGCGTCAAGGATAGCTGATTTCGTGATTTCGTGAAACACGATACGGCTTGTGTTTTTCTCATCAAGTCCAAGTACTTCGCAAAGGTGCCATGAAATAGCTTCTCCCTCGCGGTCCTCATCGGATGCTAACCAAATCTTTTTGGCTTTCTTGGCGTTTGACTTCAACTCGGAAACAAGTTTCTTTTTCTCGTCAGGAATTTCGTAATCTGGTTCCAGTGTTTCTGCATCTATACTTAATTCCTTCTTCTTGAGATCGCGAATGTGACCATAAGAAGACATTACCTTGAAATCGTTTCCTAAAAATTTCTCAATAGTCCTAGCCTTTGCGGGGCTCTCTACGATAACTAAATTTTCTTGCATAATTGCGAATTGTACGTTGTTAGGGCGCAAAAGTAACTAAAACTTTTACTTATACATTATTATATGGCATTTTTTTTCGGTTTTTTAAGTATTTTAGTTTTAGTTTGATGTTAACTTGGTGTAAAATAATTACGAAATGTTATTACAAAGAACTGCTGATTTTTGTTATGAAATCAATAAGCCCACTTCTTACTGAATTAAGTCCGAACAGCTCCGTTTTGATTTCTTTTAATGGTATCCACATACATTCGGCAGCATCGTCGTTTGCCTTTACTTTACTGTCGTCTTTTACCTTGCAACTAAAAAACATATCTAGAGTAGGAATGTCAACTCCGCTGTAATGATATATATTTGGTTTGCTGAACATATATCTTACTTCTGTAACCTCCAACCCTGTTTCTTCCATTACTTCACGCATGAGTCCTTGTTCTACAGTTTCGTTCATATCGGCGAATCCGCCAGGAAGGTCAAAAGTTCCTTTTGCCGGTTCATTTTTTCTGCGCTCAACAAGCAAATATCCGTCTTTATTCAGTATAAAGGCAACGTTTGCACTGCTTGGATTTACGAAATACTCAAAGCCACATTTTCCGCATTTGCGGCTCTTCTCACTACTAATGTTAAAGAGAGAAGAACCGCAAACAGGACAATATTTGAATTTATTCAACATGTTCATTGTTTACCAGTTATCAGTTCTGAATGGGAATAGTGGCAGTAGTGCTGCATTTTTAACATTACCGTATCCCCAGTTCCTAAATGCATATCTCACAGCCACTGGAGTTTTTACTTCTGGACAAGTGATAATAAGGCCTTTCGTCCAATAGTAAGATGCGTTTGCCTTATGGAATACTTTGTCAGCTCCAGCAACTTCAAATCCCTGAATATCTTCATAACGACTTATTGCGCCGTAATCGTTGGTCAGATTCACGTAGCATGTATCATTGCTAATTTTCATATCTTTGTATTCTGGACTATTACACCATATATTCTTCATGCCGTAAGTCTTGTTCAGTGCTTGTAGGGCAAGTCGTTCTCCAACCTGCTGTTTTTGTGAAGGATGAATCTGTTGACTCTCGTATGGATATACAAGGTCGTCTATGCACACAATCCCACTGTTTGGAATAATCTTTGATGCGTTGAATTGTTGCTCACGAAGTTTTGGCCCCCAGTCTCCGTTCACGTCTGAGTTGAAATAAGGAGCAATCTGTACGAAGTAGAAAGGAATTTCACCCAACTTAAAGTCGCGTCTCCATTGAGAAACTAAGTCGTTGAGTCGTTTTGTGTATTGACTTGCAGGATCACCTACGTTTGAACAACCCTGATAGAAAATGATTCCTTTCACTGTGTATTTCAATATTGGTGAGAAAGTACCATTGCCCCATAAGAGTGGACGCAGATAGTCCCCTGGAAATTTCTTCACCATCTCCATGGAATCAAGTGGCTCTGTGGTGTTCTTTTCAAGATAATCACGGTCAAGCCAGCTTTCTACTCTCGTGCCGCCTTTGTTTGCCATAACAAGACCGACAGGTATGCCAAGAGTCTTGTTTATTGCTTGGGCAAAGAAATATCCTGTAGCCGAAGCATCACCGACAGTCTGAGGACCAATAACCTTCCAATCGCATTGTGCATCATCAAGAGGTTTGGTACTCATCACGCTAGGTATCTTTACATAGTGAATGCCTTTGTATTCATTGGCATTCATCACGGCTTTGTTATATCCTTCAACGGGGCAGTTGCCAAACCCTTTTACAGGCATTTCCATGTTGCTCTGTCCGGCGCATACCCAGACTTCGCCCGAAAGAACATTGCTTATTGTTGTCCTGTCACCATCGTTGAATGTTATCGACAGAGGGGTATAACTTGCTTTTGGAGTTTTCACCCCAACAATCCATTTACCTTTGCTGTCTGTTTTTGCAGAATAAGATTCCTTGCTCCACGAAACGTTCACCTTTACGGTCTTTCCTGGAGTATCCCAACCCCAAAGTCTGGCTTCGGAATCTTGTTGTAAAATCATGTTGTCGCCAATGATATGCGGCAATCTCACTTTAGCCTGACTTCCCAATGTAATTGTAGAAAGAGCAGCAAAAAATAATATACGTCTTAACATGGTGTGTTTAATAAATTTAATCTGCCTGCAATATTACGATTTTTTCGCTATCTTTGCAAATGATAGTTATAAAATAAGATAAAACGAGAACAAAAAGTATATGAAATCGAAACATTTAATGTTATCTCTGGGCATGCTACTTGTGGCTTTTTCAGCTTCTGCTCAGAAACAGTTCGAAATGAATCTGTGGCAAAGTGGTGCCCCAAATAGTAATGGTGATAGCACGGATACAGCAAAGGTGTTTGTCTATCTTCCTAGTGATAAAGCTGCTACTGGAAGAGCTGTGGTGATATGTCCTGGTGGAGGCTATTCTGGTCTTGCTATGGATCATGAAGGTAAGGAATGGGCTCCATTTTTTAATAACATGGGTATTGCTGCTATCGTTCTTAAATATCGTATGCCAAAGGGTAATGTTGATGTTCCTGTAAGTGATGCTGAAGCTGCCATGAAATTGGTAAGGGCAAATGCTTCAAGTTGGAATATTAAAAGCGATGATATCGGTATAATGGGTTCTTCTGCAGGAGGACACCTTGCCTCTACCATTGCCACTCATAGCAGCGGTGATGCAAAGCCTGATTTTCAGATTCTTTTCTATCCTGTTATAACAATGGCTCCTGGATATACTCATCAGGGCAGTCACGACAACCTGTTGGGAAAAAATGCACGTAAGAAGGATGAAAAACTGTATAGTAATGATTTGCAGGTTACGAGAGTTACGCCGCGCGCATGGATCGCACTCAGTGACGACGATCGCGTTGTCATTCCTTCAAATGGGGTAAACTATTATTTAGAACTCTATCGCCATGATATTCCTGGCTCTCTTCATGTTTATCCTTCAGGCGGACATGGATGGGGAATACATACAAGTTTCCGCTACCACACTCAGATGTTACTTGAACTGGAAAGTTGGTTAAGAAGTTTCTAATCGGTATCTTTATGAATTTATGGAGTAATCTAAAAAGATGTAATTAAGTCCTTTCTTCCTCTTTCACTTCAAAATACTGGCATACCTTTGTCTTTGCAGATTACCAAAGCTTTGACTAATTCTCATTAGTTTAACTCACGTTGATTAAGTGTTTATGATAACGCATAGACATGTGGAATTAAAATGTAAAAATATGGTTAATATAAATTTAGAATATAATGGTATTCGTATCTTTTATAAAGACGGTAAGCGTTTTATAAATTACGGAAATAATACTATTGATTGTAATGCTGGTAAGTATTATTATTTGGACCATTTGTCCACAGTTTATAGAACAGAGAATAATAAAGCCTCAGGATGGATGAATGTTATTACATATATTTATAATAACACTTCATCAGAGTATAATGAAGAAATTGTAAATACATTATTTAGAAAATTACCAAATAATTCGCATACTGACAACGAGAATTTTATGTTCTTTTGTGTGATATATTTAGCTATGTTAGATTTGGAATCTAATACAAAATATCCATCAGGTTCAGGAAAGCGAATGGTTTATAATAGCTGTCGAGAAGTTTTAATAAACGGTATGGACTATAAAAAGGCTGCGACTTTATATGAAAAAAAGTCTTTTAATAATATGCAAGATGTAAACGTAGAAGATGAATCCAACAACGGGGGGGGATGATTATGGAAAGTCTGGAGAACATTATGGATGGTATAATGGATATAGCGATGACGCCATTGATGATAGTTTTGATGGAGATCCTATGGCCACTTGGAATGTTGATTAATATGCAAAATATTGTTTTAACTCAATAAAAAAACAGGAGTAGCTTCTAATAGAGGCTACTCCTGTTTTTTATATCTTTTTGTCTTTATAATAGACTCTTAATCTCTGCATCAAGATCTTTAATCTGTGCGTCACGCTTCTTCAATACATTGTCTTTTCCGATGATGAAGAATGTTGGAATACTCTGTACATTGTATTGAGCAAGAACCTGTGAGTTTGTTCCGTCCTCATCGCGTACACTTATCCAAGGAATTGCAGCAGTCTGAGTCTTCCAGAAGTGCTCGTCTGGGTCTACAGATACCTGATAGATTTCAAAGCCTTGTGCGTGATATTTGTTGTAGAGTTCACGAAGCATCATGATGCGCTTCAGACTACCTTCTCCAGCAAACATGTGGAAGTCTAGCAATACTACTTTACCCTTTAGGTCTGATAGTTTGCGCACGTGTCCTTTGTTGTCGTTAAGTGCTATGTCGATAATTCCTGTAACGCTCACCTTGCTGGCATCAATCTGCTGCTGCTGTTGCTCTGCCTGAATGATTCTTACGTCTTTCATTCCCTGCAATGCAATGTTGTGTAGGTTGAGTCCTCTTTCAGCTTTTGGATAATATGTGTCCCAGCTTGTGGCTACGGCAGCATAAACCTTTATATCATCCTTGTTATTACGTGGATTGAAAATCAGACTTTGAGTGTTTCCAAGTACTACAGTCTGGAACAGTGCGAAGTAAGAACTTGCTTTCATTGGTTCCTTAAAGATGTAGTTACGCTTGATGTTGTTCTTGTATGCTTCAAGCAGTTTGCTGACGTTTGCTTCAACTGCATCAGTACCAAGATTAGGATTGTTTATGATAGAGTTTACATTAGCTTGCAGCTTTAGCTGTAATATAGCCAATTCCTTTATCTTAGAACAGTTTTCGCTGCCTTTTACTTCATATTTTGAAGCCATTGTAGGATATGCGCCATTAATGCTCACAGTCTCTGTAGAGTCTATGCTCACGTTGATAATCTGACCGGCGATACGCAGACGATAGAATTCTGGAGCTTTCGGAGCTTTCCCATCAAAAGAGAAATTACCGTCTTTATCCAGTTTTACAGAGTCAAGTACAACAGGACCGTTCAAACTCATGTTCTCAAAATACAGAGTGGAATCCTTTGCATTGGAAATCTCACCTGTTACATGGAATTTCTTGTTGTTACAAGAAACCATACTCATTGCGGCAAGAGCTATTGCGGCAATTGAAAAGATCTTCGATATCTTCATTTCTGTAGCTTTTTCATGTTATGCTTTGCAAAAGTACTGTAAATCGGCAGAAATACAAAAAATATATTCATTTTTTATTTCTAAATTCTCTATTTTGTAACTCTGAACCAATCCACGTCTATCCATCCGCGGTTGTTCTTTCCCTCAGGTTCCTTGCTCACGAATCCTATTTTTGCACCTATCCATTTACCTTCTTTCATTGTGAATATATTGCCAACATCGTGGAAATTCTTTCCGTCTGCACTCCATGCAAACTGACATTTTCCAGCGTTCACGCTCATTCTCATGTATATGTCTTCGTGTATTGCTGGCTGATAGTCTATTTTATCCTTTGCCGTTGCGTCAAGAGTTGCGATAATCTTACAGTCTTCGGCTGTTTCTTTGTCTGCGTTCTTGCATGTTATCTGTTGCAGTTGGAACTTGTCGCCTACACGTTTTACCACAAGTGCTGAATAGTCAAGTCCCATCATGATGATTCCTCCCATTTGGTTCTCGTTCTTTGCAGTTAGTCGCAACTTAGCAGTAGCCGTGAACTTATCTGCTGGAGTTTTTTGTAACAATAGGTTAGGAGTGTGCCATATAGTTTGGTTGCTTTTATCATTGTATATTCTGAATACCCCAAAACTAGTAGGCATTCCAAATACGTCCTTATAGTTTGCGTGCCATTGCCATTGTTGCCCCATGATAGGGGAATTGAACTCATCGCTTTCCTGTGGATTTACGATGATGCTGCAATCTGATTTTGGCTTACGGAATTTTTCGTATGGTGTACCATTCTTTCCCATGATAGGCCAACCTGTCGACCAGTCTACTGGTTGCAGGTGTACGACTCTTCCGTATGCTCCTTTATCTTGAAAGTGCATAAACCAATCCTCACCTTGTGACGTATGAACCCAACCACCTTGATGAGGTCCGTTGATATTGGTTTTCCCTTGGCTCAGTACCACCTTACTTTCATAAGGACCGTAGGGTGATTTAGAACGCATTGCCAACTGGAAACCTGTTGGTACACCACCAGCCGGACACATAATCCAATACCATCCGTTGCGTTTGTAAAACTTCGGTCCTTCGCAAGTGCGGTTTTCGTTTCCGTTTCCGTCAAACACGATGACTGGTTTTCCTATAGCACGAGTACCATCTGCCGAAAGTTCTCTTACCGTCAGTATTGAGGCGAAGTTATTACGGCTGTTAGCCCATCCGTTTACTAGATAGCAGCGCCCGTCTTCATCCCATAGTGGGGTCGTGTCTATTAATCCTTTACCCTTTATCACGCATACTGGTTCGTCCCATTTACCCGAAGGGTCTTTTGTTTTAACCATGAACACGCCATAGTCTGGATCTCCCCAGTATATATAATATTCTCCGTTATGGAATCTTATGCTTGGTGCCCAAACGCCCATGCCGTGTGCCGGCTTGCTGAATACGGAGTCTGGTTCAAGTTGATCAACGGCGTGCCCGATTATTTCCCAGTTCACGAGGTCGCGTGAGTGCAATATCGGAAGTCCAGGGATACAATTAAATGAACTTGCTGTGAGGTAATAGTCATTCCCAACAGCAATCACATCAGGGTCACTGTAATCGGCGTTTATGACAGGGTTTGTGTATGTTCCGTCTCCGTTGTCGGGACTCCATACTTGTGATTTGTATTGTGCCATCATCATTGAAGGCAGCCAAATCATCATTGCCAAAAGTTCTTTTTTCATGTCTTGTCTTAGTTATAGTTTTTAAGTTGTATAGTTGTTTGTTTCAAATGGGCATATCTTATTTCAGAGAATTAATCCATTTTGCCATATCGCTTAGTACTTCTGGTGAAATCGTTTCCTCTATTGCACGATATTCACTTATGGCTCCTGTTGTGCAATGTTGGAATAGATGGTTTAGTGATGGATATTCACGAATAAAATTGTATCGACTTTCATGAAGATTCTTTTTTATTCCAGCTAAGTTTAACGATGAAATCACTTGAAAGTCCTTGTCGCCGTCGATAGCCATAACAGGACATCTTGTCGCAGCGATGTCGGCAGCAGGATCATAATCAATGAAATAGTTTAGCCAAGGTGACTTTTGAAACGTTGTGCTTATTCTGAATTGTAGGGTAGTAAGTCTTTTAGTTTGTCCTGCTAGTTCCATAGCCTTGTTGGTTTGTGCCGTAAGAGCAGTGTCACCTTTGGCTCCGATACCAGCCATACTTATAACGAAGTCAACTTTATCTTTTGCTCCAAGCATAAACGCTATCGAACCGCCTTCACTATGGCCGAGCACTCCAACCTTGCCGAATTTCTTTGTAGATTTTAGATAGGCAATACCAGCTTCTGCGTCACGTGCAAAGTCTTTAGTTGTAGCATTCTTTACGTCACCGCCTTTTGATTCACCGAAACTACGGTCATCATATCTTAGTGTAGCGATACCGTTACGAGCTAAATAATCAGCAATCACAAGGAAAGGTTTATGGTCAAACACTTCCTCGTCTCTGTTTTCAAGACCACTTCCTGTTACCATAAGCATCACGGGAGTCTTACCTTTTTGGTAGTTTATAGGATAGCAGATTGTTCCTGCAAGTATAGCTTTGTCCGTGGCATTCGTAAAAGTAACGTCTTCTGTTTTATAAGGGTATGGCTTTGCAGGATTTTGCGGTCTATTTAGCTTCTCCTCACCTCGTTTAAGATTAAGAGGGAAATTATATCCCATTTGAGAGAATCCACCAATTATTTCATCTCCTTTCAAGCGACCTTTGAAAGAAGCACCTAAATTAGTGATACTTATTGCAATTGAATCTGCCGAACAATAATCTACTTTTGCCGGAATATCACTTGCCCCTTGGTCAGGGCTGTCCAGTGACGAAGTAGTATTTCCATTTGAATCATGGTTTACATGGATAACGATTGTAAGAGTTTGTGCACCAGCATTTAGTTTACCTGTCCAAACACCATCTATTCTGTTTTGTGCATAAGATGTTGTAACGAATAGCATGATTGCTATTACAGATAATAATTTTTTCATGAAATCAAGGTTTTAAACTTTACAATGCAAATATATATAATTATATTCATAAAAGGAAATAAAAATACATTTTCTGCATTTAACAACTGATTTTATCATCATAAAATGAGAGACATACTCGAATCAGTAAAAGTCTCTATTTTCTTTTCGATACAGCATATTGATTGGTTATTTCCATTTTGGAAACAACCATATCTTTCCGCGTGAAGCAAAAAGAAAATATGTGAGGAATGAAGAAAACAACAAAACGGTCGTTCTCGGGGAAAGAATTCGATATTAATATGCTGCTAAAGTGAGTGTAGAAATATGTTGTTTTAAACAATATGAGATAATTCGATATTTTTTTAAGGGTGGAATAGGGGTAACTGATATGATAGATGTTCTATAAGTATAACAAAACAATTTTTATAATAAACAATGAAGACAATAAAAGGAATAAGCATTTTGTTTTTGGCAGTATTAGCCAGTTTTAATACAAATGCGCAAGAAAAGAAGACAGTGCAAGTGTCATTTATTTATCCGGTTGGGACAGCTGGAACTAATTCTGTAGATTATAAGAATAACTTTTCGTTCAACATTATCGGTGGATTAAATGGTGGCGTAAACGGATTTGAATTTGGATCTGTAGCAAATATTAATGAAGGAGATGTGAACGGATGTCAAATATCGGGAGTTTGCAATGTAACATCAGGCAATAATAGGGGAGGAATTATTTCGGGAGTATGCAATATGGCGTCTGGAGATAGTAAAGGACTCCTCGTGTCTGGAGTTGCAAATTTGACAAAGGGACAATCTACTGGCGTAGAAATCTCCGGTGTAGCAAATGTCTCGGATTCACATAAAGGATTACAGTTGTCTACAATCAATCTTGTTAAGAATAATTTATATGGAAGTCAAATAGGCGTAGTGAATTATGCTAAAAAGGGGAAAGGAATTCAAATTGGCGTTGTAAATGTTTGTGATGCCGATGATGATGTTATCCCGATTGGTCTCTTCAATGTAGTTAAAAATGGATATTATGCTTTCGAAGTTTCTACCAATGAACTCTTTATTACAAGCTTATCCTATAAGATGGGCAAAGAAAAGTTTCATACCATATTCAGAGCTGGCATTGGCGAGCACAATGATAAGTCGGTGTTTAGTACAGGATTGGGTTTTGGATCAATTATTCCTATAAAGGACAATCATAAATTAAATATGGAACTGATTTGCGATGCTCTTCATTACAACTGGAAATGGGGAGACAACAAAATGAATTTATTAAACCAATTCAATTTGAATTATCAATATCAGGTAACAAAGCATCTCGGAATAAAGGTAGGACCTAGTTTCAAGACATTTGTCACTAATCAAAAAGAAAACGGAGAATTTGCTAGTGTAATTAAAATGCCGCATACACTATTTGAACATAGCGGAAGCAAATATAGAGTTGCTGGTTGGATCGGTTTTAATGCAGGAATGGTATTTTCTCTTTAAAAAGTAAGTTAGTATTAAAAAAAGTATATATCTTTGTTGAAAATTAAATAACAACTTAATCGTGACTTTTCCAAATACTTGGCATACGAAGGAGGGATTCGAAATACTGTTTATGCAGCATTACGAACCCCTTTGCAACTTTGTGTTCGGTATACTCAAGGATTACGACGCAAGTGAAGATGTTATTCAAGAACTTTTTGTTAAATTTTGGGAAAAGCGGAATGTTCTTCCTGATGACCTTTCGATAAAAGCGTATATGTATCGTGCGGCACGAAATATGGCGCTGAATCATCTAAAACATTTCGATATTAAGAAAGATTTTAATATCTTTAATAAGGCAAGCATATCTGATGCCGAACAGAGTGTTGGTAATCCTGCAGAGACTAGTGAATTGCAAGAGATGATTTTTCAAGCAGTAAATGAATTGCCAACAGAGCGTAAAAAAATCTTTTTGATGAGTCGTGAAGATGGACTGAAATATAAAGAAATTGCAGCAGAATTAAATATCTCTGTTAAGACGGTTGAAAATCAGATGGGAAAGGCTCTGTCAACACTACGAAAGGAATTATCAGATTATTTGCCTGCGATAATCATTGCAATTTGTATAGGAATAAAATGAAAGTATAGAAACTATAATGTGATATTTTAAATGTAACATAACTGATAAAATAGAATTTTGAATAGATAACAATTAAAAATGAAAGACCAATATCCACATATTGACGAGATTGCTATCGCGAAATACCTTTCGGGTGAAGCCAATGCGATAGAAATAAAAGCACTAATGGATTGGGTGGAATCTTCTGATGAAAATTTGGAGGAATTTATCCGATATGAGAAACTGTGGTTTGAGTCATCTGTTCATAAACCTTTTAACGCTCAAAAAGCGTGGTCAAAAGTCAACCGTCGCATTTCGCAGAAGAAACGTCGTTTTAATCTATATTATCTTACTGCTGCTGCCGCAGCTATAATTATAATTATTGTTGTTTCAGTCCCATTCTTCAATACGAAAACCGCTGCTTCTTCACCAGAATTTGCTGTAGCAAGTGCCAACAGTACATTACTATCTACATTGCCGGATGGTTCTTCGGCATTGCTTTCAAAGCATTCAAAAATTGAATATACCTTTGATACTCAAAAACAAATTCGCTTAACAAAACTTTCTGGAAAAGCTTTTTTTAATGTAAAAAGAGATATAAAACATCGCTTTATTGTTGAGGCTAATCGTGGTGGAGTGGAAGTCTTAGGTACAAAATTCTCTGTAGACGAGATGAAAAATAAAGACGTGAAGGTCTATGTCTTGTCGGGAAGGGTTAAAGTCTTCTTGGCTCGTGCTCACAAAGATACTTTATCGTTGATCATTACCAACGGTGAAAAAGCTGTGATCAAGGCAAGTAGTGATACGATTATTAAGCAAACAAAAAAGACATTGGTTTTTCATTCCACCAATCAAATATTTAAAGTCCACAAGACAATTACTTTTAATAATAAAGATCTGTCAACGATCGTGGCTAAGTTAGAAAGAAGTTATTCTGCAAACATAAAAATAGATGATGCTGTGGATAAAGAACTACGTTTTTCTTCTTCATTCAAAGACAATTCTTTGAATGAAATATTGACGGTTATCACACAAACATTGAATCTTGATTACACCAAAAAAGGAAATGTGTATTATATAACGAATGGAAACGATGAATAGTAAAATTAGATATTGTCTGTTGATATTGATGTTGGCTCTTGTAGCACAAAACTCCTCTTCACAAGTTGATTTGCACCGCAAAATATCTATCAATGTGCAAAACTTGTTTATCCCACAAACTTTGCATGTTATAGAGCAAGGGTATAATTTTTTCTTTGCGTATAATTCAAGGCAAATCCCTGCTTATGACAGAGTTACGATGAACGAAAGAAATATAGCGCTGAAAAAGGCATTGGATAAAATCTTGTCAAACCGTTTTGCTTACACGACCATCGGGAACCATGTTATTTTACGTTTGAAAGGAATAAACACAGAATCAGAAGATTTTATTATTTTAGGAGTTGTGAGAAACTCAGATGGGCTTCCTTTGGATTCTGCCGTTGTGTATGCTGTTAAAGAAAACAAAGCTGCTATCACAAATAATGATGGAGCATTTCATCTTAGGCTGAAAGAACCAACACAATACATCCATATAAGTTGCCCCGATTATGTAGACACACTTTTGATTGCAGAAACATTGAATAACGAGAAAGTAATTAAACTGTGTCGAAAAGATATTAGTACAAAACCATCACCTTCCGAAATTCAGGCATTGGACGTGTCATCCTCTCAAAAACGATTTGAAAAATTATCATTAGTTCGGAATTTAGTTCCGCAATCGGCATTATATCTTAATAGGTTAGTAAATACGATTCGTTCAATACCTGTTCAGGTATCCTTTTTGCCAGGTCTGGGCTCGCAGCAATTAACCAAGGGCTTAAATGTGAATCGTTTCTCTTTAAATATTTTAGCCGGTTATTCAAAAGGTGTAACTGGCTTTGAAATCGGAGGTCTTGCCAATATCACAGAGAGTAATGTCAAGGGTGGACAAGTAGCAGGTTTAGTCAATGTCGTAAATGGACAGATCAATGGTTTGCAACTTGCCGGTATTTTCAATTATACCTTCAGCAAAGTCACTGGTGCACAAATTTCTGGAATCGGGAATATTAGCAATCATAATGTAGAAGGTTTGCAGCTTGCTGGTATTTCCAATAATAACAAAGGGGCTATCAACGGCGCGCAAATCAGTGGTGTTTTGAATACCAATTTGCGTAAAATAACAGGTTTGCAATTAGCTGGTATAGCTAATATTCAAGTTGACAAAATAACAGGCTGTCAGCTTTCTGGTATTTATGGACTCGCTTCGGATATCAATGGTGTGCAACTTTCTGGAATCATGAGCCAAACTACTCATGATGTTTCTGGTGTGCAGGTTAGTTCGATTTTAAACAAAGCAAGAAAGTTGAATGGTTTACAGTTCGGACTTGTTAATATTGCAGATACGATTGAAAACGGAGTCCAAGTCGGTTTGTTCAATTTTGTCAAAAATGGATATCGAGCTTTGGAATTTACAAAAGATGAAACCTACTACTGCAATTTTATGTATAAAACAGGAGGCAAAAAGCTCTATTCTATTCTGGATGCTGGAATAGGGAAAGATAAAGTAGGCGTTGGATACGGTGTCGGATTTATCCAACCAATTTATAAAAGATTATCTGTAAACATTGATGCCATTTATAGTGCGTTGCTTGCTACAAATTCTTCCGATATATATCAAGGGAATCTAATGAATTTTCGATTGGGTCTCAATTATCGTCTTGAGAAACATTTGACATTGACAGGCGGCTTGTCTTTCAATCAATATGATCCCGATAAAGAGAATGAAAGAAGTGGTTCTGCGGGTAAAATATCATTCACAGGAAACAGCAGCAGTATGATCTCGCAAGCTTTCCAGAACAATAAGAAAGCAATGTGGTTCGGGTGGTTCTTTGGCGTGAAATTTTAAACATCCCTCACCGTTTAGATCTTTTTTCATCAGTACATGAGCAACTTATAGTTGCTCATGATTTCACGATTGATTGTAAACGGGTAGCTTGTTCTGTGATGATTTTACCTATCCATTAGATTATTCATGTAGATGGACATGTGGAGAACCATAAAATCTTAAATATTTCTCGGTGTTTGATTTGATGTATTCAACACTGTGATGTCCTTCAAAAATATGATTCTGAGATTCTATTCCCTTTTCTTTTAGGATTTTGTTTAGAATGGAACAGCCTTGATAAAATCCGCCTTCATCTTGATTTCCTGCATCAAGATACACATTGAAGTCTGTGCATTCCATTTCGCGCGCAATTTTTATCGGGTCGTATTTCTCCCAATCTCCGTAGTTCTGGAAATAAGCTTTATCCTCCTCTTCAAGCTGTAGCTCAATTGCGGGCATGTGCCCACCGACAGTTGAAAACATATCGGGATGGCGAAAGACTTGATGCAGGGCAGTATATCCACCAGCCGAAACACCTCCTATATATCTGCCATTTCGGTTCTGAATCGTTTTAAATTGTTTGTCTATTTCTGGTACAACTTCCTTTATCAAATAGTCTTCATACAGTCCGAGATTTATGATCCTTCCGAATGGATCTTTAACTTCTTTGTAATCAGGAGATGAATTAACCCCTCTGCTGTTATCTATATTTGGGCAGACAATGATCATTGGAGCAATTTCTTTAGCTTCAATCAATTTGTCCGCTACAATATGCATATCTATACCAGTTAAAATATTTTCATCACCGCTCCTGCCATGCAGAAAATATAATGTGGAAAAACTCTCGCCTTCATCATAGCCGCAAGGCAGGTATACCAGAGAGTTCATCTCCTTGTTTAAGCTCTTGCTTTGAATGACTACTTTCTCTATTCTTGATTTATCCATTTTTCTTCTCGTTATTATCCTTAGCAGCAATGAGTCGCTTGCATGCCGTTGCCCTCCATCGCATTTGATGTTAATGGATTGTTGCTGTGCTTGTTATAATTTCTTTTGACTTTGTGTCGTATATGATGAAGCCTTCATCTTTGTCTCCCAGCTGCCCGATTAGTTCTCCATCCTTATTCCAAATAGCTGATTTCCCTGCGCATTCATATCCTCCGGATGTCCCTACATAGTTTGCCATTAATGTTATCAATTGATTGTCTCTGGCTATACCAGACAATTTTTTTTGCTCATCATCAATTCCGTTGATAGAACATAAAACACTTGCCATGTAAATTGTCGCATTATTCCGTTTGGCAAACTCGCAATGTGCTTTGTTTTTTGTTTCATAGCAAATGGCAGGGGATACCACTTCTGTTTTAAATTTTAAAACAAGGGAATTCTTGCCAGCCTTAAAAGTTGATTCTTCTGGGGGATATAAATATTGTTTTGAGTAAGTGATACGCTCCTTATGTGGTTGAAAAATAATCATGCTTACCAACACGTCTCTCTCGTTTTTCGTTGGTAATCCAACTCCGATCGTGATATTGTTTTCATCGCTTAGACTCTGGATGACATCTAATCTCGTGTCATCTTGATTGGTTGCAAGACTTTCTGCTAAGTCCGGTTCATAACCGGTAAGCGACAGCTCAGGAAAAAACGCTATGTCAGCTTGATGCCTAATAACCTCTTTGATCCACTTTAAGTGGTTTTTAAGATTCTTCTCTATATTGCCTTTTATGGCTTCGAACTGGATAGTCGCTATTCTCATTGCTATAATATTTAAATTTTAACTCAGCAGCAAAGATAATAAATGTTTTGCTGGAATAAGGATTATGACAATAAATTTTTTACTTAAAAGCGAGAAGCTCAATTATAATAAAGGTTTGATTTATAATTAATTCCGCACATGATTTGACTAAACTATATTATTGCCCAAACTAAGTTATAATGAAGCCTATCTGTTTTATCCGTGTTCGTATTTCTTGTTCAAACATTTGCAATTTTATGTATTTTTTATTACCTTTGCATGAACTAACCGGTCATGGGAAACGAGAATTCTAAAAATGTTAGGAAAATACCTACACTACCTACATTCGAAGTCTAAATCGCTACTAATCAATACGCTAGCCCATGTATAAGAACTGCTTTTCCTACATGTTTTATACATCAATCCTACATGATCCTTAACCGATTTCTATGATAAAATAAAAAAATAATAAATTAGCGAAATGAAAACATCAATTGCCCGTAAAGAAAAGGGCGAAATATTCTTTACAAGAATAGAACTTACAACCATCTACGAAAACATTATCTCTGGCAAATATGCCGAAGAAGTAAACAAAGTAAGAGAGGAATTTCCTCTAACACTCCTTCACAATGGACCGAAATTCAACGAACTTGATTCTGTGAAAAAAGCAAGACGCGTCTGTTTTGTTGCCGAATGGAAAAAGACCGAAGGAAAAACAGTCATCGATAATTTCAACGGACTTATCCTTCTTGAAATTAACCGCCTTGAAAACGATGATCAAGCTAAGAAAATCCGTGACCAGGCTGCACTGATCCCTTACACGCTTATGACATTCATTGGAATTACAGGATGCTCAGTGAAAATCGTGTGTCGGGCTACGCTTCCCGACGGAAAACTGCCAGATGAAAACAGACAGACTTTCATAAACGAAGCTTATCGCAAACTGCATTATATCTACAGTACCCAACTTCAGATGTCGATTGACAACATTCAGCCAACGCTAGAAACATCCTGCTGTGTGTCTGTTGACTTTGATGCGATTATTCATGAAGATGCAATACCTCTATCTATAAAGGATAACGAAAAAACGCCGAGTCTCAAACCGCTGGTAATGCCCCAAAAGGCTGACGAACTGCCTATCTTTATGGGAAGAACAAAGTCGCAGACCAATCAGATGCTATTTCATTACTGTTTTATGGATGCACTTAACAAGACTCGTCTTGACGAAGATGAATATAAGGTTCACAATTTTCTGAATACACTTGCCCAATACTGTCACGAATCAGGGCTCCCGATGGGAATGTGTATCAAACTCATAAAGTATAACTCTGAATTTGGAAGCGATGAGCTACTTGTAGAAAACATTTTTGTGGAAGCATATCATAAGGAAATGGAAAAGTACTACCCTGAAAAACATCTTTCCAATGTACAGCTTATGGCTTTCAAACAGGAAGCATTTATGAATACATTCTATGAATTCCGCAAGAATGTTATTTCTGGGAAAAACGAATTCAGATATAAAAACGGTTACGACTATTCTTTCCGACCAATGGAAAAAGAGGATCGCTACACCATGACACTGAAAGCATTGAAAATGGGACTTGAATCATGGGACAAAGACTTGGACCGTTACCTTGATTCAACGCTTATCCCTGCTTATGATCCGATAAACGACTATCTTGATAACCTCCCGAAATGGGATGGCAAAGACCGTGTGAGTGAGTTCGCAAGAAGAGTGCCGACGGGCAATGTCGACTTTGTACACAACTTTCATGTATGGATGCTCTCAATGGTGGCGCATTGGATGGGACGTACCCAGAAACAGGCAAATGCCATCGTTCCGCTATTTATTGGCAAACAGGGATGTGGAAAAAGTTCATTCTGCGCTATCATCTTGCCTCCTGAACTTCAAGAATTCTACAACGACCGTATCAGTTTCAAAAATGATACGTCAATGTTCATGGGATTGACCAATACCGCATTGATCAATATCGACGAGTTTGATTCTGTCAGTTCTGGTAAACAACCACTGTTGAAGTACCTTATTTCTACTCCTACGGTAAGGATGAGAATGCCTTATCAGGCTAGTTTCTCTAACCGCCGACGCTATGCCAGTTTTGTAGCAACGACAAATACTGTTAAACCACTAAAGGATCTAACTGGTAGCCGTCGTTATCTGTGTATTGAGATAGATGGTAATATTGACTTCACAAGTGAAGTGGAATACGATCAGCTTTATGCACAACTTGTTGCCGAGATAGCTTCTGGTGAAAGATATTTCTTCAACGACGAGGAAACCATGAAGATTATGCTGGATAACAAACAGTTTATCGAAATATCAGATATCGAACCAATAATCGACAGTCTGTTCCGTGTACCAAAGCCTTACGAAACACCGCAGGAATTGACATTGCCAGAGATGGTTGATATCATCAGGAAGTACTATAAGTTGATAACCTACGACCGTAAGGCACTAATAAGTCTTGGACGATTGTTGACTAACCGTGGATTTGAGTCAAAAAGACTAGCTGTAGGCATGAAATACAAGGTTATAGTTACTGTATAATCAAGAAGCGCAGCGAGAATAAAATCACCTTTTTCGTTGCGCCTTTGAGTGATTAGACCCTAATCACTCAGAAAAGTATGTAGGACAATCGAGTGATTAGACCCTAATCACTCCGTTTAGTGTATAACAACGGATTCATATACACTAGCTAACGTGTTGTATAACAATGCGTTTCGTAGAAACATGTAGGAAACGACCTTTAAAAACAAAATAAAAAAATATTTTTATGGCAATACAATGCACATTGGAGAAATCCAGAACAGAAGAAAAATACTTCGCAAGAACAAGAAAGACAGGGAAAGTCGGCATGAATGAAATCGCCGAGGAGATACAAAGGAACTGTTCAGCCAAATGTAGCGACGTGACTTTGGTCCTCACAGAGTTGATGGATGTAATTCGTGACCATCTTCTTAATGGCGAGGAAGTAACGATAGATGGTCTCGGTAGCTTTCATGTAGGAGTAACAAGTGACTCTGTGGTGAATCCTGCCGACTTCAAACATTCTAACATTCATGGTGTACACCTTAAGTTTCGTGAGGATGCCAAGCGAGATGCTATGACATGGAAACTCACTCGCAGTTTAACCGACGATGCCATTATCGAAATTCGATAGTATTATTCGTCAACAAGCCTATATTTATAGCTAAAGAAAATAGCCATTCATCATTGATAAATGGCTATTTTCATGATAATCTATTTGTCCTTTGAAATATCGGTAGTGGTGTCCGCTCTAAACAGCACATCCCACCGTTATCATTTTACAGTCAGTTACCGCCTTAATGCCGTGCTTTGTTCCTGAATGAATCATAACATAACTACCCGCATCAACTGTCATCGCCTTATCATCAATCATAAATTCAAGAGAAACTTCTTCAATGATGAAATGTTCTTCCATCGTTTCATGTTCATGCACTTCCACGTGTTCCCCTGCCTTCAAACGAGACACGGCAATCTGAGCAATGTTACTAGAAGTTTCATCATTTGTGCACAGCACTTTCTTTATTCTAGCACCGTGTGATGTAGCAACTTGATTTATTGTATTTATGTTTTTTAGTGTAAATCCCATTATTGTAATTGTTGTTGCTAACCAAGAATGACTTACAAACAAATTTCGCTATGCAGACCGAATACAGAAATTTTCATTATGGCAGATGACTTTTGTAAGTTTTTTTATGGTATGATGTTAAAATATGTATTAAGAAGTTATAAGGAACGGATTTATTATCGTAATATCGATCATGTCTAAAGCCGAAGTTATGCTTATCATGATTCTTTTTCATGATTCGGTTATCGCTGCCTAAAGCATTTCTATTTGGAAAAAGTATGTAAACACCTTCGTCATCTCTTTCCCCAAGTAGTATCCAATAACCGTTTAGTATCTTTCTAAATCATGTGATGGAACGAAAAGGAAATAGGAATAAATAAAAATACAGGAAAGTTTTCGCTAAGCTATGAGCAGAGGAACATTACACGAACGGACCACGAACAATAAACATAACTGTTTTATATTAACTAATGTGTAGAATATCAATATGTTGAGTTGTATTTAGCAACAATAAAGTATCTATATTTCACCCCCCTAAATTGACGAAGAACCAAACAAGTTGACTTTTGTTGCTAAAGTCTACTTTTTAGCTCTTCATCGACCAGGTCTATCAGTTTGTTTAATGCCATATTCCAGTCTTTTTGAACTACAATTCTTTTTCCTTTAGATGAAGCATTTGCAACAGCCGCTTTACCTCCTTTTCAGAATTACTTTCGTCCATCTTCACATGTTTTATTGGTTTAGCTGCAAAGATATATTATTTTCGGTAAAATGAATAACGAGTCGGGTGAAATTATTGCTAACTGTTTCTTTTGTATGAAATGATTATCATTGCTAATAGACAACTTATACTCCCCAATAATAAGTAATTTACTTGATAACTCAACCATCCAGCTATTAATCCTCCCAAAGGGCCGGTTATACCTAAAGCAAGATCTAAAAATGCAGCATAAAGGCCTAAGGCAGTTCCTCTTATTTGAGGTTCAGTTCTATTAACTACCAATACTCCTAGTCCTGGGTAAATAAGTGAAAAGCCGATTCCGGTTATACCACAACCTATTATCGCAAATGTTCTCGTTGGAGAGAATCCTATTATAGCCTGACCGATTGTTTCAATTATCAATGAGATTAACACTATTATGTACCCTCCGTATTTATCGGGAAGTGAATCGAAAAATATACGTACAAGTATATAACATATCCCGAAAACTGCAAATGCCAATGATGCGTTTCCCCAGTTCTTTTCCATAAAATACAGTGTAATAAACGAAATTATACATCCATATCCGATTGTAGCTAATCCCAAACCTGTTCCTTGTCTTAACATACGTCTTATTATTTTAAGAAATGGCGTTCTTACTTTCGTTTTATCTACTTTTAAGGCTGGAAGTTTTATTGTTGATAATAAGCTTATAATAGGCAGTACTGCCATAATAGCCAAAATGAAGGTTATGCTCATATTATAAACTTTAGTCATCTCTATACTTAACGGTGCTCCCAATGCCATGCCTCCGTACATGGCTATTCCATTCCAACTCATCACCTTCCCCGACCTTTGAGAACCTGCCAACCCAATATTCCATGCCACCGCGCTTACTAATATCATACTTTCTGCTATGCCATGGATGATTCTTGCAAGTAACAAAACCATTAGAGCCAACAGAGGTTGTCGGTAAAGTGCAGCACTTAAACAATAAATAGTTCCTGTAATCATCATTAATATTAAACCTTGGAAGTGGCTACTTTTCACTCCATGTACATCGCATCTTTTTCCTATGTATGGTCGTGATACAAGAGTTGAAAAAAATTGTACTCCGACAGCAATGCCCACAATAAAGCTACTATATTTTAGACCATTACTGACGAACTTCGGTATTACGCCTATAACCATTCCTATTGTGAGGTAAATTATGAAGACCGATATTATAAGCGGTGATGCTGTTTTGTAAAAATTAGAATTTTGTTTTTTTTCTATTGTACTCATAAATTTTGTTTTTTAATTCGAGTACAAAGGTATAGATATCGCAAAGAAATAACAATGGAGAATCAGTAGTAAAGATTGGACAAATCCAAGTAATTTTTTCTAAACTCTAATGGGGTAATACCTACATTGCTTTTGAAAAAACGTGAAAAATAGGCATAATCATCATATCCTACGGAAAAAGCAATTTCTTTTGAACTCAGTTGCGTGTAATGTAGTAATCGTTTCGCTTCAAGCAGAATTTCCTGTTGTATCCAATAACTTGCAGTATAACCCGTTTGTTGCTTGGTAATTTGATTTAAATAAGGTACTGAAATATTTAACATATCAGCATAATCATTAGGCTTTTTGAACTTCTCAAAATGCTTACGTACCAAATTCCTGAATTGAGATAAAAGTTCTGTTTTTCTGTCAATAGCGCCTTGGCATTGTTTTTCGTCTCTTTTTATTTCTAGGACCATAATACCGATAAGACTGTCAGTTAACGAACGGATAATATTTTCACCTATATCTGTGGTAGAAATTGAGAGTTGGTCGGCAATTAATGATATTAATTTGAATAAAGAATCGTTGAGAACAGAATTTATTTGGTTTAGGTTTTGATGGTTTTCAAAAGTACTTCGATATTCATTTTTCAAATAAGACGAATCAATAAATATGAAATAACCTTTAGGCGATGTTTGCCTGATATAATAATGTACCTGCCCTGGACAAATGAAGCAGAAAGTTTTACCGTTCATTTGGTAATCTTTAAAATCTATCATTAATTCGGTGAGTCCTTCTTGTTGAACATAAAAGATGAAATGCTCATCACGGTGTGCATATTTTATCCATTCACATGAATTGGTGCTTTGGACTTTTTTTATATGGATATTTAATCCTTTAAATTTAGACCTATGAATTCTTATTTTCGATTTATTCTCCATAATTATTTTGCGCTACAATATTGTTTCCATACTAATTATTAAGAATTATACATTAACCCCGCAGTGTTTTTATTAACAAAAAGTACAAGTGTCTAATAAACAGAAGTTTCCAAACACATGTCCATGTCAGAAAAATCACCTATATTCCTGCTACGAAACAAAAATATAGAATAATTCTGGCATGACAAAAGTAGCAATAAAATTTGAGAACATCACTCCTTTCGGAGGAATTTTTCACGTGATGGACGTTTTCACCGTCTAGGGAATATAATAGATACGACCCTTGGCAAGAGAGAAATAAATGGTAAAACTTATAAATATAGTGCTATCATTTCGACTGTGTTTTGCTATTTGTGCCGTAGCAATTGTCTGGGAGATATCAACGCTCTACTTCCTCAGTTTTCCCAACGCCCAGATACCGATATTCCCAGCGCTGACACCGTGGGCCGTGGATTGAAAGAATTGTATATAAAGGATGAAATTTACAAATGCGGTCAATCTGGAGCTACATGCAAATTCAATATAGCAGAAAAATTTAACGAACTTCTTCTGGAAATGATTAAGGAACTGGGATTGATAAAAGTTGGGACTGGTATCGACCTTGATTTTGACTATCAGTTCATTTCTGCGTACAAGTATGATTTCAAATGCTCACACTCGGGCCTAATCACTCAATAGAAAAAGCCTCTTCCACCGCTTAACGCATTGATTGATAATTTTTATGGTAAAGAGTGGAGGAGAATCCATTAAATAAACAAAAAAAAATTATGGCAATACAATGCACATTGGAGAAATCCAGAACAGAAGAAAAATACTTCGCAAGAACAAGAAAGAGTGGGAAAGTCGGCACGAAAGAAATCGCCGAGGAGATACAAAGGAACTGCTCTGCCAAATGTAGCGACGTGACTTTGGTCCTCACAGAGTTGATGGATGTAATTCATGACCACCTTCTTAATGGTGAGGAAGTAACGATTGATGGTCTAGGTAGCTTTCATGTAGGAGTAACTAGTGACTCCGTGGCAAATCCTGCCGACTTCAAACATTCTAACATTCATGGTGTACACCTTAAGTTCCGTGAGGATGCCAAGCGAGATGCAATGACATGGAAACTCACTCGCAGTTTAACCGACGATGCAATTATCGAAATTCGATAGTGGCGTTCGCCAACAAGCCTATATTTATAGCTAAAAAAAATAGCCATTCATCAATGATGAATGGCTATTTTCATGATAATCTATTTGTTCTTCGAAATATAGGCAGTGGTGTCCGCTCTAAACAGCGCATCCCACCGTTATCATTTTACAGTCAGTAACCGCCTTAATACCGTGCTTTGTTCCGGCACCGTATGGTGTCGCAACCCCATTTATTGTATTTATGTTTTTGAGTTTAAATCCCATTATAGTAATCAAAATTAAAAATATTGTAGTCGTTCACAAGATAATACTGAAGGCTCAGGATTGAATAAGTCTTCCGTTTATCTTTCACTCTTTATTTAGGAATAGTAAACCATTCTTCATCAATATGACAATTTTCACTGTTTGGATCTGGACTTGCTTGATCGATTTTAACCATCAAAGGCATAGGAACACAATTTCCAAATATTAATGCTTCTCCAGGCACAGCTTGTTTTATCTTGTTTATATAATCAGCAGAAAAATAAGGTAACACGGAGTATATGTAATTCATATCTACCTCATTTTGTATTCTATGAACGATATAGTTTCCACATTGAGATAATACTGTTTGTGATAATTCCGAAGGACGCTGAGAAGAAATCATAAGATACAGGGAATATTTTCGACCTTCTCTTGCTATTTTTTCAAATATATTTTCTTTAAGAATATAATCTACATCCTTACGTATATATCTGTGTGCTTCGTCTAAAACTAAATGTATTGGGTGTTTTCGTCTATCATCACCTATTTTCATTTTTCTAGAGTCAAATAGCATACGACTAACAACACTAGTCATTAACTCTAAAACATCACCACCAACCTCACTAGAATCTATAATTATCAATTGATTTTTACAACAATCATCAGAAATACCAAACATATTAGAAAGGTATTTCTTCATATCAATATTTTGGTTAACGACATTACGCATAAAATCACATTCAGCATTGTTTATGAAAAAGTCAAGACGACTTATCATAGTAGAAGTAAACTCTCTGATGCGAAGGTTACCTTTTGCCTCTTCCTGTAATAATACAAATTCAACAGCGGTTTTCAAAAAATTATAATCAAAATATTCTCCTGGTTTTAATTTTTGTTCATCCAATATATATGCATCTTCTTCATTTACTGTATTTTCATTAAGGAATTTACTCATACGATCACTATTATCTCCATATTTAATGGCACAAGCATTCATAGCTCGATCTAAGAAATCACCCAGTTCATTTAATTCAAGAGCGCCATTAACTATATCTTTACATTTAAGTAATATACCCTTAGCACTTGTCATTTTAGATGTGTCACTATCTGCATGCTTTAAGATATCTGCC
Organism: Prevotella herbatica; assembly: GCF_017347605.1. NCBI lineage: Bacteria > Pseudomonadati > Bacteroidota > Bacteroidia > Bacteroidales > Prevotellaceae > Prevotella > Prevotella herbatica. Next base: position 1,722,344 of record NZ_AP024484.1, read on the forward strand.
AATAATGTTTCTATTTTCCACTTAAAATAATTAATATATTTATTACGCTCTTCGTCGTTGATAATTTTGTAAAACTTAAAACATTCTTGCAACACCTTATCCCAAAATGGCTTTTGGGTACGTTCTGACGCCATCAAAAACCCTAGCCACTCATCAAGTGTCATAAGATGATAAGGTAAAAAGAATGGTTTATATCCATTTTCACGATCAATATTAGGCTTATAAAATACGACGTCAATATTCTTATTAAGTTGTGCATTATGTTCAAAAGCTCTTTTATATTCTCCATTAACATCAAAAAGAATAATTTTCGCACCATAAGCATAGTTCTTACTTTTTCTCAACACTTCCTGTAACAATCTAGCTATAGTATTAGACTTTCCACTTCCACTATTACCAAGTACAGCTGTATGAATATTAAATAGATTATTTATATTTAATGATATTTTATAGTTTATAAGGTTTTTACTATATCCAAGATCTATTGTATGATGAATATGTTCTTTTTTGTCAGACTCTGGTGATAGTATACTATGTAAATCTTCAAATGTTACAATTTCAACATCATTGTATAAAGAAGGGAACACACCGACTCCCATAGAAAATTTTGAATCTGCAGATAAAGTGCCGATAGGTTTTACTATAAATTCTCTAGAACTATCAAGATTGTATGAAGAGTAGTTTTTATTATCTTGACAATAATCCAATATAGCACTAACCTCGCAAAGAATTTTATCACCAGTTGAATTTTCCGTTTTCAGATAACTTCCAATATTGCCGAAATAATAAACTTGTCCATTAATTGATACTGTAGAATTTTTGGTTGTTGAGAATAGTCGAACTCTGAATTTATCATATTCTACAGACACTATTTTTCCTATTTTCATATTATTATATCATTTATCTCTTTGTCCTTCATCGTCTTTACTTACAGCCTCTTTTATCTCTTTCATTTCTTTCATAAAGGCATTAAGAATATCATCATTATGAGAAAAAGCATTAATATCTGGTAGCCATTCTTTAACTGCATAATCGAAATAATGCATTTGAGTCTTTTTCCCGTTTATTTCAGCAGTACCCCAAAGTCTGAATACACGCTTATCATCAACTTTACATATAGGCTTATTTTCGTCTATTTGATTAATGATAACCACATTGAAAGTTGTATTTGTTGCCAATGCACGATAAATAATATCATTCACATGTTCATCATTAAAACCGTATCCCATAACGAACAGAACTGTATTCGCTTCTAATAAACGATGCTGAAATTCACGGAACAAATCAACATAAGGTGCTCCAAGACTTTTATTCTGCTTTGTTGGGGTTGGATAAATTAAGATATTATTATCTTCTGAAGTACAGTGTTCAAAAGATTCTTCAATACTAAAAAACCTTCCTTCTGTTTCTCCTTTGTCAATCCAATTCACAGAACCATGTATCTTATATAGATAGACCATATTTTCAACAGGTTCATATTTATCAATGCCTACATCCATTCGCTTGGAATATGTATAATTAAACATCGATGGGTTGAAAAATTTCCTTATTCCACCACTGAATCCATTTATATAGTGTATGTTTAAATCATCCAAAGCTCTTTCGTTATATAAATCGTTATTAGTGGTAAAAACAGATACACGAGATAAGTCTTTATTCCTAAATGCTATTTTTTGATAGAATTGTTTATATATTTCCAACAGTTCAAACTGCTCATCAGTAGCAAATTTGATATTAATATTTTTAAAGATTTCTTGCTCTATTAATTCAATAAGCTTCTTGCAACAAAGTTCCTCTTTTTGGTTTTTTCCCTTAAAACCTGAATAATAACTACGTCCAGAATATAATACGCCTAATATTTGCTCAAGATTATGATTATTTGATTCTGCTATAGACTTAAACTTATCTTTAACGGGCTGTGATGCTGTCTTTTCTATCTTGTCTGATATAATTTCACATAATTTTTTCATAGGCGGAATGGCACTTGCGCTTGTACCTGCCCCAAACAAGAAACAAACATTCTTCATATTAAAGAACTCTGCTATTTTTGCTTTTACGCATTTTTTACGATCATCTGTTTTTATGTTATTTTCTTCAAAGAAATCAGATAATCCTTGTTTAAAATTTATATCTAAAATAACATCTGGTTCTGTTTTTTGTATATTGTTTCCCATATTCTTTGATCACTTACTTATTTGTACTATTTTCTTTATTCTTGTATTTCACGAAAATGTCGATATAACTAGCCCCTTACAATTGCATATAAGTACCGATAAACTTGTGAGAAGAAAACATTTCTGTTTTTCGATCTTTTAAGAGTTCAATGACCTCTTTTGCTTGTTCAATTGTAATATTCATGTATTTTAAAATTAATGTTGTATAAACGTGTGTTCATTAATGGTAAGTGCCTAGTGGAAAAGCTGTAAGTTTTTAGTGGTAAAAAAGAAATTACAAACCCTTGTCGCTATGCTGACCGAGCACAAAAATACAGAAATTTTCTTTATGGCAGGTGACTTTTGTAAGTTTTTTGATGGTATAATGTTAAAATATGTACTAAAAAGCAATAAGAAACGGATTTTTTATCGTGAAATAAAGATGTCTAAAGACAAAAATATCAAACTTATTTCTCTAACTTCTAACGGTTTCATCGTACTTAACCATGGAAATAGGGTGGTAATAATAGCAAGAAGGGGCTGATTAATTTATCGTGGTTTTATCGTATATATAGAGGTTATATATTGTTTTTTGAACGGATGTATATGCTTACGTATAATTTTGTATTCAGTAAAATAGTGCGATATGCTACTTTTGTGAAAGTAAATCTAAAAACTATTAAACTTAAGCAAATGAGTAATTTGAAACTAAAGTTATGCTTATTTATAGCCTTGTTTATAAGCATGCCAATTGCGCTGGTTGCGCAGACCGTGAAAATTTCAGGTGTGGTTTCTGATGATCAAGATGTGATTATTGGTGCTACGGTGAGGGTGAAAGGTCAACAAGGAGGAACTATAACTGATATTGATGGAAAATATACATTATCTTTGCCATCTAATGCAAAACAAATCGTTGTTTCATACGTAGGTTATGAAACACGTACAATATCTGTTAATGGACGTTCTAAAATCGATGTGAAACTAACAAGTTCCAATCAGATGTTGGATGAAGTAGTCTCTATCGGTTATCAAAAAGTACGAAAGGCCGATCTTACAGGTGCAACATCAAGTGTGGGTGCTGATGATTTGGCTTCACGTCCAGTAGCAACAGCAGCTGAAGCCTTGGCTGGTAAGGCTGCTGGTGTAAGCGTTGTCTCCCAAAGTGGTGCTCCTGGAGCTGACATCAATATAACAGTCCGTGGCGGAACCTCTATCACACAAAGTACAAAACCTCTATATATTGTAGACGGATTTGAGATGGAAAACGCCCTTCAGCAAGTGGATATAAATGATATAGAGACTATCGATATCATGAAAGATGCTTCGTCTACCGCTATATATGGTGCACGTGGTGCAAATGGAGTTATTATCATTACAACAAAGAATGCCAAAGCCGGTAAAACACAGGTGAACTATAATGTCTATTATAGTTGGAATTCGCTGGGTAAGAAACTTGATGTGCTAAATACATTAGATTATGTCAAATACGAATACGAATTGCAAGTTCTAGCGGGAAACCAGACTAACTTTGCTGGTTTCTATGGTGGAGATGTTAATGCTTCCGACTTTTATACGGGAGCTTACAATCGTATAAATACAGATTATGCCAATCGTGCAGGCGTAGACTGGCAGAATGCGGTATTTGGTGGCACAGGATTCTCTATGAATCATAATCTCAGTATCAGTGGAGGTAATGATAAAACCAAATATCTACTGTCCTACAACTATACAGGTGAGGATGGTATATTATCTAAACATGGCTTAGATAAGAATTCAATCCGACTAAAATTAAACCATGAACTATGGAAAGGTATTCGCTTTGACTTCAGTACTAGTTTCCAAAACACCGAAGTAGAAGGTGGTGGGTCAATGGCCGGTTCGTTGAAGAATGTCATACTACAACCGGCAACCGGCGGTGTACGTTTCACAGATGATCAAATGTTAGGAGAGGATCTCTCTGAGGAAATGATGGCAATAGACTCTCAATATGATATAGATAATCCACTTATTAACAATTCAAGTATAGACAACAAAAGTTATAGACGTCTATTGACAACAAATGCCGGTATAGAATTCGATTTTCTCAAACATTTTACATGGCGTACAGCTGGAAGTTATACGTGGGCTCAGACTCGTTCTGACGTATGGGATAAAGGTCTCACACGTTTAGCTAAGAATAATGGTGGCCCCTATGGTTCACGCAACAATTCAGAGAGTTCTACTTATCAGATAACAAACACTCTAAACTGGGTCCATAATTTTGGTCTAAACCATCTTAATATTCTTCTGGGTCATGAGGTATATCATTTAGATAACTTGAAGCTTGATAACGAATATCACAACTTTCCAGAAGCCAATTTTGGATTAAACAATGTAACGATGGCTAAACCTTATAAATGGGAATCAGACATTAGTAATAGGGCTCTTGTTTCATTCTTCGGTCGTGCATCATATAATTGGAACGAACGTTATCTTGTTACTACTGCACTTCGAACCGATGGTAGTTCTAAGTTCAGTAAAGGTCATAAGTGGGGTTGGTTTCCATCTGCTAGCGCAGCATGGCGTATCACAGAAGAGCCTTGGATAAAGAATACAAGTGACTGGCTTTCAAATCTGAAGTTAAGAGTAGGATTTGGTACAACAGGTAATGATAATATCGATAATAATATGTATGCTACCGACTATGGTGCTGGATATTATACCAATGGAACAGAAGTTATATCAACATTAGTGCCTGGAGGTATTGTAGGTAATCCAGAAATAGAATGGGAGAAAACAACTACTATAAATATCGGACTAGACTTCGGCTTCTTTCATAGTCGTCTAAACGGTAGTATCGATTACTATAACAACAAATCTACAAATTTGTTGATAAAAAATAAAATACCTACATCAACAGGTTACAGTTATCAATATCAGAACTTGGCCTCAGTAAGAAATCAGGGCGTCGAAGTCACTATAAATTCTACGAATATCCGAACAAAGGAATTCGCATGGACAACAGACTTCAATATCGCCTTCAATAAAAATAAAGTGTTGAAACTTTATGGCGGTGATAATGCCAACAACTATATGATTCAAGATTATGACTCTCGTATGTTATTCTATATAGCAGAAGGTCAGCCTTTAGGTCAATTCTATGGATACAAAGCCGATGGTGTCTATACTACAGACGATTTTACACAAAATGCCGATGGAACATATACCATTAAAAATGGAGTTCCTTCCCTAAAAGGAGCAACAAAGTCAAATATCAAACCAGGTGATATAAAATATGCATGCACAGCTAATCAAACTGATAAAGACGGGAATCCTGTATGGAGTACAGATGATCGTACTGTGATAGGCAATGCCAATCCAGACTTTGTTGGAGGTATGAATAACACGGTTCGTTATAAAGGCTTTGATCTATCCGTATTTCTCAACTTTTCTGTAGGTGGTGACGTCTTCAATATGAACACACAGAGATATATTGGGCCTTACCTACCTAATCAAAACACTCTTGCATGTATGGCCAACAGATTCACTCTCATTGACCCTATTACTGGCAAGGAGACAAAAAATCTTTCAAGACTGGCAGAACTCAATCCTGATCAGTATTCAAAGAGTCAGATGTGGAGTGTACATGCAGATAATAAAATAGCCATTTCAGACCCTCTCGACTATTATATAGAAGATGGAAGCTATTTGCGTTTTAGTACCATCACTCTAGGTTATACATTTCCTAAGGCATGGATGCAGAAGATTAAAGTACAAAATATGAGAATATATACCACATTGAATAATATTGCAACCATTACTGGTTATGATGGTTTCGATCCAGAGGTCAGCGCAACGTCTAGTGCCCTTACTCCAGGTATTGATAATTCAGCCTATCCACGCTCTAAGAGTTTTGTTATCGGTATGAACTTAACCTTTTAATGAAAGAGAACAAATGAAAAAGAATATTTTATATATAGGAATTGCGACGGTTTTGTTGCTAGGTACTGCTTCGTGTAATGATTACATCGATATACCTTCAAAATCAAAATATGATTCAGAATCAGTATTTGAAGACGCAACTAAAGCAGAAATGGCTGTATTAGGTTGTTATCCTCAAACATTCAATCGAGAATATTTCTATCAACTTGGCATGGGTACCGACGAGTGCTTCTCAACAGAAGGAGAAACTAACTCAAAGAACCAGATAGCTAATTATGTTTATACATCTTCCAATGCACCTACAGGTCTGTATAATGCTATGTATCAGGGCATTGAATATGCAAATGTATGTATAAAAAATCTAAAGAAAATGAGTTCTTCAAACTCTTCAGAACAGAAGAAGTTGAACTATCTATTAGGCGAAGCTTTGGCTATAAGGGCGGAAAATTATTTTAATCTTGTTCGTTACTTCGGTGATGTGCCATTTATAACGACACCAACTTCAGACGCATCTACGTTCTATTCTTCACGTACAAGCCGTGATACAATTTACGACCACATCATAGCAGATATGCAGAGTGCAACCCAATTATTGTCTTGGGATAGTGAGAACGTCGTAAGTAGTGAATCGGAAAGATTTACAAAGAATTCGGCATATGGTATCCTTGCCCGTATATCCCTTTACGCTGCAGGCTATTCTTTAAGATGGAATCTTGATACATATGATCCTACAACAGTGAAGATGGCTCAGCGCTCTAATCAGACACGTATCAAAGAACTTTATGAGATCGCAGCTGATGCTTGTAAGACAGTAATAGATAGAAAGGAAAATTCTTTGATGCCCAAATATGAGACTGTATTCCGCGATATACTTGAAAAGAAGTTCGATAATGAGACAATGTTGCAGATCGGACAGTATAGTTCTCAAGTTAATAGCTATAATGTAGGTTATACAAATGGCATTTTTTGTCATACAAATACTATTTATGGAAAAACAGCACCTCAAATGATTGTTAATCCTGTGTATTACTTTAATTTTGAAAATGGAGATACACGTCGTGATGTGTCTATATGTAACTATGGTTATGCTGGTACAAAAGACAAAAATGGAGAACGACAACTTAACGGTCTGCCAAGCAACACGATTGGAAAATTCCGCGTAGATTGGAAGAACGATGCTGGTATAAATGCCAGCACGCGTGAGATCGACTTTCCTATTCTTCGATATTCTGACATATTGCTTATGTATGCAGAAGCTTTGAATGAGCTGAACAATGGTGCCAACAGCCAAGCAATAGATGCGCTGAAGCAGGTAAGAGCCCGTGCTTTTGGTGGTGATGTTACTAAAATAGGTAATATTCCTTCTGGACATGACGCATTCCTCAAGGCAATACAGGACGAACGTAAATTGGAATTTGGATTTGAAGGCTTACGTCGTACAGACCTTTGCCGTTGGAATATTTTATATGAGACACTGACTCAAACAAAAAAAGATTTGCTTGATTTGGCAAATGGTGAAGGCCGTTTCTCTGATTATAAGTTACACTATGCAGCTTATAAAGCAGAGAAACCATCTGGATTCAATGAGCCAATTGTTGCTATGAGATATACTCCAATTGCTCAATCTGACTCGATTATATATGCTAAGCAGGGTTATAAAGTTCAGAACATGTTCATCGGTACTGATGGCTTCACCAATGCCCTTCATAAAATTGATAAGAGAGAAGCATGGATGACAACGTCACTTTTCCGTGGTTTGGTTAAAAATCAGGTAGAGATTTTGCCGCTAAATACTACTTCTATTATAGACATTAATAAGGGGTTGGAAGGACAGCAACATCCATTATACTAATAAAGACGTTTTAATTAATTTAGTATTTTTGCCCCTCTTAAATAATACATTTTATCTAAGAGGGACTTAAATATAATATAAAGTTATGACAAAATTTTATTTAGGTTTGATTTTTTTTGCATTGATTTTATCTGCTCATGTTTGTGCTGCATCTAAACGTGCAAAGCGTCTTATTGCATTTCCAACAGCAGAAGGCTGGGGCAAATATAGCTGTGGAGGTAGAGGCGGAAAGGTCATTAAAGTTACTAATTTAAATGACCACGGTCCTGGTTCATTACGATATGCCATTGATTGTAAAGGTGCTCGGATCGTTGTCTTTGACGTGGACGGCACAATTTCATTAGAGACCCCCCTGCGCATTACAAATGACTCTATTACGATAGCAGGACAGACAGCACCTGGTGATGGTATTTGTCTGAAAGACTGCCCGTTGAGTATAGATGCATCAAATGTTATCATAAGATATATTCGCGTCCGTGTAGGAGATAAATATCCCCATGACTATGATTCGGTTACAGGTGGAGGATATGGACAACATGATGTTATCGTCGACCATGTAAGTGCAAGTTGGAGCATTGATGAATGTTTTTCATTATATAAGACCTCTAACTTAACTGTTCAGTGGTGTATGATAAGCCAGAGCTTGGCTAAAAGTCATCACACCAAAGGCGCACATGGATTTGGAGGAATTTGGGGCGGTAAAAATGCCACATGGCATCATAATCTCTTAGCAGATAATACAAGTAGGAACCCTCGTTTTTCTTCAGTCGCTAATACAAAAAATGTAGATTTTCGTAATAACGTAGTTTGGAACTATGGTTTTAAAGCAGCTTATGGTGGCGGAGAATATGGAGAAATAAACTTCGTTGGAAACTATTACAAGCCAGGACCTGCAAGTATTAGACCTCATTTGCTTGATGTCTCAGAAGATGGGACAAGCTTATATTTTATATCTGGGAATGTCATCGAAAAATGTGATTCTATCACTGCTGATAATTGGAAAGGAGTTGGAGGACCGAATCCTATGAGTAGTTTTGTTGGTCACCCTTTTGAATGTGAACCTATAAAAGAACAAATGCCTATGAATATGTATGATAAGGTTCTTAAACAAGTCGGTTGTAGTCGGAATCGTGATTCTTACGATTGTTCTATAATAAAAGAAGTAAGAACAGGTAAACCGGCATTTAGTCCTAATGGAATTATTAATAGCCAGACTGAAGCAGGAGGATGGCCTAAACTTAAAATAGGCAAAGCTAAAAAAGATTCAGATAATGATGGAATGCCTGACTCTTTCGAAGACAAATATGGCCTAGATAAGAATAATCCCAATGATGCATCTCAAATTGCAGAAAACGGATATGCTAATATAGAGAATTATATATTTACTATAGATGCTCAACTTGAAAAAGGATACTAATATTATAAAGGGAATTATATCTTTTATTAAATACATAGTATTTGCATTCATAATATTTATATGGCTGTACAAATGGAATTACAGAACAAGTTTTTGTATAAAAGCCTAATTCTTTTAGATTTTCAATAGATAGAAAATCATTTTTAGTTGATATACCTTCTAGTAACATAATATGAATTAATAGCGATAATGTATAGGTATTAAGTAGCATATTAATAAGTCTACATAATATACATACTATAAATGGATATTTTCAGTTATACAGATAGTGTGGAATTAGACGATGGCAAAATCAAGTATCTGCAAATCGCATTTTGTCATCTGTAGACATAAACGCTTACTACTGGTGTAGCTCTACATACGAAGAGAATTCTGCTAATGCTCAATATTTGGCCATTGGTAAAAATACTGTAAAGATAAACTTATCTAATAGCCGCGCTAACTCTTGTTTAATAAGATGAATTAAGATAAATTAAGATAAATAATAATTAATATATGAACCGAAAATTAAAAATATTTATACTGACTTTCTTGATTAGCATTTCTGCTGCAGGAAGAAGTATAACAATAGACAAGCACGCTGTTGTGAGTAGGAATAATCCACATGTTACATCTGTAGATTCATTAAGCTCATTGTCGGTGGGCAATGGCGGGTTTGCGTTTACGGTTGATGCGACAGGTCTACAATCTTTTCCTGAAAAATATTCAAAAGGTATACCTTTAGGAACAATGAGCGATTGGGGATGGCACTCTTTTGATAACCCCAATGGATATAAATTTGAAGAGACTCTGCGTAATTATGATTTCGGAAGAGGACGGTTAGAACCTTATGCTGTACAGATTAAAGACAATGCTCGTCAAAAGGCTGCTTGTAACTGGTATCGTGTAAATGCTCATCGCCTGCATCTAGGTGTTGTAGGATTGGAACTTGGTAACGATATTCATCAAATCAAGTCAATAGATGAAACTCTGGATATGTATAGAGGTGTCATCAATAGCAAGTTTAAATACAAAGGTAAAGCATATCATGTGAGCACAGTATGTGATCCTGTTTCTGACAGAATAGCTTCTGATATTGTTTCAGATGGTAAGATAACCGTGAAATTCAGATTCCCATATCCATCAGGGGGGCATAGTGATGATGCTTGTAATTGGACTTCTGATAACTTGCACAGTACGGTGTTAGTGAAAAACTCCGCAAACCGGGCTATATTGAAACGTACAATAGGTAAAACTGTTTATTATGTAACAATAAATTGGCAAGGTAATGCTAAGCTGCGTGAACGGTCAAGGAACTATTATGTACTTGATTCTGATGGTAAAGAATTGTCTTTCACATGTTTGTTTTCAGAAAAAGAAACAACATCTTGCTCAATGACATTTAATCATATAAAAACAGCGGCAGACAAGTATTGGCAAGGCTATTGGACAAAAGGTGCTATAGCTGACTTTTCTCAATGCAAAGCAGCACAAGCTAAAGAGATGGAGCGTAGGGTAGTGCTAAGTCAATATTTATTGGCTATTCAGGATTGTGGCGATACACCTCCGCAAGAAACGGGTCTGACATACAATTCATGGTATGGTAAATTCCATTTGGAGATGATACTCTGGCATCAGGCACAATTCGCCTTGTGGGGACACCCGGAAATGCTAGACCGTTCTTTGTCGTGGTATTTTAAAGTTGAAGATAAAGCACGAGAGATTGCAAGAAGACAAGGATTTAAAGGCGTGAGATGGATGAAGATGACGGATCCTAGTGGAGATGAGGCTCCTTCTGATGTCGGAAGTTTCTTGATATGGCAACAACCTCATCTTATTTATCTTGCAGAACTGCTGTACCGTGCTAATCATTCTAAGGCGGTATTGAAAAAGTATGCTCGACTTGTTGAGGAAACGGCTGAATTTATGGCAGACTTTGCGCAATATGATTCTGTAGGGAATAGATATGTGTTAAGAGGATGCATCGCTGCACAAGAAACGTTGCCTGCTTCTACAACAGTGAACCCACCTTTTGAATTATCTTATTGGCATTTTGCCTTGCAGATAGCACAAAGTTGGCGTGAACGTTTGGGGAAGGATAGAAATGCACATTGGGATGATATCATCTCGAAGATATCTCCATTGGCAGATAAAGATGGACTTTATCTAGCGGCAGAAACTCAGCCAGATACCTATTCAAATGAAAGAATGTATAGTGATCATCCAGCAGTGCTTGGGGCTGTAGGTGTTTTGCCGTTTAACAGTCATCAGGTGGATATTGCTAAGATGAAGAAAACAGAACAGTGGATTTGGAAAAACTGGAAATGGGATACCACTTGGGGATGGGATTATCCAATGATGGCAATGTGTGCAGCACGTATGGGAGAACCAGACAAGGCTGTGAGTGCATTGCTTATGAAACAGCAGAAAAACACTTATCTTGTAAGTGGACATAATTACCAGGATGATCGTCTGAGACTTTATCTTCCTGGTAACGGAGGCTTATTGATGTCTGTGGCAATGATGTGCGCAGGATGGGATGGGAGTACAACTGCAAATATTGGTTTCCCTAATGATGGAAATTGGAATGTGAAATGGGAAGGATTAAAGCCACTACCATAAATCTTTGTTTTATATCGGAGTTTGAGCTTATTTTCAAACTCCGGTCTGTTATTGTATGTGTCAAATTTTGTTAATCCGTTTTCTTTGCTTATATTTGCAAAGCATTTAATAATACTATGAATAGGATTAAATTAATTATATTTTGTGTTTCTACAATATGCCTTCTTGGTTGTGCTAACAACTCTAGACAGACCAGTAGTCATATTGATGAGTCTTTTGATTCTACAGCTGTTGATACTGTGTCTTTACCTATACAGGTAAAAGCGAAACATCTTACAATTCAAGACGGATTACCCTCTATTACAATAAACTCTTTGTGTCAGGATAAAAAAGGATTTATTTGGTTTGGTACACGTTATGGACTTGCTCGTTATGACGGTAATAAAATAAAAGTGTATCGTCATAATAATAGTCCAATGTCTATTGATGACAGTAGAATTAAAAAGACAATAGAAGATGCCTCAAATAATAAAATGTGGCTTTACACTGTTTCAGAAACATTTGAATGCCTTGATTTAAAAACAGGTACCCAATCAGATTATATGTCTGGCGAGAAAAAACCTCATTTTACTAATTCCAAATTTGTAAATGCGGGTGAAATATGGATGTATGGAAAGAAAAATGGAGCAATGAGAGTCTGCCTTTTGAATGGCAAATTCTATATTGAGAGATTTGGGAAGGATAATATTGGAAGTGATGATATAGAAATGTTTGATACGGTCAGTAAAAATAAAATACTGATATGTACTCCTGTTAGACTTTATATATACGGAAATAGGAAACTGATCTGTGCTAATAAGGGTAATAAATTTGTTAAGACAAGAAACATTGCCGGTAGACAGATGCTTGTAACGGATAAAGGCAAACTATACGAACTTAAAGGAAATAAGACACAAATGTGTCTGAAAATAGCTTTTGATAAAGGAGATCATTTTGTGGATGATGTGGTATGGAATGGGAAATGGATGATATTTACTAACCTAGGTTGCTACTTTGTAGATATAAAGAAAAGTAAGGTTGAACGTTGCTCCGGCGAATGGGATATTGCCAATGGTAAAATAGTGAAAGACAATAGAGGTAGAAAATGGATTTATAATAAAACAGGTGAGCTGAGGCTGATTACTGAAAAAGGTTTGATAAGTCTTAATCTGTTGCCTTCTGGCGAGACAAATTATATTGATTATGAGAGATACCATATTGTGGAGGATAATCACGGACTTATATGGATTTCAACGTATGGTAACGGACTCTTCGTGTTTAGTCATGACCTTAAACATCAACAGCATTTCATTGCTGATGAAAAAATCCATTCTCCAATAACATCCAATCATTTGTTGGATATGATTGCTGATAGGAATGATGGGATATGGATTAGTACAGAATTTGGCGGAGTGGCACATATTCAGGTCCTAGAAAAAAATACAGAACGTGTATTCCCAGATAATAATAGACGGATGGATTTCTCTAATACCGTGAGAATGATTTCGAAATCAAAAAATGGTAATATATTAGTCGCAACAAGGGCTGGCTGGCTGTATAGATACAGTTCGGATATGAAGCAGATGAAAGGTAAAAGTCATTATGATTCAAACGTGTATGCTATAAAAGAGGCTCGTGACGGACAGACTTGGATTGGTACTCGTGGAAAAGGAATCTATGGTGTAGATGGGTTGGATTTTGGCAACCATAATGTGTTCTGCATGGCAGAAGACAATAAAAACAGAATGTGGGTAGGTACATACGGTGATGGATTAAGTGCAGTGATGAAACGAGGGCAGAAATATCTCATAAAAAAAATGTTTCTTGATAGCGTGGGCACAAATGAGGTTCGTTGTATTATAAAAGATCGTAATGGCTGGATTTGGGTAGGGACAACTGGCGGATTGCTGGTCTTTAATCCTGATAAGTTTATTTTTGACAAGAATGCCTATATCCAGTATCTTCCAGGCAAAGAAATACATGATATATTTGTAGATAGAAAGAATAGAGTATGGCTTGCGATTCCTGAAGACGGAATATGTGTAACAACGAGTAAAAATGGTTATAATAGGCTGAAATTCAAATACTATAACCGTTTAGATGGTCTTGTGAACAACATGACTCAATGTGTTGTTGAGGATAGAAAAGGTGATTATTGGATATCTACCCAACAAGGAGTTTCGTGTTTAAATTTGCGTAAAAAGACTTTTGAGAACTATAGTCTTGACCCTAGTCCAATGGGGAATATGTATAACGAGAATGCTGCCATTTGCTTAGATGACGGACGAATATTGCTGGGAGGATATTATGGTCTGACGATCATACAACCAGGAAAATTACGCCATGCAAAAGACAATGTTAATGTAGTGTTTACATCCGAGCCATATTCGGATATAATGACTTTGGATTATAGTGATAATTCTCCTGTAATAGATTTTTCTACATTGGATTATTCTGATGTGAAAAATGTTAAATATACGTATTGGCTTGAGGGATATGATAAAACATGGAGTGGAGCCTCACCAATATCTTGGGCGGCTTATAAAAATCTACCTTCTGGTAAATATATACTTCACGCTAAAGCTTGTAATGCCGATGGTGTTTGGGGGCGTGAAAGCGTACTAACTATAAGGGTAAATCCGCCTATGTATTTATCTTTCTGGGCGATATTATTATACATTGTTATTGCGGTAGTAGTGATGTATATAATTGTGAGAAATGTGCGTGAAAAGAATGAGTTGCGTAGCAAAGTTAAATTTGAACAGGAGTTGACTAAATATAAATTGTTGTTCTTTACGAATATCGCTCACGAGTTCCGTACGCCTCTTACTCTTATCGAAGGGTCATTGGAAAAGGAAACAAAAATTGTGAAAGCGAATAATTGGCATGGAGAGCTGGATAAGTCAATACGCACAATGAACAAGAGTGTCAAACGTATGCTAAGGTTGATAGATCAGCTACTGGAATTCAGAAAGATGCAGGCTGGGAAATTGGCGTTGGCTCTTCAACAAAGTGATGTTGTTTATTTTGTGAAGAGTTTGTTCTTGACATTTGAAGACGCTGCCGATTCTAAAAAAATAGATTATAAATTCACGTCATCAGAGAATACTTATATGATGTTTTTTGATAAACAGCATCTTGATAAAATAGTGTTTAATCTGCTTTCTAATGCTTTTAAATACACACCGTCTAATGGAGCGATATCATTGGAGATGTCTTTTGATGATGGAATGATGACCATCAAGATAATAGATACAGGAGTGGGGGTACCCGACGACAGACGTAACGAATTGTTTAGTAGGTTTATGCAAAGTAGTTATACTGGTGAAAGTTTTGGTATCGGACTTCATTTGACAAAGGAACTTGTAGCAGTGCATCATGGAACGATAGATTACGAGAAGAATCCTTGTGGAGGATCTATATTCGTGGTTAAGATTCCGACGGATGTTGATGTATACGAGGAACATGATTTTCTAGTACAGGGTAACCCAATTCTGAGAGATGAAGAGGATACGACGTTGCAGTTTAATGAGCTTGTTAATGTATCGGAGACAGCTACAAAAAGATCAAAGCCGTTGAACAGAAAGAAGATTCTTTTTGTTGAGGATGATAATGATATTCGGGAATTTTTGGGAAATGAACTGAGTAACTATTTTGAGGTAGAAACAGAAGCTGATGGGAAAAGTTGTATTGATAAGGCAAAAGAATATGATGTGGATTTGATTATCAGTGATGTTATGATGCCGGGTATGAATGGATTTGAATTGACAAAGCGTTTGAAAAATAATTTTGAGACCAGTCATATTCCTATCATCTTACTTACGGCATTGAGCAATGATGAAAGCCAGTTGGAGGGTATGGAGTCTGGTGCGGATGCTTATATAACTAAGCCATTCAGTCCCCAATTGCTTGTTGCAAGAATATTCCAGTTGTTGAATGGAAGGGAGATTTTGAAACAAAAGTATTCAAAAAGTCTTGAGGAAGTGAGGCCTTCATTATGTTCTTCTGAGCAAGATCAACTATTTGTGCGAAGATTAGATGCCATCATCATGTCAAGAATGAGCGATCAGACTCTTTCTGTGGAGAAAATAGCAGAGATGCTACATCTTGGTAGGACGATCTTTTATAATAAAGTAAGAGGCGTAACGGGTTATACTCCGAATGAATATATAAGGGTGAAACGAATGAAATATGCAGCTGAACTTCTTAAAAAAGGAGAAAAGAATGTGTCAGAGGTAGCTTATGAGGTAGGTTTTGATACTCCGTATTATTTCAGTAAGTGTTTTAAAGACCAGTTTGGCATGCCGCCGTCACAATATAAAGGAGGATAAGATTCATTGAATCTTATCCCCATTTATTCTAACATTATTTATTTTGCAACTTTTTAAGAAAGAGGTGTCCATTTTCCCATAAGGATCATGAGCATTGATGTCGTAAAAAGCAAAAGAGCCAAGGTCATATTTATCTGATGGTTTTAACTGGTAAAATCCTTTTTGGCATGTAATATTGATATTTCTCATTTCTACATTTGAAACGTATGAACGTGGCATATCTTTGCGTTCTTTTAAATCAAAGAACTGTGTCCAAATTTTCGTCCTTATGCCGTATATTGTATTACCAGTACAGTCCTCAACTCTTACATATTCATATCTTTGTGGCGTGTCTGGACGCATCTTGAACAATAGAATGTTGCTTGTATGATTGAAGTTACAGTTTCTCATTATAATATTTGTGGCATCGTAACATTCACTACCAAACGTTATACCACCTCCTGCTTTTGCGAATTTACAATATTGAACAATGATATTACGGCAGGGACCATTAGTGGAATCTTTGTCAACATAAGTTCCTTTGCCACCTTTAAGGCATACTCCATCATCGTTGACGTTTATGAAACAATTGTTTATCAGTACATTTTCACAGGCATCAATGTCTATTGCGTCTGTGCTGGGACCTTTGGGATAACCATCTGTTGGTGCATATATATAGCAACCTAGATATTTTACTTTATTACATTTATATATATGATTTGTCCAAAAACCAGAATTGATCATTCTCACACCACAGATTTTTACATCATTCGAATTTGAGATATAAAGCATCCTTGGTCGTAATGCTTCGAGATTGGTACACTTTGGATTTACTTTTCTCCTTAACCAAAATTCGTCATAGTATTTTAGTCCGTTTCCATCAATAGTTCCTTTGCCGAAAATAGAAAAATCTTTCACCCCATCAACGTTTATAAGTGCGGCAAAATAGTTTGTTGTCATTCCCTCAAGTCTAGTGCGTTTTATCTTGTAATTGGTTATGGCATCGCTACCTTTTATTTTTCCATCTTTAGTGATATACAAGTTTGTCCCTTGTTTGAAGAATAAGGAACCAGTGAGATATGTTCCTGATGGGATGACGACTACGCCGCCACCTTCATTATGACATCTGTCTATTACTGATTGAATTCTGTCAGTCTGTATAACTGAGGAGTCTTTAATTACTCCATAGTCTGTGATAACGTATTGTTTCCCTAATTTATTTATGTTTACTTGTGCTGTATCAGTAAACCAACTCTGTATAGTAGAACCGTCAGGGAACTTTTCGTTTTGACTTTTACTATATGCAGTGACGTGACATGCTGTAAATATAAAAATGAATGCAGTTAAGTATTTAATCATTTGTTTATTAATTGATTTGCATACAAAAATACATCCTTTCAAGGAACCTAAGATATGAAATTATACAATCATGATATAAAATCATTCAGTATATGTCAAAACGATTAAGCTATTACTTCTGTAATGTAATTGCCATCACGCCTACTACCACATCATTTGACAATGTGCGCAAGGTAAATGAACGCAACTTCTTATCTTTATTTAAAGGCATCTTCAAGATTTCTGCAGCCCCGTCTTTGATAAACTGTGGCTCCGCACTATCAGGATTACCACTAACCGATTTTTCAATATCTCCCACGGAGATTACTTTTCTTAGGTCGCGTGTTGCAATTCCTGAACCAAGATGTACTCGATATGGTTTGACAGGACATGTCCAAAAAGCCATATCATCTACATAGTATTCTTGTTCTATAGGACACCAGTTAATTGGATTACGCAGAGCGAGTGTATCTGTTGTGCCATCTTGATAAGTAGCGATAATGATAGCGTTGTCTATACGACTTTGCATGTTGTTGGTGCTGCCTGTTAAAAGGAAGTAAGCATATTTAGCCTTACCTTTTGCCAAAATAACCACGCTGTCTGGATAATTGTCCCATAATGATGTGTATATGATATTCTTACCAATTGCGTGAGAACGAAAGCTTACTCCTATGCCTGTATCATATTTGTCGTTAATGATTTTGGCACGCAATCCGCTATCATTGATTTCGGCAGTACGTTTAGGTATGCACCATTGTCCAATGCCTTGTTTTGGAATTTCTAATGTTGTATATGGGGAACGTGGCGACAGATATTCATTCTTATAGATGTCATCAACATTGGAATTGAAATACTTATCAATGTTTAATGCTCGTGACTTTTTGGCAGATGATATATCATCAAGTCCCATTTTATGAATATATTCTTTTGTGTTGGCTTTTTCTTTGGATGAATCGGCATCGCTAGAACATATTCGACTTTCTTTATTCGACATTTGTTTATTACGGTCGAATGTAAATGTTTGTACACGGTCTGAGTTTCCAGTGATATCTACATAATGGCCAGAATCAAGATTCATGCGTAGAATCAACTGCAAAGGGTGGGTGAAGTTTTGGGTAACCTCATAAATATCTTTAGAGCCTTCACGCTGAAACTTATATGACAGATAAGGGGTATGCACAGAAGCACTGTCCCAACTTTCAGGGAAAGATGGACGTATCATGCATTTTCCAAACAAAGCATCTGGTTTGATTCCGAATAATCCGCACACAATGGCACGTGAGGTGATGCCAATATTATCACCAAAATCACGATAAGCTTCACTGCGTGCTTTGTCTAGATAGCTGATTTGTCCGAAATTACCAGGGCTTCCCCCAAGGAACATCTCATCAAGTAAATCACTTTTCAATAAGTTGAAACCTTCATCTTTTCTTCCTGCCTCGAAATAAGCCAGAGCCATATTTGCCACTTCTTCATGGGCTACATTATTCGTACTCCAGTCATAGGGCATCCAGTCTGATGTGGATAGAGTGTACAAATTCTTTTCCACAGGAGGCATTAAAGATTTATATTTTTCAGGAATAATATATTCTACTGGGATATGAGGAATACTGTTGTTTACATAGTTTGTGGCTTCATAAGCTTGTTCTGAGGAACATGCTCCACAGTCTATTGGTGTGTAGATACTCCAAAGAGCAGCACTTTCATGCAATCTTTTTAGTCCCATGAAATCCTGAAATTCTGCCCAATGTCCTTTATCCTTTATCCAAAGGCGAGAGATCATTGCTTTCAATATGGCGTCAGCTTCTTCATAATATGGTTTAGGGTCTTCACCTATTATAGTTGCAATTCTTGCCATCAGTTTGTTAGCCCTGTAATTATATGCAGAAGAATGTGTCACGGCACCACTGTTATAATACAAAGCATCACTTGCCCATATACAACAATAAGCATCATATAGATGGTCGCCGTCTGGGTCCCAATTACGTTTTTCCCACTCAATGTTTCGTTTCAAAACAGGCCATAAGCGTTTCATCATTACCGTATCTGCATCATAAGAGAAATGCCACAGCAATTCATCTATATAATTCAGATTCATATCGTAATGATTCATATTGTCGTTTCTGTTTGGGTAACGGCAAATATAACCATTACTATACATCTGTGTGCCCCATTTTTCTTCGCCTCTAGCCAAGTTGTTTGTCGAATCTTGCGATGGATGAGGATATATAGGTTCTACATTCGTAACCTGACTTTTTGCGTAAGCGTCGAAATGAGAGATAGCTCTGGTGTTCCATCCAAGTACATCGCCAACATAAGCAGCACGCCAACCGCACAATGGCATGCGCCAACCGATACATCCGTGAAGCCATGTTGAACCATCCCATAAACCATCTGCCGCCGCAGAAAGATTTGCACCAAGCGTATTGATGAAATCGTCAGGAGTAGAAAACTGGAGTCCACCTGTAATGTTGTTCAACGCCTTTTCTTCTTTATCGAAGAGAATACGTCCGGATTTCTTCGCTATGTTTTCTATTTTTCCAGGGTCTTCAAAGACGATATAAGTCTCGCCTGAAGCATTCCATTCTAATGTTACAAGGCCTTTTTCGTCTAGTGAAGCTTCATAACTGCTTCTTGGTTCCAAACCGTAGTCACCTTCACGCATCATTTTCGTTTTGGCAGTCTGGCACATTTTAACCATTAGCTTAACCTTAGGGGAGAATCCCTTTGTTATGATTTGCCACAATGCCCCTTCACCAAATTGTGATGCCAAAGCTACTATTCTAACTTCAGCATCTCCCCAGGATTTATCTTTTACAAGATACGAACGTCTGCCACCGCTATATCTTGATTCGCAATAGCTAGTGCTGTCCAATCTGAGTGCTTTACCCTCTGAGACAATATAGAAACGGAAATTCTTACTTTTAGCCTTGTTATACGAAGCGAAGATTGGACGGTCGCTGGTTTCAAGTCTATAAAGAGTATGTGTACCATATAGGGCACGGGTGTATCTGTTGTTTCCATTAATACAGACAATATCTTTCCCGTTAGGATAATACTGAAAGAATCTTGCTGGCTTTTTGTTTGATTCCTTTATGCCATTCTTGTTATTTGATGGTGAAAGTAATTTATTACCTTCATCCTTACCAGACTTTGGGTTGTTGGAGTCAATAATTGTATAATCATTGCTTTCATTAAAAACAAAAAAAGGATATGCATTAACCTGTAATGAAAGACAAGCCAATAAGTAGATTAATATTTTTTTCATAGTTTGTCGTAGATCTTATTCAAGTTTACAAATTTACGAAATATAATTATTTGTGCAAAAGATTTAAACGTGTTTTTATCTTTTCTTTCAGAAAAAGCTATCTGAGTATATTTTACTTTAGGTTGTTACATTCTTTACGAGGATTAAATATAAACATTCAACGACTTTACATGCTTTTCTAAATAGCTTTTACTTCATGTTAATTATGTAGATGATTACCTTTGACAGTGGAATATCTTGCACCCAAATACGGCGTATTTTCGATGTTTTATACCTTTGAATATCATGTTTTTTAGGGTTCCCCTCGTACTAATATGGAAATCCCTACTTACTAATATGGAAATTCCTCATGGCAATTATGTATTTGGCATTATCTTTGCATCATGTAAAAAATGCAATGAGAATGACATTGAAGTAAGTTTAATGATTCTACACTCGCTTGCATTATGTAAATAAATAGGTTGCCATAATTATTTCGAATATAAAGTATCAAAAGTAAAAAGATTGACTCAGTAGATAAATTAGTTTTGGGTAAAAAGATCAGGATAAGGTATTAGCAATATTAAGATATAAAAGAGTTATTAATAAAAATCAAGTAAAAGCTGGACAGCCGGTTTCCGTGTGGAAGTCGGCTGTCATTTTTTTATTAGTGTCTAAAGTGTTTCCCTATTATAGGAAATCTCGACAACGGAAAGTCTTTCTTCACAAGGTATGCTCCGAAAATGAGAATAAGTACCGTGTTGACAGCTATAGCACCAGCATCTGGGATATAATTGTTTGATAAGTTCATTCCCACATTTAGTATTATGGATAATACTAAATACTTCGCCATTTCGGCTAACGGATAATTTATGCGGTACATCTTCTGTCCTACGAAATATGATATGAGCATAGAAGTTCCATAACCTGTTATTCCTGACCATGCACATGCCATATATCCATAACGGGGAACAAAGATAATATTGCTGACGATGAGCACGATGCAGCCTATTCCAGAGAAGTAAGCTCCCCATATTGTCTTGTCAATAAGCTTGTACCAGAATGATAGATTGAAATATATACCATACATCATAGTTCCTATCATAACAATAGGTACTACACGAAGTCCGTCCCAATAGTCCCTAGCAATAAGGTGTTTGAGAATATCCATATAACCAATTACAAAGAGATATGCGAAGAGAGTAAAGATAACAAAATACTTCATTACCTTTGCATAGGTCTCGCGATTGTCGTTTTCCTTAGCTTTTCCAAATACAAACGGTTCGTAGGCATACCTAAACGCCTGGGTTATTAGTGCCATGATCATGGCAATTTTACTTGCCGCTCCATAAATACCAAGTTGCGTGTTCATGTCTGAGCCCTTGTATATATAAGGGAAGATGATTCTGTCAGCTGTCTGGTTTAATATTCCGGCTACGCCAAGGATGAGGATAGGCCAACTATAAGTCAGCATACGCTTCATGAGCGCTTTGTCGAATACATATTTGAAACCAGTGAATTCCTTGATGAAACAGAATGTAATTGAACCTGTACAGAATAAGTTGATATAGAAAGCATATCCAGCTCCGACTGTAGGATCATAAATTTTGCCGATAATATCAGGATGATTTTTGTATAGTGCAGGGAGAACAATATAGTAAAGAATATTGAGTCCAAAAGTCATTATTATAAAGAGCAACTTCAATGTGGCAAACTTTATTGGTCGCTTCTTGTATCTAAGGTAAGCGAAAGGTATGCACTGGAATGAGTCAATTGCCACCGTTAGCCCCATTACCCAAACATATGATGGGTGATCACTATAGCCCATGAAACCTGATATCTGAGGTAAGAATAGGAATATGAGAGCAATGAATAGTAATGACGTGAATCCTACAGCCATCAATATAGTAGAGTAAACTTTTTCTGGATTTTCATTTGGCTTGTTGGCATAGCGAAAAAATGTAGTTTCCATACCATAAGTGAGAATCACAAGCAGAAGTGCTGTGTAGGCATAAAGATTAGTAATAACACCATATCCACCACTTGCTGCTGAAAGTTTTGCCGTATAAATTGGCACAAGAAGATAAGTAAAGAAACGCCCTACGATACTTGACATCCCATAGATGGCTGTATCTTTAGCTAGCGATTTTAAATTTGCCATATAATTATTTTATTTTTTTCTTAATTTCCGAAGAATGTATAGGCTATGGCTATTGCTGCAATTACTCCTGCCAAATCTGCAAGCAAACCGCATGCTACGGCGTGACGTGTGTATTTTATGCTCACTGAGCCAAAGTAAACTGCAAGGACATAGAATGTTGTATCTGTTGAACCTTGGAAAATACAACTTAGTCTACCTACAAAAGAATCTGGACCGTAATTTTTCATAGACTCAAGCATCAGTCCTCGTGCTCCGCTTCCTGATAGTGGTTTCATGAATGCTGTTGGAAGTGCACCAACAAAGTCGGTGTTGAGCCCGCATTGTTGCATGCACCATGAAATGCCATGGATAAGCATGTCCATTGCTCCAGAAGCACGGAAGACACCAACGCCTACCAATATAGCCACTAGATATGGAATAATGCGTACTGCAGTCGTGAATCCTTCTTTAGCACCTTCGATGAATGCGTCATATACGTTTATCTTCTTGACAAATCCTGCTACGATAAAAGTTAGAATTACACTAAACAGTATAAAATTTCCAGATAGGTTTGTAACTGTAGCCATCGTGTCTTTGTCCATGTTGCCAAATCCCCATATAACCAAACCAACAAAGGCACATAGGCAAAATATAAAGGTAAGAAGTACGGGCTGAAAAATATTTATCCTTTGCCATAAAGACGTGATGATAATACCTGTAAGAGTTGCAACTGTAGTGGCAAGTAAGATTGGTATGAAGACATCAGTTGGCGAAGCAGCACCGTAAGTG
This sequence comes from Prevotella herbatica, assembly GCF_017347605.1. Taxonomy (NCBI): domain Bacteria; kingdom Pseudomonadati; phylum Bacteroidota; class Bacteroidia; order Bacteroidales; family Prevotellaceae; genus Prevotella; species Prevotella herbatica. The sequence continues at coordinate 1,746,091 of NZ_AP024484.1, forward strand.
GCTCGGAATGCTAATATAGTTGTCGGTATTATGGTTAGTCCGCTCGTATTGAGCACAAGGAACATGATCATTGGATTGGTAGCAGTGTCCTTCTTTGTGTTCAGTTCCTGCATCTGGCTCATTGCCTTCAAACCAGTAGGGGTGGCAGCGTTGTCGAGTCCCAACATGTTAGAGGCAATATTCATAAAAATGCTTCCCATAACAGGGTGATTCTTTGGAATATCTGGGAAAAGCTTTGTGAAAACAGGACTTAATGCTCTTGCTAGGACATTAACCATTCCCGCTTTTTCTCCTATCTTCATAATGCCCAACCATAATGAAAGTATACCGGTAAGACCGATTGATGTTTCAAATGCTGTCTTGGAGGAATCGAAGGTCGAGTCTACCATTGCTTTGAAGATAGTGGTGTCTCCCATCACTAACTGTATTGCTCCAAAGATGAAAGCGATTACAAAGAATGCAATCCAAATATAATTCAATACCATAATGGGTGCAAAAATACTAATAATTTTCCAATCGTTGCAAATAAAATGTGAAAATAATGCATAACATATTTCTACATTATTATATAGAGCATTTTTATGATCTTCTCTCTTGACAGCTCGCCTGGATTACTTCCTGGAGCACCTTCAGGTACTTTCATGCCACCTTTAGAGTAGTAATCTTTCCAAAAAGTAGTGATTTCACCGCTTTTATTGTGGAAACTCATCGGTATAGTGTAAAATAATAATTTACCATTATGGTCTACAAATGATATCTGTACAAGTTCGCTACAATAGATTGCGCTGTCGCTTGGTTCAAAATAAAAGTCGTATGGTCTGCCGATATATTTAAGTGCATTTTTAATGCTCTTAGAAATATCGATGGAATCGCAATTTATTCTACCTGTAATAATCTGTTTGTTACCATCATTACCTTTGTTGGCGTTGATGAAACTGTTGATAGGATTCATGCATACGCCCTTGTGGATGGCTTCGATGGCATAGGAGCCTTTCTTATCTTTATGGAATATTGCTACGTGATTTATGCCCATTTCATCGATACCACGTGTCACATCAGTTATGGCACTAGGCTTCCCGCTAGCACAAAACATTAAGTCTCCTTCTCTCAATAGCGCAGTGTTTGTGATGTGGCGTAATGTTATCTGTGAAAATCCCTGCATCACCATAAAGGTGAGCAGGGAAATTATAAGAATTCTTCTCATTATATATTCATATTGATGCTGGCTCCAGCCATAATCCAGCAGCCAGGTTGCTTTAGATTGCCAAAATCACGGTAGCCTTTGCTGAAAAGATTGTTACCATTTATGTATAAGCTGTATTTAGGCATGTCCCATGACAAACGTGCATCTACAATCCCATAAGTGCTATACTTGGCATAGGTGTATTCCTTAGTTGTAGGGTTTTGGCTTACTACGTAAGAACCGTTACGGTTTTGAAGACGATAGTTTATTCCTAAATTCAACTGCTTCCAGATATTCATTTGTAAGTTTGCCACAAATTTATTCCTAAGATACTCCAAAACATATTGACTCACGATACCTTCATATTTCTTTTGGTCCTGATGAGCGTAAGCGTAAGCGATATTCAACTTTTTGAATATTCTTTGTCCAGTGATAAGTCTGAGTAGGTTGATGTCCATGTTTGCTTCAACTCCGACAGAGTTTATCACTCCGAAATTAGTAGTGGTGAGCGTCTGAGTATCGGCATTCTTGTCCACAATCCAGTCGATAAGGTTTTCCATGTGGTTGTAGTATCCGCTTACACTGGCATTGACCGCTTGTGAATGATATTTCACTCCAATTTCTGTTGCAGCAAGTTCCTCAGGTTTCAGTTCTTTGTTAGCATTGTAACCTTTGGAATTGTAATATAAGTCAGTGAACGACGGCATGCGCAGTGAAGTATTGTAACTGGCGTAAACCTTCCAGTTGTCAGTGATGTTATAGCTTGCGTCAATGCTAGGATATACCTTCATATTCATTTCTGCCCATGAATTCTTTACTGCTACAAGTCCTGCAGAAAGAGTAAAGCGTTTCAGCAATATGTTATGTTCTAAGACGAACTGAATGTTTGTTCGACTTAGTCCATGTGTATAGTCAACATCGGTACCATGTATGTGGCGAGGTTCGGAAAGTATTTCACCAAGGTTAGTACTCACGATGTCTTCGTTTCTAAGTTCTGCACCAATAGCGGTACGCCCAGCTATCCAGTCAAAGTAACCGTTAAGGTTTACTCCATAAACGTCAGTGCGGTGGTAGTTGAATGGATATGCATCAGCATTGTCACGGAACAGTTCCCATTTATCCATGGTGCGATTCCAATAAATGGAAGGACGCATGTGTATTTTACCATATCTGTTTTCTGCCTGAATGGCTGTATATGTCTTTAAAATACGTTCGTATTGTTCATCAGAATATGCGCTGTAAAAAGTGTTGGAGCCAAATCCCTTTGTACTCATTCCTGCATGCCATTTCACCACGATGTCATTGTCATTGTAGTTACCTTGATAAAAAGCCTTCAAACCGTCAAAGTCGGTATTAAGGTTTCCATTCTTGCTGCGAGTGTATCCGTCACTGCGGGTATAATTGGTAGAAAAAGAATTGTTCCAGTTACCCTTTGCAATGTTAGCTCTTGCTCCTGCTGAAGCATAACCATAGCTTCCACCTTCCACATGTGCGGAAATACTGCTCTTTGAAGGAGTTCTAGTAACAATGTTGATTGCACCAAGCAGTGAAGAAGTACCATAGACGCGTGCTGCCGGACCTTCAAGGATTTCAATACGCTCGATTTCACTGATGTCAACTGGGAAATCAAAAGCATTGTGTCCAGTCTGCGGATCGCAGATGTTGATGCCGTTAAGGAGAATTGTGATTTGCTCGTCGTTACCACCACGTAAGCTGATATCAGTCTGGGCACCAATCGGTCCCCGTTGTCTTACGTCTACGCCAACAGCGTATTTAAGCAAATCGTTAACACTTTGTACAGGAGCCGCCTGAATGTCTTCGCGGCTTAGTACAGTTACCATTCTCGTCTGTTGACTTCTTGTCAGAGGAGCTCTCGACCCAGTGACATTCACCTCGTCGAGCACAACTTCCTTGCCGTTCTTGTAGAAAGAAGTGTCGATTTTGGCAACATCATTGCTTATGCTGTTAGCTCTCGCGTTAGTAAGCGAAGCCACGCTAAGTGTGCCAACAATCACTTCCTTACCCAAGCAAGAGAAGAGTGAGTAGCCTTTGTTACTGAAATGAGTAAACTTAAAGCTACTGCGCTTGTTGAAAATTGTTTTGTACATTAATTGTATCTTATTCACCTTGCGTCGTTGCAAGGCGAGTGCAAAGGTAATAAAAAACTTACAGAAAGAAATAAAACTAATGACAAAGCCCCATATAACTTTATGGGAAAAATGATTACGGCGTGATTCCAAAGTATGAAATCACGCCGTTATATATTGTCAACCAAAGTATTAATGGTGTTATTTTATGGTTATCTGTCGGTCTCTGATAAGTTTTATCTGTCGAAGAATATCGTTGTAGTGTATCTTGTTTATGCCAGTAGCTTTTGCAGCCTGTGCCTTAACATAGTTGTCTACCTTGTCAAGATTCTGTGAGGCATATAGGATAGCATCACTGTTATAGTAGATATCATCGCTCTTTCGAGTCTTCTCGTCAGGATTCAACAGTGAGTTAATATCATCAATATAGCTTCGCTGTAGTGAGCGGCGGGCATTGTTTTTGATATTGTTCTCGTTGTCAATAGGCTTCCATACCGTAGAAAACAACTTGTTGAGATATGTGTCAAGTTGTAGCGCATTCTTTGAAGAGAAAGAATCATCATATATGATATTCAGAATTCTCGCAGAGAGTGCAATCTTTAGTAGCCTATCTTGTCTGTCCTTAATATCTTTAGCGACATTTATACCAGTCTTTGTAACGATATTCTCTGGGTATAGCCACATCGGAGCGTTGAAAATCTGACGATCAAGATAGTCGAGTACTTCTAATTCTTTTGATGCAGGAGCAATCTCTACAGGAGCTTTTCCCGGAAGGTTGTTGAGGTAATGTCCTCCAAGATTCTTCATTACATGATTCATGTAGCGACGGAACTGATCACGAACGCTTTCATACATTTCCTCAAGATCATCATATTGATAATCGTCCTGATGAGTCCATTTAGGTAGGTTCGCTATTACTCGCTTAAGGTTCTTGATACCATAATCACTGGCTTTCACGTTGTCATCGCCAAGATCTTCAGACTGTGAACGAGGATCTTCGTCACGTCCCTCACCAGCAAACCACAAACGAGGATTATTTTTAAGAACTTCAGTAGTTTCCTTCATCAGTCCCTTTTTCTCATCTATTTCATCTTTAAATTCAGGACGGTATTGATATCCCCATTTGATCGCCCACTTGTCATAATCGTTGATACGTGGGAATAGTCCCTTTGGAGAAATATTGTCTTCTGGTTGTGCTACATAGTTGAATCGTGCATAGTCCATGATTGATACAGTATGCCCATGGGCTTCCACCCAAGCCTTGTTTCGTAGGTTCTCTACAGGTGTAGCATTGCTAGCTCCCATGTTGTGGCGCAGACCTAGCGTATGTCCTACTTCGTGACTTGATACAAAACGTATGAGCTGTCCCATAAGGTCATCGTCGAAATGCATCGTCTGAGCACGCTTGTCAAGCGGACCGCATTGCGTCATATACCACTTCGTGAGAAGGTTCATCACGTTGTGATACCAGCAGATGTGGCTCTCAATGATTTCTCCGCTTCGTGGGTCGATGATATGAGGACCGTATGCGTTCTCTATTTCTGCAGGAAGATATCTTAGTACGCAGAAACGAGCATCATCTACGCTCATGTCCTTGTCGTTTGGCCATTCCTTTGCAACAATAGCATTTTTGAAACCTGCAGCTTCAAATGCAACATTCCAGTCGTTGATACCTTGTATTAGATATGGTACCCATTTCTTTGGAGTAGCAGGATCTATATAATATACAATCTGCTTAACCGGTTCAACAAGTTTTCCTTTCGCATAAGCTTTCTTGTCTTTCGGTACAAGGTTGTATCGAGCTACAATCTGCTCACGATCAGTCTTGTGTTGGTCGTCATCAAAATATGTCACACGTGTGGTAAAATATCCAACTCTGTTGTCCCACAAACGTTTACGCATCGGTTCTTTAGGTAGGAGTACAATGCTAGTATTTAGCCCAATTGTCACACTTCCAGTGAAAGAGGCCGGTGTAAAAGTCTTGCGTCCTGGAGTTCCTTCACTGCTTGAGTCACTTCCTCCTGACGTTGCAGCTGCGTAAGTGCGTGTAGATGCTATTTCAATATTTATAGGAAACACCTTCATCGTATCTATAAAAGTACGGTCACTCTGCAATCCGCTTACCCCATAAGTGCGTGAATTATTTTTGGGAATGCTTACAACATCATTGTCCTTAAGAAAGAGATTTGTAACCTCTATAAGATTCATGTGCTTATCTTTGTTCTTGCCTATAATCTTGAACGAAGCAATGATAGGATCTGTTGTTGAAGCCTTGAGGGTCTTTGATATATTCGTTTCTTCTCCTGCTATCTGACTAAGTACATAAGCTCTAAGAAGCAATGTGTTGTTATCTCGCTTTTCAAAGTAAAGAGTGTTCTCGTTTACTTCCTCACCGCTGAACTTGCCTAGTCCCTGAGGCACGGCGGTAAGTCTCGTAACAGCAAGGAGATATCTTCCAATAATGGAATCAGGAACATCAAAATACCATTTGTCCTCAATATGTCTTACAGTGAACAGACCTTTCTTAACAGTTCCGCCTTTCTTTATAAGTTCATCATATTCATTTTTCTTTTCAGCTTTTTTGTTATCGTCCTTTTTCTTTTTCTTCAGGTCTTTGTTGTCGTCTTGTGCCTGGGTATGGACATCTTGCTTCGTTGAGTCAGCCATGACGGTATTAGCTGCGTATCCGTTTGCACTCAATATAATTGTGCAAATGCTGATTATTAATTTTGCCTTAATGTTCATTTTCTTTGTTTTTTATTTATATATATTCTGTCAGTTCCCTGAAATTATCAATGATATAGTCGGCTCCGGCATCCATGAGTTCCTTTCTGCTACCATTACCATAAGTAACACCGCAGGTATATGTTCCCGCATTTTTACCCATCAATATATCAAACTTGGTGTCACCAACAACAATTGTTTTGGTAGAGTCTTCACCAAGATGACTAAGTGTCTTTATCACAGGTTCTGGATCTGGTTTAGCTTTTTTAGTATCGTCAGCACCTAGTACGTACGTGATATACTCTTCTAATTCAAGTTCTTTTACGAAATTTTCCAATGAATTGTGGCTCCTGCTACTTGCAATCGTAATGGTGTGCCCCTTTTCGTGTAATTTCTTAAGAGTTTCTATAACTCCAGGAAATGGGGTTACTGCTCCTGGAATGTTGTTCTCGTTAAATATGCGACGGTATGTCTCTGTGCATTTTTTCCCCATTTCATCGGTCATAGGAATAATACTTGTGAAACATTCTTCTAAAGGAAGTCCTATCGTTTTTGCACATTCCTCGGGTGTGCGATATTCAAGTTTCAACTCAGCGATTGTCTGCATCATAGTCTTTGTTATGATGTTGTAGGAGTCGCCAAGAGTTCCGTCGAAATCAAGAATTACGGTCTTAATACTTTTATTCACTTTGCGTTTTTATAAATAAATGTTGTAATGCTAATAAAACTTTGTTGCGAAGGTAGTATAAATAATTGAAAAATAAGCATCTTGATTGAAAATATGATACTGTTACATGTCCATTCCAATCTCTTTTACCTTATGTTCAAACTCATCTCTGTTGCAAAGCGCCTTGCTTTTTATACGTGCCCTGTAATTGTAGATAGAGTTTGGTGAATAGCGTAGGAACTCAGCAATCCTTGAGCTTTCTTCTATTCCCAATCTTATCAAAGCAAATATGCGCAAGTCTGTTGTAAGTTGAGTTTTAGATGGCGGAATTATGCGATGTTGCGGTTGGAGAAGCAGATTAAAATCTACAACGAAATTAGGGAAGATATTGAGGAATACAGAGTCGAAATTATCGAAAAGTTCTTTGATTTCATCTTGTTTCAGTTGGTCAGAACTTGTCATTTTCATCAAATCAGACATCTGGTTAGCCTTTAATTTGCGGTTTATCTTTATTCGATAATTGTCGATTTTATCGATATATTCAGAGCATGCACTTAAAAATTTTCCGATATACTCATCTTTCAGTCGATTGGTTTCGCTGAGCTTAGTGTTTAATGATGAAAGTTCTTCATTCTTTCCGCTTAGTTTTGAATTTAAACTCTCTAGTTTCATGTTTATAGTCTTTAGTTCGTTTCTGGCTCTTGAAAGTTGCCTTTTCTTGTGACATACATATATATATGAAGCTAATAGAAATACAGAAAGAAGACTCACTGCACCAATAAGGCTTTTAAGTTGATAGTTAGCTTTTCTGAGATTAGTTTTGTAAGTGTCGCTTATCACTCCTAGGACTGGAGATATAAGCCAACTGCGCAAGTGGGTGTTGTATCTCTGTGTACAGTTCCAAGAATACTCTACATATCTATTTGAACGTTCTAAGTTGCCCTCTCTGCTCAGCATATTGGCAAGGCTCCATAATGAAGCTTGGTCCATAACAGCATTTCGAATGTCGCAAATTGCAGATATAGCCAACCAATATTTGCAGAGTTCGATGTTATGCATCCCTTTATAAATTTCTGACCTGAAGAAAGCCATATTGGCATAGTCGTGAGTATTCGGCTTTACTTGTTTCATCCACTTGTCACACTCTTTCATTGCTTCACTGTACTTGTTATCGGTAGTGAGTTCTGCAACTTTGCGCCATAGATATATGTTCGAGTTTGGAGAAGCCTTTTTGTATAGTGAATCACGAAAAATACCAGATAGTCTGTAACAACGATCTTTAAGTTTTGAGTCTTTGGAATAGCATCCCATTTCACCATATAGGTGGTTGCAGCAAGCATAGTAGTCAATAAGTTGTTGCCCTTTCAGTTTATTGCCATTTATATATTTAAGGTATTCCAAAGCTTCATTGTAAAAGCCTGTTGCTGCGTATTGATGAGTGAGGGCTATATAATCGTTTACAAGCAATTTTGATTGTTTGTTTTTTGATGCTATATCTATACAATAGTTAAGATAATGAATAGCAGAGTCATTCATATATGCCTGATACTCCTTAAAAAGATTCCATGAAAGGCGATGACGATCCAATATTGCGGAAGTCTTTGCGAGCTTAGCCTTGATTTTGTCAATGCGTTGATCTCTCTGATTTATATACTTCTCTGATTTCGTGATCTCTTTGTCAAGACAATCATATAAAGAATCCAGGTTTATTCTTTGTGCTTGTGTGCATAAAGAAATAGATAATATGATTAGCGTTTGTATTAATCTGTGTTTCATGAGTTTTGATTTAATATTTAAGGGCAAAGATAGATATAAAAATGATAAAATAAAAATTAATAAGTTTTATTTTATGCAATAACCTCTATATAATCACGGATAAAATCTATATCAAAACTTTACTATTGTTTTGCTTAAATGTCTGAATATCAATAATTTGAGTTTTTAATGATAATATAAAAGTCCACATTTTATGCTTTGCGCCATGTCTATATATTTAAAAAGAAGCTAACTTTGCCATCGACAAGTGAAAGACTTGCCTTGAATCTAAACAATTATTATTAACTTTAGTTTAAGTAATGAAAGCAAACAACAATTTATTAACGATGAAAAGATTCTCAATCCTGTTCTTCGTGTTGCTTTTGTCTGTATCAGCTTTTTCACAAAAGGTGAGTATCTCAGGCGAAGTGATCGATAAACAGAATGAGCCTGTCATTGGTGCCACAGTAAAGGAACATGGTACAACAAATGGTGTTGTTACCGATATTGATGGCAAGTTTTCTATTCAAGTAGGAAAGAATGCTGTGTTTGATATTTCCTATATTGGGTATAAAACAAAAAGTGTTAGGGCAACTCAAGGAATGAAGATTGTACTTGAAGATGAGACAAATCTTCTTGAAGAAGTTGTCGCTATTGGTTATGGATCTGTGAAACGTAAAGATGTAACAACCGCTGTTTCAACCGTTTCTACAGAAGATTTAGATACACGCCCAATCGTGTCAGCCGCAGAAGGAATGCAGGGTAAAGCTGCCGGATTACAGATAAGTCAGGCTAGCGGTCAACCAGGAGCAAGTCCAACAGTACGTGTTCGTGGAACAACTTCTTTAAACGGCTCAAACTCTCCTTTATATGTTGTTGATGGTGTTCCATTGACAAGTATTGATTTTCTTTCTGCTGATGATATCGCAGATATGCAGGTATTGAAAGATGCATCAAGTGCAGCTATATATGGAAGCCGTGCTGCTAATGGTGTTATCATTATCAATACCAAACAGGGAAAGAATGGTGTCGCTAAGATTTCATTTAATGCTCACTATGCATGGAATAAAGTTTGTGATCATGATAAAGTGCTGAATACATGGGAGTATAAAGATTTAATGAATGACATCGGAACAGTTAAACTTCCTGATGGATTAACTGATCATACAGATTGGGCTAAGGAGGTATATCGCACAGGTAATGTGCAAGACTATCAGTTGTCAGTAACAAATGGTACTGATAAATTGAGATATTATGTTTCTGGAGGCTACGTCGGAGAGAACGGCGTGTTGAAAATGTCTAATTTTAAACGTTATAATTTCAGAGCTTCAGTAGAGAATGAAATCAAAAGCTGGTTGAAATTTAATGGAAACATCGCTTATTCAGACTATACATATCTTGGAACAGATATAACAACAGGTGCTGGCGCTAATCGCGGTGGTGTCATTCCAGCTATAGTAAACACACCTACTTATGCTCCAGTGTGGGATCCTGACCATCCAGGACAGTATTATAATAATTTCTATGGTGTTAACATCTCTAGTCCTTCTGAGAACCTTGCACGTTCAAAAGATGACAAGAGTCGCTATGACAAGATGCTGGCAACCGGAAAAATAACTGTTACCCCAATTAAGGAACTTAACTTCACAAGTTCTCTTACATTTGACCGTGAGAACGGTAATACTTTTAATTTCCTTGATCCTCATGAAATACAGTATGGACGTGATACTTATGGAACAGGATATGATGAAAGATATTCTACAACCGTATTTGTTTGGGATAATGTGTTGAATTGGAATAAGCAGTTTGGAAAACATCATTTTGATGCTATGGCTGGTAGTTCTTACACTCAGAGTAAATATAGTCATAGTTACATCAGTGGAAGCAATTATGCCGATTCAGACATAAAGACCCTTAATGCTGCAAACAAGATATCTTGGACGGGAACTGGAACAAGTGCTTCAGAATGGGCTATACTATCTTATTTCGCACGTTTACAGTACAATTGGAGTGATACTTATATGTTTACAGCCAATATGCGTGCTGACGGAAGTTCAAAACTTGCACCAGGACACAGATGGGGTATATTCCCTTCTTTCTCTGGAGCATGGAGAATCTCTAATGAGAAGTTTATGAAGAACATTAGATGGATTGATGATTTGAAACTTCGTGGTGGTTGGGGACAGACTGGTAATCAAAGTGGACTCGGAGATTACAGCTATCTTGCAGAATATAATATAAACCGTATTCAATGGTTTGGTGCAGGATATGATGCAAATGCTCTACCTACACGTTCACAGACAACTCTATCTAATCCAGAGCTGACATGGGAAACAACAAACCAGACAGATATTGGTCTAGATCTTACAGTGCTTGGTGGTCGTCTGACATTCTATGCTGACTACTATTATAAACTTACTAAAGACATGCTTATGACAATTACTTTGCCAGCAGGAAGTGCAGCTGCACGTGACCTGAGATATAATGGCGGAGAAATAGAAAATAAGGGTTTTGAGTTTAGTGTAAGTTCAAAGAATCTAGTAGGTAAATTGAAGTGGAATACAGATTTCAATATTTCATTTAACCGAAATAAACTCAAGAAGCTTATGCTTACTCAGGTTTATTACTCTGCAAACACTACAGATTATGTAAATCAGCCTGTTGTACGCAATATGCCAGGTAAACCTCTAGGTACATTCTGGGGATATATCTCAGATGGTGTGAATCCTGAAACTGGTGAACTTAAATATCGCGATGTAAATCACGATGGTGTAATCTCTGCAAGCGACCGTACTGATATCGGTGATCCTAATCCAGACTTTACTTTTGGTATGACAAACACATTATCGTATAAAGGATTTAACCTAAGTGTCCTTTTGCAGGGATCTTATGGAAATGATATCTACAATGTGTCAAGAATGGAAACCGAAGGAATGTATGATGGTAAGAATCAGACAACAAAGGTGCTTGAAAGATGGCGCGTACCTGGACAGATTACTAGTGTGCCAAAAGCAAAGTTCCAGATGTTTAATTCTACATATTTCATTGAAGATGGAAGCTATCTTCGTGTAAAGGATATCTCGTTGTCATACGATGTGCCAAAGTATATCATATCAAAGTTTGGTATCTCTCGTTTGCAACCTTATATATCTGCAACCAATTTGATTACTTTCACAAATTATTCAGGTAATGACCCTGAGGTAAATCAATATGGAAATAGTGGATCTGTACAGGGTATAGACTGGGGAACCTATCCAATGAGTAAATCATTTGTCGTAGGACTTAAACTTGAATTCTAAATATTGCACCAATATGAAATCAATATATAAATCAATAATAATAGGTGTTTCGGCATTATCTTTTACAGCTTGTTCATTAGATTATGATCCGATATCTACACCAACAGAGTTGACACAGGGGACTTCGTCTGATACAGCGACTGCGGTACTCAAGGATCGTCAGGCTGCAATAGATCAGCGTACCAATTTGTATGAACTCCTTAAAAATCGTCAGGAACATTGGCATCTAGACTATCTGCTTGTAGGTGACAGTCATACCGATAATGCGTATGCAGGAACTACTGGTGCGGAGGTAGAGCCTTATGAAACAAACTCTATCGATGCTAGTAACTCTGTGCTGGGACGTGACTGGTCACGCTATCTTGAAGATATAGCTAAGGCAAATGTGCTTATCAATGGACTTGAAGAACTTAAAACAAAAGGGTTGGTAAGTGATAATGAATATCATCAGTGGAAAGCAGAAGGAGAACTGTTTCGTGCTTTGATTATGTTTAACATGGCACGTCTATGGGGATCATTCCCTATAATAACTAAAGTTGCAAAGACGATTACAGCCGAGAACGTAGGAGAAGTATATCCAACATATTTCCCTCCACGCTCTACAGACAAGGAGTGTTATCAGCAGATAATCAGCGACCTTAGTGATGCAGAACAGTATGCTCCGGATTTTAATTCTGCTGACAGAACAGTGTTGAGCAAGGTCGTTGCTCAGGCAATGTTTGTAAAGGTATATGCAGAAAAGCCTGTACAAGACTATTCAAAGGTGATAGAATATGCTGATAAGGTGCGCTGTGTTGCTGGTATGGCGCTTGAACCTGATTTTTCTACACTATGGGGATATGATGCAGATAAAAAAGACTGCGTGAAACGTAATACCAGTGAGGGTATTCTTGAAGTACATTGGACAACTGGTAATGCAAACTGGGAGAGTTGGATGTATGGTCGTAGTCTTGAGAATTATGATTATTACTTCTCTTGGGCTAAATGGATAACTCCGTCACGTGACTTAATAAAAGATTTTGAGAGCGAGAATGATACTACACGTATGAATCAAACAATAGTTTACTATGCATGTAAATGGAGTAACTATTATCCAGCAAGTAGATATCCGTTTATGTATAAATATCGTTCAGGCTACAACAATCAATATAAGTTGAGGCTTGCCGATATTATACTTCTTGAAGCTGAGGCTTATGCGTATAAGGGAGACAACACGAAGAGTGCCGATCTTGTGAACTTAATTCGTAACAGGGCAAAACTGCCAAACCTTACAGCAGATAAAACAGCTACAAAGGAAGCTATGATTGAGGCTGTGCTGCATGAACGTCGTCTTGAACTTGCTCTTGAGGGAGAAAGATGGTATGACTTGTGTAGAAATAATAAGGTTGAGGAATATTTGAATGGTCTAAACAATCGTGACTCGGGACGTTTGATGCAGAGAAAGCAATATGATGCCAACTCTTATCTTTTGCCAATACCTCAAAGTGCTCTTGACGAGAATACGAATCTACAACAGAACCCTGGTTATTAATATTTACAACAATGAAAAATAATAGAACTATGATATTATCAATGGCAAGTGCGTTGCTTATTTCCTTGTCAGCGTGTGGCAACATGGACACTATAGATAACACTCCTAATCCTAATGTGGTAGAAGAAAATCTATCAGGAAATCTAGCTACGCTCTATACAACAACTGCAAATGGCAGCGCGACACTAAAGAAGACATACAGTCAGGTGGCTTCAACAGTAAACATGGCGCCTACAACAATTCAGGTTGATCCAACAAAGACTTATCAATCTATGGATGGATTTGGTTTTGCTATTACGTATTCCACATGTTATAATCTGATGAAGATGGATGCTGCTTCACGTGAGAAATTCCTCAAACAAACTTATTCCACAACTGAGGGATATGGTGTGAGCTATGCTCGTATATCTATAGGATGTAATGATTTCTCAAGCACAGAATATTCTTTGTGCGATACAAAGGGACTAGAGAACTTTGCACTTCATAACGATGAAACATCTTACGTGATACCTGTCCTTAAAGAGATACTTGCAATAAATCCTAATCTAAAGATTATGGCATCACCATGGACTTGTCCTAAATGGATGAAAGTATCTGATATTAATACTAAGGCTGCTTTTGATTCATGGACAGACGGGCATCTTAATCCTGACTATCGTAAGGATTATGCACAGTATTTCGTAAAGTTTGTCAATGCGATGAAAGCGAATGGTATAAATATTTATGCCGTAAGTCCTCAAAACGAACCTCTCAATCGTGCCAACTGTGCATCTCTTTATATGCCTTGGGATGAAGAGGCTGCGTTCGTGAAAGAATTAGCTTCAGCATTCAAGCAGAATAATATCAATACAAAGATATACGTTTACGATCATAACTATAATTATGACAACGGCGGAGATCAGCAAGACTATCCAATAAAAGTATATAATGCTTTAGGACAGAATTATGATGGTTCAGAACTTGTCGTAGGTGCAGCCTTCCATGATTATGGAGGTTCAAACACAGAACTAACAAATGTTCATAACAAGGCTACAGACAAAGATTTGATTTTCTCAGAAAGCAGTATCGGTACGTGGAATGACGGACGCAATCTTTCAAAACGTCTTGTAGAAGATATGAAGAATATAACCCTTGGAACTGTAAATCAATGGTGTAAGGCTGTGCTTGTGTGGAACCTTATGCTTGACGAAAAGATGGGACCTAATCTTGATGGAGGTTGCCAGACATGTTATGGTGCGGTTGACATATTTAACAACTATACTACAGTGAAATATAATTCTCATTATTATGTGATTTCACAAATGTCATCTGTTGTACGCCCTGGCGCTGTTCGTATCGGAACTGCTTTACGTAGCGTATCTGATAAAGATATAATTTATTCAGCATTCCTTAATCCAGACGGAACCAAAGCATTGGTTGTACTCAATTCTGGTGATACTGATATTACTGCAACTATTGGCGATGGAAGTGAAAACTTCAAAGCTGTAATTCCTGCACAGGGAGTTGTGTCATGTTCATGGAAATAAATACGTGTCAATATGAAATTAATTAAATATCTATCAGCAGCTTTATTGCTGTTGCCATTTTTATCATCGTGTCATGATTATGACTATGATAATATTGTAGCATCAGGAAACCCCGTTATAAAGGCTTCTGTTCCTTCTAGTGCCATGATGGGAGATTCTATTGATGTTGTAGTAAACTGCAGCGATGCTGAAGGGCAAGCGTTGTCTACTCTTAAAGCTGAATTGTGCTTTAGTGACGAGGTGGTTGAACATACCACTGTTCGTACGGCAAAAGAAGGTGAATATAAAGTGCGCTTGTTTGTGCCTTATCTTCAATATATTCCAAATGGAAAAGCTGTTGTTCGCCTTACATTGCAGAATGTAACAACAAAGTCAACAGTTGAAAATGTGAATTTAGACGTTACCAGACCTCATTTTGAAGGAATGCATTTTATCACTTCAGATAAAGTGATATATGATATGGTTGAAGGTGCTGATTACACTTATTCAACCACTGTTCCAGCAAGCGTAAACACTTTTAAGGGACATTTTGAAACAACTGATGGAAAGTTCGTGTTTGGATCTTCTGATGATGGCGTGAAGCTAGGAATAAATGGACTTATAGGTTTTCAAACAGCAAATTTAGGAGATGTAAACGTAACATTTAATACCCGTGATTATACGTTTAGTCCTTTTGAAAAACTGCCTATTCAGCCTTTGGAATTCATAAACGCGGATAAACAGAATGTTTATACAGGTGTGCTTACTCAAGGTAAACTCTATAGTTTTATTGGTGATAATGCTCTTGCTTCAGACAGCTGGTTCTATGATACCGATTTCTTTACTAAGAATTCTGATGGAACATATACGTTTAATGCACTTACCGGAACGTATAATATTAAAGCTATTTTTGATCGCAAAGGTTTCAATATTTATGCAATGAATGGAAATAATCCCGCAACGCTGAATCCTGATGGAACAGGTGCTATATGGATTCTTGGTGATCCAATATTCGGTAAGCCAGATTTCACACAAGCACAAGGTTGGTGGACCGGTACAGACTATTCACTATGTATGGCGCCAATTGCTCCAAAGATTTATCAGTTGACCTTAACAGTAGGAAAACAGTTGAAAGCTGGCAGCGACGTTAACTTTAAGTTCTTTGGTCAGGCCGGTTGGGGTGTTGAGTTCAAGGCCGCAGGCGATTATGCAATTTCAACATCCAATCCTTGGTTTAGGGTTAATGAGAGTGATGGCAATATTCATCTAAAGGACGGTGTGTCTATACATGATGGTGAAACGTATGTGTTTAATGTAGATTGTACTAAGGGTGTTAATGCTGCTGTATTGACTGTAACAAAGAAGTAGGTTATTAATTAAATGATGATATTAGTGAAAAGAACGATTCTATTATCAATATCCGTATTACTGGTTCTGGGTTTAAAAGCCCAGAAACCAGTATATCTGGATGAGTCTAAACCGTTGGAGATGCGTGTTGAAGACGCATTGTCACGTATGACTTTAAATGAGAAGATTGCTGTGATACATGCTCAAAGCAAGTTTTCTGCAGCAGGAGTTAAACGACTTGGATTTCCAGATTTCTGGACAGATGATGGTCCTCATGGAGTTCGCCCAGACGTGCTTTGGGATGAATGGGAACAAGCTGGACAGACAAATGATTCATGTGTTGCCTTTCCTGCTCTTACATGTCTTGCAGCTACATGGAATCCTTCTTTAGCTAATTTATATGGACATAGTCTCGGAGAAGAAGCTTTGTATCGTGGAAAAGATATGATTCTTGGTCCTGGTGTGAATATATATCGCACACCGCTGGGTGGAAGAAACTTTGAGTATCTTGGTGAGGATCCATATCTATCTTCACGCATGGTTGTGCCGTATATCTGTGGATTGCAGAATATGGGCGTTGCTGCATGCGTGAAACACTATGCTCTTAACAATGATGAGGAATACCGTCATCAAGTGAATGTTATAGTGGACGACCGTACTCTTCATGAAATATACCTCCCCGCTTTTAAAGCTGCCGTTACCGAAGGTGGAGCATGGGGCATTATGGGCGCTTATAATCTTTATCATAATCAGCACAACTGTCATAACGAGATTTTGTTGAACAAGATTCTGAAACATGATTGGAAGTTTGATGGCGTAGTTGTTTCAGACTGGGGCGGAACTCATAATACAGATGAGGCTGTGATGAATGGTCTTGATATGGAATTTGGAACTGGTACTGACGGACTGCGTGCAGGAACAAAGAATGCCTATGAAAACTATTATATGGCTTATCCATATCTTATGGGTATTCGTGAAGGCAAGTATTCTGAAAAAGAACTTAATGACAAGGTTCGCAGAGTGTTGAGATTATATTATCGTACGACAATGAATCGTAACCGTCCTAATGGTTTTCTGTGTTCTGAAGCTCATTATGCTGCCGCAAGAAAAATCGGCGATGAAGGTGTTGTACTTTTGAAGAATGATAAAAATGTATTGCCAGTTGACACTCTTTCGGTACATAATATCCTTGTAGTGGGAGAGAATGCTATCAAGATGATGACCGTTGGTGGAGGTTCGTCTTCATTAAAGGCTCAAAAAGAGATTTCTCCTTTGCTGGGTTTGCGAGAGGCTCTTTCATGCCACAATATCAAAGTGGATTATGAACGCGGCTATGTAGGAGATGTAACAGGTTCTTATAATGGTGTAACTACAGGACAAGATCTTAATGATAAGCGCTCTGCTGCTAAACTCATTGAAGACGCTGTAGCAAAAGCTCGTAAAGCTGATTACGTAATATTATTCGGTGGATTGAATAAAAGCGATTATCAGGATTGCGAAGGTCACGACCGAAAGGAGTATGGCTTGCCTTATGGACAGGATAAACTTGTTGAAGCACTTGCAAAGGCTAACAAAAAGCTTGTATTTGTGAATATATCAGGAAATGCAGTTGCAATGCCTTGGAAGAATAAGGTTAATGCAATATTGCAAGGATGGTTTGTTGGTTCTGAATCAGGTGAAGTGCTTGCAGACATTATAACAGGTAAAGCAAATCCTTCAGGAAAATTACCTTTTACTTGGGCTGCATCTCTTAATGACGTACCTGCTCACAGACTTAATGCATATCCAGGAAAATGGCGTGCCGATCATAAGATAATTGATGAGGAATATAAAGAAGGCCTTTATGTAGGTTATAGGGGCGTAGACAAATTCATGACAAAGCCATTGTTTGCGTTTGGACATGGATTGAGCTATACATCTTTCAAGATTACTAATCTTCGTGCAGACAAGCAAGAGATGACACGTGATGGAAAGATTACATTCACTGTTAATGTAAAAAATACCGGAAAGCGTGAAGGTTCAGAGGTTGTACAGTTATATATAAATGATGTAAAGTCATCATTGCCACGTCCGTATAAGGAACTTAAAGGTTTTACAAAAGTATCGTTGAATCCTGGAGAGTCAAAGGATGTGTCAATAACTATAGATAATGCATCGCTTAGTTATTATGATGACAAGAAATCAGAATGGGTTTCAGAATCAGGAGCCTTCAAGGCACTGATTGGAAATTCATCAGATAATATTATTGGCGAAATAGGTTTTGTTTTAAGGTAAAATCTGTTATTAGGTTAGAGTATCAGATTGTTTTTTTAGCTGCATCATTATATATGGTGCAGCTTTTTTTGTTTAATTTCAGCTTTTTTGAACGTTGTGTAATCTTGTGTAGCAATTTATTTGGATTAGTCAGTACGAAATTCTACATTTGCAGTGTCATGACAAACAAATATAATGATAACTAAACAAACAATTTATGATTATGAAAAGATTATTTTTTGCTATAATGCTGGTTGTAACATCATTTACTATTGCCAGTGCACAGAATAAAGCCGATGATAATTCTGGAAAGGTTTATGAAGTGGCAGAAGTCATGCCTGAATACCCAGGTGGAAATGCTAAACTGATGGAGTTCCTTTGCACAAATGTGAGATATCCAGTTCAAGCTCAAAAGAGTAAGATAGAAGGTCGAAGTGTTATCGGATTTGTTGTTGAGGAGGATGGATCTATATCTAATGTAAGTGTAACGAAGGGATCACATCCATTACTTGATAGGGAGGCTATAAGGGTTGTGAAGGAAATGCCTAAATGGAAACCTGGTTTGATAAAAGGAAATCCAGTACGTGTGAAATTCAATTTACCTGTATATTTCAAGTTGAATTAGAAACTGTTATATGAGGAAGCCACTAATATTCATAATAATTCTCTCTCTTATGGTTGCGGGATGTGCTGATGAAAGGCATACCCGTAACCCTAAACTTATTGCTTTGGATAGTCTTCAGCGCATATCACCTGATTCGGCTTTTAATATGCTTGATGATTTTAACGACGTGCTCACACCTAATGACTCAGTTTATAATAATCTTATTTATACTGAGACAATATTAAACAAGACAGTTTCTTATGCTTCAGATTCAGCAATTAATAAAATAGTGGATTACTACACGACCAAGCAGGATAATGTGCTACTTGGTCGTGCTTATCTTTGCCGTAGCATAAACAGATATAAGAACGGACAATATTCCTGTGCCATAACAGATGCTCTTATGGCAGAAAAGCTGCTGCCAACTGATGACAAGTACTATGGGTGCAAGGTGCAGTTATTATTGGGTCTAATTAATCTTGATGCTGGTTGTTATAGAATATCTCTGGAAAGGCTTAAAGTGGCAAGCCATTATGCCGATGAATTCGGTAAAAATCTAACATTGATAGCTCAAAGTTATAATTATATGGCAGAGGCTTATGACAGATGTGGCAGAAGAGATAGTTTCATGCTGTGCATCAGACATATTAAGCCGCTTCTTGCTAAGTTGGATAATTATACTAAGGCTGATATCAATGTTAATATCGGAGATATGTATATGCGAGCTGGTAAACTTAATAAGGCTTTAAGTTATCTTTCTGAAGGCGAAATATATGATTTTTCGTATAAGGCTTTGTATATTATGGGTAAGGTCTATTTTATGATGGGTAATAGCAAACAAGCTAATGCGCATTGGGAGGACGCTGCAATCTCAGGTTCACTTCCGATACGTGCGGCTTCTCTAGCATCATTGATAAAACTGAATCCAAATAGAGAGGAACTTTATAAGCAATTTTATTCTGTATATAAGCAGATGCCACATATAGACAGTGATGAGTTGTCTGCTTTTCAGATGCGTCTTGCACAGCAGGAAATGCAGCATGAAACATATATCCGCACAATAACCTTGCTGTATATAATAATAGGCATATTGTTGCTTTTAATTTTATCTTACTTATACTATCATCATAAGATGAAGGTCGTTCGTCGCAGGCTTAGTGATATCAATGCCCGTTATCTTGGCTATCTTGAAGACTATAATAATGCGAAATGCAATATTGAAGAGTTGAAAAATGAGATAGTTAAATATCAGGTAGACAAAGAAGCTCCTGAGAATTGGAGTATAGAGAACATGTTGCTTAATGCTGATGTTGTGATATCGTTGCATAGAATAGCCTCAAGAGGGCAGTGCGCAAATGAAGTCAATTGGCAACAGCTTACCCAACTTATTTCAGAACGTGATAAAAGTATGGCTATATTACTAAGCAATAATCCAGAACTTTCTGATCGTGAGCAACATGTTATTATGCTTATTAGACTGAGATTCATTCCTAGTGAGATATCTGTATTAATGGATATTAGTGCTCAAAATGTGACAAATATGCGTCAGCGACTTATGCAAAAAATGTTTGGCGAAAACGGTGGAGCTCGTGACTTTGATCATCGTATACACGAATTGCAAAGGCCGGCAGTTTTAATATAAGCATGATGATAATAATGCGTATTGATGCATAAATGCTTCTCCCCTGCGTTTTTCGCGTTTTTTAGCTACGAAGCTACGTCATTTCTCGCAAAGCCTATAAACAGAGGGGCTGGCGAAACGTAGTTAGGTCTATTTAGCTTCGACGAGCTACGTTTCAGCTACGTCATCCATTTCTGCTTATATTATGTACGTGTAGGTACGCGCGCACTTAGGGTTTTGAAAAATATAAGTGTCGAAGCGTCAACTTAATGGATATCAGTATTTTATCGACGAATTCGACTAAATGAAGTGACGGTGATTTGACGGTCTAATTTCAAGTTTTGCATGCGTTTCTATATAGAAACGCAACTAGTTCCATATAGAAACGTAAACGTTTCTACGATGTTTTACCTCCTGTTGCTTCGTAAAACGCACGGCATTTCATCGTAAAACGGATTGCAAAACATCGTAAAACGCATCGAAATTCTTCGTTAAGTACAAGACAATATGAGGAAAATCTTTACCCATATTTTACCGACGAATGACCGACACTTTATTCGATCCGAAAAGGGTCCTAATAATTTGATGCTCAACGGATAGACACTTCGACACTTGTTTTTATGAAAAGTCCAGAGTGTGCACATACGCACGCATGCGTATTATGATGTGTAGCATCCAGTAATTGAAACTTTGGCTAACAGACTAACCTAAATCTGATTGCATGGACAAAATTTTTGCAGTATCTTTGCCGAGAATTCAGCGGAATTCAGCAGAACATTTAAACAAGCTTGAAAATTCTGTTTTCGTTTACTGAATCAATTAATACATCCTCAGTTCCCCAGATACAGCCAACGGTTCTTTGACAAATTCACTTATAGAATACATTTCATCCTTAAAAAGACACAAATTGACGTAGCTAGAACGTAGCTAATCGTAGCTAAATACAGCTAACTGCGTTTCGTTAGCCCCTCTGTTTATGGGCTTTGCGAGAGATGCCGTAGCTTCGTAGCTAAATAAAAACAAAACCGCAGAGACGACGCCCTAAACTATGACAATATAGATTAAGTTGGGAAAATGCAGAGCCGAAGTAGAATGTTACTTGATAACAGGAAGGTATGATAAAAAAAACGCGTTAAAGATCAATGATTAAATGGAAGAGAATTGTTGCTTTATGCTTGCAAATTGATGTCTCTTATATTATTGTAGTCAATTCGTTGTTTGTAATGGTACAAAAAGACAGGTCATTCCTCACGGATTAACCTGTCTTTATTTAAAAAATTAATCTATCATGAAAAACTTGTCTAATTTTACTAGACCATATACCATATATCTTATACTTTATTCCTAGACAATAATAATAGACTATTTCGGATACAAAGTTATGAATATATGGTCAATAACACTGATACTATATTGCTATAATCTTTGCATTTCTTGCAATCAACAATATTTTAATTGTATCACAAGCGTGATATATGTATATATTTTGTTTTATCAAATTTAATTGTTACATTTGCAAACAAATATATAATTAAATAATATGATACTATCAACAACTCCTTCACTAGAAGGTAAACACATCACTAACTATTATGGTGTGGTAACAGGCGAAACAATTATCGGCGCAAATTTATTTCGTGATTTGTTTGCAGGAATACGTGATATAGTAGGTGGACGTGCCTCATCTTATGAAAAGGTGCTTCGTGAGGCAAAAGATGCTGCAATGAAAGAAATGAGTGAACGTGCTGAGGCTATTGGAGCAAATGCTATTGTCGGTATAGACCTTGATTATGAAACTGTAGGTTCAAATGGTAGTATGCTAATGGTAACTGCTTGTGGAACTGCCGTACGTATAGAGACAATATAAGGTTCACTGAATTAAGTGAACTTTTTTTTATATTAAAGATTAAACTTCCTAAATTAGCTTAATAAACGAATCGTTTGTCGGAAAATAGTAATATATACTGCATTATTAGCTCTTTTTATCGTTTTTGTTATGTCAGAGAAAGTTTTTGTAATATTTACGAAAATAAGGTTGTTGTGTTTTGTATACTTTTGCCATAGGGATTCTATTAAGAACGTAAATTTTGAGAAACATGAAAAACGATTTTAGAATTGGAAAAACATTAATGTTACTTTTTATGTTATGCCTGTTTCCTGTAGGAATGCTAGCACAAAATGTTTTGAAAGGTACAGTTACCGATGCAGATGGAGAACCTGTTATCGGCGCTTCTGTAAGAGAAGTGGGAACTAGTAATGGAACTGTTACTGACATATCAGGGCAGTTCTCTATTAATGCTCCTGCAAATGCAAGACTTACGATTTCGTATGTCGGGTTTGTTACACAACAAATAAATGTATCTGGCAGAAAAAACATCTTGGTGAGTCTTGCTGATGATACAAAATCCATTAGCGATGTAGTAGTCATTGGTTATGGAACTCAGAAGAAAGCCGATTTGAGTTCATCAATCTCAATTCTTGATGCAAAGGAAATTACCAAAGTTCCTGGTGGACTTTCTGCAGGACTGCAAAGCTCTGTTCCTGGAGTTCAGGTAACTAACGGTCGTATACACATTCGTGGTGTAGGTTCTATTAACAATACTGATCCGCTTTATGTTGTAGATGGAATGATTGGAGGCGCTGTTCCTGATGAAAACAATATCGCTTCAATTCAGATACTTAAGGATGCTGCCTCTTGTGCAATATATGGTGCTCGTGGTGCAAATGGTGTTATCGTAATCACGACTAAGCGTGGGCAGGCTGGAGAAGTGAAGATTGACTATAATGGATATCTGGGATGGAAAGGTTTTACTCATGAGATAGATCTTCTTTCAGGTAAGGATCTTGCTGAACTAATCAATGAGGAGATGTATAATCAGAATCCTTCACGTAAGGACTATATGGCAGGACTCTCAGATCCTGAATCTATTGGCAAAGGATATAATATGTTTAAGGCAATTACGCATACAGCCTCATATCAGAAGCATAATGTCAGTATCAGTGGTGGTTCAAAGGATGCTAACTTCCGAATTACTGGTATGTATGGAAATGACAACTCTTTATATATAAAAGAAGGTTCTGAAAATATGTCACTGAATGTTGTTTCAGACTTTAAAAAAGGTATCTTTGGCTTTGGAGAAACTCTTACTGTGGGGCGTAATCTGAATCACAGTACAGATATGCTTAAACTGATAGCTATAAAATGGAGCACTGCTTGTCCAATTTATGACCCTACATCATCTACTGGTTATGCAGGTGCATCGCTTGGTACTGATATGGAAAATCCAAGAGCCACTGCCGATAATACTTGGAACCGTAATGAAACAAATACTATGACAGGCAATGCTTGGATTACAGCAGAGCCTATAAAGGGATTGGTGTACAAATTCAATATGGGAGCAGACCTGTATCGAAATAACGGTCGGTCTTATGATGCAGACTATGTTGTGGGTGATTATCAGAAGAATACACCTGATACGTATTCTATGAGTAATAATAGAAGTAACCGTTTCCTCTATGAGCATACATTGACATTCGATAAGAAATTTAACTTGCATCATATAAATGTGATGGCTGGTATCACATCTGAGGAAACAAAGGGATATGGTTTTAATGCAAGTGCCCGTGATATGCCGAGTTCAGAGGTTCTTATTCTTGGGGCTACTCAGAATGCTTCCTCAAAGGAAGTCGGTAGCTCTGAATCACACTCAGCAATGTATTCTTATCTTGCCAGATTGATGTACGACTATTCTGGAAAGTATATGGTTACAGCAAACTTCCGTCGTGACGGTAGTTCAAATTTCGCCAAGAAAAATCGTTATGGAGACTTCCCTTCCTTCTCTGGAGCATGGCGCATTAGTCAGGAAAAATTCATGAAGAGCCTAACATGGCTTGATGACCTGAAACTACGAGCAAGTTGGGGTAAACTGGGTAACTCTAATATATCTCCATATCAATATCAGTCTACGGTTTCTTTCAATACCGTACGTTATTACTTTAATGATGTTGAAAATACAGGTGCTCTTCCAATGACACCAAGTAATCCTGACGTGAAATGGGAAGCTTCAACATCAACAGACTTTGGTTTTGACCTAACGATGCTTCACAATAGATTGACAATTACCGCTGATTATTATAGAAATAGGACTAATGATATGCTTGTAAATGTACCGATAGCACGTTCTGCTGGATATTTGAGCGTGTTCCCTACAATGAATGCTGGAAGCATAGAGAATAAAGGACTTGAATTAATAGCCACATGGCGTGACCATATAGGAAATAAATTCGATTATAGTATTTCTGCTAACTTTTCTACTGTAAAAAATAAGGTTATAGACCTTGGAGCAAATAATGAAATATTTTCTGCTTCTGGGATTACTTGTACTAAAGTCGGAAATTCTATAGGACAGTTCTGGGGATATAAGACTGCTGGATTGTTCAAAACAGACGCAGAAGCTGCAGCTTATGTAAACAAAAAGGGCGAGCGTTTACAGCCGAATGCAAAAGCTGGTGATATTAAGTTCCTTGATCTTAATGGTGACGGAACAATCGGTTCTGCCGATATGGACTTTATCGGCAATCCTATTCCAAACTTCTCTTATGGTATTACAGCTGAGGCTCAGTATCGTTCATCATTTGGTACATTTGATTTCTCTATGGTCTGGAATGGCTCACAAGGAAACGATATCTATAATAATACACGTAGCTATGGCGAAGGAATGTATCATAATTACGCATGTTTTACAAGTGTAAAAGACCGTTTCCGTGCTGAGGATATTACTTTTGTAAATCCACTTAACGGCAAGACTACATTCTATCCAAAGAATACTGATACTAATATGCCACGTGCTGTATATGGAGACCCGAACCAGAATATGCGTCAGAGTGATCGTTATGTAGAAGATGGATCATACTTGAGACTTAAATCTATCGTACTAGGATATACAATGCCACAGCGTTGGTGTGATAAGATGTATCTTGAGAATATGAGATTCTATATCGGCGCAAAGAATCTGTTTACTATTACAGACTATAAAGGTTATGATCCAGAGGTAGGTGATCAAAACACAAGTGGTACAAATCTTACTCGTGGTATAGATGGACTTACATCTTGGGATCCAACATTCCCTAACAGTAAAGAATTTTATATTGGAGTGCAGCTTACATTCTAGATAGTAGACTATGTTACAAATATTAAAATGGAATACATATGAAACACAATATAATTAAATATATGGCTGCTGGATGTTTGCTGGCAACTGTGTCAAGTTGTAAACCCGATATGGACCTTAATAATCCATCAGAAGTTTCAACCAACACTTATTATCAAAAGATTTCGCAGCTTCAGAAGTCGCTAATACCAGCTTATCAAGCTCTTATTGGCAGAAATCAGGGAGGATATTGTTTTACGACATTATTCACGCTTCTTGCTCCTGGTGATGATTATCAGCGTACATACAAATGGTCAAATATGTATCAGGATACATACAACACACCCGCAAGTGATGCGGCCGCTATGGGGCCTTGGCAAGACTGGTTTAATGGTATAATGGCGGCAAATCTTGCGATTGATAAAATGAACAATTTTGCGGTAAACGACAATGATAAAGAAACTCTGAATACAATGCTTGGACAAGCTTATTTTCTTCGTGGTTTGTATTATCTGAATCTAGCGTCATTGTATGGAGAGACTATTCCTCTTTATGATCATGCCATAGCAACAAATGCAGATTATTATCCTGCTAATGCTGCTAAGGGAACTGTGTATCCACAGATTATAAACGATTTCAAAAAGGCTGCTGAATTGTTGCCTGTACGTAGTAAACTATATGCTGATGCTTCAAATATAGGACGTGCGACTCAGGGGGCTGCACTTGGATTTCTTGCAAAGGCTTGTTTGTGGCGCCCGCTTATAGAAAAAGGTAAGAGCGTAGATTATGATACGGCTATTGCTGCTCTCAAAAAGGTTATAGAAAGTGGTGAGTATAAGTTGAACGCCAATTTCAAGGATAACTTTACCAACAATCCTGCAACTGAAAATGGCTCGGAGAGCGTGTTTGAAGTACAGATGCATAATGGTAATAGTTGGATGGGAGGTGACCTTAGCGATTCATGGCGCTGGTTAAATATTGGACTTCCTGATGGGACTGGAGGTTGTTGGTGGAATCTTGCTCCTACTCCAATGGCCTATAATGAATTTGAGAATGGAGATCCAAGACGTTATATGACATTGTGGTGTCCTGGTGGTGCAGACTTTACAGATATGAAGGGCAACACTATTACTTTTGATGACATGAATGCTAAGTGTTCTTCTGACAAAGATCTTTACGGTACACGCAAGGCTTGTCCGGATAAGATGATTTCCGATACAGATGATGACTTCAATGATCCACTTATGCGTTATTCTGATATATTACTTATGTATGCTGAATGTTTGCATTTTACAGGACATGATGGTACAGATGTAAACGATAATACTGGTGCAAAATATTGGATTCAGCAAGTACGAAACAGAGCAAACAATATTGTTCCTTCAGAGCAGTCAAAGCTATGGTATTCAAAGTCACCAGGGACAATACCTAATGTTGATGATTTGTTGAACGCTGCTCCAACAATCAATGGATTTAAGATGGACAATGTAATGAATGTGATAGAGCATGAGCGTTGTGTAGAACTTATGGGTGAGTATTATCGCTATTTTGATCTTATGCGCTGGGGTATGAAGGATCCTAAATATCTAGAGCCTCTAAAAAAACTTGGATGGAATGAAAACAAAATGTATCTTCCTTTCCCTCAAGAAGAATTGAATAATAATCCGAATTTAAAAGGAAATGAGGCTAATTAGTCTTTATGTGATTTCTTTAAATGATTTTATAGATAAAATGTTTTGGTAATTTATTAGAGTGTTGGTTACCATCTGTGTGAGCAGATGGTAACTTTTTTTGTATCTTTTATTTAAAAGATTGAAAACTATTTCTTTAAAAATAGTTTTTTATGTACCTTTGCCAGTGAAAAGATTTCCACGGATTATGATAAAAGATAGAATTATTAAAATGTTGTGCTTGTTCACAACCCTTATGCTTATTTCATGCGATGATGTTTTTGATGTTTATCCCTATGATGTGAATATTAAAGGTGAAACTCATATTAATGCTACTAATATAAGCAAAATAGAGGGTCTTTGCAAGGATAAGGACTCATTGAAGATAGCCTTTATCAGTGATACTCATGGTTGGTATTCAGATTTTAAGGATGAGGTCGCTGATATTAATAGACGAAGCGATATTGATTTTGTGATACATTGTGGCGATATTACAGACACAGGTACGACAAAGGAGTACGAATGGGCTCGTAGTATATTTAACAAACTTAATGTTCTTCATGTAGCATTGATTGGTAATCATGATTTTCTAGGAACAGGAGATCAAGCTTATCATGTGATGTTTGGTGATAATGATTTCAGTTTTATAGCAGGAAGAGTTAAGTTTGTATGTCTTAACACGAATGCCACAGAATATGATTATCTCGCTTCTGTACCTAATTTTGATTTTATGGAGAGTGAGCTGAAATCGGACTCAGCGGATTTTGACCGTACAGTGATAGTGATGCATGCTCGTCCAGGCAGTGAGCAGTTTAACAACAATGTTAGTAAGGCATTTAATTACTTTGTGCATTTATTCCCAGGAATAATGTTTTGTGTTTCAGGACATGAACATGCTACTCAGGCAGATGAGTTGTTTAATGACAAACTTATGTGGTATGGTGTAGACTGTGCACAGCATCGCAAATATGATATATTCACAATAACTAAGGAAGGATATAAATATGAAGTCGTTAATTTTTAGTGCTTTGCTGTTGTTTATACCATTACATTCCTTTGCAGGTGGTGTGATTGACGAGATTGATAGTCTAAGTTTAAATGACTCGTTGGCTTATTTCACTTCCAGTAACCACCCGAATATATATAAAGAGAAAGGGCATGAAAGTGCTTATGATCGAAGGGTCCATTATTTCAGAAAGTATTGGGCTGCTCTTATACCAACTCAGGTAGTGGTTCAGAATGCGGGAAATATGGGACTTTTCTCTATAGGTTTGGGATGGGACTATGGTAAACATCGCCAATGGGAAACTCATATACTTTGGGGGTATATACCAAAATATGACAGCACGCGTGGGAAACTCACTATGACGCTTAAAGAGAATTATATACCATGGAGTATATATTTAGGCAAAGGTTGGGGATTCGAACCATTTGAAACCGGTTTGTATATAAATACTGTATATGGCCATGAATTTTGGCGTAGTCAACCACAGCGCTATCCTGATAAGTATTATAATGCTTTATCGACAAAGTTCAGAGTTAATGTCTTTTTTGGTCAACGTGTTACAAAGGTTATTCCAAATAATCACCGTATGTTTGTGAAAAGTATTACCGCATTTTATGAGATAAGTACTTGTGATCTTTATATACGTTCTATGTTTACAGACAATGATGTGAAACTAAAGGATATTCTGGGTTTATCCTTAGGGTTGAAATTTCAGTTATTATAATGTTATGTAACAATATGCAAAGTTTCTGATACAAATATTATGGTATGTGTATGAATTATTTATTATTTTTGCAACATTAAATGATTTATACATTATATACCCATGAAGAATGTAAAACACATCTTATTATCAATTATCATAGCGTGTCCGCTGCTTGGTGCAAATGCTGCAACACCGGACACGCAAACTCATTTAGTGCCATGGAATAAAGGCGCATTTCAAACAAACAATTATAGAAATCTGTTTGTTGAAATGGGATATAGCAAGAAACAGGTTGATAACAAACTGAATGAAGTATTCAAAGAAGTTTTTTATGGTCCTCACAAAGTGTATTTTGAGGTAGGGGACAGTATGGCATACATCTCGGACATTAAAAATCATGATGTGCGCACTGAAGGTATGTCTTATGGTATGATGATTGCAGTGCAGTTTGATAGAAAAGATATCTTTGACAAAATATGGCGATGGAGCAAGAAATATATGCAACATCAGAATGGACCACGTGAAGGGTATTTTGCTTGGAGTTGTAAGACAGATGGAACACGAAACTCCGAAGGTTCGGCTTCTGACGGTGAGCTATATTATATTACATCTCTTATATTCGCTGCCAACAGATGGGGAAATGATACTGGCATAAATTACAGAAAAGAAGCGCAAAAGATAATAAACTGTTCTTTTTTGAAAAACGGCGAAAATGATATTATGCCGCTGATAGATAAGCAAACAAATCTTATTACTTTTACTCCAGATAAATTTGGTGGCAGGTTTACGGATCCTTCATATCATATTCCTGCATTTTATGATGTGTGGAGTCGCTGGGCTTATGATGGGAGAACAGACTTTTGGCAGAAAGCTGCAGCTGTGTCAAGAGAATATCTTCATAAAGTTGTGAACAATGTTACAGCATTAAATCCAGACATAAGCAATTATGATGGAACACCATTAAGAATAAGAGATTATGTCATGAATACATTCAGATATGATTCATGGCGTGTGCCTGCAAATATTGCACTAGATTATCAATGGTCTTGCACTGATATGAAATGGCAGAGGGAATATGGAGAGAAGATTCAAAACTTCTTTTATTCAAAGGGAATTAATACTTTTGTTGATCAATACAATGTAGATGGAACATTGCCGAATGAGAAAGAAATTCTTGCTGCGGGTGATTATCCAAAAGCTTTACGTCATTCAATAGGACTTCTTGCTACAACTGCTACTGCATCATTGATGTGTAGTCATAATATAAGTAACGAATTTGTTAACGCATTATGGAACGCTAAGCATGAGACATCACCAGATGGATATTTTGATGCATATTATGATGGATTGCTAAGACTATTTGCCTTTATGCAACTAAGTGGTAATTATAGAATAATTCCTCCTATGCATGATGGTAAAGAACCGCAGCTTGAAACATATTTCTCAAAATGTAAAACGAGAGATGCTGCTCCAGATGATGATGGTTTTATAAGGAGATGGACACTGCTGGAACCTATTGATAAACCTAATGTAAGTAATGCTGGCTTTACGGATAGTTATCTTCGTGATGCTTTTTATCATGAGTATTTCAAAAATCAACAGACTTTTGTTCCAAAGGATGGTAGCGTCGTCAAAATAGGTAATAATAAATTGACATGGCATTCTATGGATAGTAAGCAATATAATGTGAAACTCTTTAGATTGGCTTCTGGACTTGGAAAGCAAACTTACGGTGTGTTGTTTTGGGCAGTTACGATAATTGACTGCAAGGAAGATATTCCGAATGCCAGACTTGCTGTTGGTTCCAATTCTGCATCAATGTGGTGGTTGAATGGTAATGAAACGCTTTTGCTTTCTGGAGACCGTAGGATGGTTAAAGATGATTGTGTGTCGCAAAGGCTTACATTGCATAAAGGTAGGAATATTCTTCGTGGAGTAGTTATAAATGGTCCGGGAATGAGTAATTTTTGTGCGCGCTTTGTAGATGAAAGTGGCAAACCTATAAAGAACTATACTATAAATAATAAGTAATCTAAAATCAGAAACAATGACATCTTTTCATAATATATTCATCGCACTTTCGGCAATGTTGACTTTATCTCAGTCAGCAAATGCACAAATTGGTCAACCTTATATTCATGACCCATCAACTATAATGGAATGTAATGGCAAGTATTATACATTTGGCACAGGTGGTGGAGGATTGATATCTGATGACGGTTGGAACTGGAAAGGCGGAGCCGTGAGGCCAGGCGGAGGAGCTGCCCCTGATGCAATAAAGATTGGTGACAGATATCTTATTGCTTATGGAAATTCAGGCGGAGGACTTAACGGCGGACACAATGCCCACATCTTTACGATGTGGAATAAGTCCTTAGATCCAAAATCACCAGACTTCAAGTTCACAGAACCAATAGAAGTAGCTTCCTCTGATGGTTACGAGGATAATGACGCAATAGATCCAGGATTGTTACTAGACCCAACAAGCGGTAAGTTATGGATGTCTTATGGTACTTATTTCGGTAATATACGCATCGTAGAACTTGATCCTAAAACCGGTGATAGAATATCTGGAAACAAACCTGTTGATATCGCAATAGACTGTGAAGCCACAGATTTAATATATCGTGACGGTTGGTATTATCTTTTGGGAACACATGGTACATGCTGTGACGGTGTGAATTCTACATATAATATTGTAGTTGGCCGCTCGCAAAACATTCTCGGTCCATATATAGATAATGTAGGTCGCACGATGTTTGAGGGCGGTGGTAGAATGGTTATATCAGCCAATAACCGTGCTGTTGGTCCTGGACATTTCGGACGAGAAATCATTGATAATGGAGTGGAAGTAATGTCATGTCATTATGAGGCAGATTTTAATCGTAGTGGTCGTAGTGTGTTGGCGATAAAACCATTGTTGTGGAAAAACGGATGGCCGGTAGCTGGTGATAGTTTTAAGGAAGGCGACTATGCTATCATATCAGAACGTCGTGGCTATGCGCTGGAGCTTTCTGTTGACTTTGTGAGGATTCCTCAGAAGCAGCAAGCGTTTTGGCACATAGATCCTAATGAGCCTATCGAGTCATTGCCTAATCAACAGTTGTCTGATGTTATTGGAACATGGCAGAAAGGTGATATCAACGTACGTACTAATGACTATATGTGCCGACCAAATCAACTTTGGACTATAACAGCAATACCTGAAGCTGGAGGATATCTGGGTGGACCATATTATAAAATTACAATAAAGGGAACGAATCGTGCTCTCATGGCAACAGCTAATGCTGAGGTTTCAACTGTCCCTGAGTTTACTGGTAAGCCAGAACAGCAATGGCGTATAGAACAACTCACGGACGGAACTTACAGGATAATGCCAAGAGTGATACCTGGAAAGGCTGAACCAAATACGCATTATGTGCTTTATTCTGCAGGAGACAGTACGCCAACTTTAGCTCTTTATGATTTCAATACGGATAATTCAAAATGGAATTTCAAATAGGCTATAACACAATAATAATTAATATATGAAGAAAATATTGACAATGGCGTTGACGTTGTTTGTGTCGCTATCAATGACAGCGCAACAATTGCCTTACCAAAATCCAAAACTTAGTGCGACAGAAAGGGCAAAAGATCTTCTTAGTCGTCTTACATTAGATGAGAAGGCTCTGTTGATGCTTGACGAATCACCA
Source organism: Prevotella herbatica (assembly GCF_017347605.1). Classification (NCBI taxonomy): domain Bacteria; kingdom Pseudomonadati; phylum Bacteroidota; class Bacteroidia; order Bacteroidales; family Prevotellaceae; genus Prevotella; species Prevotella herbatica. The sequence continues at coordinate 1,778,894 of NZ_AP024484.1, forward strand.
GCAATTCCACGTTTGGGAATAAAGAAATTCTTTTGGTGGAGCGAGGCTTTGCATGGTGCCGCTAATATGAGCAATGTTACTGTATTTCCTGAACCAATAGGAATGGCAGCTTCATTTAATAATCAATTGCTTTACAATGTGTTTACCGCCACAAGCGATGAAATGCGTGCACAGTATAATCATAGAATGCTGAATGGTGGTGAGGATGAGAAGTTTCATAGTCTTTCTGTGTGGACTCCAAACGTAAATATATTCCGTGATCCTCGTTGGGGGCGTGGACAGGAAACATATGGTGAGGATCCTTATCTCACTTCAGTTATGGGTACGGCAGTGGTAAAAGGACTTCAAGGACCTGAATCATCTAAGTATCGTAAGTTGTGGGCTTGTGCTAAGCATTATGCAGTTCATAGTGGCCCAGAATACACACGCCATACAGCAAACCTTAATGATGTTAGTCCACGTGACCTTTGGGAGACATACCTTCCTGCATTCAAGACACTTGTAGAAGATGCTAAGGTGCGTGAGGTTATGTGCGCATATCAACGATTGGATGATGAGCCATGTTGTGGTAACAATCGTTTGTTGCAACAGATATTACGTGACGAATGGGGCTTTAAATATCTTGTAGTTTCAGATTGCGGTGCTGTTACTGATATATATGAAAGCCATAAAACAGCTTCTGATGCTGTTCATGCTACAGCGAAGGCTGCATTGGCTGGTACTGATGTGGAATGTGGATTTAATTATACATATAAAAGTATCCCAGATGCTGTGAAACGTGGATTAATATCTGAAGCAGAGGTTGATAAACATGTAATGAGACTTCTAGAGGGACGTTTTGAATTGGGTGAAATGGATGACCCTAGTCTTGTTGAATGGTCAAAAATACCTTACTCTGTAATGGATTGCAAGGAACATAGACAGACAGCTCTTGATATGGCACATCAGACAATAGTCCTATTGCAGAATAAGGATAATGTACTTCCTTTGAAGAAAAATGCTGAAAAAATAGCTGTTATCGGACCTAATGCCGCAAATACTCCGATGATGTGGGGTAATTATAATGGAACACCAAACCATACTGTTAACATCCTTGACGGAATAAAAGCAAAACAAAAGAATGTTGTTTATATTAAAGGATGTGATCTTACAGACAACAAGATTGTTAATCCGCTTTTTGCACAATGTTCAATTAACGGAAAGCGCGGACTTCGAGGAACATTCTGGAATAACACTGAAATGAGCGGTAGTCCAGTTACTACACAATATTATAATAATATGGTGGCTGTAACAACTGCTGGAATGCATAATTTTGCACCTAACGTGAAGATTGAAGATTTTTCTGCAAAATATGAAACAACGCTGCACCCACTAAAGGCAGGTGAAGTTGTCGTAAATGTTGAGGGTTGTGGTGATTTTGAGGTGCTTGTCAATGGAAAGCAAATGCAGAAACATCACACTTGGCGCACTACCGCTACACGCACTCCGATAAATGTTGAGGCAGGAAAGAATTATAATATAGAGATTAGGTATAAGTTTGTGAAGACTTGGGGTGCAAATATGAAAATAAACATAGGCACCGAAAGTACCATTGATTACGATGCAATCATAGCAAAATTGAAAGGTATTAATAAGGTTGTGTTTGTCGGTGGTATTTCTCCTGCTCTTGAAGGTGAGGAGATGCCTGTGAATATAGATGGCTTTAAGGGTGGTGACCGTACTAATATAGAACTTCCAAGTGTACAACGTAATTTTCTTCAGGCTTTGCATAATGCAGGTAAGACTGTGGTCTATGTAAACTGTTCAGGTTCGGCGATAGCTCTCGAACCAGAGACAAAGAATTGTGATGCTATCGTTCAGGCTTGGTATGCTGGACAGGAAGGTGGAACAGCTGTTGCTGATGTGCTTTTTGGAGATTATAATCCATCAGGTAAATTGCCTATTACATTCTATAAGAGTACGAAGCAGCTTCCTGACTTTGAAGATTATAGCATGAAAGGTCGTACTTATCGTTATTTCAGTGACCCCTTGTTTGCATTTGGTTATGGTGAAAGTTACACCAAGTTCAATATCGGTAAAGCAGAATTAGAACATGAAGGTGATTCTATATTGATGAAGGTCCCAGTTGAAAATATTGGTACTAAAGACGGAACTGAAATATTACAAGTTTACATTCATGATATGCAAGATGCAAATGGACCGATAAAGTCGTTGCGTGGATTCTGTCGTGTAAACTTAAAAGCTGGTCAGAAACAAGTTGCAAAAATAAGTCTCAATAAGAAATCATTTGAATTCTTTGATGAGTCAACAAATACGATTCGGACACGTCATGGTAACTTTGAAATCATGTACGGAAGTAGTTCGCAGGATAAAGATTTGCAAAAAGAGACGATTATGTTTTAGTAAAAATTCATATTTGTAATGATTGTCGTGCCGGCTGAAAATATTCAGTTCGGCACGTTTTTATTTCCAGAATGTTTCAAAAACATTAGTTTTTATGCTATTTTAGCGTATATGTTACATAAAATAAAATGCTCGTTACAATTTATGATATTTATTTAATATGTATTAAATATATTTGCACTCGCGAATTAAAAAATCTAAACCTAATAATTAAAAGATGAAACAAGTACTCAGACTTTTTCAAATCGTTTCTCTTGTTGTTGTGTTTATGTCAGTGTCGGCAACCCCGTCATTGGCTCAAGGCACATTGAGAGGAAACGTAATCGACTCGCAAGGTGAACCGTTGATTGGTGCCACTGTCGTAATGAAGGGAAAAACTTCTGTGGCTACAGTTACCGATTTCGACGGTAATTTTGTGTTGAACACTTCGGTTAAGAAAGCAACATTGTTGGTTTCTTATGTTGGTATGGTTCCGCAGGAAGTAGTTGTCACAGAAGGTAGAGTTGTAAAAGTTGTCTTGAAAGACGACGACCACACATTGCAGGAAACCGTGATTATCGGTTATGGTCAGCAAAAGAAGGCCAGCGTTGTGGGATCTATTACTCAGGCCGATGCCAAAGTGTTGTCACGTACGGGTGGTATTTCCAGCCTTGGTGCAGCATTGACAGGTAATCTTCCTGGTGTAATCACTATGTCAAGTTCTGGTATGCCAGGTGATGAGGATCCAAAAATCCTTATTCGTGGTGTGAATACTTGGAATAATAGTGAGCCTCTTGTATTGGTAGATGGTATCGAGCGTCCTATGGGTTCAATTGATATTGCTTCAGTACAGAATATCTCTGTTTTGAAAGATGCCAGTGCTACAGCCGTATATGGTGTGCGTGGTGCTAATGGTGTTATCCTTATTACTACAAAACGTGGTGAGGAGGGCAAGGCAAAAATTGAAATTGGTATGCAGATGACAGCAAAAGTCGTTTCTAAATTACCAAACAAGATGAATAGTGCCGATGCTTTAACTGTTCGTAATCAGGCTGCCGAGAATGAGCTTGGACTTAATCCTGATTCTTGGTCAAAAATGTTGCCAATGTCAACTATTGAAAAATATCGTCATCCTGCAAACCTTGCAGAAGCTGAAAGATATCCTAATGTTGATTGGGCAGACCAACTTTTCAACAAGTCGGCTATTTCTTACAATCCTAATATTAATGTAAGTGGTGGTACAGCTTTTGTTAAGTACTTTGCTTCTTTGGATTTCTTGCATGAGGGTGACCTTTATCGCAAGTGGGATAATAACCGTGGTTATCAGGCAGGTTATGGCTTTAACCGTATTAACTTCCGTTCTAATTTAGATTTTCAACTTACAAAAACAACAAAATTGAAAGTAAATCTATTTGGTAGTAATGGAGTAAAGCAAGGACCTTATGGTGTAGTATCTAATTCATGGGCTGAAACTCAATTGTGGCAAGCTGCTTATTCTGCACCAAGTGATGCTTTCATTCCTCGTTACAGCGATGGCACATGGGGATATTTTCCTGATGATACACAAGGAGCACCTAATTCTATAACAAACTTGGCTCTTGCTGGTGTTTGTAAAACTACAAATACTAGAATTAATACCGACTTTACATTAGAACAGGATCTTGGTTTTATATTGAAAGGCTTAAAAGCAAATGCCACAATATCTTGGGATAATTCTTTTATAGAGAATAATCGTGGTATTAATGATCAGAATCATGGAGCTCAGTTCAAATGGATAAATCCTGAAACTGGTGAAGTAACATATTCTCAAAAAGGAGATAACAAAACTGGATTTGATTTCAACGAGGGTATTTTATGGTCTACAGATAAAGGATCAGCAAACGTTGGTAATCGTAACCTATTCTATCAAGGACAGTTGTTCTGGGGTGGTAAGTTTGGTAAACACGATGTAACAGCTATGGGTGTATTCAACCGTAATGAGACTGCTTATGGAAGTGAGTTTACTCACTATCGTGAAGACTGGGCTTTCCGTGCCACATATAGTTATGCAAGTCGTTATTTCTTAGAGTATAATGGTTGTTATAATGGTTCTGAAAAATTCAGTAAAGACAACAGATTTGTATTCTTTAATTCAGGTGCTGCAGGTTGGCTTGTAAGTGAGGAAAACTGGTTTAAGCCATTAAAGAAGTATGTTGATATGTTGAAATTCCGTTATAGCTATGGAGAAGTCGGTAACGACTGGGTTGGTGACCGTTGGCTATATGCTACGCAATGGGCTTATGGAAGTACAGGACCAAATATTTCAGGACAATCAGTTAATGGTCTTTATACAGATAATAGTCCTTATACATGGTATAAAGAATTTAAGATAGGTAATCCTAGTATTCACTGGGAAGTCGCAACAAAGCAGAACTTTGGTATTGACTATAGCTTCTTGGGTGGTTTAATTGCTGGTAGCTTGGAATTCTTCAACGAAAATCGTCATGATATCCTTGTTGATGGTGGAGATCGTTCTATTCCTACATATTTCGGAGCTAAAGCTCCTACAGCAAACATGGGTAAGACAAAAAGTCATGGTTATGAGTTCGAGTTAAGATTGAGCAAGATTATAAGTGGAGTTCACTTATGGGGTAACTTCAATATGACTCATGCTGTAAATAAAATTATTTTCAAAGACGACCCTGTTTTGAAACCTGCTTATCAGAAACAAGCTGGTTATGCAATAGGACAGGACCATGCAAATTTAACAACAGGTTTTGCAAATACATGGGATCAAGTTTATGGTATGACAGAATTTAATACCAATGATAACCAGAAATTGCCTGGAAGCTATACTGTTATTGACTATAATGGTGATGGTGTGATTGATTCAAATGATAGCGCACCTTACGGATATACAGGAACACCAGAAAATACATATAGTGCATCTATTGGTGCAGAATGGAAAGGCTGGAGCTTTTATGTTCAATTCTATGGTGTATCTAATGTAAACCGTTATGTTGCTTTTAACTCTTTAGGAAAGAAGCTTGATACAGTGTTTGATGAAGGCACACTTTGGTCAAAATACACAACGGATGCTGATGCTCCAATGCCACGTATCAATTCAACACCTAGTTACAATGAAGGAACTCGTTTCCACTATGATGGTTCGTTCATCCGTTTGAAGAATGCAGAAATAGCATATACATTTACCGGGTCTTGGGTTAAAAGCCTAGGTATTAGTAGTATTCGTGTATTCTTGAATGGTAACAACCTTTGGGTTTGGTCAAGAATGCCTGATGATCGTGAGTCTAACTTTGCAGGTACAGGTCTTGGCTCTCAGGGTGCTTATCCAACAGTTAAGCGTTATAACCTGGGTCTTAAAATCAACCTTTAAATATCATAACAATGAAATTCTTTAATAAAATTATACTTTTTAGTACATTGACCCTTTCTATGGGATTTGTTTCGTGTACTGACTATCTGGACAAGTCGCCAGATTCAGACATCTCGAGTACAGATGCCTTTAAGGATTTCCACAATTTCCAAGGATTCACTGAGGAACTCTACAATTGTATTCCTGACTTTAATGGTGGATATTGGACTAACTCTTGGAATTGGGGTGAGGATGAAATACTGAATGTAGGTACAAACTTCCACTTTGTATATAAAGTGGACCAGGGTGATTTCTGGGGATGGCAGAGAGAATTTGATGGTTGGTCATCAGGTTGGATGGACCGTCAGAAAGCCAGCGATTTTAATCCTGGTTCAGACCGTTTCGGTCATAGCCTTTATCCTGGTTGCTGGTATGGTATCCGTAAGGCAAATATGGGACTTGCTAATCTTGATAAGTTCTCTGGAACAGATGAAGAAAAGAATCTTATTGCAGGTCAACTCTATTTCTTCCGCGGATGGTTCCACTTTGAGTTGATGCAGTATTTTGGTGGTCTACCTTATATAAAAGAAGTTTTGCCTTCAGACCAGCCTTTGACATTGCCACGTATGACATATAAAGAATGTGCAGATTTGGCAGCTGAAGATTTCCGTAAAGCGGCTGATCTTCTTCCTGTTGACTGGGATAAGACAACTATCGGAGCTCAAACAAAGGGAAAGAACCAGTTACGTGTTACAAAGATTGCAGCATTAGGTTATCTGGGAAAGAACTATTTATGGGCTGCAAGTCCATTAATGGCAAAAGGAACCAGTGCTGGTACTTATGATTATGATGCTGACTATGCAGCTAAAGCTGCTAATGCGTTCGGTGAATTGTTCCAGACCATAGATAATAATGATACTCCGTTTGGTTTGCTTCCATGGGCTCAGTATTCAGAAAACTTTGTTACGTCAGGAGAAAATGGAAAGATGCCAGGTCAGACTAAAGATAACTCTATTACTGAAGCAATCTTCCGTGGTCCTGTTTATGGTAGTGGTTGGGGTACTTCTGCTTGGGGACAAGCAAAAGCTTATGGCGGTAGCGATATCAATGATGGTGGTGTAATCTTCTTACCTACAGCTAACTACGTAAACTATTATGGTATGGCTAACGGTTTACCTCTTAAAGATCCTGATTCAGGATTTGACCCAAATCATCCTTGGAAGGGACGTGATCCACGTTTCTATAATGATATTCGTTACGATGGATGTCGTTTAGTAAAGAAGGAAACAACAGGCGACGATGATAATACCAAATGGCGTTATGCAGACTTGCAGACTGGTGGTTTGTTCCGTAGCGAAACTCGTGGAAGTCGCACTGGCTATTTCAACTATAAGTTTATCACCAATGCGTGCAATAAGTGGGATGATGGTTATGGTTGGTCTCCACAAATTAATATTCATCTTCCATGGATGCGTCTTTCTGATGTTTATCTCATGTATGCTGAGTCTGTTGTTGCAGCTACTGGTAATGCCCAGGGTAGTGCAACTACTACGATGACCGCTTTACAGGCTGTTAATAAGATTCGTGAACGTGCAGGAGTTGCCGATGTTAACTCTAAGTTTGTTTCTGACCCACATAAATTTATGGATGAGATTCGTCGTGAACGTGCTGTTGAGCTAGCTTTCGAGGGACATCGCTTCAATGACCTTCGTCGTTGGTTGCTTCTAGACAAGTATCCTTATAATGTAAAGACTTCACAGGAATTCTTGCGTGTTGGTGCTATAAACCCTACAGATCCTACACAGGATGCTGTCAGCGGATTCAAAGAAGTACAGATATTGAAGCGTGACTTCTCTGCAAAGCATTATTGGTTGCCATTGAAGAAAGCTGATACTCAACTTTATGTTGGATTCGACCAGAATCCTGGATGGTAATTAGATTTTTAAAAACTTACATATTGAATATAAGAGTTATGAAACATATATATAAGACAGTCGCACTTGGAATGGCACTGTTGCCAATGGCAGCATGGGCACAAGACGATGCGGATTATAACGACTCGCTCGCTAATAAGGTGAACGTCGCTTTTCGCACTGTTGACAAAAGCGACTTGATGGGTGGTGTCTCATCTGTCAACATGGTTGAGCTCACTCATAAAAATTATACTACATACAGTCTGGATCACATGGACTCTTACGTGGGTGGTTTCAATGGTCAGCTTCAGCTATGGAATATGGGGGATGCTTTGGTAATCGTCGACGGTGTACCTCGTGATGCTAACAATGTGTTACCTACAGAAATAGAACAAATAACTTTCTTAAAGTCTGCAAGCGCCGTTGTTCTATATGGTAGCCGTGCTGCTAAGGGTGCAATCCTTATCACCACTAAGCGTGGACATAATGATGGTCTTAAGATTAGTGTTCGTGGTAATGCTTCTCTTTACGTTCCTAAGAGTTACCCTAAGTATCTAGGTTCTTCTGATTTTATGAGCCTTTATAATGAGGCCCTTACTAATGATGGAAAGCCCACGGTATATAGCAAAGATGATATATATAGCTATTCACTTGGTGACAATCCTTATCGTTACCCAAGCCTTAACTTCTTCTCTAAGGATTATCTGTCAAAAACTTATCAGCGTTATGATGGTACTGCTGAAATTTCTGGTGGTGGTAAATACGCTCATTTCTATGCTAACATCGGTTTGATGCATACTAATGATTTGTTAAATTTTGGTGAGGGAAAGAAAAACGGTACTACGCGATTAAATATCCGTGGTAACATTGACCTTCGTTTGAATGATTGGATAACAGGTTATATCAATGCAAATGCTACATTTTACGACGCTCGCAGTGACCGCTCAGACTATTGGGCTCAATCAGCAAAGGTTACTCCAACAAGTCAGAACCCATTGATACCGTTGATTCCTATTGATTTTGTCTCTGGCGATAACGCTACTTTGCAGAAGATGATTGCCAATTCAAACTACATTGTTGATGGTAAGTATCTTTTAGGTGGTACACAGTCTATGCAGACTAATCCATTTGCCGCTATGTATGTTGCTGGTTGGACTAAGTCTACCAGTCGTCAGATGCAGTTTGATATGGGTGTTAACTTTAATTTGAATCAAGTTCTTCAAGGACTTACTTTCAAAACTAAGTTTGCTGTTGATTATGCAACATCTTATAATACTACATTGTCTAATGATTATTCAACTTATGAAGTTAAATGGGATCAGAACAGATTTAATAGCATCAACGACCTAACTAAGTATGGTACTGATAAGCGAAGTGGTTCTCCAACAGCTGATGGCACAGTCTATAAGCAGACAATTCTTGTTCAGGGACAGTTTGATTATGCTCGTTCATTCGGTAAGCATAATGTTAATGCCACATTGTTAGGCAATGGATATCAACGGAGTCTTTCAGGTGAATACCATCGCATAAGTAATGTGAATCTAGGTCTTGATCTTAATTATAATTATAACAAGACTTATTATGCCGATTTGTCAATGGCTGCTATTCATTCTGCTAAACTTGCTCCTGGACATAGAGATGCCGTATCGCCTGTAATGTCATTGGCTTGGCGTTTGTCTAATGAAAAGTTTATGCAAGGAACAAAGACATGGTTGACAGATTTGAAGTTGAATGCTTCTTATGGTCTTATAAATGAGGACTTGGATATTGAAAAATATTATATGTATGATAACAAGTTCACAGCTACCGGTACATGGTGGGGATGGAGCGAGAGTGCAAATTCATTGCAGACATCAGACTCTCAACAAGGTATCAACAAAAATCTTACTTTTATCAAACGCAAGGAGTTTCGTGCAGGTCTTGACGCAAATTTGTGGAATGGACTTATTACATTGAATGCCAACTTCTTTGATATAAAAACAAATGGCTTAATTATAAGCCCAGAGGCTACATTCCCTAGCTATTTCAAAACATCTTGGCCTGTATCTTCTTTCTTGGCTTATATTAACTACAACAATCAAAGCCGTACAGGTTTAGACTTTACTGTGAATGCTCATAAGAAATTTGGCGAATTAGACTTGCAAGCTGGTGTTACAGGTATGGTATATTCTTGCAAGAATACTAAATACAGTGAGAATGTTGCTTATGATTGGTTGAAGAATGAAGGTGCTCGCATAGATGCACTTCGTGGATATCAGTGTTTGGGCTTCATGACAGAAAAAGATGTAGTGAGAGACGCTGCTGGAAAAATCACAGGTTATGCACCTGGCATTGCCGTAATCAATAACAACGCACAACCTGGTGACTTGAAATACAAAGACCAGAATGGTGATGGTGTTATCGACGGTAAAGATCAGGTAATACTTGGTCATTGGACACCGGATTTCAACCTTGGTTTCAACTTTACAGCTAATTACAAGAGATTCACACTTTTCATGGGTGTTACTGGAAACTTTGGTGGATCTGGAGTTAAGGATAACTCTTATGAATGGGTATATGGTGCTAGTAAGTACTCTGATGTTGCACTTGGTCGCTGGACTCCTGCAACTGCTGCTACAGCGACATATCCTCGTCTGACAACACAAGGTGGCGATCTAAACTTCGTAACTTCAGATTTCTGGACATACAAGACAGATGCTGTTCGTTTAAATAAGGTTCAGATTACTTATGATTTACCATCTAGTCTCTTCAAAGGTTCATTTGTTCATAGTCTCTCCGTATATGTATATGGTAGCGACTTACTCACTATTGCTAAAGAACGTAAGTACATGGAGACAAATGTTGGTTCTGCACCACAATGTCGCAGTTACAATCTTGGCTTAAAGGTTAATTTCTAAAGACTTGAAAATCATGAAAAAGATTTTAAATATATTGACTCTAACGGTTGCAGCTTTGGCTTTCACCTCGTGTGATGACCTCTTTGAACCGGCTATTGAGAATAATCTTGGTTTGGATTATATGTATAATAATGCTGGATATGCTGAGGGTGTACTCGGTAATGCCTATACACGTATTCCTTGCGGTTCTTTCCCTTTCAGTGAAGTGGGTACAGACGATGCCGTAAGCAATGATCCTGCAAATAACTATCGAAAGATAGCTTCAGGCAGTTGGACTTCTGATAGCAATCCTACAGAACGTTGGCGTGATTGTCGTGCTGGTATAACTTATGTCAACCTTTTCTTGAGTAAGGCAGACAAAGTGCATTGGGCTAACGACGAGGTTGCTGCTGGAATGTTCAAGGACAGAGAAATGGGTGAGGCTTATGGTATGCGTGCTATGTTCATGTATTATTTGCTTCAGGCTCATGGTGGATATGACGAACAGGGTAACTTGCTCGGTGTGCCAATCGTAACTGCTTCTGAGGATGTAAATTCAGAATTTAATATTCCTCGTAATACATTCGCTGAATGTATGAAAGCTATTTATGACGATTGTCAGAAGGCTTTAGAATTACTTCCTACAAATTACGCAGACATTTCTTCTGATGCTCAGATACCAACAAAGTATAAGGGTGCATCAACAGGTCAGTACAACCGCGTATTTGGTTCTATATTTAATGGCAGAATGAATGGAGCTATTGTTGAGGCATTCCGTTCAAAGGCAGCCCTTCTTGCAGCGAGTCCTGCATTTCAGGCTTCAGGTGCTAAATGGGAAGATGCTGCAAACTATTCCGCACAGGTGTTAGACCGTATCGGTGGTGTAAGTGGTATGGACAAGAATGGATGGACATGGTATTCAAATAACAAGGAAATTGATGGTCTTGCTAATGGTGAATGTCCAAAAGAAGTATTGTGGCGTGGTGAGAAAAGCTCAAACAATGATTTGGAAACTAACAATTTTCCTCCTTCTCTTTATGGTAAAGGGTTGATAAATCCTACACAGAATTTCGTAAATGCATTCCCAGATAAGAACGGATATCCTATCACTGTGTCAACTATTTACAGTGATACAATTCCTTATGCAAACCGCGATCCTAGACTCGCTGCTTATGTTGTATTTAATGGTGGACAGGTTGGTGTAAATAACACAGCAATCAATACTGCAGCAGACGCAACTGACACTAAGGATAATACTAAGCTAAATAAAGATGGTATCAACCACTTTAGCGGTAGCAGTACACGTACTGGTTACTATCTTCGTAAATTGCTGCGCCAGGATGTAAACTTGGACCCAACAGCGACATCAAAGCAGATGCACTATACTCCGAGAATACGTTTCACAGAGATCTTCCTTAACTATGCAGAGGCTGCAAATGAGGCTTGGGGACCAACAGGAAACGGCGGACATGGATATTCTGCGTATGATATCATTGCTGCTCTTCATAATCGCGCTGGTGTAGGTAATGATTATCTTGAATCAATAAAAACAGACAAGGATAAGATGCGTCAGTTGATTCATAATGAGCGTCGTATAGAACTTTCTTTCGAAGGCTTCCGCTTTTGGGATTTACGTCGTTGGAATGCTCCTCTTACAGAAAAAGCAATGGGTATGAGTATTAATTCCGCAAAACACACTTATTCTCCTGTTGATGTTGAAACTCGCGACTATAAGGATTACATGAACTATGGTCCGATTCCATATACCGAAGTTCTAAAGTATGATCAACTTCAGCAGAATAAGGGCTGGGAATTAAAATAAACAATTATAAAAATGCTATTTAATATGAAAATTAAACATATAATTCTGTCTATGCTTGCCGTTTCTGCAGCTTTCATGACTTCTTCATGCGAGAATGGCGACAAGGATTTCGGTGACTTTGATTACCAGACAGTTTATTTTGCTAAGCAGAGTCCTGTGCGTACAATAACATTAGGTGAGGATGTATATTCTACAGACCTAGACAATGCCCATGATTTTGAAGTTTACGTTACTCTTGGCGGTGTTGAGAAAAATAAGGTTGATCGTAAGGTTTCAATAGCTGTAGATGAATCTCTTTGTACAGGAAAGACTTTTGAGGATGGTCATTCAATATTGGCTCTACCAAAAGAGTATTATCAGTTGAGCTCTAATGAACTAACAATTAGCAAGGGACAAATCATGGGATGCATAAAGGTACATCTTACAGATGCTTTCTTTAATGATTCTAAGTCAACAGCATTAAACTATGTTTTGCCTTTGAAAATTGTGAGTGCAGGTAGTGATTCTATTCTTGCAACAAAGAATTATACTCTTTACGCAGTAAAATATAAGAATCCATACACTGGTTGTTGGTTGAGTCATGGTACTGATAATATTGACTATAATGGTGTAAAGACAACTGTTACTCGTGAACCTCAATACGTTGAGAAATATGATTTGCGCTATCTTGCTACAACATCTTTAAAGCAATGCACATATCCTATCACTACTACTGTGACTCAAAAGGATAGTAATGGAAAAGATGTTGAGGTTGAGATAATACGTAACTTGGTTCTTACATTTGATGATGCAGGCAACTGTACATTGAGTTCTAATGATGCTGATTTTGCAGTTACTGGTACTGGTAAGTGGACATATCATGGTGCAATAAAGGCATGGAATAATACAGATCGTGACCTTATTGACCTTACTTATGATGCTACATTTAAATACAACTATGGTACTGAAGCACGCTATAAAAAGATCTCAACAAAGGAGTCTTTGATAATGCGTGATCGCCAGAGTAAGTATGAAACATTTAATTTCAAATAATCTTAATTATGAAATACAACAAGATAATTTCATTTGCAGCTGCTGCAGTGCTGTTATGTGGTTGTACTGACAATGATATGTTTAGCCAGGCTCCTAAGGAGCCTGGAATAACAGGTCAGTATGACTATCTAAATGGCTATAATAAGCTGAAGACATATGTAGACCGTAACGCTAATCCTAATTTTAAGTTGGGTACTGGTGTCAGTGCAGCCGACTATCTTGGCCATAAAAGGGCATGGACTGTTACCAATGAGAACTTTGATGAGTTTACTCCTGGTAATGCCATGAAGTTTGCCTCAGTTGTTGGCGATGATGGAACAATGAACTTTTCAACAGTAAAAGACCTTGTAAATAAGTCTGCTGAGGCTGGATTGACAATCTATGGTCACACACTTTGTTGGCATTCTCAACAGAATGTCACTTATTTAAAGAGCTTACTTGCTCCACCTAACTATTTCTTGCATGTAACATCTACAAGTTCTGGTAAGAATGCTTGGGATGCATCAGTAACATACGCCCTTTCTAATCCTTTGGTTGTTGACAAAACTTATGTTATAAAGCTTAAGGGTAAAATTAATGCTGAAGAATGGGCTTCGGGAGATCCTGTTCAGCTCTATTTTTGGCCTAGTTGTGAAAAAGGAACACAATATCTTAGTGGTTTTCAACTTACGAAAGCTTGGAACGAAGTGTCCTTGGAGTTCAAAGCATCACAGCCTATAGAAAAATTAAATTTTGAATTTGGTTTCTTAAAAGGTGATTTTTGTATAGATGACATATCACTTGTTGAGAAGGGAACAGATAAAAATCTTATATTAAATTCCGATTTTGAGGACGATAATGTTAGTAATTGGACCTTCCCTTCATGGCTTAAACAATTGTCAATTATTCGTGATAAGGAAGAGTCTGCTAACTCCGGAGGAGAAGAAGCTGCTAAGGACTCACTCAATAAAGTACTTGATAAGTGGATTGGTGGTATGATGACAGCTTGTGACGGTAAAGTTAAGGCTTTTGATGCAGTAAACGAACCTATGAGTGATCATGTTCCTACAGAACTTAAAACTGCAGGACGTGATGGTAGTGCAAAGACAAACTTCTTCTGGCAGGATTATCTTGGTAAAGATTATGCACGTACAGTTGTTGCGCTTGCTCGTAAGTATGGACCTTCAGATCTTAAATTGTTTATCAATGATTATGGTCTAGAGTCAGCAACCCAAAACAATGCCAAGTGTCTGGGATTAATTGATATGATTAAGTACTGGGAGAGTGACGGTGTTACAAAGATCGATGGTATCGGAACTCAGATGCACGTTACTTGTTCTCTTAATCCTACTACTCAGAAGCAGAATGAAGATGCTGTCGTTAATCAGTTCAAGTTGCTTGCTGCAACTGGCAAACTCATCAAAATCTCAGAACTTGATATGGGATTGGCTGACGCAGCTGATAAAACACTTACTACTGATAGTGTGAATACTGAGGAAGAACAGAATGCCCAGAAGGCTTATTACAACTTCATTATCAAGGCATACTTTGATAATATCCCTGTTGCTCAGCGCTATGGCATTACGTTATGGTCTCAGACTGATAGCCCTGCAGGTAGCGGATGGCGTCCTAACGAACCAATAGGTATTTGGAATAAGGACTTTGTACGCAAACCGGCTTATGCAGGTTTTGCAGATGGATTAGCTGGAAAATAATATTGTAAGGCTTTATAATAATAAATGGCGTCCGACAAATATCGGACGTCATTTTTATTTATATAGAGTGATATTCTTCTTTTAATTACAAATGTTAGTTCACTCTATGAGAGTGGTGACAACAGTCGTAATGATTGAAAATATATTTTGTGATGTGCTTTTTAATAGTAACTCTATAATATTAACAATAATGTATTAATAAATATTTATTTGCTTAATGTCAAATTGTTATGACATGATGCTTTTAGTGAATTTGATACATTCAGAAAAGTCTATGATACATAAATTCATGCTATTATATCGTAAAAATAATAACTTTGCAGACATGATTTAATAAATTATCTGTTTAAATAATTATGATAGTAAAAACAATATTAGCTGCAATGCTGGCAGCGTTGAGTCTGTCTTCTAATGCTCAAACTGCCACATTTAAGAGTTTCAGTTATAAAGGTAATGATACTCGATTCAATAAGAGTATTGATAACAGTAAGCAATTCTATAATCCAATTCTAGCTGGTTTCTATCCTGATCCGTCTATATGCAGGGTTGGTGATACATTTTATCTTGTAAATTCTTCATTTTCGTTTTATCCAGGTGTGCCTTTGTCAACAAGTAAGGACTTGGTAAATTGGAAACCATTAGGACATGTACTTGATCGTAAGTCGCAACTTCCACTTACACATCAGCGTATAAGTGGTGGTATATTCGCACCTGCAATATCATATAATCAGAAGAATAAGACTTTTTATATGATAACAACTAATGTTGGTGCTGGTAACTTTTTCGTAAAAACAAAAGATCCTTCAAAAGGTTGGAGTGAGCCTATCTATTTACCAAAAGTTAACGGAATAGATCCTTCTTTCTTCTTCGATAAAAACGGGCAGGGATATATCGTCCACAATGCTCCTGTTGACGGTGGAGCTGATTATGAAGGACAACGTGCTATACGAATATTCAAGTTTGATGTCAATGGCGATAGTATCATTGGTAATCATACTCAGATTGTGCGTGGAGGAACTCATGTTCAGAAAAATCCTATATGGATAGAAGGTCCTCATCTTTTCCGTGTAGGTAAGTATTATTATCTGATGTGTGCTGAGGGTGGTACGTGTGATTGGCATAGTGAGGTTATATTCCGTGCGACTAATCCTATGGGACCATGGATAGAATGTCCAAACAATCCAATCCTTACTCAGCGTACAGGTCTAGATCCTAAGCGCCCTGACATAGTTACAAGTACTGGTCATGCTGACATTGTACAGAGTAAGAGTGGAGACTGGTGGGCTGTGTTTTTAGGTTGTCGCCCTTACCAAGATGATTTCTACAACACAGGACGTGATACATATTTATTGCCAGTTACATGGAAGAACGGATGGCCAGAGATTTTAGAGAAAGGTAAAGCTGTGCCTACCGTATTATCAAAAACAGACTGGCAGAAGAAATATAATGTAGCTGATGTCAATCATATGACAGGTAATTTTACATATACTGATAACTTCAAAGATGGCACATTGGACAATCGTTGGATATTCTTAAGAAATCCTTCTGATTTCTATAAGTTCACAGATGGTGGATTAGAGATTAACGCTAAAGCGGTTAACATAAGTCAACCAGAATCTCCTTCCGCAATCTTTGTACGTCAACAGCATAATACATTCACAGCAGAGACAGAACTTACCTTCAATCCGTCTGACGAACATCAGCTTGCTGGATTGGTATTGTTGCAGAACGAGGAATACAATTTTGTATTTGGAAAGACTATGCGTGATGGAAAGTCTGTTGTTACATTGAAAAGGTCAGAAAGAACAAATGTCACAGTTGCTTCTGCAACTCTTGATAATAGCGAATCACAACAGCCGTTGCGTCTTAAAGTAGAAGGTGATGGTCGTTACTATAGTTTTTACTATGCGGCAGGTAATGGTGCATGGAAACTATTGGCGAGTGGAGTTGACGCAGTCAACTTGAGTACTCATCAGAGTGGTGGTTTTATTGGTGCATGTATTGGCTTGTATGCTACATTAAGTAATAAGTAATTAGTTATTTGATAGGTTTTAATGTTAAGTTAGTTTTTAGCATTCCTGATTCTTTGGTCGTGAGATTGAAGAATCAGTTTTTTATATAACGACATTGTGTAAATGTTCTATTTAAGTAATACATGAGTTGTGCTTAATAAAAATGGACCTGCATCTTTCTTCTGGAAGTGACTTACTGTTGCAAAAGATGTGTAATTTATCACTCGTGCCCACTTAAAATGATTAGCTTTTAGTATAACGTATGATAATTACTGTTTGAACCTAGATTTCTCATTGACGATTTGAATTTTGTACATTTAAGCTATCTTCTCTGCGTTTTTCGTGTTTTTTAGCTACGAAGCTACGGCATTTCTCGCAAAGCCTATAAACAGGGGGGCTGGCGAAACGTAGCTAAGTTCATTTAGCTTCGATGAGCTACGTTCTAGCTACGTCAACTTATGTCGTTTTAAGGATGGAATGTATTCTATAAGTGAATTTGTCAAAGAAACGTTAGCTGTATCTGAGGAACTGAGGATGTATAAATAGATTCAGTAAACGAAAACAGAATTTTCAAGCTTGTTTAAATGTTCTGCTGAATTCCGCTGAATTCTCGGCAAAGATACTGCAAAAATTTTGTCCATGCAATCAGATTTTGTTTGAGCTGTTAGCCAAAGTTATAATTACAAGAGTGTTGCACATCATAATACACGTGCTCACGCATGCGCACACTCAGAGTTATTCGTAAAAACAAGTGTCGAAGTGTCTATCCGTTGAGCATCAATTTGTTAGACATCTTTTCGGTTCGAATAAAGCGACGGTTATCCGTCGGTAAAATATGGGCGAAAATTTTTATCGTATTGAATTACACTTTACGAAGAATTTCGATGCGTTTACGATGTTTTGCAATCCGTTTGACGTTATATTGCATTGCGTTTTGCGAAGCAATAGGAGGTAAAACATCGTAGAAACGTTTGCATTTCTATATGGAATTAGTTGCGTTTCTATATAGAAACGCATGAGGAACTCGATATTTTACTGTCAATTCACCGTCACTTCATTTAGTCGAATTCGTCGATAAAATATTGATAATCATTAAGTTGACACTTCGATACTTATATTTTTCAAAACCCTAAGTGCGCGCGTACCTACACGTACATAATATAAGCAGAAATGGATGACGTAGCTGAAACGTAGCTCGTCGAAGCTAAATAGACCTAGCTACGTTTTGCCAGCCCCCCTGTTTATAGGCTTTGCGAGAAATGCCGTAGCTTCGTAGCTAAAAAACACGAAAAACGCAGAGAAGATAGCTTAAATGTACAAAATTCAAATCGTCAATGAGAAATCTCAGGCAAAATATTTATTATATCATACGTTATACTAAAAGCTAATACACTTGAAGTGGCATTAGTAATAATTAATACATATGATATATACTCGCCTATTGCATTTTTTTTATTATAAGAATCTTGTTTAGAAAAAAATGTAAATCATACTTTTACTTATCTATTTATGTAATGATAAATTAATTATAAATGTTGCCACATTAGTTAGAAAGATCAATATTTTATTATAACTTTGCAAAAACAAAGTAGGCAATGGGCGTTCATCCTTATACCTGTCTACAGATAAGTCTATATCAATTATGAGTGAAACAAGCAACAAGATGAAACCATTCCATTCTGTTATCATATTTATGATATTCGTAGTTTGTGCGGCATTATCTAGTATGCACAACTACAAGGTAACCAAGGATTCAATAATCCAAGACATGAATCAAGCCTTGAGCCAAACAATATCCCAAAAAGAAAATGGATATATAACTCCTGATACGATAATCAATTATCGTCAACACCTGAAAATAGATGCATTGAGAAATCGTTCATTTCTATATTATGCCTGTAACAACAAGGGTAATGTAATTTGCAGCAGAAAAATAAAATGGAACTCACAACAGTATTCGGTTGAATTTCAAAGTTATGCCAATTGTTCTGCAGCCGACATTATGGGATTGTCTGACCAGCGGCTACCTGCTTCAATACTAATAATCGGTATTTTGTGGGCGGCATCGTCGATATGGTATTTCAGAAGAAAGTATAAGGGCGTAATTGTTTTAGGCAATATGGTGTATTCGGAAGATGAAAATTCTTTTTATGATCTAAGTAAGGCGCCTGTTTTTATGACTCCAATGCAGGAAAAACTAATGATGATGTTTTTCTCATCAACAAATCATAAACTCTCCAAAAAACAGATTTGTGATGAATTATGGCCAAAGAAACCAGATGCCAGTGAGACCTTATATACGTTGGTGAGGCGTATAAAGCCAATAATACAGACTAGAGGAAACCTTAAAATTATATCTGAAAGAGGCAAAGACTACATACTTAGCGTTAACGATTAATTACCAGTGATTCAAGTAATTAAATGATTCTGACATTTAGATAAAATAAAATGTCAGACAGATGTCAGGTTGTTTTCAATTCTTTTTTTTAGCATTTTAATATCTTTGTGTGAAAATTTAAAACGCAAAGATGAAAAAAACTTGTTTTTTGATTATGTTTGCATTCTCTTTTAATATTCTGAATGCGCAAAACACAAAAGAAATCAATCTGAACGAAGTAACCGTTAACGCTTCCAGAATTGTGAACAAAGCTAACGGAATGATTATCATACCAACAGAATCACAACGAAAAGCTGCGACTAATGGATACAGCATGCTTGGTAAAATAGGACTTCCATATATAAGAATTGACGAGACAAAACATTCAATAACAGCCTTAGGCAATCAGGGAGACGTACAAATACGCATAAACAACGTTATTGCGGCAAAAGAAGATATGCTGGCTGTTAATCCAGTGGATATAATAAGCATAGATTTTATTGATAAACCAGGAGTTAGATATGGGGAAGGAGTTGCTTACGTCATCAACATTGTCACACGGCGTGATGAGTCTGGCTACACGTTTGGTACAGATATGATGCAATCTTTAACTGCAAGAAGCGGTAACTATAGCGGTTACGCAAAGATTAACCATAAAAATTCAGAACTGGGACTGACTTATAATTTATCATATAATGATTTTAGAGGAAACATATATGATGAAAAAGCCCAATATACGCTTAATGATGGTTCAAACTACATCATTTCACGCGATGATATCGATTCACGTTCGCGTAATATAGAACATACATTTGAACTAAAATACAACCTCGCTGATTCTGCTTCATATGTTTTCCAGACATCATTGTCGGCTAATTTTGAGCATACGCCCGGAGACTATAACAAAAGACTTATAACTGACAACGTAAACGAATATATATCTGAAACAAGAAACAATGGAAACGTAAAGTCACCAGCCCTTGATATTTATTTCTTTCATAAGCTTGGTAATCATCAAAACGTCACAGCAAATTTTGTTGGTACTGCTATTTCTACAAATGAGTACAACTACAACGACGAAGGTAGCCCTTATGAATATACCACAAACGGAAATACTTGGTCTATGATGTCTGAGGCAATATATGAAAATATATTAAATCCTGTCACGGTATCTGCAGGAATACGCAATAATATAAAATACACCAAAAACAAATATGGTGGCAGTGTAGATACTACAAACAGAATGCACAACTATGGAACATATATTTTCGGAGAACTGAAAGGACATTGGAATAAATTGGGATATGTGGGAGGGTTTGGAATTTCAAATCAAAGATATAATCAAGGGGAAAACGGCTATAACTATTGGCTGATGCGTCCAAAAGCTACGATAAGTTATTCGCTAAACAAAAACTTGGTTATGAATTATAGCTTTGAGATTTATGAGCATATATCTAAAATAGCAATGATCAGTGATACTAAAATACGCGAGAATAGTAGAGAATGGACAGTTGGAAATTCAAATCTTGAACCAAACAGAGTTACTACTCATACCTTAAGACTGGCATATAGCACAAAAGGATTTAACAGCAAAACAGATATTGAATATAGATTGAACTCAAATCCAAATTTAGCATATTATACCAGAACAGAAGATAACCAATTTCTTTATACACAGAAAAATCAGCATGCTATCAATATGCTTATCTTGCAAAACTCAACAAGGTATGACATAATTCAAAATGTTATTTCACTTTCTGCATACGCTGGGGTATATCGTTTCTTTAATTATGGAGAGAACTACACGCATGTGCTCACTTCGTATAATATGGGAGGGCGCATACAGTTTTATTTGGGGGCTTTCACAATTACAGCAAATGCAGATAACGGTTGGAAGTTTATGGAAGGCGAAACATGGAACAAAGATGCTGGCACAACAGATATCGTATGTTCATATCATATTGGTAACTGTGACTTATCAATATACTTGCAACACCCATTTCAAAATAATCCAAAGATAAACCATGCAGAACTTGTGGATAAATACATTAAGAAGTCTATGATAATGCATAGCCGTGATAACGGAAATATGTTAACCGTAAACTTTGCATGGAAATTAAGTCATGGTAAAAGATTTCAAGACATACAAAGAAAAATGAAAAACAAAGATACTCAAACTGGTATATTATAACTAAAGATGAAAAAGATACTTCTTGCTCTTGTAATATTCATCACCGCTTGTTTTGCTA
The DNA here is from genome assembly GCF_017347605.1 of Prevotella herbatica. NCBI lineage: Bacteria > Pseudomonadati > Bacteroidota > Bacteroidia > Bacteroidales > Prevotellaceae > Prevotella > Prevotella herbatica. The sequence goes on from NZ_AP024484.1 coordinate 1,800,606, forward strand.
TAAATACGCCAAGAAAAGACGAAAGAAACTTCAAGGATATATTTAAGGAAGAAATGAATTATGCTGAATTCAAGACCTATATTGATCCTGATATGGGATGCAGTTTCCAATATCCTTCTTTTTTTAGCCAAGAAAGCTGTGATGACGGAACTTGCTGTGTAAGATTTGGATATCATACCAACGACATAAATATGGTCTTGGAATTAAAGATTTTATATGTAAGAGCGTCCACAGATGTTTTCAAAGAGTCTATATCATCAGGAAACTTAAATAGTTATGCTGGTTATTGCTATCATTCACATAATATTGTTTATAGGCATCGCCGTTATGTTCTTACTTTTTTCTATCCACAGGATTACAAACATGCTGTAACACGTATAATTCGTAATCTCAATGTGTGGAAACCATTTAAGTATTGTAAGAAAATATTTTAACTTCGTTTAAAAGATTCATAAACAAATATCAAATGGTATCTTTATAGAATTTTTGATTTCCTTTTTCATTATCATGTGATTTATTATATCACAATTCTGTTGACATTTTATTTCGATGCTAAAGTTCGCAAATAGTGATGTTCGCTATTTTTATTGGTGCATAAAATCAAGGTCTTCAATATTATTATATTTATATTTAAAATGTGTATGTGCTTGATGTATAATAGTAAATATAATAGACATGTATATGATCTCTTTACTATTATTCTTTGTTATTATTAAGCAAACACAACCGTTGTTTTAATTCATTTTCACGTGTTGCAATGTTAATCTATGCAAAAATAAGACTCACAAGTGTTAATATGTAATGCAAATTAGTATACCTTATCTATTTTTTTCTTAACATTGTAGCACGACTAAATTTCGGAGTATATAATAACGATAGATTTCTTAGACTAATAATTTTACAAATGCAGAACTTTAAATTGCTTTTAGTAGGTGTGGCCATATTGGGCTTCACCTCATGTTCTAATGATGACTCAGTAAATGAAGAGATTCTTAATCCATCCGTCACAGGATTGTCAGTGGATGCTTCGTCTGGTTCTTCATTATCTGATTTGGTGCTTAATTTTAAGTCACCTGGAACTCGTGCTGTGGATTACACAACACTATCTCTTGGTTTGATTACTGACATGCCATCAGCACCATCTGTTCCAAATGATGCTGCTGATTTTACAAAGGTTGTCAGTTATGGAAACGTTTCAACAACTAGTAATTCTGTTTATTTAGCTTCTGGCAAAACATATAATGGGGGGCTTGGGCTTGATAATAGAACTTATTACATTTCCGGAGATATGACACTTGATAATGTTTGGGGCTCTGGTACAATCTATATTTTGAAAGGTGGTTCTTTAAATCTAAACCATGGTGAAGGAACCTTGTTGAATAATCAAGGTACTACTATCTATAATTATGGCACACTGACAACTACTGCCAGTAAATTCTACATTGGCGGTAATGAGACTCTCTATAATGCCGGTAGTTTGGATATTCCTACACAAACATTCAAATGTGAAGGCAAGGTATATGTTGGTGGTTACCTAAATACTAAAGGATGGGAATCAAACCAAAATGAACGTGTAAACGTCGTTGGAAATGTTACAGTTGCTGATGCCGCATTACAACTAGATGGTAACATCCACGTTGGAGGCTCGTTTACGGCTCCAGCTATTACATTGCAAAACAGTTGTAAATTTGTCAGTGATTGCTCTATTAAGACCCCTGGTGAATTAAGACTTAATAGCAACAATGTTGTGCTTTATGCAAATTATGTGGAATGTGCAAGTCTTTATCAGTGTGCTGCGAGTACAATACAGTTAGAAAATGGTGCTTATATTAACTGTGCTGGAACATATACTAACCTTAATAATGGCAATGATGCAAAATTCGTTCTAGAAGGCGACAAAGCAATTGCTGTCATAAAGGCCGCAAAGATGATTTGGAATGCAGGCGGAGACGTTCAACGTGTGTATTTATTTCAGACTCCAGGTAGTGGATCTACAATAGCTGTAGACTGTGCTTCTTTTGCTCGTCTTGTTAATAATAATGACGAGATTGCGATGGCATTTGACGAATTCTCTTTTGATGGAGGTACCGTTGTTAATATTCAGGATGAATCTAAAATCCCAGGAAACATAAAGATTGCAAAGACGGATTGCAACCCTGGTTATAATCCTGATCCATCAATACCTACGACTGATCCAACCGCGCCAACAATAGATGTTATTGCCGAGGTAAACAATGATCATACTCATGATATTTCTGCCACATGTGTTAAGGCATACAAAGGAAATGTTTATGTTTCTTATCATCAGAGAGGAACTGGTCAAAGTGGATGTCTTGAAGTTTTGAAGACTGCCAACGACAAGACACAGCTATTACAGTTTATTCGTGACCATAATAATGAGCTTGATTATAACTCGTTAGCGATTAATCCCAACGTTGGAACATACGGACGTGTTTATGCTGTCGGCAACTCAAATAAAAAGGGTGGTATTATAGCCTATATTGATTTGACAAGCGATGGATTAATGAATACTAAGGATTCTGTTACAGAAAAGGGAACAGAAAAGCCTTTAAACATAGTTTGTCTTAAAGGGTATAAGAAATATGCAACAATTGACAAGGATACAACTGTTGACGGTGATGGTAATAGCGTTGCTATAAACGGAAGTCATATTGAGGTGATGACAACTTCAGGTTATCGTGTATATGATGCTGCCACGCTTGTTCCTGAAAGTGTGACTAAACTTCCTGGCAAGGCTAAGTTCATTGATATCAATGGTAACACAATGGTAACAGCTTATCTTGCAACACAGGCACATAATTCCGATGAAGCTATAAAAGCTAATGTTCAGACTTATGCAACTTCTGATTATAAATTAGCAAAGCCTTTAACCGAGATAACTAATGCTGCAGATATTCAACCAAATAATGGTAAGAATGTCGTCCTTGCTGATGGCAGCAAACTTTACTTATGTACAGGTCGTGACGGATTAAAGGTGTTTGAGAATGGTACGTTATCATGGAGCTACCAACCAGAAAAAATAACCACTTCTAAGGGTGTTTATAAGGCTTATTGTAACGGTGTTGCCTTTGATAGCAAATATATCTATCTTGCTTATGGTTCTTATGGCCTTATTATCCTTGACAAGACAACTCATAAAGTTATTGCTCAACGAAAGATGGTTAAATCTGCCAACTATGTAACTTTAGCTGATGGTTATATCTATGTGGCTTACGGACGTGATTGTCTGCAAGTCTTCAAGTTAGTAGAATAATCTCCTTTTATCATAAAAGACCAACTCGGGAATATTTATATTAAATGTTCCCAAGTTGATCTTTCCTAAAATTGAATTGAGTAAATGAATAGTACCTTGAATAAATTGTTTACTGTCATGCTACTATTATGTCTGCCCCAAATGGCTATCTATGGTCAGATGGACAATCATAATGGATACAGACCAAAGATGCTGGTTTATAAAAATCTAAAAAACAAAGATGTGTTAAAGCATTTCAATGAACGTTTCAATGAACTAGAACATCTGTTTAACAATGCTAAGGTTATTATGTCGCCTTATGCTGCCGCAAGAGATATTTCAAATTATAACACCATTCTTGACTCACTTTATAAAGTTAAAAACAATCAAGATGTTAAATCATTACTGCTGAATAATGGATTAGAAGTTACTGGACAGGCTTATGGTCGCTTAGACAACTCTTTTCATATCAGTGATGATGATGATGTGTCGTCTTATAAGGCAAAGGCTCAAGCTGAAATTGGATGGGATTTGATTAATAGCAAATTTTATCAGAAAGAAGCTAAAACCAAACAGATACTTTATGGAAATGAGGTTGACAGACTGCAACAGTTCAAAAAACAAAATGAAAATGTTTTTGACGATAGCCAGAATAAAATAATAGAAATGTATAATTACTATTTGGCTGTGACTATGACTCATAGGTTGAAAAATCTGGATATATTAAATGAGGCATCACAACTTATGCTTGAACAAGATAGGGTGGCTACTGATCAGACGATGGATTTGATGAATGAGAAGATCGATTTGGAATATCAACTTTCACAAACATATAATGCGGAAGCTCTTGATAAGCAGCCTCTGTTTATAATTAAACCAACGATGCTTGTTGTTGATACATTGGCTTTGATGAATCTTGTCAAAGACAATATGGGCTCAAAGATAATAACAGCTAACCAAAAGATGCTTGAAAATCGGAAACAGCTTACAAATTATCTCTCTACAACAAAATTGACACCATTCTTTAGGGTGTCTTCTTATTGGACTAGTAAAGACAGGCTTAGCAAGAATCTAGACTTAGGAGTAAGATTTACTATACCTCTTTGGAATCAGACAAAAAGCAAGAAGCATTCCATTGATGTCCAGAGTGCATTGTTGGAATTACAGCGTACTACAGATAATGAACAACTGAGAAGTATATGTCTTCAACAACTCAATATTATTGATAAGCTGAATCAATCGGTCAGCGTGGAGGCGATTCATATGAGGCAGCTAAAAAAGTATGTTGAAATTCGTAAAAAAGCGTATGCTCAAAATCAGAATGGATATAATTATATCGTCAGGATGCAGGAATATAACCAATTGCTTAAAGGAACGGAACGTCTTTGCCACTTGATGCTGAACCGACAGATGGCATTGATAAATATTGAGAAGACGATAGGAGCAGATGTAAAATATTTGACAAGGGAGGTAGACCTATGAACGGCTTTAACTACGATACTGAACCGCAGCAGGAAGATGCTCGTGAAATGCTTCGTTACCAGAAAACTAAACTGGCTAAACAACAGCTTGTTTTTTCGTGCTTCTTTTTGTTTCTTTTAATATTACTTGGTATTTATGTTGTTAATAGAATTATGTATGCTCAATATGACGGATACATAAAAATAGATCAAAACCATGTAAGGGCTTTGGACGATATTTATGTGTTGCGACTTCATAAGAAAGTAGGAGAACATGTGAATCCAGGGGATACTCTTTATTCTTATGTTCTACTGAACAATATTATTGGTCAATATGACGTGAATCATCGCCCAGCTGTTATAAAAGAAGCTGCTGACATGAAATTACAAGCACAGTTGGCAAAACAGCAAATTCCTGTATTAAGAACAAAACTGCATGAACTGCAAAAGCAGATGAGAAGTGAAAGTAGCGATGTATTTTATGGCCTTACCGATAATGCAGCGCAAAACAATTTGAAAGCTCAGATAGAGGAAACCAAGACAGAGATAAAAAAGCAGCTTGCTACAGTTGCTATATATGTAAAATCTATAGGTAACACAAGACAATATATTCATGGTAGTGGATATGACCGTGACCGCGCCGGTATGCCTTATTCTCCAGAAGGTAAAAGATATAACGGATCATTGGTTCTATATGCCTGTGCGCCAGATAGTGGTATTATCACTGATATAAAAATCCCTGCAAATACTGTTTTGTTCAAGACAGAGGAGGTTATGTCTATGCAGTATTCCAATTATGGTATAGCTAATCTTGGAGTAATGGTTTATGTACCTAGTGACAAGGTGGATTACATCAGTAAGGCAAGTGATGTTGAAGTGATTGTCAATCGAGATATAATACTTAAAGCCCATGTTAAATTGCTAGGACTGCGTGTGGAGGATATTCCAAAACATCTTTTGAGTAACTTTTCACATGATATTGATGCGGTAATTGCATATTTGAATTTTGATAAGGGGCAAGTTGTGCCTTATTGGGTATTGAATGATAATCTCCCAGTTAGAGTTCGTGTCAATAGATTGAAAAGTAAAAAACAACCATTCAGTGATAGACAGTTTATATTCACAGGCGATGGTGGTTCTGTACCCTATAAACCTGCGGGGAAAGTAAATACGAAAGTGCAAAAGTAAAGTTGTCATACTAAAGGAATAAATAATGAATGTTGATGGATTTCGAATATATACAAATTCTTATGGTCGCAAGATTGCGATAATAACAAAACTTGTTGATTTCTCAGATAAGTCATATTTTTATTACGGTGCCTTTGATGCCGTTTATATTAGCATGACTAATAGTCATTTAGTGAAAGCGGTATTGAAGCGTATCAATCCGGTGACATGCAACGAAACTTCATATCAGCCGCTTTTTGTCAGTAAACGGCTAAAAGGAAAGTTAGGATTGCACGATTACGTAATTGATGACTTTATTGATAACCCAACAACATCTGAGGTTGCTACAAAGATAGAAGACATTATCAGAAATACTAAGGAAAGGGGAATAATACCTGAAGATGAGCTAATAAAGACCTCTAGTGATATATTTCTGCGAATATACAGATACAAGTTATCACGCAATGATTTAATAATGAAACCAGAACTCGTTGAGAAATCGGCGACTGGCTATTCGTATCCTTTACTTGAATTATTCCATAATCTAGGATATTATCATTTACGTGAACACTTCTCTTTTGAACAAATCAGTTATGAGAAAGGTACTTTTCGTCCTTTGCGTTTCGTAAACAAAATACATCTTTGCCCTAAGTGCCAACACTCTCATCTACTTTATTATGAAACTTGTCCTAAATGTGGTAGCTCAGAATTGCACATCGAACAGATGATTCATCATTTTGCTTGTGCCAATATTTCTGCAGAAAGTACTTATAATTTAGGTGGACAGTTGGTTTGTCCTAAATGCCATGAACCATTGCGCCATATTGGTGTAGATTATGACCGACCTGCAAGCCTTTACTCATGCGAAAACTGTGGTAATAATTTTATTTCACCAGTAACAAAGGCTTCATGCACATATTGTGAGACAGAGACAAATGTGAAGGAACTTGTGCCTCACGATATATTTGAATTTGAGATTACTCCCCAAGGTGCAGAGAATATAGCACATTCTTTG